>NZ_JBSRXP010000004.1:0-400084 GCF_054055715.1 Luteibacter sp. PvP120 | reverse complement strand
GAGATGGAAGTCCGCGAACTGCTGTCGAAGTACGAGTTCCCGGGCGACGACACCCCGATCGTGCACGGTTCGGCCCGTCTCGCCCTCGACGGCGATCAGTCCGAAATCGGCGTGCCGTCGATCATCAAGCTGGTCGACGCACTCGACAGCTGGATCCCGGAGCCGGAGCGCGTGATCGACAAGCCGTTCCTGCTGCCGGTGGAAGACGTGTTTTCGATCTCGGGTCGTGGCACGGTGCTGACCGGTCGCGTCGAGCGCGGTATCGTCAAGGTGGGTGACCCGGCCGAAGTGGTCGGTCTGAAGGACACCCAGCAGACGACGGTCACGGGCGTGGAAATGTTCCGCAAGCTGCTGGACCAGGGTCAGGCCGGTGACAACGTCGGCGTGCTGGTTCGCGGCCTGAAGCGTGAAGACGTGGAGCGTGGCCAGGTGCTGGCGGCTCCGAAGTCGGTCACGCCGCACACCGAGTTCGAGGGTGAGGTGTACATCCTGTCGAAGGACGAGGGTGGTCGTCACACGCCGTTCTTCAGCAACTATCGTCCGCAGTTCTACTTCCGTACCACGGACGTGACCGGTTCGATCAAGCTGCCGGAAGGTGTCGAGATGGTGATGCCGGGCGACAACGTGAAGATCTCGGTGACCCTGGGCTTCCCGATCGCCATGGACGAAGGCCTGCGCTTCGCGATCCGCGAAGGCGGTCGTACCGTCGGCGCCGGCGTCGTCGCCAAGATCGTCAAGTAAGAAGGACGGCCGGGGCAGGGCGACCTGCCTGGGTGTCCCGAAGAGGCGGAGGCGAAAGCCTCCGCTTTTTTTATGGCACGCCTCTTCCCTTTTTATGATCTATCCGCTATAGTCGCCGAGTTATATCAGCCAGATCGCCTTCAAGGCGACGGCTCACAGCGAAATGAGGCGCACGGAATGTGCTTCGAGTTCGCAGGCAGGGATGCCGAATGGAGTGCCGACTGGGTCACGGAGCGAGAGCTCTGTTGATCCGTATCGTTGTGTATTCTATACTTTTCTGTCCTGGCGGATCGTTTATGCGGTCCGCCTCGACTTTTTCGGGTCGCCCGGATGGCTTCATGCCACGCCACGGCGGCCCGTCGCGACACCTGCAAGTAGCTACATGGGTTGTGCGGGGCGGCGAGAAGCCACTCCGAATCACAAGAACGTTCTTTCGATAACAGGACACGGTTTTATGGCGAACCAAAAGATTCGCATTCGGCTCAAGGCCTTCGATCATCGCCTGATCGATCGTTCGGCCAGCGAAATCGTCGAGACGGCCAAGCGCACTGGCGCCACGGTCCTCGGCCCGATCCCGCTGCCGACCAAGATTGAGCGCTACACCATTCTGGTGTCGCCGCACGTCGATAAAGATGCCCGCGACCAGTACGAGACCCGTACGCACAAGCGCGTTCTGGACATCATCGACCCCAACGACAAAACCGTGGACGCGCTCATGAAGCTCGATCTCGCGGCTGGCGTTGACGTGCAGATCAAGCTCGGCTGAGCGGATAAAAGGATACGAAGATGAGTATCGGACTGGTTGGCCGCAAGTGCGGCATGAGCCGGCTCTTCACCGAAGACGGCCGCTCGATTCCGGTGACGCTGATTGAAGCGACCCCGAATCGTGTGACGCAGGTGAAGACCGAAGAAAACGACGGCTACAGCGCCGTGCAGGTAACGACGGGTGCCAAGCGCGCCTCGCTCCTGACCTCGCCGCTGAAGGGCCATTACGCCAATGCCAAGGTCGAGCCGGGCCGCGGTCTGTGGGAATTCCGCGTTTCCGCGGAAGACGCAGGCAAGTACGCGATCGGCACCGAGATCAAGGCGGATGACGTCTTCACCGTCGGTCAGACGGTCGACGTCGCCGGCGTGTCGAAGGGTAAGGGTTTCCAGGGCACCATCAAGCGTCACCACTTCAAGATGGGCGACGCCACGCACGGTAACTCGCTGTCGCATCGCGCCCCGGGCTCGATCGGCCAGCGCCAGACGCCGGGCCGCGTGTTCCCTGGTAAGAAGATGTCGGGCCACATGGGCGCGGTCAATCGCACCCAGCAGGGCCTCGAAGTGGTCAAGGTCGATGCCGAGCGTCACCTCATCGCTGTCAAGGGCGCTGTCCCTGGCGCGCCGGGTGGCGATGTCGTGATCCGTCCGACGACCAAGGGCTGAGGAGAGACGCCATGGAACTCAACGTTATTGGCGCCAAGGCGCTCACCGTGTCGGACGATGTGTTCGGCGGCGAGTACAAGAAGGCCCTCGTGCACCAGGTCGTCACCGCCTATCAGGCGGCTGGCCGTGCCGGCACGAAGGCTCAGCTGTCTCGCGGTCAGATGTCCGGTACGACCAAGAAGTTCAAGAAGCAGAAGGGTGGCGGCGCTCGCCACGGCGATTACCGCGCCCCGATCTTCGTCGGTGGTGGTGTGACGTTCGCGGCCAAGCCGCGCAGCTTCGAGCAGAAGGTCAACCGCAAGGCGTATCGCGTCGCGATTCGTTCCATCGTTGCCGAGCTCAACCGTCAGGATCGCCTGAAGGTCGTGACCGAGCTGTCGATGGAAGCCCCGAGCACCAAGGGCATGATCGCGAAGCTCGCCGAGCTCGAAGTCAAGGGTCGCGTGCTGCTGGTGTCTGAAGACGCCACCGAAGCGCTGTACCTGTCCGCCCGCAACATTCCGTATATCCACGTCGTCGACGTGCTGGCCCTGAATCCGGTCAGCCTTGTCGGTAGCGACTACGTCGTCATGACGGTGGACGCGGTCAAGAAGGTCGAGGAGTGGCTCGCATGAGCACCGAACGCACGCTCAATACGCTTCGCGCGCCGCACATCTCCGAGAAGTCGGCTCGCCTTGCTGAGAACAACCAGTACGTTTTCGTCGTGGCGCCTGAGGCGACCAAGGCCGATGTCCGTGCAGCGGTGGAACACCTTTTCGACGTCAAGGTCGAGAACGTGAACCTCGTGAATACCAAGGGCAAGGTCAAGTCGTTCCGCAATCGCACTGGCAACCGCCAGGGCAAGCGCAAGGCCTACGTGCGCCTCGCCGACGGTCATACGATCGACGTGTCGGCCAAGGCCTGAGCCAGGAGTTGAATTGAGATGGCACTGATCACTCACAAGCCGACCTCCCCGGGTCGTCGCGACGCAGTCAGCGTACGGACCGAAGGTCTGTACAAGGGCGCCCCCTATGCGCCCCTGACCGAATCGCAGTCGAAGACCGGCGGTCGCAACCATTACGGTCGCATCACCACCCGTCATCGCGGCGGCGGTCACAAGCAGGCGTACCGCATCATCGATTTCAAGCGTGACAAGGAAGGCATTGCCGCCGTTGTCGAGCGTCTTGAATACGATCCGAACCGCACCGCGCACATCGCGCTGCTGTGCTACGCCGACGGCGAGCGCCGCTACATCATCGCGCCCAAGGGCGTGTCGGTGGGCGACCGTCTCGTGTCCGGTTCCGACTCCCCGATCAAAGCGGGCAACTGCCTGCCGCTTCGTTCGATCCCGGTCGGTTCCACGATCCACTGCATCGAGATGAAGCCGGGCAAGGGTGCGCAGATCGCACGCTCCGCCGGCGCCTCGGTCCAGCTGGTCGCTCGCGAGCAGGGCTATGCCACGCTGCGTCTTCGCTCCGGCGAAATGCGTCGCGTCCCGGTTGAATGCCGCGCCACCATTGGTGAAGTCGGCAACTCCGAGCACAGCCTGCGCAAGCTCGGCAAGGCCGGTAAAAAGCGTTGGGCCGGCATTCGTCCTACGGTTCGCGGCGTCGTCATGAACCCGGTCGACCATCCGCATGGCGGTGGTGAAGGCAAGACCTCGGGCGGCCGTCATCCGGTCTCGCCGTGGGGTACGCCGACCAAGGGCTACAAGACGCGTAACAACAAGCGCACCGAGCAGTTCATCGTGCGTCGTCGCAAGTAATTAGGAAACGATCATGCCGCGCTCTCTAAAAAAAGGTCCGTTCGTCGACCTGCACCTCGTGAAAAAGGTGGAAGCCGCCGTTTCCGCCAATAACAAGCGTCCGATCAAGACCTGGTCGCGTCGTTCGATGATCCTGCCGGAGATGGTCGGTCTGACCATCGCCATCCACAACGGCCGCCAGCACGTGCCTGTGTTGATCAACGAGAACATGGTCGGGCACAAGCTCGGCGAGTTCGCGGTGACCCGCACGTACAAGGGCCACGCCGGCGACAAGAAGGGCAAGTGATGAGCACCGAAGCCAAAGCGATCCTGCGTAGCGCCCGCATCTCGGCGCAGAAGGCACGCCTGGTGGCTGACCTGGTCCGCGGCATGCCCGTGGGCCGAGCCAGCGACGTGCTCGCCTTCACCAACAAGAAAGCCGCTCACCTTGTCCGCAAGGTGCTGCTCTCCGCCGTCGCCAACGCCGAGAACAATCTCGGTGCGGACGTGGACGAGCTGAAGGTCGCCCGCATCTTCGTCGATGAAGGTCCGGCGATGAAGCGCATGTACGCCCGCGCCAAAGGCCGCGGTTCGCGCATCCTGAAGCGCACCAGCCACATCACTGTGGTTGTTGGCAACTGACTGGGGTAAGACACGATGGGTCATAAAGTTCATCCCACCGGTATCCGCCTCGGCATTGCCAAGGACTGGAACTCGAAGTGGTACGCAAACAAGGGTGAGTACGCGGTTTATCTGCAGGCCGATCTTAAGGTCCGCGAGATGCTCCGCAAGAAGCTCGCTGCCGCCGGCATCTCGAAGATCCAGATCGAGCGCCCGGCCAAGACCGCCCGCGTGACGATCCACACCGCCCGTCCGGGCGTGGTGATCGGCAAGAAGGGCGAGGACATCGAGAAGCTGCGTAAGGAAGTCACCGACATGATGGGCGTTCCGACGCACATCAATGTCAGCGAAGTCCGTAAGCCGGAGCTCGACGCCCAGCTTGTCGCCGAATCGATCGCTCAGCAGCTCGAGCGTCGCATCATGTTCCGCCGCGCGATGAAGCGCTCGGTCGGCAACGCGATGCGCCTTGGTGCCCTGGGTATCAAGATCAACGTCTCCGGTCGTCTGAACGGCGCCGAGATCGCTCGCTCCGAGTGGGCCCGTGAAGGTCGCGTTCCGCTGCACACCCTGCGTGCGGACATCGACTACGGCACCGCCGAAGCCAAGACCCAATACGGCATCATCGGTGTCAAGGTGTGGGTCTACAAGGGTGAGATCTTCGATCTGGCGGCTGCTACGGCCGAGTCGAAGGAAGACCAGCAGCCTCAGCAGTCGCGCCGCGATGGTGGTGAAAACCGCCGCGAGCGGACGGCCAAGTAAGGAGTGTTGCCATGTTGCAACCTAAGCGCACCAAGTTCCGCAAGCAGTTCAAGGGCCGCAATGACGGCCTGGCGTTCAACTCCAACCTCGTGAGCTTCGGCGAGTACGGCCTCAAGGCGACGACGCACGGTCAGCTGACCGCGCGCCAGATCGAAGCGGCCCGTCGTTGCATCACGCGTTTCGTCAAGCGTGGCGGCAAGCTCTGGATCCGCGTGTTCCCGGACAAGCCGATCACCCGCAAGCCGATCGAGGTTCGAATGGGCGCCGGTAAGGGTAGCGTCGAGTTCTGGGTCGCTCCGATCCAGCCCGGTCGCATGCTTTATGAAATCGAAGGTGTCGACGAGACGACGGCACGCGAAGCGTTCCGTCTGGCCGCAGCCAAGCTGTCCGTCCAGACCCAGTTCGTCTCCAGGGCGGTGATGTAATGGCCAGCAAAGATATCAACCAGAAGTCGGCGGAAGAGCTTAAGCAGGATCTGCTGGACCTTCGCAAGGAGCAGTTCAATCTGCGCATGCAGAAGGGCTCCGGTCAGCTCACTCAGCCGCACCAGCTGCGCCGCGTTCGGCGTGACATCGCCCGCACGAAGTTCGTGCTCGGCGCTAAGAAGTAAGGACGGCGGACATGAGTGATAACACGAAGACGGCGCGCACCCTCACGGGGCGTGTCATCAGCAACAAGATGGACCATACCGTAACGGTACTGATCGAGCGTCAGGTGCAGCATCCGCTGCTCGGCAAGATCATCCGCCGCTCCACGAAGCTCCACGCACATGACGAGACCGGTGCGAACGAGGGTGACCTGGTGCGGATCGCGGAATGCCGTCCGCTGTCGAAGACCAAACATCACCGCGTGGTCGAAATCGTCACGCGCGCTGAAGTCTAAGGAGAAGAGCAGCCATGATTCAGGTGCAGAGCTCGCTTTCCGCCGCGGACAACAGCGGTGCGAAGGAAATGATGTGCATCAAGGTGCTGGGCGGCTCGAAGCGCCGTTATGCCAGCGTCGGTGATGTGATCAAGGTGACCATCAAGGACGCCATTCCTCGCGGTAAGGTCAAGAAGGGTGAGGTGTACAACGCCGTGGTGGTTCGTACCGCCAAGGGTGTGCGCCGCGCCGACGGTTCCGTGATCCGTTTCGACGGTAACGCAGCCGTGCTCCTCAACAATAAGCTCGAGCCGATCGGTACCCGTATTTTCGGGCCGGTTACTCGCGAGCTGCGCAACGAGAAGTTCATGAAGATCGTCTCGCTCGCGCCCGAAGTGCTCTGAGCGGAGGCCAGACATGAACCGTATCCGCAAGGGTGATAACGTCGTCGTCATCACCGGCAAGAACAAGGGGCAGCGCGGCGACGTGCTGCGCGTCGATGGCGAGCGCGTCGTCGTCTCGAACGTCAACCTGGTCAAGCGTCACACCAAGCCGAACCCCCAGGCCAACCAGCCGGGCGGGATCGTCGAACGTGAGGCCTCGATCCATATCTCCAACGTACAGCTCTTCAACTCCGCCACCAACAAGGGCGAGCGCGCTGGCACCAAGACGCTCGAGGACGGGCGCAAGGTGCGCGTGTTCCGCTCCGGCGAAGAAGTCGACGCGTAAGGAACCGAAGTCATGACCCGTCTTGAAACGTTTTACAAAGAGTCGGTAATGCAGAAGCTCACTGAGCGCTTCGGTTACCAGAACGTCATGCAGGTGCCCCGCATCACGAAGATCACGCTCAACATGGGCGTCGGCGAAGCTGCCGGTAACAAGAAGATCCTCGACAATGCGGTCGCCGACATGACCAAGATCGCCGGCCAGAAGCCGATCACGACGAAGGCCCGCGTGTCGGTCGCTTCGTTCAAGATCCGCGACGGTTGGCCGATCGGTTGCAAGGTCACGCTGCGTCGTGCCCAGATGTGGGAATTCCTGGACCGCCTGATCAACATCTCGCTGCCGCGTACGCGCGACTTCCGTGGTGTCTCGGGCCGTGCCTTCGATGGCCGTGGTAACTACAACTTCGGCATCAAGGAACAGATCATTTTCCCGGAAATCGACTTCGATCAGGTTGACGCGCTGCGCGGTATGGATATCTCCATCACCACCACCGCCAAGACCGACGAAGAAGCCAAGGCGCTGCTGGAAGCTTTCAGCTTCCCGTTCCGCAACTGATCACAGGTAGAACATGGCCAAGACCTCGATGGTCGAGCGCGACCTCAAGCGCACCAAGCTCGTCAAGAAGTACGCTGCCAAGCGTGCGGAATACAAGGCGATCGTCCTTAGTGCGACCGCTTCGTACGACGAGAAGATGGAAGCCCAGACCAAGCTGCAGAAGCTTCCCCGTGATGCGAGCCCGTCGCGCCAGCGTAACCGCTGTGCACTGACCGGTCGTCCGCGCGGCGTCTACAGCAAGTTCGGCCTCGGTCGCAACAAGCTCCGCGAAGCCACCATGCGTGGTGACGTCCCGGGCCTGCGCAAGGCCAGCTGGTAAACCAGCCTCCGCTTCGGCGGGGTAGGGCGCTCCTGGACAAAACTTGTCCGGGGCGCCTCTTGCTGCTATAGTCGTTGGTCTGCGCAATGCAGACCGACGTTATATCGGCACTACAATTCAAGATTTCCGGTCATACGGATATCGGTACTCTCAAGGGTTTTTCTTATGAGCATGACTGATCCCATCGCCGATCTGTTTACGCGCATCCGTAACGGCCAGGCATCTGGCAAAGCGGTTGTCCGTATGCCGTCGTCGAAAGTGAAGCTGGCCCTGGCCAAGCTTCTCCAGAACGAAGGCTATATCCTCGACGCCCGTACCGCTGACGAAGCGGGCAAGCCGGTCCTCGAGATCAAGCTGAAGTATTTCGAAGGCCGTCCGGCCATTGAAACCATCTCCCGTGTCAGCCGTTCCGGTCTCCGCGTCTACCGCGGCAAGGACGAACTGCCGAAGGTCCTCGGCGGCCTGGGTATCTCGATCATCTCGACTTCCGCCGGTCTCCTGACCGACGCGCAGGCCCGTTCCAAGGGTCTGGGCGGCGAAGTCATCGGCCAGGTGGCGTAAGGAGTACCGACATGTCACGTGTAGCCAAGCTCCCCATCACCCTCCCGAAGGGCGTTGAATTCGCCGTTGCCAATGGCACGGTCTCGGTCAAGGGCCCGAAGGGCACCCTGACGACCCACGAGCTGCCGGGCGTTTCGCTCTCGCAGGAAAACGGCGTCGTTTCGATCGTCCTCGCCGATGGCGCCGACGACAAGTTCGGCGGCACCGCCCGCGCGATCATCGCCAACATGGTCACCGGCGTCGCCCAGGGCTTCGAGAAGAAGCTCGAGCTGGTCGGCGTGGGTTACCGCGCGCAGCTGCAGGGCAAGGCCGTCAATTTGTCCCTCGGCTTTTCGCACCCGGTCGTGTTCGACGCGCCGGAAGGCATCACCATCGAAGTCCCGACGCAGACGGAAATCCTTATCAAGGGTGCCGACAAGCAGCTCGTGGGCCAGACGGCCGCCAAGATCCGTGCTTTCCGTTCGCCGGAGCCCTACAAGGGCAAGGGCGTTCGCTACGCCGGCGAGAAGATCATCCTGAAGGAAGCCAAGAAGGCCTAATCGGCCTATCCGCTTTCTGGAGACGAGACGATGAACAAGAATACATCCCGCCTGCGCCGCGCCAAGTCGACCCGTGCCCACATCCGTGAGCTCGCCGTCGCCCGCCTGAGCGTGCACCGCACCGGTCAGCACATCTACGCCCAGGTCTTCGCGCCGAACGGCACTGTCGTGGCAGCTGCCTCGACCGTGCAGAGCTCGGTTTCCGAAGGTCTCAAGAGCAAGAAGAACGTCGAGGCCGCCACCACGGTGGGTCGCATCGTTGCCGAGCGCGCCAAGGCCGCCGGTATCGAAGCCGTCGCGTTCGACCGCTCGGGTTTCCGTTATCACGGTCGCATCAAGGCTCTCGCCGATGCGGCACGTGAGGCCGGCCTCAAGTTCTAAGAGGCGTCAGGCCACGGCATCGGCCCTTCGGGGCCGGTGTCGCCCGATGTACCTACAACTCCAAGCGGCGACCAAGCCGTAAACAGAAGTCCCGGCTAACCATCATTCCGGGCTATCAGGAAAAGAGATGTCCTCGACAGATCGCGAAAATTCGGACGGCATGCTTGAAAAGCTTATCGCCGTCAACCGCGTGGCCAAGACCGTCAAGGGTGGCCGCCAGATGAGCTTCACCGCGCTGACCGTCGTCGGCGACGGCGAAGGCCGCGTGGGCTTCGGTTATGGCAAGGCGCGTGAAGTGCCGGTCGCCATTTCCAAGGCCATGGAACGCGCCCGCCGCAACATGGTGTCCATCGAACTCAACAACGGCACGCTGTGGTACGCCATCAAGGCCAACCACGGTGCGGCTCGCGTCTACATGCAGCCTGCCTCGCAGGGTACCGGCGTCATCGCCGGCGGCGCCATGCGCGCTGTCCTCGAAGTGGTTGGTGTGAAGGACGTGCTGGCCAAGGCCGTCGGCTCGCGCAACCCGATCAACCTCGTCCGCGCGACGATCAAGGGTCTGCAGGCCGTCGCCTCGCCGAAGCGCATCGCCGCCAAGCGTGGCAAGACGATCGAAGAGGTCCTCGGCAATGGCTAAGAAGAATGAAACCGCCGCTGGCGGTACTGTCCGCGTGCGCCTGGTCAAGGGTCTGCGTGGCGTGCAGGGTCGGCATCGTCTGAGCGTCAAGGCCCTGGGCCTGAGCAGGATCAACGATGTCCGCGAACTGAAGGATAGCCCGCAGGTCCGTGGCCTTATCAACACGGTCTATTACCTGGTTCGGGTCGAGGAGTAAGTCATGCGTCTTAACGATCTCAGGCCCGGCAAGGGCGCTCGCAAGACCCGTACCCGCGTCGCGCGCGGTATCGGTTCCGGCCTCGGCAAGACCGCCGGCCGCGGCCACAAGGGTCAGCACGCCCGTGCGGGTAACACGCACCGCGTCGGCTTCGAAGGCGGTCAGATGCCGCTGCAGCGTCGCCTGCCGAAGGTGGGCTTCCGCTCGCTGAAGAAGGCCGACACGCAGCAGGTCATGCTGTACCAGCTCGCCACCATCCAGGCCGACACGATCGACCTGATCGCTCTGCACGCCGCCGGTCTCGTGACCAGCCGCGCGAAGAAGGTCAAGATCGTCCTGAAGGGTGAAATCAATCGCGCGATCAAGCTCTCGGGCGTGCTTGCGACGGCCGGCGCCAAGGCGGCTATCGAAGCCGCCGGCGGCAGCGTGGAGTAATCAGGTGGCAGCAGCGCAGGGCACAACGCTCGGCTCGCTGGGCAAACTGACGGAACTGCGTCAGCGCATCTTTTTCTTGATTGGTGCGCTGATCGTCTTCCGCCTCGGTTCGTTCATTCCCGTTCCGGGCGTGAATCCCGAGGCGATGACGAGCCTGGTGGAAGGTGGTGGCGGCCTGCTGAACATGGTCAACATGTTCTCCGGTGGTTCGCTGTCGCGTTTTTCGGTGTTCGCGCTTGGTGTGGTGCCGTATATCTCGGCGTCGATCGTGGTGCAGATGATGGGCTCGGTCGTACCGTCGCTCATGGCTCTGCGCAAGGAAGGCGAGGCGGGTCGTCGCAAGATGACCATGTACACGCGTTTCGGCACGGTCGGCCTGGCGGCATTCCAGGCTTTCGGTATCGCGGTCGCCCTGCAGAAGCAGGTCGGCGCCAGCGGTCCGGTGGTCTACATGCCGGGTGCCGGCTTCGTCATGGCATCGGTCGTCGGTCTTACCGCCGGCACGATGTTCCTGATGTGGCTGGGTGAGCAGATCACGGAGCGGGGTATCGGCAACGGTATCTCCATGCTGATCTTCGCCGGTATCGTCGCGGGTCTGCCGGGTGCCATCGCGCACACGTTGACCATGGCGAACAACGGCGAGCTGTCGGTCCTGAAGCTGCTCATGGTTACGGCACTGATTCTCGCGGTCACCGCCTTCGTGGTGTTCATGGAGCGCGCCCAGCGGCGCATTACCGTGAATTACGCGAAGCAGGGCAGCCAACGTCAGTTCCAGCGCCAGACCTCGCACCTGCCGCTGAAGATCAACATGGCGGGTGTCATTCCGCCGATCTTCGCGACCAGTCTTCTGCTCTTTCCGGCAACAGCCGCGACCTGGTTCGGTTCCGCCCACCAGTCGCGCTGGTTGCAGTGGCTGACCACGGCGCTGAGCCCGGGTGAGCCGGTCCACGACATCGTGTTCGCGGTGCTGGTGATCGGGTTCGCCTTCTTCTATACGGCGATCGTGTTCAACTCGCAGGAAACGGCCGATAACCTCAAGCGTTCGGGCGCGCTGATTCCGGGCATTCGTCCGGGTCGCGCCACGGCAGACTACATCGATGGCGTCATGACCCGGCTTACCGGTGTTGGCGCGATTTACATCGTACTGGTCTGCCTGGTGCCCACGTTCATGCAGAACGCCTGGCACGTCCCGTTCTATTTCGGCGGCACTTCGCTGCTGATCGTGGTGGTGGTGGTGATGGACTTTACGGCTCAGGTCCAGGCCCATCTCGTGAGCCACCAGTACGAGAGTCTGCTCAAGAAGTCCAATCTCCGCCGTGGCTGAGATTGGACGTTAAGCCCCCAAGTAGGGGAGCCCTTGGCGCCCAGCGCCGCAGGACTTCCCGTTTAGGTTAATTCAGGTTAGAATTGCGCGTTTACCGCGCACGAAACGCATCGGAGACAGTACATCATGGCGCGCATCGCGGGTGTCAATTTGCCGGTCCAGAAGCATGTCTGGGTCGGCCTGCAGAGCATTTTCGGAATCGGCCGTTCGCGGGCGAAGCAGGTTTGTGTGGATGCCGGCGTGGTTCCGACCACGCCCATCAAGTCGCTCAGCGAAGGCGAAGTGGAGAAGATCCGCGCCGAAATCGCTAAGTACACGGTCGAAGGTGACCTCCGCCGCGAAGTCGGCATGGCGGTCAAGCGCCTTATGGACCTGGGTTGCTATCGTGGCCTGCGCCATCGTCGCGGCCTGCCGGTGCGCGGCCAGCGCACGCGTACCAACGCCCGTACCCGCAAGGGTCCGCGTCGTCCGATCAAGAAGTAACGGATACCGATTATGGCTAAGCCGGTTAAAACCAAGAAGAAGATCAAGCGCGTCGTCACGGATGCCGTGGCCCACGTGCAGGCTTCTTTCAACAACACCATCGTCACGATCACCGATCGCCAGGGCAACGCCCTGTCGTGGGCGACGGCGGGCGGCGCGGGTTTCCGCGGTTCCCGTAAGTCCACCCCGTTCGCTGCCCAGGTTGCCGCCGAAAAGGCTGGCCGCGCTGCAGGCGACTACGGTGTGAAGACGGTTGAAGTTCGCATCAAGGGCCCCGGCCCGGGCCGTGAGTCGGCCGTGCGTTCACTGAATGCGTTGGGCTACAAAGTGCTCAACATTATCGATGTCACGCCGATTCCGCATAACGGCTGCCGTCCCCCCAAGAAGCGTCGCGTCTAAGGAGCATACCCATGGCCCGTTATCGTGGAGCTACCTGCAAACTTGCGCGTCGTGAAGGTGTCGACCTCGGTCTGAAGAGCCCGGCTCGCGCGCTCGATTCCAAGTGCAAGCTCGAAACCAAGCCCGGTCAGCATGGCGCCAACAAGCGCGCCCGCCTGTCCGATTACGCAGTGCAGCTGCGTGAGAAGCAGAAGGTCAAGCGCATCTACGGTGTGCTTGAGCGTCAGTTCAGCAACTACTACACCAAGGCTTCGACCCAGAAGGGCAACACGGGTGAAAACCTGCTGCGCCTGCTGGAAAGCCGTCTCGACAACGTCGTGTTCCGCATGGGTTTCGCGGTTACCCGCGCCCAGGCTCGTCAGCTCGTGGCCCACAAGGCCGTGACGGTCAATGGCAAGAAGGTCAACGTACCTTCCTACCACGTCCGTCCGGGCGACGAAGTCTCGCTGACCGAAAAGGCTCGCACGCAGTTGCGCGTCCAGGAAGCAGCGACGGTTTTCGACACGATGGACCTTCGTCCGTCGTGGGTCGAGGTCGACAGCAAGAAGTTCGCAGGCACGTTCAAGGCTGTGCCGGATCGCGGTGATCTGCCGGCCGATATCAACGAAGCCCTGATCGTCGAGCTTTACTCGAAGTAATCTTCACCGGAGCCTTGCATGGCAGTTTCGTCAACTAGTGTGCTGCGGCCTCGTGGCCTCAGCGTCGAGCAGCTCGGCGCCAACCGCGCCAAGGTGGTGGTCGAGCCGCTCGAGCGTGGCTTTGGTCACACCCTGGGCAACGCGCTGCGTCGCGTGCTGCTCTCTTCGATCCCGGGTAGCGCGATCGTCGAGGTCGAAATCGACGGCGTGCTGCACGAGTACACCACTCTGGAAGGCCTGCAGGAGGACGTGATCGAAGTCCTGCTGAACCTCAAGGATGTCGCCATTCGTCAGCATAGCGGTGACGAAGTCACCCTGACGCTTTCGAAGAAGGGCAAGGGCGTGGTCACGGCAGGCGATATCGCCGTCGACCATTCCGTTGAAATCGTCAACCCGGACCATGTGATCTGCCACCTCACCAAGGATGTGGCCCTTAACATGCGCCTGAAGGTTCGTCGCGGCGTCGGCTACCAGCCGGCCAGCGCGCGCCAGCATCCGGATGACGAGACGCGGCCGATCGGCCGTCTGCAGCTCGACGCGTCGTTCGCGCCGGTCCTGCGCGTGGCTTACGAAGTGGACGCCGCTCGTGTCGAGCAGCGCACCAACCTCGACAAGCTCGTGCTCGACATCGAGACGAACGGTACGATCGGTGCTGAAGACGCTGTCCGCAAGGCGGCTGAAATCATCAACGACCAGCTGTCGGTGTTCGGCGATTTCTCGCGCCGCGAGAGCGATTCGACCAAGGCGGAGAAGGGCGGGTTCGATCCGCTGCTGCTGCGTCCGATCGACGATCTCGAACTGACGGTCCGTTCCGCGAACTGCCTCAAGGCCGAAAGCATCTACTACATCGGCGACCTGGTCCAGAAGACCGAAGTCGAGCTGTTGAAGACGCCGAACCTTGGCAAGAAGTCGCTGACGGAAATCAAGGATGTCCTGGGCGGGCGTGGTCTCGCACTGGGCATGAAGCTCGAAAACTGGCCGCCGCCGGGTCTTTCCCACGGCATGCAGCTGGGCTGATCCACACGGGGCGATCGCTTTTCGATCGCCCCGTTCCTTTGCGCCATCCGGTGGATGCCCTGTGCACTTCCATCGTGAATCGACAGCGGTCCATAGAGGCCGCCCTCTTATAACGAGGCGTACTGACAGCCTCGCATCAGCGGGTAACCGCGGAACGTCGGTCCATCCGGCCGGCTTTTCATAACAACAGACTTAGAGAGTACACGTCATGCGTCACCAGAAATCCGGTCGCAAGCTCAACCGTACGAGCAGCCATCGCGAAGCCATGTTCAAGAACATGGCGTCGTCGCTGATCAAGCACGAGCTTATCCGTACCACGCTGCCCAAGGCCAAGGAACTCCGTCGCGTTGCCGAGCCGCTCATCACGCTCGCCAAGACCGACGGCGTCGCCAACCGCCGCCTCGCCTTCTCGCGTCTGCGCGATAAGGTTGCGGTGGGCAAGCTTTTCGTCGAGCTCGGTCCTCGCTACCGCGAGCGTCCCGGCGGTTACCTGCGTATCCTCAAGTGCGGCTTCCGTCCGGGCGACAACGCTCCGATGGCCTATGTCGAGCTGGTGGATCGCCCGACCGCTGCCGAAGCCGTCGACGCCGAGTAAGCGCCAAGGTTGTCCCAAAGAACCCCGGCCGGGTGACCTGCCGGGGTTTTTTTTATGCAAGTGATTGAATTACGGTTACAAACGAAACTTCACGTGCTTGCTGACAAACGCATGCACATCGGGTTAACGTGGTTGTCCTGACACCTATCCGTTACCCATGGCTCTCTCCTCCCTGACGTTCCGTTCGCGTTACCTGCTGGCCTTCCTCGTCTGCGTCGGCCTGATGGCCTTCGCCTTGTATTCGCAGTATGTGATGCACCTGGATCCGTGCCCGCTGTGTATTTTCCAGCGCATCGCGGTGTGCATCATGGGTCTGTTCTTCCTGCTGGGTGCCCTGCATGCGCCAGCGACGCGACGCGGCCGATCCATCTATGCAGCTCTCGTCACCCTGGGTGGTCTATGGGGCGTGGCGACCGCGGGTCGTCATCTGTGGCTGCAATCGCTGCCTGCCGATCAGGTTCCCGCCTGCGGTCCCGGCCTGGGCTACCTGTTCGACGCCTTCCCCTTCATGAAGATGCTGAAGCTGGCGTTCACGGGTTCCGGCGAGTGCGCAAAGATCGAACCCATCCTCGGGCTGCCCATGCCGGCCTGGACCCTGCTCTGGTTCATCGCCTTGATCGTCTGGGCGCTTGTCGCCCTCCGTCGCACCGTTCGCTGATTTCTCCTGCGCCGCTCCAGGCGCCATTACGAAGGCACCACCGTCATGCAGCACTCCCTCAAAGCCGTAGTTCCCCCGTCCGCCGACTGGACGCCGGGTTCGTGGCGTTCGAGGACCGCCCTCCAGCAGCCGACGTATGAAGACGCGGCGGAGCTCAACCACGCCCTGACCCAGCTCGGCGAATTGCCGCCGCTGGTCACCTCGTGGGAAGTCCTCACCCTGAAGCAGCGCATTGCGGAAGCGCAGGACGGCGAGCGATTCCTTTTGCAGGGCGGGGATTGCGCCGAAAGCTTCGCGGACTGCAACAGCCCGATCATTTCCAACCGGCTGAAGGTGCTGCTGCAGATGAGCCTGGTGCTGGTGCACGGCATGAAGAAGCCGGTGCTGCGCGTCGGTCGCTTTGCCGGCCAATACGCCAAGCCGCGCTCCGCCGATACCGAAACGCGCGATGGCGTTACCCTGCCGGCCTTCCGCGGCGACCTGGTCAACAGCCCCGAGTTCACGCCAGCCGCGCGTCGCGCCGATCCGCAGCGGCTCATCAAGGCGCATGCCCGCTCCGCGATGACGATGAACTTCGTCCGCGCGCTGATCGACGGTGGCTTTGCCGACCTGCACCACCCCGAGTATTGGGACCTGGCCTGGGTGGATCATTCGCCGCTGGCTGCCGAGTACAAGCGCATGGTCGCCACCATCGGCGATTCGCTGCGCTTCATGGAAACCCTGGCCGGGCAGTCGATCTCCAGCTACTCCCGGGTGGATTTCTACACCTCGCACGAAGCGCTCCTGCTGCACTACGAGGAAGCGCTTACCCGTCAGGTGCCGCGCCAGGACGGCTGGTTCAACCTGTCGACGCACTACCCGTGGATCGGCATGCGCACGGCCGCGCTGGACGGCGCGCACTCGGAATACTTCCGCGGTATCCGCAACCCGATCGCCGTGAAGGTCGGCCCGACGGTGCAGCCGGACGAACTGCTGCGTCTGATCGACGTGCTCAACCCGAACGAGGAGCCGGGTCGCCTGACCCTGATCCATCGCATGGGCAACGACAAGATCGCTACGCAGCTGCAGCCTCTGCTTGAGGCGGTCAAGCGGGAAGGTCGCCGCGTGCTCTGGGTCGCCGATCCGATGCACGGCAACACCGAGAGCACCAGCAACGGCTACAAGACGCGGCGCTTTACCAACATCGCGGGCGAGCTGGACCAGGCGTTCGACATCCATGCCGCGGCCGGCACCCGCCTGGGCGGCGTGCACCTGGAGTTGACCGGCGAGAACGTCACCGAGTGCCTCGGCGGTGCTCGTGGTCTGGTGGAGACGGACCTGGACCGCGCGTACAAGTCGATGGTCGATCCCCGGCTCAACTACGAGCAGTCACTGGAACTGGCGATGCTGATCGTGAAGAAGTCGGGCGGCATGGCCTGAGCTTTTTCATGAGGCAGCCGTCTCGCGGTTGTTCATCGGCGGCACTCCCACTGGGTGTCGCCGTCGCTCTTAGCTTTGCGCTCGCCACATCCGTGGCGTGCGCAAAGGATATGGCCCACGCGGCTTCAGGCGTGCGCAGCTCCGCTACACACGGCGCCATGGCATCCGGCCGGATCACGGCCACCCAGGCGCTCGATGGCGTCATGGCGCTGATCCGATCGCACAGGAGCGTGGCGGAACTGACGCCGGAGTCCATGGGTCAGGCCCTTGGCGTACCTGTAACGCGAGTAAGCGCCGACCACTTCGGCTACGCCCAGCAACTTCCTGGCGACTGGTCGTTCAGCGTGCAACGCCAGCTGGTGCCCTCGATCGGTCCACGGGTGGACCTCGCGTTCTCGCCCATCGACGAGGCTGAGCCATCGCCGCAGGCCATCTGCTCACCCGACTTCGCTCATTTCACCGCAGCGCTGGAGCAGTGGGGTTTCACCCGGCAGACATCGCGTGGCGAGCACGGTCGATGGACCTTCGATGCGTTCGACCGACCCGGCCAGCATGTCGAGGTTTATCCACTGGTCCATGTGGGCGACACGCGGGGCACGGACCTCACGTGCGTCGGAAGGGTCTCGATCCGGTAATTCTCGACGCGGTAAGTCGTGCAGGTGTCGCGCGCCTTGGACGAGTGGGAGGTGTGCGCTCAGCCGTCTGCGGCATGCCGGGCCAATGCCCACGCCACGTGTTCGCGCACGATGGGTGATGGATCGTCCGCGCGTGCGCGGAGTGCGGCGACGATCTCGTCGGAGGTGGGGGCGTTGCCGAGGCCCACGGCCAGGTTGCGCAGCCAGCCTTCGTAACCGGTGCGGCGGATCGCCATGCCCTCGGTACGCGAGAGGAAGTCCGCTTCGCTCCAGGCGAACAGGTCGATCAGGCGCGGGCCGTCCAGGCTATGCCGTGGGGCGAAGTCGGGCTCGGTGGCTTCCTGCGCGAACTTGTTCCACGGGCAGATCAGCTGGCAGTCGTCGCAGCCGAAGATGCGGTTGCCGATCGGCGCACGCAGTGCTTCGGGGATGCTGCCCTTCAGTTCGATGGTCAGGTAGGAAATACATTTGCGTGCATCCAGCCGATAGGGCGCGACGATCGCCTGCGTCGGGCAGATGTCGATGCAACGCCGGCAGCTGCCGCAGTGCGCACTGGCCGGCTGATCGACGGGCAGGGGCAGGTCGGTATACAGCTCGCCGAGGAAGAAATAGGAACCCGCGCGCTTGTTGATCAGCACCGTGTGCTTGCCGATCCAGCCGAGGCCGGCATTGCGGGCCAGGGCCTTTTCGAGCACGGGAGCGGAGTCCACGTAAGCGCGGTAACCGAAGTCGCCGATGCGCTCGCCGATCCGTGCCGCCAGCTTCTGCAGCCGGTTGCGCATCACCTTGTGGTAATCGCGACCGAGCGCATAGCGCGCGACGTAGGCCTTTTCGCCATCCTCGATCACGTCCCAGGCATTGGACGTGCCGGGCGGGATGTAATCCATCCGTACCGAGACCACCCGCAGCGTTCCCGGCTCCAGTTCGGCCGGGCGGCTGCGTCGCGTGCCGTGGCGCGCCATGTAGTCCATTTCGCCGTGGTGACCGTCGTCCAGCCAGCGCTGCAGGTAGGCCTCGTCGTTACCCAGGTCGGTGCCGGCGATGCCGACATCCGCGAAGCCGAGTTCGCGCGCCCAACGCTTGATGTCGTCGGCGAGTGCGGCGTAGTCGGTGTCGGGGGGTGCGGGCATGCGTGCATTCTACTTGCCCCTCCTATAATCCTCCGATGACTTCGCCCAACCTCGATATCGCTCTTTTCACGTCCGCGCAGGCCCGCACGATCGACCAGCGCGCCATCGGCGACCTCGGTATCCCGGGCTTTGCGCTGATGGCGCGCGCGGCTACCGCGGCGTTCGGCATGCTGCGCCAGCGCTGGCCCCAGGCCCGGCGCCTCCGCGTGGTCTGCGGCGCCGGCAACAACGGCGGTGACGGCTACCTCGTGGCTCGCGACGCGCTGGATCTCGGCCTCGCCGTCGATCTCGTCGCGCTGGAAGCCCCACGGGGGACGGACGCCATGCAAGCTCGCGACGCCTTCGTCGCCGCGAGTGGCACGGTGTTGTCGTGGAACGCCTGGGCCGCACTCGCTCCCGCCGATGTCATCGTCGACGCGATTTACGGCACGGGCCTGAACCGGGCGCCCGAGGGCGCGGCGGCCCTCGCCATCGAGGCGATCAACGCTGCCGGCCTCCCCGTACTCGCCCTGGACGTGCCCTCGGGGCTCGACGCCGATACCGGCGATTGCCCCGGCGTCGCGGTGCAGGCCGTGGCGACGGCCACGTTCATCGTGCACAAGCGCGGCCTGCATACCCATCGCGCTGCGCTCGCCGGCGACGTCGAACGGCATGGCCTGGACCTGCCCGGCAGCATCCTGGAAGCGCCCGACGCGCGCCTGCTGGTCGAAGCCTCCCTCCCGAGACGCCCGCGGGATTCGCACAAGGGCAACAACGGGCACGTCCTGGCCATCGGTGGCGACCACGGCACGGGCGGTGCGGTGCGCATGGCCGCGGAGGCCGCCCTGCGCACCGGCGCGGGGTTGGTCAGTGTGGCCACGCGCGAAGCAAACGTGCCGGCGATGAACGCGGCGCGTCCGGAACTGATGGCGCATGGCGTCGACGGTCCACAGGCGCTGCAGCCTATGCTCGACAAGGCATCCGTGGTCGCGCTGGGGCCCGGCCTCGGTCAGGCGGCCTGGGGTCACGCGCTGTGGACCACGGCGCTGGACGCCGGCCTGCCGATGGTGCTGGACGCGGACGGCCTCAACCTGCTGCATACCCATGCGCGCGCGCTGCCGGAGAAGGTCGTGCTGACCCCGCACCCAGGGGAGGCCGCCCGCCTGCTCGGGAGGGATACACGGGTCATCCAGGCTGACCGCTTCGCGGCAGTCCGCGAGCTGGCGCGGCGCTTCAAGGCGGTTGTGGTGCTCAAGGGCAACGGCAGCCTGATCGCTTCGCCGGACGGCCAGGTCTCGGTCTGCCCCTGGGGTAATCCGGGCATGGCCAGCGGCGGCATGGGCGATACCCTTACCGGCATCATCGCCGGCTTGCTGGGGCAGGGTTGCGAGCCTTACGAGGCCGCCTGCCTGGGCGTGGCGCTGCACGCGCGCGCGGCGGACGTGGCCGCACGGCAGGGCGAGCGGGGGCTGCTGGCCGGCGACCTGCTGGAGCCCTTGCGCCGGCTGGTCAACGGGTTGCCCGCATGAGTGGCGAAGAACGCGTCCTTGCCGACGAAGACGCCACGCTGGCCTTTGGCCGCGAACTGGCCGTGGCCCTGCAGGGTGGCCTCGTCGTGTTCCTGCATGGCGACCTGGGGGCGGGCAAGACCACGTTCGCCCGGGCCTTCCTCCGCGCCCTTGGCGTGGGCGAGCGGGTGAAGAGCCCCACCTACAGCCTGGTCGAGGGCTACGACATCGGCGACCGACGGGCCTTCCACCTCGATCTGTACCGCATCGCCGACCCCGGCGAACTGGAGTGGCTCGGCCTGGACAGCCTGGCTGAGCCCGGCGCCGTCGTGCTGGTGGAGTGGCCGGAGCGTGGCGCGGGCGCGTTGCCGCCGGTCGACCTGGAACTCCATTTCCGCCACGCCGACGGCGGCCGTGCCGTACGGCTGGAGGCCCGCTCGATGTCCGGCCAGCGCATCCTCGCGGCACTATCGCGCTGACGCTCATGTCCTCGTTTGGACGACATTCCTGTACGTGCGTTGACGAAGGTTTCGCAGGTTATGGATTATCAAGGGAAAACATATTGCATTCGTCGGGCGCATGGAGTTCAATCCGGGCCGTATGAGGGGAATCATCTTCAAATTCCGTGGATTCGTGTGCGCGATCGCCCTCGCGACGCTGGCGCCTGCCCTGGCTTTGGCCGCCGACGTCAAGTCGGCGCGGGTGTGGGCCGGCCCTGAATACACCCGAGTGGTGTTCGATCTGTCCGGCCCCGCCACGTACAAGATGTCCCAGGGCGATACGCCCGGCAGCGTAGTCCTGGATATCGCCGGGAGCACCGTGGCGGGCAACTTCTCCGCGCCGGGCAAGCAGGGCCTGTTCCAGTCCATGACGGCGGGGAAGCAGGGCGGCGGCGCCCGCGTGGTGGCTACCGTGGACGCCCGCGCCAAGCCCAAGAGTTTCCTGCTCAAGCCGGCCGGCGATTACGGCTATCGGCTGGTGCTCGATCTGTACCCCGGCGGCCAGAGCGATCCAGGCGACAACAGCCCGTCGGATACGGATGCGCCGTCGCTCGCCACGGCTATCGCCGAATCCCCCACCGAGGCGCCCGCTGTGGCTCCCCTGCGCAGCAGGCGCGGCAAGGCGGGCAAGACGATTCCGGCGGGTTCGCCGCCGATGCTCGGTGGTGAGCGCAAGGTGGTCGTGGCCATCGATGCCGGCCACGGTGGCGAGGATCCGGGCGCTCGCGGCGCCACCGGCCTGCGCGAGAAGGATGTCACCCTGCAGGTGGCGCGCGAACTGGCTGACCAGATCAACCGCCAGCCCGGCATGCAGGCCGTGCTGACCCGCAACGGCGACTACTTCATCCCGTTGAAGCGCCGCTACGAGATCGCCCGCGAGCACAACGCCGACATGTTCGTGTCGATCCACGCGGATGCGTTCAAGAACGGCGACGCGAAGGGCTCGTCGGTCTGGGTGCTGTCGCCGCGCGGCAAGACGTCCGAAGCCTCGCGCTGGCTGGCCGATCGCGAAAACCGCGCCGACCTGGTCGGCGGCGTGTCGCTGGACGACAAGGACGACTCGCTGGCGGCGGTGTTGCTGGACCTCCAGCAGGGCTACGCCATGCAGGCCAGCGAATCCATCGCTGGCAACGTGCTCAAGGCGCTGGGTCGCCTGGGTCCGACGCACCGCGGCTACGTGGAGCGCGCCAACTTCGTGGTGCTGCGTTCGCCGGACGTGCCGTCCATCCTCGTGGAAACGGCCTTCATCACCAACCCGGAAGAAGAACGCCGCCTGCGTGACGACGGCCATCGCCGCGAGCTGGCTACCGCCGTGCTCGGTGGCGTGCGCAATTATTTCGAATCCATGCCGCCGCCGGGCACATGGTTCGCGGCGCAGGCCGCGCGGCGCAACGGCACCTCGCTGGCCGCGACGGCCGCGTCCGCACCCGCGGCGCCTGCCGTGGCGTCCGACGCCGGTGCGGTGGCCTCCGATGCCGTCAAGGCGGCTTCGCGCGTGGCGACGCCCGGCCGTAAGGCCCTTGCCAAGGCCGAGGCCTCCCCGTCGCCCGCACGGAATCGCGTCGAAACGCGGTCGGGTCGTGCCGACGAGAACGTGCGCGACCTCCACCGCGTCAACCGCGGCGAGACCCTGACCGGCATCGCCCAGCAGTACGGCGTATCCGTCGGCGCACTCAAGATCGCCAACAAGATGAACGACAACAACGTCCGCGTCGGCTCGGTCATGGTCATTCCCGCGAGCTGACGCCGCGCCCTTGGGCTATGCTTTCAACCTGAACGCAGTCAGGTTGTCATCCATGCCCATCCGCCCCCTGCCGCCCGAGCTGATCAACCAGATCGCGGCCGGCGAAGTCATCGAGCGACCCGCCTCGGTAGTCAAGGAACTCGTCGAGAACAGCATCGATGCCGGTGCGCGCCGGATCGAGGTCGACATCGAGCAGGGCGGCTCCCGGCTGATTCGCGTGCGCGACGACGGCGGCGGCATTCCGCGTGACGAACTGGCCCTGGCCGTCGCCTCGCATGCCACCAGCAAGATCGGCAGCTTCGACGACCTGGAGCGCGTGGCCAGCATGGGCTTTCGTGGCGAGGCGCTGGCCTCCGTCTCGTCCGTGGCGCGCTTCTCGCTCACCTCGCGGCATGCGGGGCAGGACGCCGCCTGGCGCATCGACGTGGACGGCGGTCGCCTGCAGGATGCGCGGCCCGCGCAGCATCCGCCGGGCACCACCATCGAGGTGCGCGACCTGTTCTACAACGTGCCGGCCCGGCGCAAGTTCCTCCGCGCCGAGCGCACCGAGTTCGCGCACATCGACGACCTGCTGAAATCGCTGGCGCTGGCCCGCGAGGGTGTCGATATCCGGCTCTCGCACAACGGCAAGCCGGTGCGCCTGCTCAAGCCGGCACGCGACGAACACGCGGCGCTGGCGCGCGTGGCCGAAGTGCTCGGCCCCGAGTTTCCCGGCCAGGCCCTGCGCGTGGACCACGAGGCCGCGGGCCTGAGCCTGTCCGGCTGGGTCGGCCTGCCTACCGCGTCACGCTCGCAGGCCGACCAGCAATATTTCTACGTCAACGGTCGGCTGGTCCGCGACCGCATCGTCGCCCACGCCGTGCGCCAGGCGTATGCGGACGTGCTGTTCCACGGTCGCCATCCGGTGTTCGTGCTGTTCCTAGCGCTCGATCCGGTCGGCGTGGACGTGAACGTGCACCCGGCGAAGAGCGAAGTGCGCTTCCGCGAGCAGCGGCTGATCCACGATTTCCTGTTCCGCACGCTGCACGAGGCACTGGCGCAGACGCGTGCCGGCATCGGCGCAGCGCCCTCGACCGATGCGCCGTCAGGCATGGCCGGCGGCACCGACGCGGGGCAGGGGACAGAGCCGGGGGCATTTGCGGGCGGTGGCGCGGGATCGCGCATGGCATCGATGCCCGCCTGGCCGCAGGCAGGCAGCCAGTCGCGACTGGGCCTGGGCGTGCGCGACGAGCCCCTGGCCGACTACAAGACCCTGTTCGGCGCCACGACGTCCCTGTCGACGCCGCGGCCGTCGACTTCCTGGACGCCGCCGGCCGCCGGCGACGAACCGGATACGGAGGGTGGCATCCCCCCGCTGGGCTACGCCATCGCGCAGCTGAAGAGCATCTACGTGCTGGCCGAGAACGAACACGGCATGGTGCTGGTCGACATGCACGCCGCGCACGAGCGGATCACCTACGAAAAGCTGAAGAACGGCCGCGTCACCTCCAGCCTGCGCTCGCAGATGCTGCTGGTGCCGCTGTCGATCGCGGTCAGCGCGCGCGAGGCCGCCGCCGCGGAAGAGCATGCCGAGGCGCTCGCCGACTGGGGCCTGGAGCTGTCGCGCAGCGGTCCTTCGGGCGTGGTCGTGCGGCGCGTGCCGTCGTTGCTGGAAAGCGCCGATGTGGCCCAGCTCACCCGCGACGTGCTGGCCGAACTGGCCCAGCACGGCAGCTCGCGCCGGCTGGAAGAACTGGAAAACGAACTGCTCTCCACCATGGCCTGCCATGGCTCCGTGCGTGCCGGCCGGCGCCTGGGCCTGCCCGAAATGAACGCGCTGCTGCGCGAGATGGAAGCCACCGAGCGCTCCGCCCAGTGCAACCATGGCCGTCCCACCTGGGTGCAGCTGTCGCTGGGCGAGCTGGACCGGCTGTTCCTGCGCGGTCGATGAATCGATGTATGCTGGACGGATAGACGTCCAAACCGGGGTTTCGCCATGATCCGTTCGCTTGCCTTCGCCTCCGTCGTCGCGGTCACCACCGGCAACGCCATTGCCGGCGACGCCTACACCGCCGCCATCGAGAAGGTGCGTGCCGCACGCATCGACGCACTGAAGGCGCCGGACGGCTGGCTCAGCCTGGTCGGGCTGGACTGGTTGCAGCCCGGTGCCAATCGCATCGGCAGCGCCGCCGACAACGATATCGTCCTCAAGGCCGGCCCCGCCCACCTGGGTGTCGTCACGCTGGACGACGGCGGGGCGGTCACCATCGAGCTGGCGCCCGGCAGCGGTGCGCTGGTCGACGGTCGCGAGGTGCAGCGCGCCACGCTCGTCGACGATGGCGGCGCCGGCGGCAAGCCCACGGAAGTCCGCTTCGGCTCGGCCCGTTTCTTCGTCATCGCCCGCGACGGCAAGAAAGCCCTGCGCGTGAAGGACGACAACGCCGCCACGCGCACGCACTTTGCCGGCCTGGATTACTTCACCGTCGATCCGACGTGGCGCGTGGAAGCCCGCTGGGTGCCGTTCGATCCGCCGCACGAGCTGGAAATCGGCTCGGTGCTCGGCACGATCGACAAGGAGAAGGTGCCGGGCAAGGCGGTGTTCACGCGCGATGGCCACACCTTCGAGCTCTACCCCATCCAGGAAGAACCCGATTCGCTGTTCTTCGTCTTCGCCGACCGTACCAGCGGCAAGGAAACCTACGGCGCGGCGCGCTTCCTGGATACGCCGCTGGCCAAGGACGGCAAGCTGGTGCTGGATTTCAACGAGGCGCGCAACCCGCCGTGCGCGTTCACGCCGTATGCCACGTGCCCGCTGGCGCCGCCGGAAAACCGGCTGGACGTGCGCGTGACCGCGGGCGAGAAGAAATACGCCGGCGGCCACGACTGACGCACCACGGGCGCCGTATCAGGCGCCCTTGAACACCGGCTTGCGCCGTTCCAGGAACGCGCCGGTGCCTTCACGCATGTCCTCGGTGGAGAACGCGATGGCGAAGCCCTGTGTCTCGAAGGCCAGGCCCTGGTCGATCGCGCATTCGCCGCCTTCGATCACGGCCTCCAGGATGCCCTTGAGGGCCAGCGGTGCCGCGGCCGCCAGCTGGTCGGCCAGGTTATCCACGGCGGCGTCCAGTTCGTCGGCCGCCACCACGCGGGTGACCAGGCCGGTGCGCTCGGCGCGGGCCGCATCGATCTGCTGGCCCAGCAGGCACAACTCCAGTGCCAGGCCCCGACCGGCGAGACGGGTCAGGCGCTGCGTGCCGCCGAAACCGGGAATCAGACCCAGGCCGATCTCCGGCTGGCCGAAGCGTGCCTTTTCGCTGGCTACGCGAAGATGGCACGCCATGGCCAGCTCCATCCCGCCACCCAGGGTGTAGCCCTGGATCTTCGCGATCACGGGCTTGCCCAGGCGCTCTACCGTCAGCATCAGGTCCTGCCCGGCGCGTGACGCGGCCTGCGCCTTCACGGGCGACCAGTCGGACATTTCGGAAATGTCCGCGCCGGCGACGAATGCCTTCTCACCCGCACCAGCCAGCACCACGACGCGGATGGCGTCGTCCTGCGCTGCCTGCCGGAAGGCCAGGGTCAGCTCGCCGATGGTCTCGCGGTTGAGCGCGTTGAGCTTGTCGGGGCGGTTGACGGTGATGTGACGGACGGCGCCGCGATCGGCGGTGACGAGGGTACGAAAGGCCATGGAGGCTCCTGGCGGTGGGGCAAGGCGGCGGATGGTAGCAGGGGAACCTTTACCCCTTCCGCGGCGTCTGAGGGTGTACGGACGGGGCAGCGGCCGATGGATTATCCTCCACGCACGCCCAGGGTTCCGGGTTCTTGGAGAACGGGATGCCATCCTCGCGTTTGCTGGTCACGATCGCCGCCTTGCTGTGCCTGCCCGCCATCCCGGCGTTGGCCCAGGGGCCGGCCACGGCAAACGCTTCCGCCGCACCGGCCATCGACAAGACCCGGCTGTCGTACGCCATCGGTTACCAGATCGGCACCCAGTTCGCCAACAGCGCCCAGCCCGATGTCGACATCGCGGTGCTGGTCAGGGCGCTCCAGGACGGCTACGCCAAGCGCGCGCCGGGCGTACCCATCGATGTCATGCAGCAGCAGTTGGTGAACTTCGACGCCAAGGTGCAGCGCGATTCCGTGGTGGAGTTCCGCCGTGTCGCCGCCGCCAACGCCAAGCGCAGCAGCGATTTCCTCGCCCGCAACCGGGTCCGGCCGGGCGTCACCACGCTGCCTTCCGGTATCCAGTACGCCGTGCTCAACAAGGGCCGCGGTGCGCAGGCGAGCGTCACCAGCACCGTGGTGGTCAATTACCGCGGTGCGTTGATCGACGGCACCGAGTTCGATAGTTCCTACGCGCATGGCAAGCCCGTGACCTTCACGGTCAACCGGGTGATTCCCGGCTGGCAGGACGTGATCCCGCGCATGCGCGTGGGCGACAAGTGGAAGGTCGTGATTCCGCCCGCGCTGGCGTATGGCGAGCGCGGCGAACTGCCCCGCATCGGCCCCAACGAGGCGCTGGTGTTCGACCTCGAGCTGATCGACGTCAAGCCCTGAGGGTCGCGCTAGAATGGCCGACGGTATGTCCCCGGTCCCTTCCTCCTCGCTCCCCCTTACCCCGTGCACCGGCGTGTGCCGCCTCGACGCGCGCGGCCTGTGCGTGGGTTGCCTGCGCACGGGCGACGAGATCGCCTGCTGGTCGTCGCTGGACGACGACCGCAAGCGCTGGCTGATGGACGAGGTCCTCCCGACCCGGCAGGCCGGGTAATGGAAGACCTCCTGGCCCGTTTGCGTGGCGCGTTGTTGCCGCTGGACGCACCGCCCGGCCCGCGCGGCTGGAACCACCACGACATGGCTGAACTGATCGGCGACGGTCCGCGCCGTGCGGCTGCCGTGCTGATCGGCATCCGCGACGATCGCGAGCAGAACGTCGTGCTCACGGTCCGTACGGACACGTTGCAACAGCACGCGGGGCAGGTCGCGTTTCCCGGCGGGCGGGTGGAAGACGTCGACCGGGACGCGGTCGCCACCGCGCTGCGCGAGAGCCACGAGGAAATCGGGCTGGACGCGCGCAAGGTCACGCCGCTGGGCTTCCTGGACGCGTTCGAGACGATCAGCGGCTACTCGGTCACGCCGGTGGTCGCGCGCATCGACGCCGATGCCGTGCTCCGGCCGGATCCCGGCGAAGTGGCCGAGGTGTTCGAGGTGCCGTTCGCGTTCTTCCTCGAGCCGGACAACCTGCGTCGCTACACCATGGAGTTCCGCGGCCATCGTCGTGACATGGTCGAATTCCTGCATGCCGGCTACCGCATCTGGGGCGTCACGGCGGCCATCCTCCTCAACCTGCTGAAACGGATGGGACACCACCCATGCTGATCTCGCGCACGCTCGTCGATGCCGGCACCGCCGCCCACCTCTCCGCGCACGACGTGCTGTTCGTCGATGCCCGTTTCGACCTCGCCCACCCCGACCAGGGCGACGCGGACTATGCACGGGCGCATGTCCGCGGCGCCGTGCGTGCCGATCTCGACCGCGACCTGGCCGACATGGCGACGCCCGCGAACGGCCGCGGTCGCCATCCGTTGCCCTCGCCCGAGCGCTTCCAGGGCTGGCTGGCGCGCTCGGGCTGGCGGCCGGACCTGCAGGTGGTCGTCTACGATGCGGCCGGCGGGGCCCTGGCAGCCGCGCGCTTCTGGTGGCTGGCGCGGCTGGCCGGCCTGGACAACGTGGCCGTGCTAGATGGCGGCTGGGCCGCCTGGACGCGGGCCGGGTTGCCCGTGGATGCCGAGGTGCCGCAGCGCGAGGCGACGGCTGTGCATGTGGCCTTCGACGAAGCCGGCACGGTGGATGCCGACGTCCTGGCCGAGGGTGTGGCGTCGGGACGGCTGGTCCTGCTGGATGCGCGTGCCACGCCGCGTTATCGCGGCGAGGTCGAGCCGTTGGACCCGGTGGCCGGGCACGTGCCCGGTGCGCGCAACCGACCGTTCGCGGACAACCTCGACGCCGATGGCACGTTCCATTCCCCCGAGAGCCTGCGTCGGGCGTTCGAGGGTGTGATCGGTCCGCACCCTGCGGACGATGTGGTGCACATGTGCGGCTCCGGCGTCACCGCGTGCCATAACCTGCTGGCCATGGAGCACGCGGGCCTGTGCGGTTCGCGCCTGTATGCACCGTCATGGAGCGGCTGGGTCAGCGACCGCTCCCGTGGCGTGGCCACCGGCGATGCCCTATAGCACCACCGTGCGTCGTTCGCGTGCGCTCACCTGCGCCGCCTCGATCACGCGGATGACGTCGCGCGATTCGCGCGGGTCCACGGGTACCGCCGATGCCCCGCGGATGGCCGCCGCGACGCCGTCGTAGTACGCGGTATAGCGGCCAGGCAGGGTGTCGATGACCGTGGTGCTGCCATCGGCATCGGTGAAGCGACCGAACAGTGTGGGATCGTCGTCGCCCCAGTGCTCGCTGCCCGGACGGCGACCTTCGCGCAGGGCGGCCTCCTGCCCGTCGATGCCGTACTTGACGAAGCTGCCGCCATCGCCGTGCACCAGGTAACGCGGCCCCGGATCGCGGACCAGTGCCGACGCGTGCAGCACCGCGCGGCGGTGACCGTAATCCAGCACCAGGTGGAAGTAGTCATCGGTTTTGGCGGCCGCGCGCTGGCGCATGACATCCGCGGTGATCGCGCGGGGCAGGCCGAACAACACCAGGGCCTGGTCGATCAGGTGCGCGCCGAGGTCGTACAGCACGCCCGACCCGGCAACGTCGGTTTCCCGCCAGCCCGGCTTGATCTCGGGCCGGAAGCGATCGAAGTGGGTTTCGAAGTAGACGACTTCGCCCAGTCGGCCGTCTTCGATCAGGCGGCGTACCGTCAGGAAATCGTTGTCCCAGCGACGGTTCTGGAAAACCGAAAGGCGGCGGTCCACCCGGTCGGCCAGTTCGATGAGCGCGTCGGCTTCCGCCGCGTCCAGGGTGAACGGCTTGTCGACCACGACGTGCTTGCCGGCTTCCAGCGCGGCACGTGCCAGCGGGGCGTGGCTTTCGTTCGGCGAGGCGATGACGATCAGCTCGAGCGAGGGGTCGGCCAGCAAATCATGAGGATTTTCGTAGGCCTTGGCCTCGGGAAAGTCACGGGCGATCTGGTCGGCGCGGCGGCTGCCGATGGCGGCAAGGTGCAGGCCCTCCGCGGCGGCGATCAGTGGTGCATGGAAGAAGGCGCCTGCGGTGCCGTAGCCGATGAGGCCGGTGGGGATCGCGTGCATGGTCGCTCCTTGGGCTGTCGAATGACCTAGCGTAACGCGGCGCGCCTGAGCGTTTCGTTTAGCATCCAGCGCTTCTTCGTAAGCCGCGGAAACGCCCATGACGCCCATCGCCGATGCCGCCAGCCCGCCGGAGCGCATGCCGCGGCAGATCGGCTACATCATCGGTAACGAGGGGTGCGAGCGCTTCAGCTTCTACGGGATGCGCAACATCCTGACGCCGTTCCTGATCACTTCGCTGCTGCTGTACCTGCCGGAGGCGGAGCGTGCGGGGGCGGCCAAGGACGTGTTCCATACCTTCGTCATCGGCGTGTATTTCTTTCCGCTGCTGGGCGGCTGGCTGGCCGACCGCTGGTTCGGCAAGTACCGCACCGTGCTGTGGCTCAGCCTGGTCTACTGCCTGGGGCACCTCTGCCTGGCCATGTTCGAGCACAGCGTGGCAGGCTTCTACACCGGCCTTGCGTTGATCGCCCTGGGCGCGGGCGGGATCAAGCCCTGCGTCGCGGCGTTCGTCGGCGACCAGTTCGACGAGGGGAACCGACGCCTGGCGAAGGTCGTGTTCGATGCGTTCTACTGGATCATCAACGTCGGTTCGTTTCTCGCATCGGTGTCTATGCCCTTCTTCCTGCGCCATTACGGCGCAGCCGTGGCGTTCGGCATTCCCGGTGCGTTGATGTTCGTTGCCACCGTGGTGTTCTGGTTCGGTCGGCGTCACTACGTGATGGCACCACCCGCGGGGAACGATCCCCACGGTTTCATGAAGGTGGTGCGCACCGCGTTGCTCACCCGTCGCGAAGGGCAGGGCCGGTCGGGTCTGTGGGTCGCCGCGGGGTCTGTCGTGCTGGCGCTGGCGGCACTGGCGACCACGCCGGTGCTGGGCATCGTCGCGGCGCTGTGCCTCGGGCTTGTGGCGATCCTGGTCGGGGGTGGCATCGGTACGCGAATGCAGCTGGAGCGGGCGCGCGGTACTCACCCCGACGAGGCGATCGACGGCGTGGCGGTGGTGCTGCGCGTGCTGGTGGTGTTCGCCCTGGTTACGCCGTTCTGGTCCCTGTTTGACCAAAAAGCCTCGACCTGGGTGCTCCAGGCTGGCGCGATGCGTGCGCCCGACTGGCTGCACCCCGCGCAGATGCAGGCGATCAATCCGCTGCTGGTGCTGCTGCTGATCCCGTTCAACAACCTCGTGCTCTTTCCGCTGCTGCGCAAGGCCGGCATCGAGCCCACGGCCCTGCGTCGCATGACGGCGGGCATCGTGTTTTCCGCGCTGGCCTGGGTAGTGGTCGGCGTGTTGCAAATGGCGTTGGACGGTGGCGATGCGCTGTCGATCGCATGGCAGGTGCTGCCGTACGTGTTGCTGACCATGGGCGAGGTGCTGGTCTCGGCGACCGGCCTGGAATTTGCCTACAGCCAGGCACCACCGTCGATGAAGGGCACGCTGATGAGCTTCTGGACGTTGAGCGTCACCGTCGGCAACCTCTGGGTGCTGCTGGCCAACGCAGGCGTGCGCAACGAAGCCGTGCTGGCAGGGATCGCGGGCACGGGCATGGGGGCCACCGCGTTCCAGATGTTCTTCTTCGCCAGCTTTGCTGCCATGGCTGCGCTGGCGTTCGGGCTGTACGCACGCGGCTATCGCTCCGTGGACTATTACCGCGCCGCGTGACGTTCCCTGCACGGCGTCGCGCGGAGCATCGAGGCCTTCCGGTAGGAGACACGACCCATGGCGGCAGCGAACAAGGCAGCACCCTTTCCGTCGACGGGCAACGGCGAGTGGCCCGGCAAGGTGGTGCTGGTGACCGGTGGCGCGCAGGGCATCGCCGAGGCGGTGCTGGCCGTCGGTGGATCGGTGCTCATCGGCGACCTGGATGCCGACGCGGGAAGGGCCTGCCTGGAGGAATGGGACGCCGCCGAGCGTGCCGCCTTCCTGGTGCTGGACGTGTCGAAGGAAGCCAGCGTGAAACGCTTCGTGGCCGCGGCGCTCAAGCGCTTCGGGCGCATCGACGGCCTGGTCAACAACGCGGGCATCGCCGATCCCACCAGCGGTCCGCTGCACAAGCTTGACTGGAGCGAATGGAAACGCCGCATCGATACCAACCTGGGCGGTACCTTCCTGTGCAGCAAGCATGCGTTGCCGGCGCTCACGCGCAGCAAAGGCGCGATCGTCAACATCGCATCGTCGCGCGCGCACCAGTCGGAGCCGGACACGGAGGCCTACGCCGCCACCAAGGGCGGCATCGTCGCCTTTACCCATGCGCTGGCGATCAGCGCGGGGCCGGTGCGCGTGAACGCGATCAACCCCGGCTGGGTGGTCGTGGACGCGTGGAAAAAGCCGGGCCTGCGCCGCAAGGCGCGGTTATCCGCAGCGGATCATGCGCAACATCCCGTAGGGCGCGCCGGCCTGCCACCGGATATCGGTGCACTGGCCGTGTTCCTGCTGTCGTCGCAAGCCGGCTTCATCACCGGTGAGAACATCACGGTGGATGGCGGTGTCGCACGGAAGATGCACTACGTGTGACGGTCAGCGGTGTAGCGGAATGGTGGTCTTGCCACCGGGGTCGAATCGGCCGTTGGCCTCGTTGTAATCCCAGTGCTCCACCACGCAGCTGCCCGGGTCGTTCGCGGGATCGTGGTGGATGACGTTGAACGAGTTGCTGATGCCGTCACGGATGCGCGTGGACAGCGCCGTACCGGCCTGCACGGACCACAGTTCGCTGGCCAGGGCACGTTTTTCCGTGTTCAGCGGCCTGACGTAGGGCAGGTGGATATGGCCGCCCAGGACGAGATCCGCACCCGCCGCGGCCCAGGCGGTGATCGCGCGCTCGTGGTTGATCAGCAGGTTGGCCACGTCCGATTCGCGGATGACGTGCACGGGTTGATGAGTGACGACGATACGTAATTGCCCCGGGGTGGCCTCGCGCAACCGTCGGCCGACCCGCTCGATCTGCGCGTCGGACACCTCGCCGTTCTTGTGCCGTGCGGCACGCACGGTGTTCACGCCGATCACCAGCACGTCGTCGCTGGCGTGCACCGGTTCCAGGTCGTGACCGAACGCACGACGGTAGCCACCGAACGGATCGAACGCACGCGCGAACACGTTCAACAGTGGCACGTCGTGGTTGCCCGGAATGGCCAGGACCGGGCGGCCGCACGCATCGATGAAGCGCCGCGCCGCGTCGAACTGGCTGCGCCGTGCGCGCTGCGTCACATCGCCGGAGAGGATGACGAGGTCGGGTCGCAACGAGGCGATCAGTTCGCCCAGGGCGGCGACCACGGGCGGGCGCTCGGTGCCGAAATGGGTATCGGAAATCTGTACCAGCAGGCTCAACCCGGATCCTCCCCGGGCTGGCGCTCACCGTCGGTGAGAAGCACGAGGGGACGCGGCGCGGCGCGGAACACGATGGGTGGGGCGAGCCAGACGATTTCGCCATCGATCGCCACCTTGATCTTCGTGTGCCGGCGCCGCGGCGTCACTGTGATCTCGCGGAACGGAAAGCTCACCACATGCTCGGCTTCGCCCAGCTTGCCCAGCGCACCGCTGAGGATCAGCCGCAGCATGGTCAGCTTGCCGATCGGCTTGAGGACCAGCCCGGCCAGCGTGCCGTCGTTGCGATGCACGTCGGCAGCCTCGTCCAGGCCGATCTTTTCCAGCTGCAGGGCGTTGTTGCCGACGAACAACGTGGGCGTGCGCAGCTGGCGCGCCTGCGATCCGTCGGTGACCTCGATACGCAGTGGCCGGTAGTCGCGCATCAGCGTGGCCAGGCCCGACCACAATGCCACGATGCGGTGACGGCCGAAGCGCTGCTTCCAGGTTTCGCGATCCTCCAGCACCTGCGGGTAGAGACCCAGGCTGGCGTTGACCATGAACATCCGGTCGTTGACCATGCCGATCTGCGCGTCGATCGGCGTCGACCGCACCAGGGCCTCGGCGGCGCCACGCGTGTCGGTGGGAATGCCGTGCGTGCGCCCGGTGAAGTTGAACGTGCCCTGCGGCAGGATGCCCATGGTCAGTTGCTCGCGCCAGGCGGTCTGCGCGACGCAGTTAATGGTGCCGTCGCCTCCCGCCGCCACGATGGCGCCCTCGTGCTCTTTTGCATAGGCGGCCGCCTCGCGGACCGCTTGCTCGATCGGATGCCCGTCGTCGATCAGGAAAAACGCATGGGGGCGACCGGCGGCCTCCAGGATCGAGGCGATCTCGTCGCGCGCGGCGTCCGCGTCCTGGCGGCCGGAGCCGGCGTTCATGACGATGGCAAAAGCGAGTGGGGTGGGCATGGGCGAGGATCGAAGCACTCGTCTCGTCACGGTCGCATGAATTTACGTGGTGGCACGGCGGCCTTCGCGGAGGCGCAGGTATTCGGCGCTGCCCACGCAGAGGGTCACCCAGGCCAGGCCCGTGGCGTAGCCGGCCATCACGTCGCTGAAATAATGCACCTGGAGCAGGATGCGACTGATGCCGACGACGGTGATCATGGTGACCGCGCCGATCACGATGGCGCGATGCCAGCGTGGCGGGCACAGCACCAGCAACACGTAGGCCAGCATGCCGTAGAAGACCATCGAGCCGGAGGCATGCCCGCTGGGAAAGCTGTAGCTGCGCTCGACGATGAAGCCGTGGTCGTGCAGGGGGCGCTCGCGATGGAACCACGCCTTGAGAGCGCTGTTGATCAGGGCGGTGCCGACCAGCGTGACGATCCAGGTCGCGGCGAGGCGGAAATGACGGCGCAGCAGCAGGGCCAGGAAGACCACGCCGGTGGCCGCGCCCACCACGACCGGGTCGCCGCTGTGCGTCACCCACGCGATGACCCGCAGCATGGGCAGGGGCAAGTTGGCCCGCAGGTCCGCCGCCAGTCCGGCGTCGAACACCGTCAACCCGGCCTGCTCGCGCACTTCCACCGCGATCACCGTAGCGACCAGCAGCATGGTCACCACCACGACCAGCGCAGTGGTCGGCCGGAGAAAGGCGCGTGCGGCCGGGTCGAGGCCTTCACGTCGGCGCACGGCGCGTCGCCAGGCCACGTCCGAGCCGACCAGGGCCACCGCCAGTAGCAGGGCCCAGATCGACAGGGCGTGTGTGCTGATCCAATCCAATGGCACTCGGTTCACCTCGCGTATCGTGGCAGGATCGGCATGTTGCCACGCCGCGCGTCGCGGCCGATAAGGGGAAACGCATGTCCATCGGTTCACCGTTCCGCGCGGTTCTCGCGCTGGCCCTGCTCGCGGGTGGCTTCGATGCCGTCCATGCGGACGAGGCGCCAGCGGTCCATCGCATCGTCCGGGTGGGTTTGCCCGCCGCCAGCCCGGGCACGTCGGGCCGCCTGCTCCTGTTCGCCATGCCGGCCTCGGCCGCGAAGGACGGCAAGCCCGAGGCCGTCGACACCAACCCGTTCCGGCCGACCGCGGTCTCCGTGGCCGCCCGCGACGTGACCTGGATCGGCGGCGGCCAGACGGTCGACATCGATACCGACGGCGAAGCGTTCCCCGCCGGGTTCTCCGCACTGCCGCCGGGCGATTACCTGGTCCAGGCCGTGCTGGATGTCGGCCACGACTACAACTACCACGGCCGTGGCGCGGGCGATCTGCTCAGCGCGGTGACGGCGGTGAAGCTGGCCCCGGGCGGCACCGTGCCCACCCTGGTGCTGGACAAGACCGTTCCGGCGAAAGATCCCTGGTTGCTGTCGCCGCGGGTACCGCAGGCCGTGCGCGATGCATTGCCCGAGGCGCGCAAGCACGCGCACGCCGAGATCATGCCCAGCGCCGCGCTGACCGCCTTCGCCGGGCGCCCGCTGGCGATCCGCGCCTGGGTGCTGACACCGCCGGGCTACGACGCCAAGGCGAGCACGCGCTATCCCACCGTCTACGTGACCCACGGCTTCGGCGGCGGCTTCGACGAGTACGCGGGCACGATCGCCTCGCTGTGGTCGGCCATGGCCAACCGGCAGATGCCGCCGATGATCTGGGTGCTGCTGGACGAGTCCGGCCCCACCGGCACGCATGAGTTTGCCGACTCGGTGAACAACGGACCCTGGGGCCAGGCCCTGACCACCGAGTACATCCCCTGGCTGGAAGGCCGCTACCGGATGGACGCGAAGGTGGGCGGCCGGTTCCTCAACGGGCATTCCTCCGGCGGCTGGGCCACGCTGTGGCTGCAGACGCGTTACCCGAAGGTGTTCGGCGGCACGTGGTCCACCTCGCCCGACCCGAGCGACTTCCACAACTTCACCAACATCGACCTCTATGCGCCGCACGCCAACGCCTACAAGGCGCCCGACGGCACGGCCTATCCCCTGGTGCGCGACGACGGCAAGGTGATCGCCACGTTCGAGACCTTCGCCCGTCTGGAGCGGGTGCTGGGTGCCTACGGCGGGCAGCTGGCCTCGTTCGATTGGGTGTTCTCGCCCCGGGGCACGGACGGGCGTCCGCAGCCGATGTTCAACCGCGACACCGGCGCGATCGATCCGGACGTGGTGGCCTACTGGCGTGATCATTACGACATCGCCCAGCGCCTGCGCACGCAGTGGCCCACGTTGAAGCCCGACCTCGACGGCAAGATCCACCTGATCGTGGGTACCGCGGATACGTTCTACCTCGATGGCTCTGCGAAATTGCTCAAGGAGACGCTGGATGGCCTGCACGCCCGCAGCGATATCCGCTTCCTGCCCGGCAAGACCCACTTCGATCTCTATGTCGAGGGCGACGACCGCCAGGCGCTGATGAAGAAGATCGCCTGGGAAATGTACGGCGTGGCGCGCCCAGGGCAGGGCAGGTAATCCCCAGGGAGACGCGTACGCCGCGGCGCAGCAAGGCCTATTCACGCGGCTGCGCTAAAATGCGCGTCTTTACCCCGGAGCATTCCATGGCGCAGCCTTCCTCGGCCGGTGGCCGTTTCCGTGCCGCCCTTGCGGCCGAGCGGCCCCTGCAGGTCATCGGCGCGATCAACGCCAACCACGCGCTGCTGGCGAAGCGCGCCGGGTTCCAGGCCATCTACCTGTCCGGCGGCGGCGTGGCCGCCGGGTCGCTCGGCCTGCCCGACCTGGGCATCAACACCTTGGACGACGTGCTCGTCGACGTGCGCCGCATCACCGATGTCTGCGACCTGCCGTTGATGGTCGACATCGACACCGGCTTCGGGCCCAGCGCGTTCAATATTGCCCGCACCGTCAAGAGCCTGATCAAGGCCGGCGCCGCGGCCTGCCACATCGAGGACCAGGTGGGCGCGAAGCGCTGCGGACATCGTCCCGGCAAGGAGATCGTCACCACGAGTGAGATGGCCGACCGGGTCAAGGCCGCGGCCGATGCGAAGACCGACCCGGACTTCTTCCTCATCGCGCGCACCGATGCCATCGCGGTGCTGGGTGTGGATGCTGCCATCGAGCGGGCGATCGCCTGTGTCGAGGCGGGCGCCGATGCGATCTTCGCCGAGGCGGCCTACGATCTGCCGACCTACCAGCGCTTCGTCGACGCGGTGAAGGTGCCGGTGCTGGCCAACATCACCGAGTTCGGCCAGACCCCGCTGTTCAGCACCGAGGAACTGGGCAGCGTCGGCGTCGGTATCGTGCTGTATCCCCTCTCCGCGTTCCGCGCCATGAACAAGGCGGCGGAAAACGTCTACACCAGCATCCGCCGCGACGGTCACCAGCGCAACGTCATCGACACGATGCAGACGCGTGAGGAGCTCTACGACCGCATCGGCTACCACGAATTCGAGCGTCACCTCGACGCGCTTTTCTCTAAGCAGGGTTAAGGAGAGTCACGCATGAGCGACACCGCAACCACGACCGGCCCGAAGCCGAAGAAGTCCGTCGCGCTATCGGGCATCGCCGCCGGCAACACGGCGCTGTGCACGGTCGGCCGCAGCGGCAACGACCTGCATTACCGCGGCTACGACATCCACGACCTGGCCGCGAAGGGCTCGTTCGAGGAAGTGGCCTACCTGCTCGTGCACGGCGTGCTGCCGAACTGGATGGAGCTGAACGCCTATCGCGCCAAGCTGAAGCGCCTGCGCGGCCTGCCGGCACCGGTCAAGGCGTCCTTGGAGCTGCTGCCGGCCGCCACCCATCCGATGGATGTGATGCGCACCGGCGCCTCGGTGCTGGGCACGGTGCTGCCGGAGAAGGACGACCACAACGTCACCGGCGCACGCGACATCGCCGACCGGCTCATGGCCAGCTTCGGCTCCATCCTGCTGTACTGGTACCACTTCAGCCACAACGGCAAGCGCATCGAGACCGAGACCGACGACGAGTCGATCGCCGGCCACTTCCTGCACCTGCTGCACGGGCGCAAGCCGAGCGAGCTGCATTCGCATGCACTGGATCGTTCGCTGGTGCTGTACGCCGAGCACGAGTTCAACGCCAGCACGTTCGCCGCGCGCGTCATCGCCGGCACCGGCTCTGACATGTACTCCGCGATCACCGGCGCCATCGGCGCGCTGCGTGGGCCGAAGCACGGCGGCGCCAACGAGGTGGCGATGGAAATCATCGCGCGCTACCGCGACGCCGCCGAGGCGGAAGCGGATATCCGCGCACGCGTCGAGCGCAAGGAAATCATCATCGGTTTCGGGCATCCGGTGTACACGGTGTCCGATCCGCGCAACGAGATCATCAAGGAGATCGCGCGCAAGCTGTGCACCGACGGCGGCAACCCGCGCCTGTTCGAGGTGTCGGAGAAGATCGAGAAGCTGATGTGGGAACTGAAGAAGATGTTCCCCAACCTCGACTGGTACTCGGCCTCGGCGTACCACATGATGGGCGTTCCCACCGCCATGTTCACGCCGCTGTTCGTCATTGCGCGCACGTCGGGCTGGAGCGCCCACGTGATCGAACAGCGCCAGGACGGCAAGATCATCCGCCCGAGCGCGAACTACACCGGGCCGGAAGACCAGACCTATACGCCGATCGAGAAGCGTTGATGTAGTGAGGCGGCTTCGCCGCGGTGCCTCCATTCGCGCACATCGTGCGTTATCGGAGGCGGCTTCGCCGCGGCGTTTTCTGTTCGCGCACATCGTGCGCTCCTACAACGCGGCTGTCGTAGGAGCGCACGATGTGCGCGAATTGAGGCTCCTACAACGCGGCTGTCGTAGGAGCGCACGATGTGCGCGAATGGGGGCACCGCGGCGTAGCCGCCACATCCAACGCACGATGTGCGCGAAGCAGGATGCCGCGGCGCGTTGACGCCGTAGCCTGACTCACATCCCCGCCGCCATCCTCGTCGCGCGGTCGATCGCCCGCTTCGCATCCAGCTCCGCGGCCACATCCGCGCCACCCACCAGTCGTACGTCGACGCCGCGCGTGACCAGGGCGGCATGCAGCGCGCGATTCGGCTCCTGCCCGGCGCAGACGACCACATGGTCCACGGCCAGCACTTGGGCCTCGCCCCCCACGGTCACATGCAGGCCGGCATCGTCGATGCGCTCGTAGGTCACACCGCCGATCATCTTCACGCGCTTGTTCTTCAGCGTGGCGCGGTGCACCCAGCCGGACGTCTTGTTGAGGCGCGCACCGGGTCGCCCCTCGCTTCGCTGCAATAACCACACCTCACGCTCGGGTTTCTCCGGCTGCGCCGGCATCAGGCCGCCGGGCGTGGCCATGGTCATGTCCACGCCCCATTCGCGCGTCCAGCGTGCGATGTCCGTCGTCGGCGAGGGGACGCTCTCGGTCAGGAACTCGGCGACGTCGAAGCCGATGCCGCCGGCACCGATGACCGCGACCCGGGCACCCACCGCCGCATTTCCGTGGAGGACGTCGATATAGCTCAGCACACGGGGGTGATCGGCACCGGGGATCGACAGTGGCCGGGGCAGCACGCCGGTGGCGAGGATCACGGTGTCGAAGCCGCCGGACGCCAGCATGTCCGCGTCGGCATCGGTGCCCAGCCGGCGGGTTACGCCGGTCTCGTCCAGGCGATGGTCGAAGTAGCGCAGCGTTTCGCTGAATTCCTCCTTGCCCGGAATCCGCTTGGCCATGTTGAACTGGCCGCCGATCTCGTGGGCACGATCGAACAGCGTGACGGCATGCCCGCGCTGGGCCAGGGTGGTCGCGGCGGCCAGGCCCGCGGGACCCGCACCGACTACGGCGACACGGCGCGCGACGGCGGCCGGCGTGATCGTCAGTTCCGTTTCGTGGCACGCCCGAGGGTTGACCAGGCATGACGCCCGGCGATTCTCGAAGACGTGATCGAGGCAGGCCTGGTTGCAGGCGATGCAGGTGTTGATCGCCTGTGGCCGGGACGCGCGGGCCTTGTTGACCCATTCCGGATCGGCGAGCAGCGGCCGGGCCATCGAGACCATGTCGGCATCGCCGTCAGCCAGGATGCGTTCGGCTACGTCGGGCATGTTGATGCGATTGGTGGTCACCAACGGTATCCCCACCTCACCCTTCATGCGTCGAGTCACCCAGCGGAATGCGCCGCGCGGCACACTGGTCACGATGGTAGGGACGCGAGCCTCGTGCCAGCCGATGCCCGTGTTGATGATCGTTGCGCCAGCGGCTTCCACCGCCTTGGCGAGGGTGACGATGTCATCCCACGGCTGCGCGTCGTCAACGAGGTCGAGCATCGACAGGCGATAGACGATGATGAAGTCCTTGCCGACCGCTTCGCGCATGCGCCGCACGATCTCGATCGGGAACCGCATGCGGTTCGCAGCCGAGCCGCCCCAGCGGTCGGCGCGTTTGTTGGTACGCGAGGTGAGGAACTGGTTGATCAGGTAGCCTTCCGAGCCCATCACCTCGACACCGTCGTAGCCGGCGTCCCGGGCCAGCTTCGCACTGCGCACGAAGGCGTCGATGCTGCGCTCCACGCCGCGTGAGCCCAGCGCCCGTGGCGTGAACGGCGTGATCGGCGACTTGATCCGGGACGGGGCGACCGACAGGGGGTGGTAGGCATAACGACCGGCATGCAGGATCTGCATGCAGATCTTGCCGCCCTCGGCATGGACGGCCGAAGTGACCTTGCGGTGGCGACCCACGTGCCAGGGCATCGACATCGTGCCCGACATCGGTTTCAGCCAGCCCTGGATGTTGGGTGCGATGCCGCCGGTGACGATCAGGCCCACGCCGCCGCGCGCGCGCTCGGCGAAAAAGGCCGCCAGCTTGTCGTAGTCGGCGGCCTTGTCCTCCAGCCCCGTGTGCATCGAGCCCATCAGGACACGGTTGCGCAGGGTGGTGAAGCCCAGGTCCAGCGGGGCAAGCAGGTGGGGGTAGGACACGGCGATATCCGGTTCAAACGATCGTTCGAATGATCCCCGGATCAGGCCACGGGAGCAAGGGCGGTCGCAGCAGCGTGGTCCCCCTCGGGGCGACTGCACCAGGCAGGAAGTCGCCCTTCGGGGAGCGAAGTAAAGCAAACGTTACGTCAGCCTGTGACGCACATCACGTTTGGCGTGAGTTCCTGCGAAAGGGAAAAGGGCCCTGCAACGCCGTTTCGCCGGTGTTTCAAACGCAAAACAGTATCCGTGCACAAAACGCACACACTTGCGTTTGTTAAAATTTCAAACGGGGGTACTAACAACTTTGAAACATTTCCAGGGAGTTTTGTTCATGCGCACAGGTCAATTCCGTTACGGCAAGCTCACTGTAGGCCTTGCCATCGCTTCGCTCGCCGCCTTCGGCGCGGCCGCGCATGCGCAGGACAGCAGCGAGAAGAAGTCGCAGTCTCCCGCCCTCGACAACGTCAGCATCTGGTTGGGCGGTTACTACACCAACAACGACACGACGATCGGCGCGAAGACCGGCATCCTCAATACCAGCGGCGACGTCAACCTGGAAGACGACCTCGACTTCAAGAAGCACAAGACCGTGCCGCGCGCACGTCTGGACTTCCTGATCGGCGAGCACCAGGGCTTCACCTTCGACTACTACGAAGTGAACCGCTCGCACGCCAAGAGCCTCGATACCTCGATCAACTTCCTCGGCAACCCGATCGACGCTACGGCGCGGGTCAAGGGTGACCTGAAGTTCACCTTCGGCAGCGCTGCCTACAAGTGGTGGTTCGGCACGGGCAACGACGTGTTCGGCGTCGGCCTGGGTGCGGCTTACTACAAGGTCCAGGCCAGCATCAGCGGCACGGCGTCCGGCTTTGGCCAGACCGTCTCGGACCGCGCTTCCAGCGACGTCAACGCCTGGGCACCCAACCTGCAGCTCGGCTGGCGCCACGCGTTCAACGACCAGTGGCGCATGTACTTCAATGCCTCGGGCGTGAAGAAGAACGGCGGCAGCGTCTACGGCCACATCTGGGACGCCGCGCTGGGCGTCGAGTGGTTCCCGTGGCAGAACGTCGGCTTCGGTGCGGAATACGCCTACACCCGCATCAAGCTCAACCAGGACAAGCGTCGCTACGACCTGGATCTCGACATGAAGCTCGACGGACCGGCCGCTTACGTCCGTTTCCGCTTCTGACCAGCCGGTTGGCGGTCGGCTTGCGCCGTCCGCCTCGCCGGGGGGAATCCTGGGCCGCCTTCGGGCGGCCTTTTTTTGTGTTTTTGCTGGGGGAGGGCTCGCCTTCGGCATCGCTTTGGGCCTTGGGTCGTGGAGCAAGAGCCGGCGGGTGCCACCCTCGCGGCCACGCCTGCGGCGACCCGAAAGGGAAGGGCCGCTGGCGCGGCCGTTTTCTTATTGCCCTTCGGGCGGCGGGTCGGGCTTCGAACGGGGATTTTTGATTCGCCATCCATGGCTCAGCAAAAATGGCCGGCCGTCCTGGCCGGCCCCCTTCGGGCCTTGTCCGTTCGAAGCCCTCGCCTGCGGCTACCGGCCACGAGGGTGGCACCCGCCGGCTCTTCCTCAAACTGAGGTGGCGTGTGGGGAGAGCAAAAAAGCCGGGTTTCGCTTCGTTGCTGGGAACGCTCGCTTGCCTGTTGCGCAGGGCATCCATCGCCTTAGGTGGGTTGAGGGTTCGCGCACATCGTGCGCTCCTACCCAGCCGGCGGATCACGCGTTCCACAACCTGCCTACCCTTGGGGTAGGAGCGCACGATGTGCGCGAACAACCAACAAAGCGCTGACGCCGTACCCTCACCGCTACTCGTTCACCGCAAGCGCTGCTCGCCCAACACGACACCTCAGTCGTCGAAAGAGCCGGCGGGTAGCCCCCTCGGTGCCGGTAGCCGCAGGCGAGGGCTTCGAACGGACAAGGCGCGAAGGGGGCCGGCCAGGACGGCCGGCCATTTTTGCTGAGCCATGGATGGCGAATCAAAAATCCCCGGGCGAAGCCCGACCCGCCCCGTAGGGCAATCCATAAACGGCCGCGCGTAGGAGCGCACGATGTGCGCGAACCAGATACACGGCCGCGCTAGCGGCCTTTCCTCCGGGTCGCCGCAGGCGTGGCCCCGAGGGGGCTACCCGCCGGCTCTTGCTCCACGACCCAAGGCCCAACGCGATGCCGAAGGCGAGCCACTCACGCTGATCATCCCCGCGCCCGACGCCCCCAAAGCCAACCACCGCCGCAGATGCCCAGCACGAGCACCGCGTCAAGGACCCAAGGCGCCCACGGCCGCGCATCGAACCAGGGCGCCACCAGGCCGTCATGGGCGATCATGCGCGCCGCGGTCCAGGCGATGGCCGCGGCACCGATGTAGACGACCGCAGGGAAGCGCTCAATCAGTTTAAGGATGAGGGTGGAGCCCCACACCACCAACGGCACGCTGATGGCCAGCCCGAGGACCACCAGGCCCATGTGGCCCTTGGCCGCGCCGGCGATTGCCAGCACGTTGTCCAGGCCCATCAGCGCATCGGCCACGACGATGGTGCGGATCGCCGGCCAGAAGCCCGACGCGGCATCGATGTTCGGATCGTGGTCGTCGTGCTTGAGCAGTTTCCAGGCGATGGGGATGAGCAGGGCGCCGCCGATCAGCATGAGACCGGGCAGCTTGAGCAGCCAGATCACCGCGAAGGTCAGCACGATGCGCAGGGCGATCGCCCCGAACGTGCCCCAGAACACCGCTTTTTTCTGCAATTCCCGGGGCAGGTTGCGTGCGGCCAGGGCGATCACGATCGCGTTGTCCCCCGCCAGGACGAGGTCCAGCAGGACGATGGCGGCAAGGCCGGAGAAGAATTCGGGTGTGAGGAAATCCATGGGTGGCGGCCTTTGCGCGTGGTGAGATCGAATGCGGCGGCCACGGGCACGCGCGCCCGCGGTCGCCACAAAAGTCTCGTTCCTGGCGCAAGCCACCGCGACGACCGGGATGCATGGGGCACCCGTATTGACGACCGTCGCGCACGAAACCCCGGAGGGACTTCGCGGAACTACTCCCCTTCGGGTTGGTAGTAGGGCGCATTGTGCGCGGTTGGGATGCACCGCGGCAAGACATTGCCCCGGGGTCACCGGTTAAAATCGCCGGCTATCCCAACCCCGCGAGTGACATCCATGAGCGCACACGACATCCGTTCCGCCACGCGTCCCGATCCGGACCAGCCGCTGGTGGACATCGCCAACTACGTCGCCGACTACCGGATCGACTCGCAGGAGGCCTACGACACCGCGCGTTACATGCTCCTGGATTCGCTGGCGTGCTCGGCCCTGGCGATGAAATTCCCCGATTGCGTCAAGCACCTCGGGCCGCTGGTGCCGGGCGCGGTGATGCCCGGTGGCTCCCGCGTGCCGTTCACTGCGCACGAACTGGACCCGGTGCAGGCCGCCTTCGCCATCGGCACGCAGATTCGCTACCTGGATTTCAATGACACCTGGCTGGCGGCCGAGTGGGGTCACCCCTCTGACAACCTGGGCGCCATCCTCTCCGTGGCCGATTACCTCTCGCGCAAGGCGGTGAAGGAAGGCAGCGCGCCGCTGACGGTGCGCGACGTGCTGGGCTATGCGATCAAGGCCCATGAAATCCAGGGCTGCTATGCCCTGAAGAACAGCTTCAACCGCGTCGGTCAGGATCACGTGATCCTCGTCCGGCTGGCGTCCACGGCGGTCACCACGGCCATGCTCGGTGGCGACAAGGAGCAGATAACGACGGCGGTCTCGCACAGCTGGATCGACAACGGCGCCCTGCGTACCTATCGCCATGCGCCCAACACGGGTCCGCGCAAGAGCTGGGCGGCGGGCGACGCCTGCCGTCGTGCCGTCACCCACGCCATCAACGCGGTCTACCGCAACGTGGTGGGTTATCCGTCGGCGCTCACAGCCAAGACCTGGGGCTTCTACGACGTGGCCTTCAAGGGCAACGCGTTTGAGTTCGAGCGTCCGTTCGGCAGCTACGTGATGGAAAACGTGCTGTTCAAGATCAGCTTCCCGGCCGAATTCCACGCCCAGACCGCGGTGGAATGCGCCATGGCGCTGCACGAGCAGGTCGCCTCCCGCGTGGACGAGGTCGAGAAAATCGTGATCGAGACGCAGGAAGCCGGTGTCCGCATCATCGACAAGACCGGCCCGCTGGCGAACTACGCCGACCGCGACCACTGCATCCAGTACATGGTGGCCGTGCCGCTGATCTTCGGCCGCCTCACCGCCGACGACTACAACGACGCCGTGGCGGCCGATCCGCGCATCGACGCCCTCCGGGACAAGATGACGGTGGTGGAGAACCCCCAGTTCACCCGCGACTACTTCGACCCGGAGAAGCGCTACATCGGCAATTCGGTGCAGGTTTTCTTCAAAGATGGTTCAAAAACCGAAAAGATTTCGATCGACTTTCCCATCGGTCATCGCAATCGCCGCGCCGAAGGCATCCCGGTCCTGCTCCGCAAGTTCGAGGCCGCCCTGCGCGCAGAGTGGCCTGCAGAGCGGGTTGAGAAGGTTCTGGAGGTCACTTCGTCGGCCGAAAAACTCGACGCGATGCCCATTCACGAGTTCATGACGCTCTTCACGGCTTGATAATAGCCGTGACTCAAGTATGAACGGCGGTTTTTAGCACGTGTTCAATTGTTTGATTTTTGCTAAACTGCCGCCGCCCGTTGAAGGGATATAAAAGCGAGGGACGGCTGAAGTCCCCGGATTAGATTTTAGATTTACGCGCGATTCCGTTTGGGGTGGAGCGCGGAAGCGAATACCAATAATGAGGAGACACCGATGAAACGTAAGGGCTTGTTTTTGCTGATCGGCTTGGCCCTGGGCGGCGTGGGTGCCGTTCATGCGCAGGAATCCGCTGCTGACACCGCGGGTAACGGCTATGACGGCCGCTGGTACATCGCACCGACGGTGGGCGGTTACTACAACGACACCGACCGCAACACCAACAGCCGTCAGGTTTACTACGGCCTGGGCTTCGGTAAGTTCATTTCGAACAACGCGTCGATCGACATCTTTGCCGATCGCACCAAGCGCGACAACGACGGTAACGGCCACTGGTCGAACAACAGCTACGGCGTGGCAGCTCGCTTCTACGCTGGTGCCTGGGACAGCTGGCGTCCGTACCTGCTGGCTGGCGTGATGGGTTCGTACCACCACAACCCGTCCGACAACGGCTGGTCCCCGGCTGCTGAGCTCGGCGTCGGCGTGTCGAAGACCATCACCGACAGCTCCGACTTCCGCGTCGAAGCCGGCTACCGCTACGACTGGGACGACAAGACCGTCGAGAGCGAGAATGGCTACGGTGACTGGTTCCTCGGCTTCTCGATCGTCTCGCGCTTCGGCGAGCCGCCGGCAGCTCCGGCTCCGGTCGCTGCTGTCGCTCCGGCCGCTCCGGATTGCTCGACGCTCGACAGCGACGGCGACGGCGTGAACGATTGCGACGACAAGTGCCCGGCCACCCCGGCTGGCACGATCGTCGGCCCGGATGGTTGCCCGCAGAAGGTCGTCATCGACCTGCGTGGTGTCAACTTCAAGTTCGACCGTCCGAAGAAGGGCGAGACGAACATCGGACCGACCCTGCAGGAGCCGACCAGCGACTCGCTGGGCGTTCTCGACCAGGCTGTCGACACCCTGCAGCGTTACCCGGCCGTCAAGGTCACGGTTGCTGGTTACACGGATAGCGTCGGTAAGGACGCTTACAACCAGGGCCTGTCCGAGCGTCGCGCCAAGATCGTGTTCGACTACCTGACCTCGCACGGTATCGGTGCGGATCGTCTGGAAGGTCCGATCGGTCACGGCGAAAGCAACCCGATCGACACGAACGACACGGCCGAAGGCCGCGCTCGCAACCGTCGCACGGAACTGCAGGTTCAGCAGTAATCGTTGCAAGATCGGTAATTGCAGCATGAAAGAGCCCGGCGAAAGCCGGGCTCTTTTTTTGTGCAGGCCAAAGGGTCGGCCAACGTTCCAAGGGTCCAGTATCCCGGCGGTTGTAGGAGCGGACGATGTCCGCGAACCCTCGACACGTCGTTTCGCGAATGATGCGCTACGTCCGCAGGAGCGAGCGTTCTAACCAGGTGCCTGCGTGGCGCGCCGGGCGATATCGGACCGCCTCGTTCGGCACATATGGAAAACGCCCCGGCGTGGGCGGGGCGCGGCATCGTTCGTTTTAGCGGTGTTGAGGGTTCGCGGACATCGTCCGCTCCTACATTGGCCTGTACCGTAACCGTAACCGTAACCGCGACCGCGACCGCGACCGCGACCGCGACCGCGACCGGGACCGGGACCGCGACCGGGACCGGGGCGACCTCGGCGGCGGACGCAGCGCACATCGCCGGGTGGCGGGATTACCAGGCGTAGCGGAGCCGTCCGTACCAGTACGCGCCGTTCGAGCCGATCGGGGAGATCACGTCGTAGGGGAAGTTGCCGGCGTAGGCGATGTCGGGGATCGAGCGATCGGGGTACTGGTTGGTGATGTTCTGCCCGCCCAGCGCGAGGGAAAGGCGATCGGTGGCGTGCCATTCGGCTTCCGCGTCCAGCTGCCAGCGTGCCGCATAGGTCTGCTTCGGCACGAAGCCGCCGCCGAAATCGAACACCCGTGTGGTGCTGCCCTGGCGTGTGGCGCGGCCCAGTAACGACCAGCGCGAGTTGTCCCAGCGTGCGGTGAACGCGCCACGCTGGCGCGGGGCGGCATCGGTGAGGGTGTTGCGTTCTTCCAGCCCAAACAACACCGCATCCGCGCCGAGCGCGGCCAGTTCCGGTGGCGTGTCGCGGACGTGGCGGATCGACGTGCGGTTGTAACTGTAAGTGGCGGTGAGCGTGAGGTTGCCGCCGAAGGCCGGTTGCCGGTAGTTGGTGACCAGCTCCGCGCCGCGGGTGCGCGTGTCCACGGCGTTGGTGAAGAACGCCACGCTTTGGACACCCGGTACGCCGAAGCGTGCGTCGATGTAATTCTCCAGGCCGTCCGGCGCGATGGTTTCGGACAACGTGACACGGTGGTCGACATCGATGCGGTACACATCCAGCGAGGCGTCGAAGCGCTCGCCCAGGCGGGCGGTGAGCCCGAGACTGTAGTTGCGGGATTTCTCGGGCCTGAGGTCGCGCGCGCCCAGCCCGCGCGCGATGGGATTGTTGACCGAGAGCACGCGGCCCTGCACGAGGGTGCCATCGGCACCGTATCCCGTGGAGGTGGATTCGAAACCGACCTGGCTGAGCGACGGTGCGCGCAGGTTGTTCGATGCCGCGCCGCGGATGGCGATGGCGTCGGTGATGGCGTAACGGCCACTGAGCTTGCCCGTCCACGCGGAGCCGAAGTCGTCGTAGTGCTCGTAGCGCCCCGCGGCATCGGCGAAGAAGCGATCCGTGACGTCGCCGGAGAGATCGACATAGGCGGCGCCGATGTTGCGATGCAGGTCCGCCGTGTCCTGGGGTGTCAGGCCGCCACCGGCCTGCGCGCCGGTCGGTGCGCCCACGATCGGCCCCACCGCATAGGAGGCCGGATCGCCCGCATAGGTCCGGAAGCCCTCGTGGCGGAACTCCGCACCCGTTGCCAGCGTGAACAGCTTCGAGCCCCATTCCACGGATCGGCTTAAGTCGAGGTTGGCGGTGCCCTGCGTGCTGTCGTACTTACCGATGTCGAAGCGCGTGGGGCTTTGCTCGCCCAGCGACACGTTGACGGTGTCGCGCAGGTCGTAGTCGAAGGTGTTGCGACCCCAGGTCAGGCTGCCGTCGATATCCCACTCGCCCGCACGGCCGCGCGCGCCGGCGGTGAGGTTGACGTCGCGGTTGTAGCCGAGCGATTCGGGCCGATAGCCTTGCGGGTAGAGCGCCGGTACGTTCGCGTCGCTGTCGGGATAGCGAAAATAGTTGTCGCCGACGGTGCGGCGCTGGGTATACATGCCAAAGGCATAGCCGCGCACGGTGTCGCCGAACGGCAGTTCGGCGTTGAACCAGCCGCTGTAGTTCTCGTTGCGCGGGTCGCCGGCGGCGTAGTTGCGCTTGCCGCGCAAGGCCAGGTTTTCCGGCGAGGGGTTCTCCCAGGAGGGGATGTCGTCACGGCCGGCCCGGTTGGTCGGCTGGCGGTTGTTGCCCTCGATGCCGGCACGCACGAAGCCACCGTCGCCTCCCAGCTTCGCGCCCGCCTTGGCGCTGACGTAGCCGCTCTGGCCATCGGTGATCTCTCGGTCGCCGGGACGGAAATTCGTGTGGTAGGCGCCATAAGTGGCGTCCACCTCGCCGCCCTCCGGGGCATCGTCGAGGATGATGTTGACCACGCCCGCGATGGCGTCGGATCCGTATTGCGCGCCGGCACCGTCGCGCAGCACCTCGATGCGCTTGATCGCGCTGATCGGGATGGCGTTGAAATCCACCGGCGTGGTGCCGCGGCCGATCTTGCTGTCGCTGTTGACCAGGGCGGAGGTGTGGAAGCGCTTGCCGTTGACCAGCACCAACACCTGGTCCGGGCTCATGCCGCGGAGCTGGGCGGCGCGCACGTGGTCGGAACCGCCCGAGTTGGACTGGCGGGGGAAATTGAAGGAAGGCAGCAGCGTGGCCAGGGCCTGGCCGAGCTCGCCGTTGACGGCGCCGGCCGAGCGCAGGTCCTCCGGCGTGAGCACGTCGATCGGTACCGGCGAATCCAGTACCGTGCGGTCTTTGGCGTGGGTGCCCGTGACCACGATCTGGTCGAGCGTGGAGGCGGCGTTGCGGTCGGCCTCCTGCGCGGCGGCGGGAAGGGCGGCAAGACCGAGCAGGACGGCGGAAGCGAGGCGGGACGGGTGCATGGATGATCCTGGCGGGCACGCGGGGAGGTCACCGCGGCGACACGGGCGACGATGGCGGAGCATGATGGTTCCGGCGGCCGCAGTAACGTGCGAACCTTGCACTATTTGTTGCATTGCAGTGTACGCTGTGTCAATAGGTCGGACGCCTAGCCGTATGGACGTCCGTTTCGAAATACTCGTGCAAGGGGTTTCCATGAAGATGTTCGCTGGTCTTTTCCTCGCCGTCTCGCTCATGACGGCCGCCTGTGCCGGCCCCGCGCAGCGCGGCCCGGCCGCACCTGTCGCGGCAACGCTGCAGGGCGATGTGGCCCATCCGGATGCCACCCGTGGATGGGTCCGCACGGAGCTCTACTTCGGACTGGGCCGCGCGGATGCGCACGACGGCGTGGACGAAGCGGCGTGGCGCGGTTTCCTCGACAAGGACGTGACGCCGCGCTTTCCCAACGGCCTCACCGTGGTCGACGCTTACGGCCAGTGGCAGGGCAAGCAACAGGCACAGCCCGAGCGCCTCCGCTCGAAGATCGTGGTGCTGCTGTATCCCGATACGCCGGCGGCGCGGGCGTCGGTCGACGCCATCCGCGCGGCATGGAAGGCGAAGACGGGCGACCAGTCCGTGCTGCGCGTGACCCAGCCCGCGGACGTGTCCTTCTGATGGCGGCCGTCCCCGCACCGCGTCGTCGCTTCGGCGGCGGCGACCTCAACGGCGTCCTGGGTCTGGTGGTCGACAACCTGTCGTTGCTGGCCTTCCTGGCCACGGCACTCATCGGCATCTTCGGCATGCCGGCCGATCTGGTCTTCCGGCGCATGTTCCCCGGCACGGCACTCGGCGTGCTGCTGGGCAATCTCGCCTATACCTGGATGGCCCGCCGCCTGGCCGCGCGCACCGGCCGCGACGACGTCACGGCCATGCCGCTGGGGATCGACGCGCCGACGACCATCGGCATGGCGCTGCTGGTGCTGGGCCCGGCGTTCGCGGGCTACCGGCAAGCCGGCATGGATGCCTCCGCCGCAGGGGAGGCCACCTGGCACCTGGGCATGGCGTCGCTGGTGGTCATGGGCGTGCTCAAGTTCGTGCTGTCGTTCTTCGGGGCGTGGGTGCAGCGTTCGGTACCGCGGGCGGGCCTGCTGGGATCGATCGCCGGCATCGCGCTGGTGCTGATGGGGCTGCTGCCGCTGGTCGAGATCCTGCGTGTGCCGGTGGTGGGCTTTGCCGGGCTGGGTATCGTGCTGTACGCACTGATCGCCCGGCGGCGCCTGCCGTTCGGCATCCCGGGCGTGCTGGGCGCCTTCGTCGTCGGCGTCGCGCTTTATTACGGGCTGGGCCCGGTCGGGTTGCTGGGCAGCGGTTATCACGCGCCCGCAGGCTGGACATGGCGGCTGGGCCTGCCGCTGCCCAACCTCGGTTTCCTCGACGCCTTGCCGGCCACGCTGCCCTACCTGCCCCTCATCCTGCCGTTCGGCCTGCTGATGGTGGTGGGCGGCATCAACGTGACCGAAAGCGCGCGCGCGGCGGGGGACGATTACTCGACCCGCGACATCCTGCTGGTGGAGGCACTGGCGACGCTCGTGGCGGGCATCTGCGGGGGCGTGGCGCAGACCACGCCGTACATCGGGCAGCCGGCGTACAAGGCCATGGGAGCACGCACGGGCTACACCCTGGTCACGGGTCTGGTCATCGGCCTGGGCGGGGTGTTCGGCTACCTGTCCAACCTGGTGGAACTGCTGCCCGTGGCGGTGCTCGCGCCGATCCTGGTCTTCGTGTCCGTCAGCATCACCACCCAGGCGTTCGAGGCCACGCCGCTACGCTACGCGGGCGCCGTGGTCTTCAGTTTCTTCCCGGCCATCGCGCGGCTGCTGGCCATCAAGCTGGGCGATCCGACCATCGTGGACCCGGCGCATTTCGCGGCGCTGTACGCCGACAACGCCCACGGTATTTCGGCCATGGCGGTCATCGTGATCCTCGGCAACGGCTTCATCATCACCTCGATGGTCTGGGCCAGTTTCGTGGTGGCGATGATCGACGGGCAGGTGCGCAAGGCGGCGGGTATCGTGGCGCTGGGGGGCGTGCTAACCGCGTTCGGGGTGATTCATTCGGTGGCACCCATTGGTTCGGTGTACCTGCCGTGGTCGCTGGATGTGGCGGCGCGGGCGGTGGTGTGGCAGTTCGTGGCGGCGTATGGGGTGTTGGCGGGGGTGTTGATGGTGCTTTCGGTGGGGGAGGTGGACAGACGGGCGGGTGGTGCTTGAATTGCTTGGGGTGGGAGGCCACCCTTGGATATTGTCCCGAGGAAATTCCCCATGTCCCTTTCCGACCTGACTTCACTGCCGGGCGTGACCGCCGCGCCGGACGCGGTGACCCATGGCTACGTGTTCAACCATACGATGATCCGGGTGCGCGACCTGGACGTGTCGCTGGACTTCTATACGCGGGTGCTGGGCTTTACGCCGGTGTACCGGCAGGTGCACGAAGAGGCGGCCTTCACCATCGTCTACCTGGTGCTGGTGGGCGATCGTGCGCTCATTCCGGATGACGACGCGGAGCGCAAGCGCTGGGTGCTGTCGCAGCCGGGCGTGCTGGAGCTGACGCACAACCACGGCACGGAGAAGGATGCCGCCTTCGCCTACCACAACGGCAACGGCGAGCCGCGCGGCTTCGGCCACCTGTGCGTGAGCGTGCCGGACGTCAACGCCGCCTGTGCGCGTTTCGAGGCGATGGGCGTGGCGTTCCAGAAGCGCTTGAGCGACGGCCGCATGCGCCATATCGCCTTCATCCGCGACCCGGACCAGTACTGGATCGAGATCCTCCAGCCCACGCCGTTCACCGCCTGACGCGCCCGCCACCATGCCGACGAACCTCCCCCCGGTCACCCGCAACCTCCTGATCGCCAACGTGCTGGTCTTCATCGCACAGACGCTGCTGGGCGACGAACAGACGCTGGCGGTCAGCCGCTGGTTCGCCTTGTGGCCGATCGGCCACGACCTTGCCGTGGACATGGGGGGCGGCGATATCGCCGGCGTCGGTTTCCGAGTGTGGCAGCTGGTGACCTACGGCTTCATGCATGGAAGCATCATGCACATCGTGCTGAACATGTACGCGTTGTACATGTTCGGCGGCCTGATCGAGCGCGTGATGGGCCAGCGGCGTTTCGTCATCTATTACTTTACCTGCCTGGTCGCGGCGGCCGTCGCGCAGTTGGCGGTGGTCTATTTCTTCGAGCCGGGCCGCATGTACCCGACGGTCGGTGCGTCCGGCGCGGTGTTCGGCCTGCTCGGCGCGTTCGCCATGCTGTTCCCGCGCGAGAAGCTGATGCTGATCCCGATTCCCATCGGTATCCCGGCGTGGCTGTTCGTCACGCTCTACGGTGCCGCCGAACTGATCTTCGGCGTCACCGGCACGGTCTCCGGCGTGGCGCATTTCGCCCACCTGGGCGGCCTGTTCGCCGGGCTGGCGTTGCTGTGGGCATGGGGCGTGAGGCCGCCGCCACGCCCTTCGTTCTGAGGGGAATCAACGTAGCGCGAGGAAATCCGGGCTGACCACGAAGCGCACCGCGTCGAGGCGGAAACGCGCGTCGGGGATGGCCGCCAGCAGGGCATCGCGTTCGTTCTCCACCGCTTCCAGCTCCGCGTCCGTGATCGACGGATTGACCGCGTGCAGGGCGACCAGCCGCGCGTATTCCGTGTCGAGTTCCCGCCGTGCGGTTTCCATCGCTTCCGCCTTGATCACTTCGGCACGGGCCTCGGCGAGGTCCTGCGCGCGTTCCAGCATGGGCGGGACGAGCTTGGAAAGGAACTTGCGATAGCGCGGCACCTCGATGTTGCGATCGGGGGCGCGGCGCATGGCGACGTCGCTGGGACGGAAGCCGGGGCGCTCACTCAGCTTGGTGTCCACCGTCAGGGCGAGCGGTGTCGTGGGCAGGAACCGGCCCGGATCGAGTGTGCGGTCGGCGATGATTTCCAGCACGAACACTGCCTGCAACAGGGCCGTGCGCACGGGCAGGGCATCGTCGACGAGGAAGGCGGCATTGCCGTTCTCCCCCGAAACCAGCAGGTCCACCGCGGCCAGCACCATCGGGTGGTCGAGACGCAGCAGCGGCAGGTCTTCGCGCGCGAGGGCGAGGTCGCGCGAGAACGTGACTGACAACGGACCATCGGCGAAACCGGTGAGGCCGTCGGTGGACAGGTACTGCGGATCCAGCAGCACGATGTCCTTCGCCAGTTCTTCCGCGTGCACGCCGAAGGTCTCGAACAGGCGCTGTATGAAGGCGTCGCGCGCTTCGTCGGCGTCTTCGGCGGCGAAGCTGCCGGCGAGGTCGTCCGCATGCGGGTCGCGGCTGGCGGCCAGTTCGAGCAGGTGGTCACGGCCGGCGTGGATCAGGGCGGCCAGTTCCTCGTGGGCGCCACGGGTCTCGGCGATGAGCGCATCCAGTTCCTGGTCGCGCGCGTCGTCCTCGCGGGCGTGCTCGTCGGCGAGCGTGGACAACAGCTCGCCGAACCGACGCAGCAGTTCGCGGCCGTCGGCGGGGCTGGAACGGAACGCGTCCATGCCTTCGTCGTACCAGCGCGCCAGGATGTGCTGCGCACTCTGCTCGACCACCGGCACGTGGATGCTGATGTCGTGTTTCTGGCCGATGCGGTCCAGGCGACCGATACGTTGTTCGAGCAGGTCCGGATCCAGCGGCAGATCCCACATCACCAGGCGGTGGGCGAACTGGAAGTTGCGGCCTTCCGAACCGATCTCGGAGCACAGCAACAGGCGCGCGCCGTCGGGCTGGGCAAAGAACGCGGCGTTGCGGTCGCGCTGCACGATGCCCAGGCCTTCGTGGAAGCGGGCCACGCCCACGCCACTCTTCGTGCGCAGGGCTTCCTCGATCGCCAGCACCTTGGCCTGGCTGCGGCACAGCAGCAGGAACTTGTCCGCCGGATGCGCGTCGAGCAGGCTCAGCAGCGCGGCCAGGCGCGGGTCGTCGTGGTAGTCGAATTCCAGTGGTGCCGGTGGCTGTTGCAGGTCGGAGCGGAACTCTGCCAGCAGGGCGTCGCGGCGGCCGGGCTCGAGCGCATCGGCATCCAGCACGCGGATGTGCGGCACACGGTGCGGAAAGCCGCCGATGCCGGCACGGCGGTTGCGGAACATGGCGCGGCCGGTGCCGTGGCGATCGATGAGGGCGGCCAGCAGGGCGTCGTTGGCGTCGTCGCGCTCGACCAGGCCGAGCAACTCGCGGTCGCCGGTGAAGCGAGCCTTGAGCACCTCGCGATGCGCCGTGCCGAGTGTCTCGCCCGCGGCCAGCACGCTGGCGACTTCGGACAAGGCGCCATAGCCTTCCGCCTCGCCGAGGTAGGTGTCCAGGTCGCTGTAGCGCTGCGGGTCGAGCAGGCGCAGGCGGGCGAAATGCCCGGCGCGGCCCAGCTGCTCGGGCGTGGCGGTGAGCAGGATGACGCCCGGCGTGGCGGCGGCGAGGGTCTCGACCAGGCGGTAGCGGGGGCTGGCCTCGTCCGGGGTCCAGGCCAGGTGGTGGGCTTCGTCCACCACGATCAGGTCCCAGCCGGCCTCGGTCAGCTGCGCGGCGCGCTTCGGCGAGCCTTCGAGGAAGGCGAAATCGGCGATGACCAGCTGTTCGTCCTCGAACGGATTGCGGCCGTCGCTGGCCTGTTCGATCGCCTCGCAGCGTTCTTCGTCGAAGATCGAGAAGGACAGGTTGAAACGGCGCAGCAGCTCGACGAACCACTGGTAGACCAGGGTTTCCGGCAGCAGCACCAGCACGCGACCCGCGCGCCCGGCCGCCAGCTGGCGCGAGAGGATCATGCCGGCCTCGATCGTCTTCCCCAGGCCGACCTCGTCCGCCAGCAGCACACGGGGCGGGCGACGCGCGGCGGCGATGCCGGCCACACGCAGCTGATGCGGCACCAGGCCGATCCGCGCCGATTCCAGGCCCCAGGCCGCGGAGCGACGGGCATCGGCACGCCGGCGCAGGGCTTCCAGGCGCAGGTCGAAGCGGTCGTTGGTGTCGGTACGGCCACCGATCAGGCGGTCGTCCGCCTGCGACAGCGCCTGTTCGTCGTCCAGCTGGCCTTCTTCCAGTTCGCGGCCTTCGCCACGGTAGACATAAAGGCCCTCACGTTCCTCGATGCGCTCGACCAGGAAGGCGATGCCCTTGCCCGATACACGCTGGCCGGCGCGGAATTCCGCACGAATCAGGGGGGCGCTGTCCGACGCATAGGGGCGCAGCACGCCCGCCTTGGCGAACAGCACCTGCACGCTACGTCCCTCGACGCGAAGAACGGTGCCGAGACCGAGCTCGGGCTCGGCGGTGGAGATCCAGCGTTGACCGGGTTGGAACATGCGAGGGGAGCCAGGACTGCAAGGGGGCGTTGATTATCCGCCGCCCGGCTCCGGATGCCTACCTTTGTGAGATCAGGTCTCGGCCCAGCGTCGCAGGAGGTTGTGGTAGACGCCCGTCAACCGCAGGATCGCCGGCTGATCCGCGCCCGCCGCCGACAGTTCGCGGATGGACGTATCGAGCTCCAGCAGCAGCCGCCGTGCACCATCGTCGCGGACCAGGCTCTGCACCCAGAAGAACGCGGCGATACGGGCGCCACGCGTCACCGGCGTCACCCGGTGCAGGCTGGACGAGGGATAGACGATGGCGTGGCCGACCGGCAGCTTGACCTCGTGCTCGCCGTAGGTGTCGCTGACGATCAGTTCGCCGCCGTCGTACTCGTCCGGCTCGGACAGGAACAGCGTGCATGAGATATCGCTGCGGACGTGTTCGTCGCCGTGGCCGGTGGACATCACCGCGCCGTCGATATGGAAACCGTATTCGCCGCCGCCTTCGTAGCGGTTGAAGCGTGGCGAGATGGTGCGCAGCGGCAGCGCCGCCGCGTGGTAGAGCGGGTGGCGCGTGAGCGCCGCGACCACCTGTTCACCCAGCTGGCGCCGCAGGGGCGATGCATCGGGCAGCTGCAGGTTGCGCTTCACCTTCGCGCCCTGCGGACCGACGGTCTGCCGACCGTCGGTCCAGTCGGCATCCACCATGGCGGCACGCATTCCCGCGACCTGTTCGGCGGTCAGGACATCGGGGATATGCAGCAACATGGCGGATTCCTCCGGTGGATCAGAAACGGACGTTGGCGGTGAGCATCGCCGAGCGCGGCATCCCCGGAGTGTAGCGGTAGCCGCTCTTGTTGATCGCCGCCACGTAGCGCTTGTCGAACAGGTTGTAAACGTTGAGCTGGAGGTCGATGTTGCGGTTGATCGGGTAGCTGGCCATCGCGTCGAACACCCAGTACGCCTTCGTGTATTGCGGTGTGCCTACCGCCCCATCCGTGCCGCGCAGCAGTTCACCGGAATAGCGTGCGCCGCCGCCAACGGTCAGGTCGAACGGCAGGTGATACGTGGTCCAGGAGGTGAAGGCCTTCTTCGGCGTATACGCCAGATCGTCCGAGCCGTTCTGCGTGACGTTGGTGCCCTTTTCCACGGTGGCGTCCATCGTGGTGAAACCGGCGCTGATCGCCCAGTCTTCGGTGAGCTTGCCCAGCGCGGAGATTTCTATGCCCTGCACGCGCTTCTTGCCGATCTGGTAATAAAGCAGGTCGGTCGGATCCTGCACCAGTTCGTTGGTCACCGTGGTGCGATACAGCGCGCCGGTCAGCAGCAGTCGCGAGTCGAGCAGGTCCCACTTGGTGCCGATCTCGGCGGTGCGCGCCTTCTGCGGGTCGAAGTTGGGGTTGTCGGCGCTGTTGGTGGACGCGGACAGCGTGAGCGTGTTGCCACCCGGCGGCTCCTGCGACTGGGCCACGTTGATGTAGATGCTGCCGTTGGCCGCCGGCTTGTACAGCACGCCCACCTTGTAGTTGACCAGGTTGTCGCTCTTGGTGGTGTCCACGCCGGGCAGGATGCTGCCGGCCGGCAGGCGACCGCAGGCGGGACCATTGCGTGCACCGCAGACCACGAGGCTGCTGAAGTCGGTCTTGTAGTGGTCGAAGCGCACACCGGCATTCACCTGCCAGTTCTCGCCGAACTTCAGCGTGTCGAACAGATAGGCCGCGGCCGTGTTGGTCTTGCCGCTCGATACCGCGCCGGTCTCGCGGTAGCGGAGGCCACCCACGTCGGAATACGGCTTGTAGAGGTTGGCCGCCGGCCAGGTGCTGCCGGTGACGGGACCCAGGCCGATCGTGCGCGCCTGTTCGTTGGTCAGTTCGATCCCGGCGCTGATGTTCTGCGTGACCGCACCCGATTCGATCGTCGCCGTCAGGTTGGTCTGGTTGGTGGCGATGCGATTGGACTGGTGCTTGAACGTCGGCGTGCTGCGTGCCAGCGTCCAGGTGGACGGATCGGCCGGGTTGGGCGTGAGCAGGTTGGCGGTGGTGCCCATGAACGAGGTCAGCAGGTAGTCCTGCGTGGTGCGCGCCCAGCGCGACGTGTTGTGCAGCGCCACGGTGTCGCTGAAGTCGTGCTCGACGATGACGGTGAACATGTCCTGCGTGACATGGTCGTGGTCCTGGTTGGTGCCGTAATAGTTGTCTTCGTCGACCTTGTCCGCACCGGTGAGGAACGCACGGCGATCCGGTGAGGTGTAACCCGGCAGGCCGATGGTCGGCACGCCGCCGTCGGGCACGTTGTTCTGCTTGATGTGCAGGTAGTCGAGGTAGACACGGGTCGGTGTGCCCAGTCCGAACGCCAGCGACGGGGCCACGCCCCAGCGGTTGTTCTCGATCCGGTCGCGTCCGGCCACGTGGCTGTCCTGGCCCATGACGTTGAGGCGGAACGCGGCGTCTTTGCCCAGGGCCTGGTTCCAGTCGGCGGTGCCGCGGCGGCGCTGGCCGCTGCCGACCTGCACCGAGCCGGAGACGCCGTTGCCGAGCACCGGCTGCTTGGTCACGAGGTTGACCGCGCCGGTGGGGGCGGTGCGGCCGTACTCCGTGCCGTCCGGTCCCTTGGTGACTTCCACCTGCTCGATGTTGAAGACATCGCGCGACACGGTGCCCAAATCGCGCACGCCGTCGACGAAGATACTGCCCGAGGTATCGAAGCCGCGCATGTAGATGGAATCGCCGGTGTTGGTCGAGCCGTTCTCGCCGACGAAGAAGGTGCCCACGCCCGGGCTGTTGCGCAGCGCCTCGGTCAGCGTGGTGGCACCCTGCTGCTGCATCAGGGCACGGTTGATCACCTGGATGGTCTGTGTGGTGTCCAGCAGCGACTGGGTGAACTTGGGCGAGGACACCTTGTCCACGCGGTAATCGCTGGAACGATCGGCCTGCACCTGCATGCCGGGCAGGGCCTGCGCATCGTTGACCTTGGCCTGCTGCGGCGGTACGACATCGACCGGCGCATCGCCAGCGACAGCGCCGTGGGCGAGCGAGAGGAGGACGGCGGCGCCGACGGTGCGCACCGTGGGTGCGGCGTGCTTGCGGCTGGTGATGAAGGCCATGGGGATCCTTGCGAGAGACGATGACGAAAAGGCTGCGGCCCAGGCTGCGCGCACGCGGCCGCATCGCGCTAGGCGATGACTGGCGCGGAAGACGGTGACTGCCCTTGCGATGCGTGCCGCGCAGGTAAGCGTTAACCCGGCGTGATGCACATCGTAAACTTAATGAGAACGATTCGCAATATTCATGTAAGGGATCTCCAAGGATTCGCCCATCCCATCGTCGCCATCCCGTCGAGGAGGGCGCTTCGCCGACCGGCTCAGCGCAATCGGTCGAGGCGCAGTCGCTGCCGTTCGTCGGTCAGGTGCGATATCGCCAGGAACGCGGTGCCGACCGCTGTCAGGCAGCTAGAGCCTGCCAGCAGGATCAACAGCAGGATCTGGTACTTCACGGCGTTTACCGGATCGGCGCCGGCAAGCATCTGGCCCGTCATCGTCCCCGGCAGGGTGATGACGCCCGCGGCAGCCATCTGGTTGATCACCGGGACCATGGCACTGCGAACGGCGCGGGTCACCAGCGGCGCGGTGGCCTCGCGGAAGCTGCGACCCAGCATGAGTTGGGCTTCGATGCCCTCACGTCGCAGCGTCACGTTGTCCAGGACGCCGGACAACGCGATGCTGCCCGCGTTGAGGATGCTGCCGAGCAGGATGCCTACCAATGGGATGGCGTAGCGGGGGTCGTACCACGGTTCGGGGCGTATGGCGGTCATCAGGGCGAAGGCGGTCGTCAGGAGCACCACACCGACCACGTTGGGCAATGCCACCCGCGCGTTCCCGCCGCGCAGCCGGCGCGACGGTCGCACGGCCACCTCGCGTACCGCAACGAGGGACATGGCAAGCAGGATGGCTGCGGTCAGCCACGGCGAGTGACCGGCGAACACGTAACGCAGCAGGTAACCCACGGCAACGAGTTGTAGGACCATGCGTAGCGTCGCGATCGCCAGCGCGCGATGAAAGCGCAGCCTTAGCCACACCGATAGTGCCCCGTCGATCAGAAGCAGTATCCCGGCCCACGCGATATCGGCGGTGTGCAAGCTGAGCGGCGTCATGGCCGCACCAAGGTGCCGTTGCGCATGACCAGGGCGTCATCGCCGAGACGATCCGCCTGCGCGGCGTCGTGCGTGACGAGCACCACGATCAGGCCTTCTTGCATCCGGCAGCGCAGGACCGCTTCCACGGCGAGTGTCGCCGTCGCATCCAGCGAGGCCGTCGGCTCGTCCAGCAGCACGACCTTCGGCCTGGTGAGCAATGCGCGGATCAGGGCGAGTCGCTGGCGCTCGCCCGTGGACGTTTCATCGACCGGCTGGTCGAACAGTCGGTCGGCGAGCAACATGTCGCGGGCCAGCGCGCCGCGTTCGTCGGCCTGCCTGGATGCGAAGTGCTCGTCCACACGGTCCGCCCACCAGCCGCTCCTGGCCGGAAGCAGGGCCACGCGGCGGCGCCATGTCGTCGGCGACATCGTGGCGCGGTCCTCGGCGTCGAGCGATACGCGACCCTCGCAGGGATCGAGGTCGGCCAGCATGCGCAGGAGCAGGCTCTTGCCCGAGCCGGAAGGGCCGGTGATAGCCAGGCATCGCCCGGAGGGCACATGGAAATCGAATGGCCCGGCGAGGCTGCTGCGCAAGGCTTGGACATCGAGGCTCAAGGAAGGTGTCCGTGATCATGGTCAGGTCGGGATCGCTCACGATAAACGCGGGCACGGTCTGCTCACGGACAGGGTCACCCATGCGACTTATCTGAAGCTTACGCCGGTACTCAGCCACTTCTAAGCAGGCGGCTTGAATAATGCGTTGGCTTTGCCGAATACGTGACCCAAGCCGCGCGCATGGATGCGATACCTGATGTCGTTGTGTGCCGAAGAGGACGTGATCGATGAACATTATCGTGGTCGAGGACGACGCGCGGTTGGGCTGCGCCATCAAACGGGCGCTGGAACATCTGGCTTACACGGTCACCTGGCTGCGCAACGGGGCCGAAGGCCTCGAGGCGTTGCGTAACGAGTCGGTGGATCTCGTGCTGCTCGACCTGGGCCTGCCGGAGAAGGATGGCATCGAAGTCATCACGGAAGCGCGCCGGCTCAACGTCAAGACGCCCATCCTGGTCATGACCGCTCGGGACAGCGTGGAATCGCGTATCCAGGGGCTCGATGCCGGTGCCGACGACTACATGACCAAGCCCTTCCATCTCGATGAACTGGCGGCGCGCATCCGCTCGCTGGCCCGACGCGCGCGGGGACTGGCCGACAACCAGCTGGATGCGGGCGCCCTGTCGCTCAACCTCAGCACCCTCGAGGTGACCTACCAGGCGCGCCCCGTCGAACTGACCCGGCGCGAGTTCGCGTTGCTGCGTATCCTCATGGAGCGCCACGGCAAGATCGTCCGCCGCGAGACCATCGAAGGCTCCGTCTATGGCATGGAATCGGACGTGGGCCCGAACGCGCTGGAAGTCCTCGTGCATTCCCTGCGCCGCAAGCTCAGCGCCGAGGCGATTCGTACCGTGCGCGGTTTCGGTTACATGGTGCCGCGCGACCTCGCATGATCGTGCCGCGCTGAGGCGCGGCCATCGAAGCGGGCGTCATTCCGGCCTGTCGTCACGCCGGATGCCCGGCCAAAGATTGCGCTAAGCCGGCATGTCTAACCTGCGGGCCATGAAAGCCGCCGGATGGAATGCGTTGCGTCACTTGCTTGCCCTCGTCGTGGCGACCGGTCTGGTCGGCTGTGCGACCTATCGCCCGCTGCCGCTCGTCACGCATGCCACGCTGGCCCATCGTGTCGAGCACCTCCAGGGTGGCAAGGGCACGGCCCTGCCGCTGGACGAGGTAGCCGTCCAGCGCCTTGTCCTGCTCAACAATCCCACGCTGGCCGCGACGCGCGCCCGCCATGGCATTGGCCGGGCGCAGGTGCTCGACGCCTCGATCCTGCCGAACCCGAGCGTGCAGACCAACCTGGGCTTCCTGGTGGCCGGTGCAGGCGACGTGCCGGCGTGGGGCGCCAGCTTCGCGCAGAGCCTGCAGGGTCTGATCGTGCGCGGCGCCCGTCGCGACGAAGCGCGTGCCTCGGCCTCGGCCACCGACGCACAGCTGCTGTGGGAGTCCTGGGTCACGTTGGCGCGGGCGCGCCAGCTCGTCGTCGACGTGGTCGATGGCGAGCGCCGCCTGACCCTGCGCGATCGCCTGGCCGACCTGATCGAAGCGCGCGCGGCATCGCTGCGCGCCGCCGTGGCGCGAGGCGATGCGGACGCCGGTACATCCAGCGTCGTTTTAGCCGCGGCGGTCGACGCACGCACGGCGGCCAGCGACGCGCGACAGGTCGTGCAAGCGCAGCGTGCGGAACTGTCGGCGCTGTTGGGCCTCGATGCCGACGCGCCCTTGCCGCTGGCACCGCTGCCTGCGCTGGCGCCTTTCGATCTGACGCAGGCGACGGCGGCAGTCGCTTCGATGGGCGAGCACCGTCCCGATCTTGCCGCGCTACGCTTTGCCTACGCCGCGCAGGAGGCGCGCCTGCGCGGCGCGATCCTCAGCCAGTTTCCGCCGTTGTCGGTCGGCGTGGACGCCGCACGCGACAGCAGCAAGGTGCTCGACATCGGTCCTTCCGCGTCGCTCGAGTTGCCCGTGTTCGATCGCCAGCAGGGCAAGATCGCGGTGGCCGAGGCGACGCGCCAGCAGCTGCATGACGAATACACGGCGCGCATCGACGCGACCGTGGTCGAAGCGCATGCCTTGATCGCCGCGGTGGTCGCCGCCGAGCGGGCCGCGGCGCGCACCACCACGGACACCGTGGCGACGGATGCAGCCAGCCGTGCCTTCGCCCGCGGCGACATCGATGCCGCCGTCTACGCCGATCTCAACGTCGCCGCGCTGGGGCAGGATGTCGATCGGATCACCCGTGACCTGTACCGGCGCGAGCAGCGCATCGCGCTCGACGCCCTGACCGGCGCGGGATTGCCCAGCTCGCTGCCGCCCGGGATCGCGCCATGATTCGTCTTCTTTTCCTCGCCGCCGTGGTGGCGATCGTCGTCGCGCTTGGCGGCTGCGATACCGGTGCCGATGCGGGCACGCCGGGGGCGATGATCCCGAGTGCCGTGATCCGGCAGGTGACGCCGGTGCGCGGCCACTTCGACGATATCGTCGTGGCCTATGGCCAGGGTGCGGCGGGCAGCGGCGGCACGCGCGCGCTGACGTTGCCGATCGACGCGACGCTCACCCGGGTCGATGTCGCCGCGGGGCAGCACGTGAACGCCGGGCAGGTCCTGGCGTCGTTCGTGCCGACGAAGGCGGCCGCCGCGGCACGTGTGGCGGCGCGCTCGGCCGTGGCGTTGGCACGGGCGCAACGTGAACGCACGGCACGCCTGCTCGGCGACCATCTCGCCACGAACGACCAGCTGGCCCAGGCGGACAAGGCCATGCATGACGCCGAAGCCGCATTCGCCGCCCAGGACACGCCGCACGAGAAGCTGCAGGCACCCGCCGATGGCACGGTGCTGACCATCGATACGCTGCGTGGTGCACAGGTCGCCGCTGGCGGGACGATCATGACGCTTGCCGATACCGACTGCACCCGCTTTGCGGGCGGCATCGAGCCCGCCGATAGGGCCCGTGTGCATGCGGGTGACACGGTGGCGCTGCACGCGTTGTCGGGAGGACGCGAGCTGCCCGCCCGGGTGGCCACGGTGGCCGGTGCGGTCGATCCGCAATCGCGTCTGGTCGGGGTTACGGTCTCGACGTCATACCCGCTGATCCAGGGCATGGCCTATCGCGCCGATATCGTGGTCGGTTCGCTGGCCGGCTGGCAGTTGCCTGCCGATGCCGTGACGGGCGAGGAAGGCGCACGTGCCGTGTGGCAGGTGAGGCAGGGACAGGCGCACCGTGTCCCGGTGACCGTGGTCGCGCAGCACGGCGACCAGGTGCTGGTGACTGGCGCGATCGAGGCATCGCTGGCGCTGGTGACGGTCGGTGCCACACAACTGGACGAAGGTATCCAGGTGCGCCCCATGGATACGCCATGAGCGGCGACGGCTTCCTTGTCCGTCACTCAAGGACCTTCCTCCTGCTGGCGATGGCACTCGCGATCGCCGGTGCCGTGGCCGCCTGGGCGCTACCCGTGGGCCTGTTTCCGCAGGTCGCGTTCCCGCGTATCGTCGTCGACCTGGATGCCGGCGACCGTCCCGCCGATACGATGGCGCTGCTGGTGACCCGCCCCGTGGAAGAAGCGATCCGGACGGTGCCCGGGGTCGAGAGTGTCCGCTCGGAAACCTCGCGCGGTGCCGCCCAGGTCTCGGTGGACTTCGGCTGGGGGCGAGACATGATCGCATCCACGCTGCTGGTCGATGCGGCCATCGCGCGCGTCGTCACCAGCCTCCCCGCAGGCGTCACTTACGACGTCCGGCGCATGGACCCGACGGTGTTCCCGATCATCTCGTACGCGTTGCGCTCGGACAGCGTGTCTCCTGCGGGCCTGCGCGATCTTGCCCGGTTCCGCATCGCCCCGGCGCTGGCTTCGATACCCGGCCTGTCGAGGGTCGACGTGCAGGGCGGCGACACACCGGAAATCGAGGTGGAAGCCGATGCCCGGCAGCTTGCCGCGCATGGCTTGTCGCTCGACGACCTGGTCGGAGCGATCGGCGGCGCCAACGTCGTCCGCGCGGTCGGCCGCGTCCAGGACCGCAACAAACTCTTCCTCACCCTGGTCGACCAGCCGATCCGCGACGTGCGCGACATCGGCGCCGTGGTGGTGCGACGTGCGGACAGCGGCTGGATACACGTATCCGACGTGGCCACGGTGCGCATGGGTGTCGAGCCGCAATGGACCCGGGTCGCCGAGGACGGTCGACCCGCGGTGTTGTTCAATGGGTTCGAGCAGCCCGACGGCAACGCGGTGGCGATCGCCGCGGAGGTCAGGGCACGCCTGGCCGGGCTTGCGCTGCCGAAGGGCGTCACGTTGCGCAAGTGGTACGACCAGAGCGAGCTGGTGACCGATGCCGCCGCCAGCGTACGTGACGCCATTGCGATCGGCCTGCTGCTCGCGGCGGTCGTGCTCTGGGCGTTCCTGCGCAACATGCGTATCGTGGCGATCGCCATGGTCGTCGTGCCGGCGACCCTGGCGATCACGGTCCTGCTGCTGCGCGGGATGAACATGAGCTTCAACATCATGACCCTCGGTGGCATGGCCGCGGCCGTCGGGCTGGTGATCGACGATGTCATGGTGATGGTCGAGCACCTTGCCCACCGCACTGCGCACGCCGCGGGATCCGAAGCGCGGGACGGCATACAGCGAAGCCTCTTTCGCTCGGCGCGCGACTTCCTGCCGCCGCTGTCCGGCTCAAGCGCGGCGACGTTGATCGTGTTCGTGCCGATGGCGTACCTGGACGGCGTGACCGGCACGTTCTCGCGTGCGTTGTCCATCACGATGGCCTGCGCGCTCGCGGTGTCGTGGGCCATGACCGCCTTCATCGTGCCGTATCTCGCCTCGCGCTGGATCGATGTGTCGCGCTGGAGCGATCCGGGCGTGGGCAAGGCGCGCGGCCTGGTTCGCTGGCATGGCGCAGCCTACCGTACAGCGGTGCGCCGGCCCTGGTGGGCCGCCATCGTCATGCTTTGCCTGTTCGTCGCAGGTGCCTTCGCGGCATCACGGGTACCTACCGGTTTCATGCCCGATGCCGACGAGAGTGGCTTCGTCCTCGATTACTACACGGCGGCGGGCACGTCGCTCAGCGAAAGCGAACGCCAGGTCGCCCAGATCGAGACCATCCTGCGCACGCGGCACGATGTCGAGACGTTCTCGCGTCGTCTCGGCACCGGGCTTGGCGGCGACCTCGGCCAGGCGCATCACGGCGACGTGTTCGTCCGGCTGAAGCCCGATCATGCGGCGCCGACCCGTGAGGTGATGGAGGACGTGCGCGAAAGCGTGTTGCGAAACGTTCCGGGCGTGGAGGTGGAGGCCGCGCAGTTGACGGAGGACCTCATCGGCGACCTGATCGCCGTGCCGCAGCCGATCGAAGTGAAGCTGTATGGCGACGACGAGGTGGCCTTGCGCGCTACGGCGACCCGTGTCGCGGAAAAGCTGGCGCACACCGACGGCCTGGTGGATATCCAGAGCGGCGTCCGCATCGCGGGAGATGCACTGGACATCCGTCTCGACCACGATGCGGCGGCTGCGGAGGGCGTCGACGCCGATCTGGTCGGACGCAGCGTCGGTGCCGCGCTGGACGGCGTCGTTGCTACCACGCTGCCCCTGCTTACCCGGGCGGTCGGCGTCCGCGTGTCGATGCCCGGCGCGCGGGAGTGGCGCATCGCCGATCTCGCCGACTTGCCACTCAGGGCGCCCGATGGTCACGTCTTTCCCCTGCGTCGCATCGCGTCGCTCGTGCCGGTGAGCGGACAGGCGCAGATCACCCGCGAAAACCTGCAGACGATGGTACCGGTGACCGCGCGTATCGCCACCGGTGGCATGGACGCCGCGGTGTCCGGCGTTCGTGCCGTGCTGGCGCAGCCCGGCCTGTTGCCGACCGGCACGCGCTACGAACTGGGCGGCCTCTACGCGCAGCAGCAGGTGGCGTTCGCCGGTCTGCGCAAGGTCTTTGCGGTGGCCATGTTCGCCGAATTTCTGCTGCTGATGCTGCTTTACCGCAGCCTGTGGCTCTCGGGTCTGGTGATCGCTGCCTCACTGCTGTCGGCGTCCGGCGTCTTCCTCGCGTTATGGGTCACCGGGGTGGATCTCAACGTCACCGCCATGATGGGCCTGACCATGGTCATGGGCATCGGTACCGAGATGGCGATCTTCCTGGTCTCCGAATACGTGGCCCGTCGCCGTACGGCGACGTCCGTGGCCGCTTTGCGGCGTGCGGTGCGCCTTCGTGTAAGGCCGATCAGCATGACCACTTTCGCGGCGATCCTCACCTTGCTGCCGTTGGCGCTGGCGATCGGCCGCGGGGCGCGCATGCAGCAGCCGCTCGCGATCGCCATCGTCGGTGGCCTGCTGGTGCAGTACCCGCTGGTCCTGCTGGGCTTGCCCGTGGCCATCGGCGCCGTGGAGCGCGGGCGTGAACGGACGTCGAATCGTCATCCAACGGACAGGAAGATCTAAGGTACTTGCGGCATCGTGGGTGCCTGACTACCGCCAGAGCCTGTCATGTCTCCTTTCGCATCCGCCCCCGCCGCTTCGTCGAGTGAGGCCGCCCGTGTGCCCATGCACGGTCACGGCGCGCTCTGGCGCCGTCGAATGGCCACCTGGCTGGTGAACCATCTGCTCCCGCCGGCGAAGAACCTGGTCGGCGCCGCGAGCCTGCCGTCGATGGGCATCCAGCGCATCCTGGTGTGCCGCCCGAACCATCGCCTGGGCAACACCCTGCTGCTCACGCCTTTGCTGGTCGAGATGGAACGGCGCTTCCCCGGTGCGGAAGTGGATATCCTTTCGGCGGGGCCCGCGGCGCACGGCGTGTTCCGCGGATTCGACATCGTGGGGGATTGCACGACGCTCGACCGCCGTGCCGTGCGACATCCGCTGAGGACCCTCGGCGCGCTGCGCAAACTGCGGGCGCGTCGGTACGATCTGGTGATCGATGCCGCGGCGGGCTCGTCCTCGGGTCGTCTGGCGGCCATGCTCACGAAAGCGCGATTCCAGCTGCGCACCGACGCGATGCCGACGGAGGGTCTGCCGTTGCACCTCGCGGCGCGTCCCGTGCAGGCCCTTCGCTGGGCGCTGGGCGTCGCGGGTGACGCCGATATTCCCCTGCTGGACCTGCGCCTGACCGACCAGGAACGTGGCTGCGGCATCAACGCACTGGCACGCGTTTTGAACATCATCGACCCGCGCGAACGACCGGTACTGGCGATTTTCCCGAACGCCACAGGCTCCAAGCGCCTGCCGGCGGCATGGTGGAGCGACTTCACCACGGCGTTGCTGGCGAAGACCGGCGACATGCGTATCGTCGAACTGGTGTCTGCCGACGGTCAGTCGCGTCTGGGGGGCGGCTATCCGACGTACTACACCAGCGATCCGCGCAAGCTGGCCGGGTTCATCGAAGCCGCCGGCACCTACGTCAGTGCGGATTGCGGCGTGATGCACCTGGCGGCCGCGACCACCGCGACTACCGTGGGTCTTTTCGGTCCGACCGATCCGCAACGTTACGCGCCGTATGGTCGCGACAATGCCGCCGTGACCTGCGACGACGGCTGCCCGCGGCAGGCAGCGGCGCGCGTGGCGGCGCACCTGCTGGGCCGACGGCTTCACACACGAAGCACGTAGTAGGGAACGATGCCGTCGGTACCGGTAGGCGCAGCGCTGCGCTGCACCCGCAAGCCATGGCGTGTCGCGCTTTCGTGGACGTCGACCAGCACCGGCGTATGGCCGAACAGGACGATAAGCCCGCCGCGTCGCACACTCGGTACCAGCCGGTCGAAGAGCGCGTAGGCCTGCGCTCGCGTCACCACTTCCGCATTGAGAAAGCGGAGGATCAGGGCGTCGCAGGAGGCCATCGATGCGAGTGCGGCATCGGCGAGGGAGAAGGCGACCGGCCCATCGGCGTGAAGGGTACGCGCGGTCCGGATCATGTCGGCCGCCCGATCCGATCCCTCGAAGCGCAGACGGGGACAGGCATGCGCCATCGCCACCACGAAATCCCCGGTGGAACAGGCTGGATCGCGTACCAGCGCGCCATCGGGCAGCTCCGCACGCAGCGTCGCGGCACACAGTGCACGCATGTGGCGCTCGCCGGCGGCCAGGTCCTCTGCGCGTTCGGCCATGCGCGCCCAGAACGCCGCCGGACAGACGAACGCATGGCCCCATGTGCGCATCGGCACTACGGGAAAGTGGATCCCGGCGAGCGGATCGCGGCGCGCGAGCGCCATGAAAGCCTCGGCCTCATGACGGGGACGACGGATCGCGCTCACCTCGATCGCGTCCGCATGCTCGCGGAGCATGCCATCCGAGCCCAGCAGGTGGTGCGGCCGGATCACGTTGCAGGCTTGCCGGGGCTCGCCACGCGTCGCCGGCGGGACATGGCCGATCCAGCGTTGAGCGCCGGTGCGCAGCAGGAAATAACCGTGCGCAGAGCGTGGGTCGTCGATTCGCCACTGCCGTCGACCGGTCGTGTCATCCACGGCCAGCGATCCGTGCGGACGGAAAACCCGGAACGATGGGGTTGCCGTGGGCGACCAGGAAATAGCGATCGAAACCGGGTACGAGCACCTGGCAGACCACGACACCCCGGCAGGCGGCGTGGATGACATGCAGCAAGGGCCGATAGCCTTCCTTCACCAGACGATGCAGGGCCCGTACGAGCAAGGCGCGCGGCGAGGTGCGGCGAAGGCGGGTGGGCAAGGGCACAGCTACCGTGCTTCGCTTGTGTAGCAGCCCAGGAAGGTCGGCCGCGCAGGCGCGATGCGCTCGCGGCCACGGACGCAACCGACGCTCGGCGCGCTCGAGCTGGTGACGAACGGTTTCTTCCGCGCGAGCGAGCAACTCGAGTTGAACCAGTTCGTGCAGGGCGCGAGACAGGGCGTGCGCGGGGCAGCCGGATGCGCCCGCGCCGTAGACCCGCACCGGATGCGCGGCATGCTGCGCGAAGGCGAGGTAGCTGTATGCGGCGCGATGCGTACCGATGTCCAGCACGGTGACGGAATCACCCAGCATGTCTTCCGTGTCGTTCCACAGTCGGGCAGACAAGGGGTCCAGCGTATGGCGATCGATCACGCGCACCGGTGCAGCGGCATCGGCGTCATGGAAATGCGCGCGAAGGAAGTGGGACACGTCGTCGCGCTCGATGCACTCGTTGAGCGCATGCAGCGCAGCCTCCGTGAAGGTCGAACCGATGGCCGTTCCGCTGTTGCCGGCATAGCGGCGCAGGCCTGAATAGTCGAAGGTGTCCGCCTCCATGCGCCGGTCGATATACGTGGGACGAAACAAGGCAAGGGGATGCACCTGTGCGATCCCGTCGTGGAAGCCGGTAAAGCGGCGGACGGCGAGCCGTGCCTCCGGCTGCGCATCCAGCAGCGCATCGATGGGTGCACCGAGGCCACGCGTGACGTCGGTGGCGGTCGCGACCACCGACGTGAGCGAGCAGTCGTCGTGCAGGGAGATCAGATGCTCGAAGGCCTCGAAGAGGCCGCCGACCAGCGCGCTGTCGCGGTCGCCCTTGCCGACGCCACGACACACGGGGCGACCGGCCGCGTCGCTCAACTGAACGACGGTCGCAAAGGGGCCTGACCCGTGTGCAGTCGCGTGCCAGCGCAACCCTCGCGCGGCCAGTTCGGTGTCGATGCGTCGACGCGCGGCTCCCAGGGGAACGTCGCGTTCGAACGGCAGGGTGGCGTTGGCCATCGGGTAGGTTCCTCCATGAAAAAAGGCGAGGCCTCCTGGCCTCGCCCGTGGATCAGTTGTCGCTGGCGAGCGCCGCGGCTTCCAGTGGCGTGAGGTGTTCCGCCGTCTCAGGGGCCGGAGTTCCGGTGTCTTCGTTGACATCAGCGTAAGCGACGCCGCTCATCATGTAGCCCATGGTGGTACTCCTTGCGAGTGAAAAAAAGCACATGCCGGCGCGGTTATCACACCGGCATGCTCAGATTCGCGCACATGCACCGACATGGGCATCGGGCTTTTCGCTGGGCTTCTGTAGGGGAATGCCGGGGTGCGTGCAAAACGTTGCGCACTGGCGCTTAGGGGCCAGCGTACCGAACAGATGTCTCCATAAAAAAAGACGCCGCACTTGCGTGCGGCGTCTTTTTCACTGCAAAGCGTGTTCGGAAGCGATTACCAGATCTTCACCTGCTTGTCGCCCGCGCGAACCATCTTCGCGTCCGGCTTGCACTGGAAAGCCGTGGCGAAGGCTTCCATGTTCGACGGCGCACCGATGGCGCGCAGCGAGGCGGGTGCATGCGGGTCGGTGTTGAGGTAGAGCATGGCCTGCTTCTCGCGCACGCTGCCGCGCCACACGCGGGCCCAGTTGAGGAAGAAACGCTGGTCCTGGGTGTAGCCGTCGATCTTCGACTCCGCTTCCTTCGGGTTTTTCTTCAACGCTTCCTGCAGGGCGTCGTATGCCACGGCCGTGCCGCCCAGGTCGGCGATGTTCTCGCCCAGGGTCAGCTTGCCGTTGACGTGCAGGTCCGGCTTGTCTTTCAGCGGGGTGTATTCGTCGAATTGCTTCACCAGCTTGGCGGTGCGCTCGTCGAACTTGGCGCGGTCGGCCTTGGTCCACCAGTTGCTGTTGTTACCTTCGCCGTCGAACTGGCTGCCCTGGTCGTCGAAGCCGTGGCTGGCCTCGTGGCCGATCACCGCGCCGATACCGCCGTAGTTGATCGCGTCGTCGCCGTTGGCGTCGAAGAACGGCGGCTGCAGGATGGCGGCCGGGAAGTTGATCGTGTTGTCGGTCGGGTTGTAGTACGCGTTGACCGTCTGCGGCGTCATGCCCCATTCCATGCGGTCGGTCGGCTTGCCGATCTTGGCGATGTCGTAGTGGTAGTTGAACTTGCCGGCGGATTCGACGTTGCCGTAGTAGTTCTCGCCATTGATGTCCAGGCCCGACCAGTCACGCCACTTGTCCGGATAGCCGATCTTGGGCAGGAAGGTGTTCCACTTGGCGATGGCCTTCTGCTTGGTCTCGTCGCTCATCCAGTCGAGCTTTTCCAGGCGTGCCTTGAGCGCGGTGCGCACGTTGTCGACCAGCTCGCTGGCACGTTGCTTGGCTTCCGGCTTGAACACCTTGGCCACGTACAGCTGGCCCAGGCCTTCGCCCATGGACGTGTTGACGGTGCCGAGCACGCGCTTCCAGCGCGGCTTCTGCTGCGGCTGGCCCGCGAGGGTCTTGCCGTAGAAGTCGAACTTGTTGTCCTGGAAGGTCTTGGACAGGTACGGCGAGGCACTGTCGATGGCGTGGAAGCGCAGGTAGGCCTGCCAGGTGGAGACCGGCGTGGTCGCCAGCATCTTGTCGAATTCTTTGAAGAACTTCGGCTGCGACAGCGAGAAGCCCTTGTCGACGGTGACACCCTGGGCGGCAAAGAACTTCTCCCAGTTGAAATGCGGGGTGACCTTGTCCGCTTCCGCCACGCTGACGAAGTGGTACTGGTTTTCCGGTGCGCGCAGTTCCACCGGCGAGAGCGAGGCCGCGGCGAGCTGGGTCTCGAATTTCATGATGGCGTCGGCCTGCGTCTTCGCATCCGCGTCGGACACGCCGGCCAGGGTCAGCGTCTTGACGATGTAGTCGACATACGCCTTGCGGTTGTCGGCCTGCTTGGGATCGGTGTAGTAATCCTTGGTCGGCAGGCCCAGGCCATCCTGCTGGGTGAAGCCGATCTGCATCTTGGCATTCTTGAAGTCGGCGCCGGCGCCGAAGCCGAACACGTAGCCGTTGCCGTCGTTGAAGCTGCTGTCGAGGAAATCCACGATGTCCTGCGGCGACTTCAGCGCATCGATCTTCGCCAGCTCCGGCTTCAGCGGTTCGATGCCGGCCTTTTCGATGGCGTCCTCGTTCATGCCGGAGCGGTAGAGCAGGCCGATCTTCTGTTCGATCGAGCCGGCCTTGGCGCTGGCCGCGCCCTTGTCCATCGCGTCGACGATGTCGTGCTGCGTGTTGAGGCTGGTTTCCGCCAGCTGGTCGAAGGCACCCCAGCGGGTGCGGTCGTCGGGAATCGGGTTGGCGGCCACCCACTTGGCATTGACGAAGCCGTTGAAGTCGTCGCACGCGTCGATGCCGGTGTCCAGGTCGGCCACGTTGAACGTGGGGCCTGCAGGCGCGGCGGCGGCCGTGGTGGCCGGGGCAGGCGCGCTGCCTGTCGCGGCCGGGGCATTGGCGGCCGGCGTGGCAGTGTCGGCATCGTTGTGCTGGCTGCACGCGGTGCCGGCGAGCGCGATGCTCAAGGCCAGCGCGAGCGGCTTCAGGTACTGCTTGGTCATGGATGTCCCTCGATGGAAGTGACGTACATCGGCACCCCCCGGGCGCCGCACTTCCCGAGGATAACGGCTGGCGGGCCAGCGCAGGGCCAACCGTGACGAAAGTCATGGATCGGCACATTCCGCAAGTAATCGCGGCGAAGTGACGCCGGGCTGTCATACGCGTTTCGCAAACTGGAGGGCAATCGCGTCGCAGGGGGCGCGGTCCCCAGGCAGTGCGATCGTCATACCGAGGAATCATCGTCATGCGCAAGCTACTGGCTGCAGGCATCGCCTGTGTGCTCACCCTGTCCGCCGCGTCCATCGTCGTGGCCCAGCAGACCGCTCCCGCCGAAGCCACCTCGGTCGAGGACGCCCTCGGCTTCGGCTACGGTCATGGCCATGGCAGGGGGCCACACACGGCCACGCCGATCCGGCACCTCGTGGTGATCTTCCAGGAAAACGTGTCCTTCGATCACTATTTCGGTACCTATCCCTTTGCGGCCAACCCGGCCGGCGAACCCGCGTTCTATGCCCGGCCGTTCACGCCGCCGGTGAACGGGCTCACGCATCGGCTGCTTACCGCCAACCCCAATGCCGCCAACAGCGGCAATGCCGACGCCGCGATCAACCCGTTCCGGTTGAGTCGCGCGCAGGCCGCCACGGCCGACCAGGATCACGGCTACACATCGGAGCAGCGCGCCTTCGACGGCGGCCGCATGGATGCCTTCCCGCGCTACACCGGTCGCGGCGAGACGCTGCCTGGCGGCGACCCCACGGAAGAAGGCAAGGGCCAGGTGATGGGCTATTACGACGGCAACACCGTCACGGCCTACTGGAACTACGCCCAGCACTACGCCCTGAGCGACAACCACTACGGCACCGGCTTCGGCCCCTCCACCCCCGGCGCCGTGAACCTGATTGCCGGACAGACCGCCGGCGTGATCGACACGCTCAACGGTACCGGCGCGGAAACCGACGACGGTCACGGCGGCCTGACGATGATCGGCGACCCTGATCCGCTGGGCGACGTCTGTTCCTCGCCGACCGCCAACCAGGTGACCATGGGCGGGCGCAACATCGGCGACCTGCTCAACGAGCAACAGGTGACCTGGGGCTGGTTCCAGGGCGGTTTCGACCTGGGCGTGACCAACCCGGACGGCAGCACGGGATGCGGCCGGCATACCCTGTCCGAGGTGACCAAGGTCACCTCCAACGACTACAGCCAGCACCACCAGCCGTTCCAGTACTACCCCTCCACCGCCAACCCGACGCACGCGCGGCCCACGTCGCTGGCGATGATCGGCCGGACCGACGCGGCCAATCACCAGTACGACATCCACGACTTCTACGACGCGCTGGACACCGGGCACCTGCCGGCGGTGAGTTTCCTCAAGGCGCCCGCGTACCAGGACGGCCATGCCGGTTACTCCGACCCGCTGGACGAGCAGGCCTTCGTCGTCCACGTCATGAACGCCCTGCAGCAAAGCGACGAGTGGAAGGACACCGCCGTCATCATCGCGTATGACGACTCCGACGGCTGGTACGACCACCAGGCGCCGCCGCGCGTCAACGGCTCGGTCGGCAGCACCGATGCGCTCGATGGCGACGGTGTGTGCAAGGGTCACGGCACGTTGCCCGGGCTGGACGGCAAGACGCCGGCGCAGGGCCGCTGCGGCTTCGGTCCGCGCCTGCCGCTGCTGGTGGTGTCGCCGTGGGCCCGCGAGAACATGGTCGATCACAGCATCACCGACCAGAGTTCGATCACGCGCTTCATCGAGGACAACTGGCTGTCCGGCAAGCGTATCGGTGGCGGTTCCAGCGACGCACAGGCCGGTCGCATCGACGGCATGTTCGACTTCTTCCTGCCGCGTCTGTTCGACCGCAAGCTGATCCTGGACGAAACCACCGGCCAGCCGAAACAGGCCGGCGGCGGCTGGCCCGGCTGGCCGCAGTGGCCGAACGGGAAAGGTGGGCATGGTTGATCGCCGTCGGTTCCTGACGACGGCGGGTTGGGCGGCCGCGGCGGGATGGATGCCGTCACGGCTGCTCGCGCACGACATGCACGACATGCACGGGGCGCCCGCCGGCAAGGTGGGCAACACGTTGTGCATGCATCCCATGGGTGACACCAGCCGCATGCCCGGCCTGGTCGATCCGGCACGCCTGGCACCGTTCGTGGATGCCTTGCCGTTGCCGCCCGTGCTGCACGCCGTACACGGCAAACCGCTGCACGTGCGGATGGCGCAGACCGCGCAGAAGCTGCACCGTGACCTGCCGCCCACGACCTTGTGGACCTATGGCGGGCACTATCCCGGTCCCACTATCGAGGCACGCACGGGTCAGCCGATCGAGGTGATCTGGGAAAACGCGCTCCCGCGCAAGCATTTCCTCCCCGTCGACCACGCGATCTGCGGTGCCGAGGCGGACAAGCCCGAAGTCCGCGCCATCGTGCACCTGCACGGAGCCAAGGTGCCGCACGTGGACGACGGTTATCCCGAGGACTGGTACGTGCCCGGCGTCTCGCGCCGTCACCACTATGCCAACACGCAGGATGCGGCGGCGCTGTGGTATCACGACCATGCCATGGGCATCAATCGGCTGAACATGTACGCCGGGCTGATGGGCATGTACCTGCTGCGCGACGAGCACGAGTTGTCGCTCGGCCTGCCCTCGGGCGAGCAGGAGCTGCCGCTGGTACTGGCCGATCGGCTGCTGCATACGGACGGCCGTTTGTATTATCCCGATTCCGGTGACGCCAAGGCCCCGTGGGTGCCGGAAGTCTTCGGCAACCTGACCCTGGTCAACGGTGTGGTGCTGCCACGGGCGGATGTGCAGCCGCGCCGTTATCGCCTGCGCGTGCTCAACGCCGCGAACGGGCGTTTCTATCACCTGCGCTTCCGCGATGGCCGGCCTTTCCAGGTCATCGGTTCGGACCAGGGCCTGCTGGCGTCGCCCTCGGCGATGAAGTCCATCTTCCTGGCGCCTGGCGAGCGTGCGGACATCGTGGTCGATTTCGCCGCGTTGCGCGGTGGCACGGTCGAGCTGATGAACGATGCGTTGCCGCTCATGCGTTTTGCGGTGGGGCAGGGCACGGTGCATGACGACAGTCGTGTGCCCGACGCGTTGCGCGACGTGCCGCGCGTGACGGCGTCCACCGCGTCGAAGACCCGCGAGCTGACGCTCGACGAATACAGCGACTGCGTCGCCACGCCCATGCTCATGCTGCTCAACGGGAAGCGCTGGCATGATCCGGTGACGGAGTCGGTAAAGCTCGGCAGCACCGAGATGTGGAGCCTGGTGAACCTCACCGAGGATACCCATCCGATCCACCTGCACCTGGTGCGTTTTCAGATCCTCGAACGGCGTCCGTACGATGTGGACGAGTACATGGAGAAGAAGACGATCCGCTATGTCGGCCCGGCACAGGAACCGCCGCCGCACGAGCGTGGCTGGAAGGATGTGGTGCAGGCGTATCCGGGCATGGTCACGCGCATCGTCGCCACGTTCGACGGCTTCCCCGGACGCTACGCGTGGCACTGCCATCTCGCCGAGCACGAGGCGAACGAGATGATGCGTCCGTTCGAGGTGGTGGCCTGAGCCGCCGTATCTGGTAAGTCAGGCAATGGGCACCGCGGTCAGCGCGGCGCCAGCGTTTGCAGCGCAGTGTTGTCCAAACGCAGTACGGGGTAGGCGCCGACCTTCTGTACCGTGTACCACGGGCTGCGTTCGTAGAAGAAGGCCAGCCGGGCGCGCGGGCTCGCCGCGAACGCTGCGTCGTCCCGAAGCTTCCGGTCGAATTCGGTTTTCAGCGCAGGATCGTCGGCAAGCATCTTCCGGGCGAGCGCCTCGAGTACACGGGGTTCGCCGTATTCCTTCTGTTCGAAGATGCCGTTGAGGTAGCCCCAGCGCAGCAGGGAATCCGGCGCGCGCGCATCGAGCAGGTTCAGCGCGAGCACGGCATCGGCGTTGTCGGCGCGGACGATGACCGTGCCGGCAGGCAACACCACGTTCTCCCGGGCCGACGCGATCGCCACGTCCTTGAGCATGTGGTGACCTTCGAACGGCTTGTCCGCCCAGACCGGCCGGGTGAGCGTGTCGCGCGTGGCCTCGACCTTCATCGGCGCTGTCGTGCGCGTGTAGGGAATGCCATGCGCGTCGAGCCGCGCGACGATCTCCGTCCACTGCGGCGGAATGGCCCATGCCGCGGGCAGTGGCGCGGCGACATCGGGCAGCAGGTCGTTCCAGCTCTGGATATCGTAGGTCTTCCTGGCCGACGGATCGTAGCGGACCCAGGTGTCGCCGGAGATCTCGCTTTTGGTCTGCGTAAAGGCGAAGCCCTTGAGCTGGAAGGGTTGCGGTGTCGGGTCCTGCTTGAACGTCACCGGTAGCGATGCGCCCGGTTGCGCAACGCGTGATGCCGCCCAGGCGTCCGCCGCGCGCGATGCGGCAAGCAGGCTGGCGGGATCGTCGTTCACCACGGCGAGCAGGCTGCGCACCACATCGTACGTGGCGCGCACGCGTACCTCGTACGACTTCAGCATGTGTGTCTCGATCAGCAGCCCCGCACGGTTGCGGATGGCCGCGTATCCCGTGGAAAAGCGCGGGCCGGAGCCGAAGTTTTCGATGCCCTTGGTGATATCGCGTCCGTCGCGGAATTCGAGGTAGGGCGAGGCCAGATGACCGAGGGCTTCGTAGCGCGGCATCGTCTGGACGGCAAACGCACGAGCCTGCCAGGTGGCGATCGAGGGCGGCAGCTTGTGCGCATCCTCGGCATACCAGGTGAGGTCGTACTGGTAGTCCGCGCCGTCCGTCGTATGGATGTCCACCAGCAGGTCGGGCTTCCACGTGTTCCACAGCCCCAGCCAGGCACGGGTTTCCGGTGCGTCGGCCTTGACGTAGTCGCGGTTGAGGTTGAGGTACTGCGACTGGCCGCGGAAGCCCATCTCCGCCGGGCCGTTCTGGTTGATCCGGAAATAGGGCCCCGAGTTTTCGTGGCCGTCCACGCTGTAGACGGGGATGTACACCAGCACCGCGTGATCCAGCAGGTGCGGCAGCCGGTGTAGCGTGGCGAAATCGCGCAACAGCATCAGACCCGCGTCCTTGCCCTCAATCTCACCCGGATGGATGCCCGCCTGCACCAGCACGATCGGCTTGCCGGCGGCCCGGGCGCGTTCGGGCGTGAGGTCGCCGTCGGTCGCGGCGATCACCACCGTCATGGGCCGGCCTTCCGGCGTCGTGCCGAAGGTCTCCAGCCGGATCGTCTCCGGCGCCGCCTGGGCCAGACGGCGAAGGAAGGCCAGGGTTTCCGCATACGAGGGCGTGGTGCGGAACGCGGAGGCCTCCGCCGGCGTGGTCCAGGTGTCTTTCGCGTGGATCGTCATCGGCAGCACCGCGATCAGGGCGAGGAGGAGTCGTGCGGGCAGGGTCACGGGTGGCCGGGCCTTGGAGGGATGATCGGGCCATTGTGGCGCGATGGGCACGGCGCGCAAAGCCCGGCGTAAGCTGGTGCTAAGCGCTGGATGCAGATAATTTGCCCCTATCCCGGAGGGCGCCGCCTTGCACATCATTCTGGTCGAAGACGATGCCCGACTCGGCGATGCCATCCGTCGCGCACTGGAACGCCTGACGTACACGGTCAGTTGGTATCGCGACGGCAACGAGGCGCTGGCGGCGCTGCGCGACCACGATGCGGACCTGGTCCTGCTCGACCTGGGCCTGCCTGGTCGCGACGGCATGGAAGTGCTGAGCGAGGCCCGCCGGCTAAGGGTGACCACGCCGGTGATCGTGATGTCCGCGCGCGATGCCCTGGACTCGCGTATCCGGGTGCTGGACGCGGGGGCGGACGACTACCTGGTCAAGCCCTTCCATCTGGACGAGTTGGCCGCACGCATCCGTTCGCTGGCACGCCGGGTACGTGGCGCGGCAGTCAACAAGCTGGAGGCGGGCGCGCTCAGCCTCGACCTGGGCAGCTTCGACGTTCACTGGCGCGGCGAGAAAGTGGAACTGACACGGCGTGAATTTTCGTTGTTGCAGGCCTTGATGGAGCGCGCGGGCCGGATCGTCCGTCGCGAGTCGCTGGAAACCTCGCTGTACGGTCCCGACAGCGCGATGAGCACCAGCGCACTCGAGGTGCTGGTGCACTCGCTGCGACGCAAGCTCAGCCCCGGCGCGATCCAGACCGTGCGCGGCTTCGGCTACATGGTGCCGCGGGAGCCGATGTGAGGCCGCTGAGCCTGCGTTCCCGATTGCTGGTGCTGATCGTGTGCATGCTGGCGGCGGTGCTGCTTCCGCTGGGCGTGCTCAGCGCGAAACGCACGCTGGAGGAAGTGGACGAGTTGTCGGACGGTCGCCTGGCCCAGGCCGCGCGCACGCTGGAGGTGCTGGTCGGTCGCATCGGCGTGGAGCGGTTGCGCAGCCAGCGCAACGCAAGCCTGTTGGTGCCCAGCGTGTCCAACCATCCGCAGGAACTGACCGTGCAGGGTCGCACCTTCGAATCCGAGGTGGGCTTCCAGGTGCGTGATCGCGACGGTCACCTGTTGCTGGGCACGGAGAACCTGGCCGGTCTGCCCGATACCCACGCCGAGGATGGGGCGTTCGAGGATGTGGTGAACGGACGCTACGAGTGGCGCGTGTTCACGCTGATCATGGAGAGCGACGGCATCACCATCCGTGCGGGCGAGCGCTACGACAGCCGGCATGAGATCACCCGGGCGCTGTGGATCGAGCATGGCCTGCCCACCTTGCTGGGGTTGCCGCTGCTGGCGATCCTGGTCGGCTGGGCCATCCGCCGCGGGTTGCGCCCCCTGGAAACCCTGGCCGATGCGCTCTCCCGTCGCGAGTCCGGCAGCCGGGCGCCCATCCACCTGGCCGATGCGCCGACCGAACTGCAGCCTGTGGTCACCGCACTGAACGAGCAGATCGAGCGACTGGAAGGCGCCCTGGAGCGCGAACGTCGTTTCAGTGCGGACGTGGCCCACGAACTGCGCACGCCGCTGGCTTCGACCATGATCAACCTGGAAGACGCGATGGCCTCGGCGGACCCGGACGCGGCGACACGCGCCGCGCTGGAGGCGGCACGTGAATGCCTCGTTTCGCTGGCCCGGCGCACGGAGCAGTTGCTGGACCTGGCGCGGCTGGAAGCCGGCGCCGCCGCCGGGCCACGCAGTCGCGTGGACCTGGGCGAACTGGCGCTCCAGGTCATCGACGAACTGTCGCCCCTGGTCGGCAAGGGAAACGTCGAACTGAGCGTGCGCGAGCTGCCGGCCCATCTGTTCGTGGAAGGCTACGGCGTTGCCCTGGGGGCGTTGATGCGCAACCTGCTGGAGAACGCGTTCCGCCACGTGCCGCCGGGAGGGCATGTGGAGCTGTCCATCGACGCGGCCGACGGCGTGGCCCGCATTGTCGTGACAGACGACGGCCCCGGCATTGCGCCGGAGCGTCGCGCGGCCATGTTCACCCGTTTCCAGCGCGGGGAGGATACGCACGGCGAAGGCCACGGGCTGGGCCTGTCGATCGTGCAGCGCGCGGCCCAGCTGCACGGCGCCACCATCGACCTGCTGGACCGCGAGGGCGGTTCGGGGTTGCGGGTCGTGGTGGGGTTGCCGGTGGGGTGATCCAACGGGTAGCGGGCTTTTTTCGCGCACATCGTGCGCTCCTACAGGTAGCGCTGCGCGGTATGGCGGTCGGCGTGGTTCAGGGGGTGGCGATGGCGCCGATCAGGTCCTTGCCGTCGCCGCGCACCAGGTGCGGGTATTTCAGGCCGCCGTGGTAGTCGACCTTGATCGTCGCGTAGTCGTCGGTGCTCTTGACCAGGAACTCGATGGGCGTCGATGTGTCCTTGGCGGCCGTTACCGCGTCCTTGAGCACCTGGGGGGAATAATCCTTGCCGTTGACGGCGACCAGTTGCACGCCCGGCACGAGGCCCGCCTTTGCGGCGATACCGTCCCATTGCGCGTCAGTGACGATGCCCTTTTCGTTCACCTGGATGCCGAGCGAATAGGTGAAGTTGGCCGACTTGCGGATCTTTTCCCCGGTGATGACGAAGGGCGAGGGTTTGTCGTCGTACACCAGTTTCCAGCCGCCGCCTTCGATACCGTGCTCGGGCAGGGTATCGCCGGTGTAGTCGAGGCGCTGGCGCAGGAAACCCGCCCAGTCGAACGGCTGGATGCGGTTGAGGGTGGCGACGACATCCTCGAAGGTATAGGTCTTGGGGGTATAGCTGCCGTTGTCCATGCCGTAGAAGGCCTTGGCGAACTCGTCCAGCGTATGCTTGCCGCCGGAGAGCGTGCGCATCTTGGTATCGACGTCCAGCCAGAGCAACTGGCCTTCGGGGTAATAGTCGGAGCTGCGACGCAGGTTGTCCCAGCCCGGGCTGCTGCCCCGCGACGAGAGCGGAATGCCGTCCGCCGTGTCCTGCAGCGATCGCCACGACCGCCCCGTACGCGCCGACATGCTGGCGGCGATGCCCGCCAGCGAGTCGCGCCATTGCTCCGTGGTCCAGATGCCCGAGCGCGCGGTGAGTACGCCGGCCCAGTAGTCGGTCAGGCCCTCGTACACCCACAGCAGGTCGTCCTGCATCGGCTCGGCGAAGCTCGGGGTCCACAGGTCGGCCGGGCGACGGAACTTGCCGTTCCAGGAGTGGATGTACTCGTGCGGCAACAGCGTGCCCGCGGCCATGTTGACGTCGGCGTCGGTGAGGAAGTTGGCGAACAGGCGGTCGTCGCTGGACTGGTGGTGCTCCAGACCAAAATGGCCGGTGTGGTCGGACGTCACCAGCAGGAAGTCGTAGTGCGCGTAGTGATGCGCGCCGAACAGCTTGTTGGCCTGCACGATCAGGTTGCGCTGCGCCTGGATCTGCTTGTCGGTGGCCTTGACCCCCGCGGCGGTGTCGCCGGTGATGTTCAGGTGCACCGGCGTGGGCTGGCCGGGCGCCAGGTCGATGCGATTGAAATACTTGCCGCTCATGACCGGCGAATCCACCAGGTTCTCGTAGCTCACGGTCTTGAAATGCACGGTGTTGCCGCTCTGCGAAGCGGTATCCAGCGCCGAGGCGTAGCGCCATCCCGCCGGCAGCGTGACGCTCGGGTCCACCTTGATCTGGCTGGTGTAGTAGCCGGCGGGGTAGAACGACACCTCGTTGAACGACAGCGGCACGTAGTTGGGCGTGGCCGGTGCGAGGTAGACGAAGGACAGTTCGAGCGTGCTGGCGCCGTCGGGCACGTCGACGTGGAAGGCGTACATCTCCTTCGTGTCGCGGCGCCAGGGGATCTTCTTGCCGTTGGCCGTGATCTGGATGCCGGCGACATTCGACAGGGGGCCTGCCGGGCCATGCACCCCCGGGATCCACTCGGGATAGTTGAGCACCACGTGGCCGGGCGTTACCGGAATCGTCTCCCTGACGCGGAAGATGTTCTTCGCGGCGTCGGACAGATCCACGTCGAGGGTCAGGTTGCCGGGGTAGGGGGTGTCCGCCGCGACCGGGATGTCGGCCGCGCGTGTGGCCGTGGCGGAGAAGGTCGTCGCGGCGGCGATGGCGGCGGCGAGGATGGCACGACGGAGCGGCAGGCGCATGGCGGCAGGTTTCCCCTTGGCGGACAGTAGCGTCCGATAGTCGGCAGCCTGCCGCCGGGCGGCCTGTGCCAAAGGTAACGGCGCGGCGTGATAAGCCCGGTGTTTTAAACGAGCGGCTTCGCCACGGGGCAGGCGGCGGCTAGCATGGCGGCTCGCGCAGTCCAGGTACCCCGCCCATGAAAGCCTCCACGCTCCGTCGCATCCTCAATGCATGGCCGCCATTCCTGTTCACGGGCATCCGCGTGGTGACGATGGACGATTACCGCTATGCCCGGGTCAGGCTGACGCTGGCCTGGTACAACCGCAACTACGTGCGCACGCACTTCGGCGGCAACCTGTTCTCCATGACCGATCCGTTCTGGATGATCATGGTGCTGAAGTCGCTGGGCGACGACTACATCGTATGGGACCAGGCAGGCGAGATCCGCTTCGTCGCTCCCGGTCGCGAGGCTGTCTTTGCCGAGTTCCGTGTGGACGACGCGCTGCTGGATGAGCTGCGCGACGCCACGGCCGGCGGCGAGAAGTACCTGCGCTGGTTCGACACCGACATCCGCACCGCGTCCGGCGAACTGGTGGCCAGCGTGCGCAAGCAGCTGTATGTGCGCCGCAAGCGCCGCTGAGCCGGCCGCCCTTCAGAACACCAGCGAGGCCATCTTCCGGCGATACGCGCTGACCAGCGCGGCGTCCTCGAGGGTGGCGAACGCGGCGAGCAGGCGCTTTTTGGCCTGGCCGTCTTGCCAGTCCCGCTGGCGCCTGAGGATGTCCAGGAACTGGTCCAACCCTTCGGCGGCATCACCCTCTATCAGCAGGCGCACACCGAGCAGGTCGCGGGCCTCCCAGTCGGTGTCGTCGGTCTGGACCCGCTCGCGCAACTCGGCCATGGACGGCGCCCCATCCAGCGCGCTGGCCAGTTCCAGCTGCTTGGCGAGGCGAACGGCGCGGGCATCGGTGGCCAGGTTGGCGGGCAGGGCGTCCAGTTCGGCCTGGGCCGGCTTCACCTGACCGGCGCGCATGAGGGCCAGGGCGAGGTCGAGCTTGAGCTCGGCGCGGTCCGGCTCGGCGGCGATGGCCTGCTGCAGGCGGTTGATCGCCTCGGCGGCGGTCTCGGGCGCGGCGACCTCGGCCGGCGCCTCGACCACGGCTTCGGCGGGCGCCACGCCGTGCTTGGTCAGGAACTCGCGAATCTGGCCTTCGGGCAAGGCCCCGGCGAAGCCATCGACCACCTGGCCCCCGCTGATCAGGATGACCGTAGGGATGCTGCGTACGCCGAACATCCCGGCCAGTTCCTGCTCGGCATCCACGTCGATCTTGGCGAGGCGGAAGGCACCGTTGTATTCGCCCGCCAGCTTCTCGAGGATCGGGCCCAGCGACTTGCAAGGGCCACACCATTCGGCCCAGAGGTCGACGAGGACCGGTGTTTCGAGCGAGGCCTGGATGACGTCGGTCTCGAAGCCGGCGGTGGTCGCGTCGAAGACGTGTTCACTGCGGGTCGGGGCACTGCTCACGGAGGACTCCTGGGACGATGGTCGATGGCCCCTTACGTCGGGGGAGGGCGGGAGCATATCAAGGTGCCGCGCGCTTTTCGGCCAGGCAACGCTTTTAGGCCGGCGCCTAGGGTTTTCATCATGCGCCGTCTACGCGAATTTGCGATCATGGGCGCCAGGGCCAGCCGGCCCGGAGCCGCCGGGTTGGCATGCGTAAAGGTCAGGACCTGATTATCTGCGAGCATTGCGACTCCGTTTACCGGAGGCGCAGCCTTGCGCGTGGGGAGGTCGCCGACTGCGTGGTGTGCGGCGCGGTGCTGGAGCGCCACCAGTGGCTCGGAGTGGATAGCCAGTTCGCCCTTATCGTCGCCGCGCTCATCGTCTTCGTCATCGCCAACGTGTCGCCCATCGTCACCCTGGGCCTGTCGGGCATGACCGCCGCCACCACCCTTTGGGGCGCAGTGATCGCCATGTGGCAGGACGGCGCCCAGATCGTGGCCGTGCTGACCGCGCTCACGCTGTTCTTCTTCCCGCTGGCGCAGATCCTCATGTTCGGCTGGGTGCTGCTGTTCGCGCGGAACGGGCAGCGGGCGCCGGGCTTTGCCTGGGCCATGTCCGCGCTGGTCCGGGTGAAGCCGTGGAGCATGATCGAGGTGTTCATGCTCGGCACCCTGGTCGCCGTGGTCAAGGCGCATACCTATTTCGACGTGGTGCCCGGTGCCGGCATCTGGGCCTTCGGCTTCCTCACGCTGCTGATCACCGTCTTCTCGGCCCACGACCCGCGCGGCCTGTGGGACCTGACCGGGGGCGCCAAGGCATGAGTACGCCGCCCCGCGCCGTGGATATGGGCATCATGTCCTGCCATGTCTGTCAGCTGGTCACCGCGTACACGGACGATCCCCACGCGCACTGCCCGCGTTGCGGCAACCCGCTGCACGGACGCAAGCACGGCAGCATCTCGCGCGCCTGGGCGCTGCTGCTGGCCGCGGCGATGTTCTACATCCCGGCCAACATCTTCCCGATCATGCGCACCGAGAGCCTGTCCTCGAAGGACGACAACACGATCCTCAGTGGCATCGTCGAGTTGTGGCAGGCCGGCTCCCCGGGACTGGCGGCCATCGTCTTCACGGCGAGCATCGTCGTGCCCATGCTCAAGTTCATCATCATGGGCTACCTGCTGGTGTCCGTGCAGCGGTCCAGCGACCTGGGTCCGCGCCAGCGCTCCAAGCTGTACCGTTTCGTGGAACTGATCGGCTACTGGTCGATGCTCGACGTGTTCGTCGTGGCGATCCTGTCCGCGTTGGTGCATTTCAAGATACTGAGCCGCGTCGAGCCCCTGCCCGGCGTGGTGTATTTCGGCATCGTCGTCGTGCTGACGATGCTCGCGGCCATGAGTTTCGATCCCAGGTTGATCTGGGACAAAAGGAAATCGCAATGAGCGACACCCACGACGGAAAAACGCCGGCCCCGGACGAGCTGCCGCAGCCGGAGGTGCGCAAGTCCAAGCTCGGCTTTTCGCTTATCTGGCTGGTGCCGATCGTGGCGGCGCTGGTCGGCATCTCGCTGATGGTCAGCCATGCGCTGTCGGCCGGTCCGCAGATCTCGGTCACCTTCCTCACCGCCGAAGGCATCGAGGCCGGCAAGACCCAGGTCAAGTACAAGAACGTGGTGATCGGCAAGGTCACCACCATGCGGTTGTCCAAGGACCGCACGCACATCTCCGTGGTGATCGATCTTGAGAAGGACGCCCGCGCGTTCGCGACCAAGGGCACGCGCTACTGGGTGGTGCGGCCGCGCATCGGCGCCAGTGGTGTGTCCGGCATCGACACGCTGCTGTCCGGCGCCTTCATCGGTGCGGACGCAGGCGATTCCGAAGACGAGAAATCCGATTTCACGGGGCTGGAAACGCCGCCGGCGGTGACCCACGGTGCGCCGGGGCGGCGCTTCGTGCTGCACTCCAGCGACCTGGGTTCGCTGGATATCGGCTCGCCCGTCTACTACCGCCGCATCCAGGTGGGCCGCATCGTGTCCTATGAGCTGGACAAGGACGGCAAGGGCGTGTCGCTGCAGCTGTTCATCGACGGCCCCAACGACCGCTTCGTCACCAAGGACGCGCGCTTCTGGAACGCCAGCGGCGTGGACGTGTCGCTGGGTGCCGACGGCCTCAAGCTCAACACCCAGTCGATCGCGACGGTGATCGCCGGCGGCGTCGCCTTCCAGTCGGCCCCCGGTCCGCACGACGAAACTCCCGCCGACGAGATGGCCGACTTCACGCTGTTCAACGACCAGCAGACCGCACTGGCGCCGCCCGATGGCAAGCCGCACTACATCCGCATGCGTTTCGAGCATTCGCTGCGCGGCCTGGCCCCGGATGCGCCCGTGGAATTCCTTGGCGTGAAGGTCGGCCGGGTGGTGTCGGTCAACCTCGACTACGATCCGGTCAACAAGACCTTCCCCGTGATCGTCGGCGCCGTGGTGTATCCGCAGCGCCTCGGAAAGGCGGACGAGAAACTCCGTGCGGCCGTCGGCGGTGCGGAGGAAGAACAGCTGCCGCGCATCCTGCATGGCATGGTCGACCACGGCCTGCGCGCGCAGGCACGCACCGGCAACCTGCTGACCGGTCAGCTCTACGTCGCGATCGACTTCGACAAGAAGGCGCCCAAGGTGACCTTCAACGAGAAGGCGTCGCCGCTGGAAGTGCCCACCATGGCGGGCGACTTCGATCACCTGCAGGAGCAGATTTCCAGCATCGTCGACAAGGTCGAGAAGATTCCCTTCGACTCCATCGGCAAGAACCTGGACGGCAGCCTGCAGGAACTGCACGGCACGCTCAAGCAGGTCAATACCGAGCTCCTGCCGGAAGCGAAGAAGACGCTGCAGGGCGTCAACAAGACGGTGGGCACGGCCAACGATGCGCTGTCCGCGGATTCGCCGTTGCAGCAGAACATCACCGTGACACTGGAGGAACTGCAGCGCACGGTGCGCTCGGTGCGTGCGTTCACCGACTACCTCGGCCGCCACCCCGAGTCGCTGCTGCGTGGTCGCGGTGCCGACGCGCCGCCCAAGGTCATCACCCCGTCGCCGTCCAGGCAGGGCAAGGAAGTACAGCCATGATCCAGACACTTCGCCTCGCCGCCGCCGTCACTTTGCTGGGCACGCTGGCCGCGTGCTCCTCGGCACCCACCCATTTCCACACGCTGATCCCGCCTTCGGCGGGCCTGCCGCCCGCCGCCGCGCCGTTCCTGATCGACGTCCAGGCCGTCGCCGTGCCTCCGCAGGTCGACCAGCCCGCGCTGGTGCTGCGCCAGGGCGCCAGCGGTATCGCCGTGCTGGACGGCGAACGCTGGGCCTCGCCGCTCGGCGACGAGATCCGCGGTGCACTGGCAGCGGACCTTTCCACCCGTCTTGGCACGCACGACGTACACGGCCTGCCGCGCGGCAAGGACGCCAAGGTGGTATTCGTGCAGTTCGACGTGCGTCGCTTCGATTCCGAAGTGGGCGGCGACGCCACCCTCGAAGCCAGCTGGTCCGTACGCAGCGGCGACACCGCCAGCACCTGCGCGTCGCGGGTGAGCGAGCCCGCGGGTAGCAGCTACGACAGCCTGGTCGATGCGCATCAGCGTGCGCTGGGGAAGGCCGCAGATCAGGTCGCCGGGGCGGTTCGCGCGGTGGCGGGCGGGCAGGTGGCTACCTGCCGCTGAGCGGGAGGGCTCGCCTTCGGCATCGCGTTGGAGCTTGGGCCTTGGAGCAAGAGCCGGCGGGTGCCACCCTCGGGGCCACGCCTGCGGCGACCCGTCAATGAAAGGCCGCTCCGCGGCCGTGTATTTATTCCCTTTCGGGGCGGGTCGGGCTTCGAACGGGGGTTTCCGATTCGCCCTCCATGGCTCAGCGGAAACGGCCGGCCGTCCTGGCCGGCCCCGCTACGCGGCCTTTTCCGTTCGAATCCCTCGCCTGCGGCTACCGGCCCCGAGGGTGGCACCCGCCGGCTCTTTCGACGACTGAGGTTGCGTGTGGGGAGAGCGAAGAGCTGGGTTTCGCTTCGTGGGTGGGAACGCTCGCCTGCCTGTTGCGCATGGCATCGGTCGCCTTAGATACGTCGAGGGTTCGCGCACGTGCGTGCGCTCCCATTCCCGGACGGCAGACCACGCGTTGGATATGCCACGGGCTGCCCTACCCCTGGGGTAGGAGCCCACGATGTGGGCGAAAAGCCAACAAAGCGGCGACGCCCTACCCCGCATGTCCGCGGACGCTCGCGTCACAACCCGCCTCAGTCATTGGAAGAGCCGGCGGGTAGCCCCCTCGGGGCCGGTAGCCGCAGGCGAGGGATTCGAACGGACAAGGCCGCGTAGCGGGGCCGGCCAGGACGGCCGGCCATTTTCGCTGAGCCATGGATGGCGAATCGAAAATCCCCGTGCGAAGCCCGACCCGCCCCGTAGGGCAATCTATAAACGGCCGCGCGTAGGAGCGCACGATGTGCGCGAACCAGATACACGGCCGCGCTAGCGGCCTTTCCTCCGGGTCGCCGCAGGCGTGGCCCCGAGGGGGCTACCCGCCGGCTCTTGCCCCAATCTCCAAGGCCAGCTTTTGCCTTCAAACCCCGCATTAAGCTAGTCTCCCGCGATTGAGCGCCGCGCTTCTCCCGCGCGGCCACCCGAGCAACTACCGGTAGCGAACACCATGCAGGACACCCCCGACCAGGGCGCGCGGGAGCAGGGCGGTTACGCCCCGGCCGCCGTCGAAAGCAGCGCCCAGCGCTTCTGGAACGACACTCGTGCCTTCGAGGTCACCGAAGACTCGGACAAGCCCAAGTATTACTGCCTGTCGATGCTGCCGTACCCGTCCGGTGCCCTGCACATGGGCCATGTCCGTAACTACACCATCGGCGACGTCATCAGCCGCTTCCAGCGCCAGCAGGGCCGCAACGTGTTGCAGCCGATGGGCTGGGACGCCTTCGGCCTGCCCGCCGAGAACGCCGCGATCAAGAACAACACCGCGCCGGCGAAGTGGACCTACAAGAACATCGAGCACATGCGCGAGCAGTTCAAGCGCATGGGCTTTGCGTACGACTGGACCCGTGAGGTCACCACCTGCCGTCCCGAGTACTACCGCTGGGAACAGCAGATGTTCACCCGGCTGATGAAGAAGGGCCTGGTGTACCGCAAGAACAGCGTCGTCAACTGGGACCCGGTCGACCAGACGGTGCTGGCCAACGAGCAAGTGATCGACGGCAAGGGCTGGCGCTCCGGCGCCACCGTGGAAAAACGCGAGATCCCGCAGTGGTTCCTCAAGATCACCGCCTATGCGCAGGAGTTGCTGGACGGCCTGGACACGCTGCCGGGCTGGCCCGACGCGGTCAAGACGATGCAGCGCAACTGGCTGGGTCGTTCCGAAGGCCTGGAGATCACCTTCGACGTGGACGGCCAGGCCGAGCCGCTGACGGTATTCACCACGCGGCCTGACACCCTGATGGGCGTGTCGTACGTGGCGGTGGCGGCCGAGCATCCCATTGCCACGCGCGCCGCGGCGGACAACCCCGGCCTGGCCGACTTCATCGCTAGCTGCCGGTCCGGCGGTGTGTCCGAAGCGGAGCTGGAGACGCAGGAGAAGCGCGGGTATTACACGGGTATCGATGCCGTGCATCCTCTCACCGGTGAAAAGGTGCCGGTGTGGGTCGCCAACTTCGTGCTGATGGGCTACGGCACCGGCGCGGTGATGGCCGTGCCGGGTCATGACGAGCGCGACTGGGAGTTCGCCCAGAAGTACTCCCTGCCCATCCACATGGTCGTGGTCGATCGCGGCGTGGTGGACGCCGTGGCCGAACTGAAGCGTGACCTGGCGGCCGACGGGACCGACACCGTGCAGAATGCACTGGATGGCGGCTCGTCGGATGCGTACCAGGTGTCCGCCGCGGTCGAGACGATCAAGACCTTCGAGAGCAACATCCAGACGGTCGGCGCATACACCGAGCACGGCACGCTGATCAACTCCGGCGAGTTCGACGGGCTGGACTTCGCTGCGGCGTTCGACGCCATCGCGGCGAAGCTGGCCGCGACTGGCCGTGGCGAGCGCCGGGTCAACTGGCGCATCCGCGACTGGGGCGTCAGCCGCCAGCGTTACTGGGGCTGCCCGATTCCGGTGATTTACTGCCCGAGTTGCGGTGCGGTGCCGGTGCCGGAAGACCAGCTTCCCGTGGTGCTGCCCGAGGACGTCGCGTTCTCCGGCGTGCAGTCGCCGATCAAGGCCGACCCGACCTGGCGGCAGACCACCTGCCCGACGTGTGGCGGCCCGGCCGAGCGTGAGACGGACACCTTCGACACCTTCATGGAGTCCAGCTGGTACTACGCGCGTTACACGAGTCCTGGCGCCGAGGCGCAGGTGGACGAGCGCGCCGACTACTGGACGCCGGTGGACCAGTACATCGGTGGCGTCGAGCACGCCATCCTGCACCTGCTGTATTTCCGCTTCTATCACAAGCTGATGCGCGACGAGGGCCTGGTGCACAGCGACGAGCCGGCCACCAACCTGCTCTGCCAGGGCATGGTCATTGCCGAGACCTATTTCCGCAAGGAAGACGAAGGTCACCTGACCTGGTTCAATCCGGCGGATGTCGACGTGCAGCGTGACGAGCGCGCGCGCATCACCGGCGCCGTGCTGCGCAGCGACGGGCTGCCGGTCGAGATCGGTGGCGTCGAGAAGATGGCCAAGTCCAAGAACAACGGCGTGGACCCGCAGTCCATGGTGGACAAGTACGGCGCGGACACGGTGCGGCTGTTCTCCATGTTCGCCGCACCGCCGGACCAGTCGCTGGAATGGAACGAGGCGGGTGTGGAAGGCATGGCCCGCTTCCTGCGGCGCCTGTGGCGTGATGTCTCGGCCCATGTCGAGTCCGCTGCGGTGGCCCAGGGCGATGGCGCGGCCACCGAGGCCTCGCGCAGGACGCTGCGCCGCCAGCTGCACGAGACGATCCAGAAGGTCACCGACGACATCGGCCGCCGCCAGTCGTTCAACACGGCCATCGCCGCGCTGATGGAACTGCTCAACGCGCTGGGCCGGTTCGACGATGCCAGCGCCGCCGGCGCTGCGCTGCGCCAGGAGGCCTTCACCGCCATCGTACAGCTGATCAACCCGTTCACCCCGCATCTCTCCCATGCGCTGTGGCAGGTACTGGGCCAGGGTGAGGCACTGGTGGAGGATGCCGGCTGGCCGGCGGTCGATCCCGCGGCGCTGGTTCGCGATTCGCTGACCTACGCGGTGCAGGTGAACGGCAAACTTCGCGCTACCATCGAGGTGCCGGCCGCGGCGTCGAAGGAAGATGCCGAGGCCATGGCCCGGGCCGAGCCCGCCGTGGCCCGGTTGCTGGAAGGGCAGACCGTGCGCAAGGTGATCGTCGTGCCCGGCAAGATCGTCAACATCGTCGCAGGATAATCATGAGCCCGACCCCGCTCCGTTCGCTCCGTGTCGCCGCCCTCGTTGCCGTCGTGGGGCTGGTCAGCGCCTGTGGCTTCCACCTTCGCCAGTCCGCCGCGCTGCCGCCGGGCATGCAGAAGATCCACCTGACCGTCGCCGGGGGAGGCCGCCTCGAGCGCGAACTGTCGCGCGCGCTGACCAACGCCGATGTCACTGTGGTGGACCACGCCTCCGTGGATGCCGCCGAACTGGCGGTTACCGCGAACAACTTCCGCACGGACTCGCTCACCGTCAGCGGCACCGCGCGCGTCACCGAATACGCCGTGCGCTACCACGTCGACTTCAACGCCAAGGCCGGCGACGGCAGCGTCATCATCGCGCCGCAGAGCGTCGATATGTCGCGCGAGTTCAGCTACGACGCCCAGAACACCATCGGCACCGCCAGCCAGACGGAAGAGCTCCAGCGCAGCCTGGTCGGCGACATGGTGCAGGCCATCCTGTTCCGCCTCGAGGCGGCCACGGTGCATCCGGCCGCGGCGGCAGCCGCCGCCACGCCGTCCGTGCCCGCGCCCGCCTCGTCGACCGCGCACTGAGCGGATAACGCCGTGCCGTTCAATCCGGGCCAGTGGCAGAAGCACCTCGCGGGCGACCGCATGGCGCCGGTGTACCTGCTGGCCGGCGAGGAACTGCTGGTGCTGGAAGCCGCCGATGCCGTACGGGCCATGGCCCGGCGGCTCGGTTACAGCGAGCGCGAAGTGCTGGAAGCGGACAGCCGTTTCGACTGGGACGACCTGGCGCGATCCTCGGCCGGCCTGTCGCTGTTCGCCACGCAGCGCCTGCTCGATCTTCGCCTGGCGGGGGGGCGTGCCGGCAAGGACGGCAGCGCGGCGATCACCGAGTTCGTCGGCAACCCGCCGCCGGATACTACGCTGCTGATCACCGCCACCGAGTGGAGCACCAAGCACGAGGCGGTCTGGACCAAGGCGGTGGATCGCGGCGGTATCCAGGTGGTCTTCAACGCGCCGCGCCCGCACGAATGGACGCAGTGGGTCGGCCAGCGTCTGGCGTCCCGCGGGGTCAAGGCCAGTCCCGACGCCGTGGCGATGCTGGCCGAGCGGGTCGAGGGCAACCTGCTGGCGGCCGCCCAGGAAATCGACAAGCTGGTGGTCCTCGCGGGCGACCAGCGGCTGGACGCCACGACGCTGGAAGGCCTGGTGGCCGACAGCGCTCGCTTCGACGCCTTCAAGCTGACCGACGCCGCGTTCGCGGGCGAGGGTGGTCGTGCCCTGCGGATACTGGCCGGGTTGCATGCCGAGGGCGACGAACTGATCGCCCTGATGGGCTGGCTGGTCAACCAGCTGCAGCTGGCGCTTCGTCTGGCCAACGCGCGCGATTTCGCCGCCCAGGCGAAGGTCGAGCGGCTATGGCCGGCGCGCGAACAACTCTTCCGCAAGGCCCTGCGCCGCGCGCCGCGCGAACACTGGATGGCCTGCCTGGCCCGGGCCGCCCGCATAGACCGCATGGCCAAAGGCCGCGAGCAGGGTAATCCGTGGCTGGAGGCCGAGCGGCTGATCGCCGCCATCGCCGAGCCCCGCGCGGCGGCTGCCTTCGCGTGAGCGACATGCGTCCGCTCGCCATCCTCGGCGGCACCTTCGACCCGATCCATCACGGCCACCTGCGTGCCGCATGGGAAGCCGCCGAAGCCCTCGACGCCGAGGTCCGGCTGGTGCCCGCGCGTACGCCGCCGCACCGGCCGCCGCCGGTGGCCGATGCGGCGGGCCGGGTCGCCCTGCTGCGCGCCGCGCTGGCCGGGCAGGACCGACTCCGGATCGATACCCGCGAGCTGGACCGGGAGGGCCCTTCTTACAGCGTCGACACGCTGGCGTCGCTGCGTGCCGAGATCGGCCCCGCGCGTCCACTGGTGCTGCTGGTGGGGGCGGACGCCTTCGCCGGACTGGCATCCTGGCAGCGCTGGCGCGACCTGTTCACGCTGGCCCATGTGGGCGTGCTGAACCGCCCCGGGGTCAGCCACGCCCCCTCGGCGGAACTGGCCGACTTCATCGCCGCTCGCCGCGACGCCCGCCCGCAGGGGCCGGCCGGCGGCGTACTGGACATCGCCATCACCCCGCTGGACATCGCCGCCACGGCCATCCGCGAGGCCTTTACCGCCGGCCACGAGCCTCGCTTCCTCATGCCCTCGGCCTGCTTCGACCCGCCGGACCTGCTGGCGCCGTATCGTGCGCTGGCCGGCGCCGCGTCCCCGCCACCGGCCGCCCGCTGAAAGCTGCCGAGGCATTTGACGCGTCCCCGGGCAGGCGGGGGTATACTTCGCCCAACGCCGGCATTCCGCCGTACGAGGTTTTCGTATCTTGAGTTCGTCCGCACCCCGCAAGGCCAAGCCCGCCATCAGCAACGAGCACCTCCGCCAGCGCGTGGTCGCGGCCCTCGAAGACCTCAAGGCCAAGGACGTCCGCGAAATCGACGTTCGCGGCAAGACCTCCATCGCCGATATCCTCTTCATCGCGTCGGGCACCTCCGCCCGTCACGTCAAGTCCATTGCCGACGAAGTCATCAAGTTCGCCAAGGAAGCGGGCGTGATGCCGCTGGGCGTCGAAGGCCAGACCGAAGCCGAATGGGTGCTGGTCGACCTGGGCGACATCATCGTCCACGTCATGATGCCGCGCATTCGCGAGTTCTACGGCCTGGAGCGCCTGTGGACGGTTGGCGACGACGGCTTCGAAGCCGCCCACGCCTGACCCGCCCATGCGGGCGCGCCTCATCGCCGTCGGCGAGCGCATGCCGGCCTGGGTGGCGGAAGGGTTTGCCGAATACCGCAAGCGGCTGTCCCACGAGCTGCCCCTGGAACTGATCGAGATCAAGCCCGGCACGCGCGGCAAGGGCCGCGACGACGTGCGCGCGACCCTCGACGAAGGCGCCGCCATCCTGGCCGCCTTGCCGCGCGACATCCATGTCGTGGCGCTGGACGGGCGCGGCAAGGCGTGGTCCAGCGAAGACCTGGGCCAGCAGCTGGAGCAATGGCGCATGGGCGGGCGCGATCTCGCGTTCCTGATCGGCGGACCCGACGGCCATGCGCCGGACGTGCTGGCACGCGCGGACCAACGCTGGTCGCTCGGCCCCCTCACGCTGCCGCACATGCTGGTGCGCCTCGTGCTCGCGGAGCAGCTCTATCGCGCCACCACGCTGGTGGCCGGGCATCCCTACCATCGCGCCTGAAGGAACCGCCGTGCTCTACCTGGCCTCGCAATCGCCGCGCCGTCGCGAACTCCTCGGTCAGCTCGGCGAGGCTCACCGTACCCTCGACGTGGATGTGGAAGAAATCCGCGCCGCCGGTGAATCGCCCGACGATTACGTCTCGCGCGTGGCGCGGGACAAGGCGCGCGCGGGGTTCGCGCTGGTGGCCGGCGAGCCCGCCGCGCGCGTGCTCGGCGCCGATACCGAAGTGGTGCAGGCCGACGCGGTGTTCGGCAAGCCGCGGGATGCCGTCGACGCCGCAGCCATGCTACGCCGTTTGTCCGGAAAGGAGCATCGCGTGGTCTCGGTCGTATGGCTCGTGGAGGCAGGCGCGCAGCGAAGGGTGGTGTCGGTATCGACCGTACGCTTCGCGTCGCTCTCCGACGACGACATCGCGTCCTACATCGATACCGGCGAGTGCTTCGGCAAGGCCGGTGCCTATGCGATCCAGGGACGCGCCGCGGCTTTCGTCGCGCATCTTTCCGGTAGTTACACCGGCGTGATGGGACTGCCCCTGTACGAAACCTCCCGGCTTCTTCGCGGTCCGTGACAGTCGCGGGACGCGCGGGCTATAAAGCGGGATGACTCATGGAAAAGGGCACGCAGTGAGCGAGGAAATCCTGATTAATGTCACGCCGCGTGAGACGCGCGTGGCCGTCGTCGAGAACGGCATGTTGCAGGAAGTCCACGTCGAGCGTGCCAGCCGGCGCGGTTACGTGGGCAACGTGTACAAGGGCCGCGTGCAACGCGTCATGCCGGGCATGCAGGCCGTCTTCGTCGAGATCGGCCTCGACCGTGCGGCATTCCTGCATGCGTCGGATATCGTGCGCCCGGCGCTTCCCCCCACCGATGCGCCCGACGGCAAATCCGGCGGCCACGGCCCCGTCCCGCCCATCAGCGAACTGGTCCACGAGGGCCAGGAAATCGTCGTGCAGGTGGTCAAGGACCCGATCGGCAGCAAGGGCGCGCGGCTGTCCACGCATCTTTCCATCCCCTCGCGCTACCTCGTGCTGCTGCCGCACTCGCGCACCCTGGGGGTGTCCGTGCGCATCGAGGAGGAAAGCGAGCGCCAGCGCCTGAAGGACATCATCCTGCCGCTGATCGGCGAGAACCATCTCGGCTACATCGTGCGCACCAACGCCGAGGGCCAGTCCGAGGAATCCCTGGCCTTCGACGTGACCTACCTGGGCAAGGTGTGGCGGGTGGTGCAGGAAAACATCCAGAAGGCCCGCGTGGGCGAGCGGGTCTACGAGGAACTGTCGCTGCCGTTGCGTTCGTTGCGCGATTCGCTCAACGACGGCATCGAGAAGGTGCGCGTCGATTCACGCGAGACCTACGAGAAAACGGTCAAATTCGTGGCCAAGTTCATGCCGGTGCTGTCCGACCGCATCGAGCACTACGCGGGCGAGCGGCCGATCTTCGATCTCTACGGCGTGGAGGACGAGATCCAGCGCGCCCTGCGCAAGGAGGTACCGCTGAAATCCGGCGGCTACCTGATCGTCGACCAGACCGAAGCCATGACCACGATCGATGTGAACACCGGCGGCTACCTCGGCAGTCGCAACCTCGAGGAAACCGTGTACCGCACCAACCTCGAGGCGGCGCAGGCGGCGTCGCGCCAGCTGCGGCTGCGCAACCTCGGCGGCATCATCATCATCGACTTCATCGACATGATCGACGACGAGCACAAGCGGCAGGTGCTGCGCATGCTCGAGAAGGGCCTGCTGAAGGACCACGCAAAGACCACGGTCTACCCGATGTCCGCGCTGGGCCTGGTGGAAATGACGCGCAAGCGCACCACCGAAAGCCTGGAGCGCCAACTGTGTGAGCCGTGCCCGTCGTGCAGCGGCCGCGGTACGCTGAAAACCGCCGAGACGGTGATCTACGAGATCTTCCGTGAAATCACCCGTGCCGTGCGCCAGTTCAACGCGCAGAAGCTGCTGGTGATGGCCAGTCCCAAGGTGGTTGGCCGCATCCTCGAGGAAGAATCCACGGCGGTGGCCGAGCTGGAAGAATTCATCGCCAAGAGCATCCGCTTCCAGGCGGAAGAACACTATTCGCAGGAACAGTTCGATGTCGTTCTCCTCTAAGCCCGGCGCGCGTCGCCGGCACGTCGGCCGGTGAGTTCCGGCTGGCGCCATCGCCTGAGACGCCTGCGGTTCTTCCTCATCGGTCTGGTCGCGAGCGTACTGATCGCGCTCGCGCTGCTCATGGCGCTCGGCCAACTGCTGTTGCCGCTGGCCGCCCGTTACCCCGATCGCGTGGCGTCGTTGCTCAGCGACGCCCTGCACCGGCCGGTCCGCTTTGCCTCGCTGGAGGGGTTCTGGCAGCCGTCGGGGCCGCTGTTCGTGATGCGCGATGTCACGGTGGTGCCCACCGAGGGCGGTCAGCCCCTGCACCTGCCGCAGGCGGCGGTGAAACTGGATTTCGGTGCGCTGGTACTGCCCTCGCGGCATTTGCTCAACCTGCGCCTTAGCGATCTTCGCCTGGGCCTGCGCCGTGCGCCGGACGGGCGCTGGAGCATCGACGGTCTTCCCAGTAACGGTGGCCAGCGCACGCTGTCGCTCGGCAACCTGGCGGCCGACCTGTGGGTGACCAACCTGCGCCTGGATATCGACGACGAGACCACCCAGCGGCATTACGGCCTGGTCGTGGATCGGTTGCGCGCCAGCCTGCAGGACGACGTGATACGCCTGGGTGGCAACCTCCATCGGGAAAACGTCCCCACGGTGCTTACCGCCGCGGGTCGCTTCGCGCTGGACGGCTCCAGCGGCCGTGTCTACGTGCACGGTACCGATGTCGATTTCGCCGCGCTCACCGGCGATTTCACGGCCGCCGGCTATGCGCTGGCCTCCGGCAAGGGCGCGTTCGAAACGTGGCTGGACTGGAGCGACGCCCGCGTGGTGCGGATGACCTCGCGGCTGGACCTCGACGGGCTGGGCGTGCGCGGCCCCGGACGCACCGTGAAAACGGCCGGCCTGCATGGTATCGCCCGCCTCCAGCGCACCGCCGACGGCCAGCGCATCGACTGGGCCGCGCGCGACGGTGGCGACATCGCCCTGGTGCTGCATGCGGAGGGCGATACCACCGACGGCACGCTGGTGGGGCGCCAGGTCGACCTGGCACCCTTGCTGCCCTGGGCCGGCTTGCTTCCGCGGATGTCGCCGGCCCTGTCGCGCTGGCTTGCCGAAGGACACCCGCGTGGCCGCTTCGACGACCTGCGCGCCGACTGGAACTCCGCCACCGGCGTGGCGTTCGTGCGCGCGGGCTTCTCCGGCCTGGGCATCGATGCCAGCGGCACGCTGCCGGGCCTGTCTTCCCTCAAGGGCCGGATACTGGGGGATGCGGAGGCGCTGTCGCTCAGCCTGCCCACGCAGGCGACGACGATCGATGCGACGGGAATGTTCCGAAAGCCGTTCGTGCTGTCGTCGCTGAGCGGCGACATCGTCGTCTACCCGCAGGACGACGACTGGCACATCGGCGTCGACCCGCTCGATGTGCGCGGCGAGGACTTCACCGGCCAGGTGCGTGGCGAGTACGTCCTGCCTGCGGCCGACACCGGCCCGTTCCTGGACATGTACGTGGCGATGGGCGAGGGCGACATTTCGGCGGCCAAGCTGTTCTGGCCGATCCACGGGATGTCCGAGGGCTCGCAGAACTGGCTGAACCGCGCGATCGTCTCGGGCCACATCGAGAGCGGCGCGGCGCTGGTACGCGGCAACCTGCGCGATTTCCCCTTCCGTAACCACGAAGGCCGCTTCGAAGGCCGCGCCGTCATCGACGACACGGTGCTCGATTACGGCACGGGCTGGCCGCGCGCCGAAGGTATCGCCGCCGTCGCCACCTTCGTCGACAACAGCATGTCGATCGAGGCCAGCGAGGGCCATTCGCTGGGCAACGCCGTCAGTTCCGCGTCCGCGACCATCGACGACTTCGCCGAGGGTGTGCTGAACCTCAAGGTGAGCGGTGCGGGCACCGGTGCCAGCTACCTGGACCTGGTCAAGAACAGCCCGGTCGGCACGAGCAGTCGCGACACGCTGGACAAGATCAAACTGGGCGGCACGGGCGAGTTCGGCTTCAGCCTGATGCTGCCGTTGAAGGACACGAAAAGCTTCACGCTGGACGGTACGGCCACGCTGAAGGACGCCGACCTGGTGGCCGACGACTGGAAGCTGCGCCTGGATGGCATCACCGGGCCGATGCGTTTCGATGGCAAGGGGTTTACCGCCAGGGGCCTGACCGCTCGGTTCCAGGGGCAACCGGCCAGCCTCGACCTGGCCATCGCCGGGGGCACGGGCGATCCGGCGAAGATCGTCACGGCATCGGTCACGGGTGCGTTCACGCTGGACGAGATGCTGCGACCGTACGACACCCTCAAGTGGCTGGCCGACATCGGCAAGGGGCGCGGCACGTTCCGCATCGGTTTCGACCTGAGCCGCACGGGGCAGGGTGACGCGACAGCACAGGCGCTCACCGTGGATTCGGACCTGCGCGGCGTCGAGCTGCTGCTGCCGACGCCGGTGAAGAAGCCGGCCGCCTTGGCGCAGCCGCTGTCTGTCCGTGTGGGCCTGCCGGTCGACGGCGCACGCCTGGACCTGGCGCTGGGTGACATCGTCCGCGGTCGCCTGCGTCTGCCGACGAACACGGTGCCCCTTGCGGCTGCCTTCAACCTGGGCAGCGTCGCGCCCGCTGCGCTGCCCGCGCAGGGTTACCTCATCGGCGGTCGTGCCGCCAGGCTGGATGTCTCGGGCTGGGTGCAATACGTGGTCGGCCTGTCCACCGGCGGTGGCAGTGGGCCCGGCCTGAGCGCGCTCGACCTCGTGGCGGACGATGCGGAAGTGTTCGGCCAGCATTTCGCCGGTCTGCACATCATGGCCAACCCCGGTCCGCAGGCGCTGTCGTTGAAGGTGGACGGCGAAGGCCTGGCGGGCGAACTCACCGTGCCCAACGACGAGATGCGCCGCCGCGGTATCACCGCGCGCATGGACCGGATCTGGTGGCCCTCGGCCGACGATGCCGCGGACGCAGCGAAGAAAGGCAAAACCGCGGCGGGCGCCGCGACGACGGTGGCCTCCACCGCCGCCAAGGCGCAGGACGCGAACGCTGCCGCTTCCAGCGGCAAGGTCGCCAACACGAACGAAGCGGGCGTGGCGCCGGCCAGCCTGCCGCCGATGCACCTGCAGGTCAGCGACATGCGGCTGGGCAAGGCGAAGCTGGGCGAGGCGCGGCTGGAAACCTGGCCGACCGACGACGGCATGCACATCGACCAGTTGCGCGCGCAGTCCAAGAACGTGCAGATCACCGCGTCGGGCGACTGGACCGGCGACGAGACGCGCAGCCGCACCCACCTTGCCATGGATTTCGCCTCGGAAGACGTGGCGCGCATGTTCGACGCCCTGGGCTTTGCCGGCATCCTGCAGGGTGGGCGCACGTCGGCCCGGCTCGATGCCACGTGGCCCGGCGGCCCGTCGGCCCTCGCGCTGGCGAACATGGACGGCACGCTCAAGGTGGACGTCGCCAAGGGCCGCATCCTCGAGGTGCAGCCCGGCGTCGGCCGCCTGTTCGGCCTGGTCTCGGTGACCGACCTGCCGCGACGCATGGCGCTGGACTTCGGCGACGTGCTCGGCAAGGGCTTTGCGTTCGACGCGATCACCGGCGACTTCCGCTTCGCGGATGGCAACGCCAGCACCAGCAACCTCGTCATCCGTGGTCCCGCCGCCGATATCACCATCACCGGCCGTGCCGGCCTCAAGGCCCGCGACTACGACCAGGAGGTGCTCGTGGTACCGCACCTCGGCAACAGCCTGCCGGTGGTTGGCGCCCTGGCCGGCGGCCCGGTAGGCGCTGCCGCGGGGCTGGCGGTGCAGGGCCTGCTCGGCCGCGGCCTCAACCAGGCCGCGCGCAAGCGTTACCACGTCACCGGCAGCTGGGACAAACCCGTATTCACCCCCATCGAAAAGGGCGACACCCCCTGACCCACGCGACCAGCCTCGGCAGGAGCGCACGATGTGCGCGATACAGAGTTGCGCGATACACGCAACCCCGTTTCTAAGGCTTCTGCCGCCGAAACGGAAACAGCTGCTGCCGCACGAAACCGTCGGGCATGTAGTCGCCCACCACGCCGTACTTTTCGGGAAACCGCTTCGTCGACTTCACCGCGGTGCCGAACAGGTAATCGATGAACGCATAGTGCGCCGCGTAGTTCCTGTCGATCGCCTCGTCGTCGGAAGCGTGGTGCCAGTGGTGGAAGTCGGGTGTCACGATCAGGTACTTCAACGGCCCCCACGGCAGGTGCACGTTGGCATGGTTGAACACGGCCTGGAAGCCGACGACGAGGATGTATGCATTCATCACCGCCTCGCTGAAGCCCAGCACGTAAAGCGGCGCCAGCACGCAGACGCGCGTGAACAACAGCTCCAGCATGTGCTGGCGCGAGCCGGCCAGCCAGTCCATCGTCTTCACGCTGTGGTGCACGGCGTGGAAGCGCCATAGGAACGGCACCTCGTGGTACGCGCGATGCGTGGCGTACTGGGCCAGGTCGGCCACCAGCACACACAGCAGCAGCTGCGGCACGAAGTGGATGCCGGCCACCATGCGCTGGAAGTCGCTTCCCGTCAGCCAGCCGAACCCGTGGTGGATCAGGAAGTTCACCACCAGCAGCGCCAGACCCACCAGGAAGTGGTTGACGGCGAAGTGCTTCATGTCGGTCTGCCACTCGAAGCGGAACACCGACTGTCCGCGATACAGCGGAAACAGCTTCTCGATCACCACGAACAGCAGCGTGGAGCCGAGCAGGTCGAGGATGAACCAGTCCAGGCCGATGTAAGGCGTGTGGTCGGGAAACGCACCGACCGGCACACGTGAGCCACCGAGCGCCACGGCGGCGATGACCAGCACGAAGGCGGCGATGTTGAGGTTGCGCCGGCGGCCAAGGATCACGTTGGCCAGCGACAGCCCGCCCGCGATCAGCAGGGCGCCCAGCAGCGCCTGGCGTAGCACGTCCACCGAATACCGGTGCCGCAGGTCCGGCGTGGTCAGGTACTGCGGGAAGTGGAAGGCGATGACCGCCAGCAGGCCAAGAAAACCGAGCGACAGCGCGATTGCGGTGCTGACCATGGCCTTGCGCGGGTCGAGGTGGCCGCTGCTGTGCAACAGATCGCGTGTTTCGTCGACCACGGCTTCCGCGCGACGGACAGGCTCCGCCGCGACACGACGGACGAAGGCCCGTTTCTTTCCCCTGCTCATGGAGGCTCCGTTCCGGTGAGTTCGGGGGCATCCTAGCATTGCGCCTTTGGGCTCATGCGGCTCCCACTTCGAGACCGTGCGATCCCGACGTGACTTCGTGGGCGCCGCCTGCCTATCGATCTGAATATTGCCAATAGTATCGCGTCTCGATAATATCGATAAGCGATACTAGTCATGATCAGGTCGTACGGAGATGACGATGTCAAAGCCTTTTGTTCGGGCGTCCGCATCCGGCGCTGGATTCAGATCGAGCGAATACTCGTTCGAAAGCTTGCAGCGCTTGACGATGCGCGCTCATTGGACGATCTGAGAAACCCCCGGCGAATCGACTCAAGCCGCTGCGAGGCGACCGAACCGGTCAATTCAGCATTCGCGTCAACGATCAATATCGAGTGTGCTTCGTCTGGCGGCACGGCCATGCGTACGAAGTCACCGTTGTCGACTATCACTAAGGACTCATCATGCGTGAAGTTCCGTGGCCCCACCCCGGCGAAATGCTTCTGGAAGAGTTCCTGAAGCCACTTGGCCTGAGTCAGTACCGCCTGGCGAAGGCCATAGGCGTACCCGCCGCCCGCATCGGCGAGATCATTGCGGAAAAGCGCTCCATTACGGCGGACACCGGGCTGCGCCTGTCGCGCTTCTTCGGTATGTCCGATGAGTTCTGGACAGGACTGCAGGCCACCTACGATCGGGAAATGACCCGCAATCTCATGGCCGACACCCTCGACGCGATCGTCCCCTGGTCCGAGTTGTCCAAGACGGTCCCTGGCAAGCGGCCGGCGGCGCGGAAGACGCCCACCCCTGCCAAAGGTGGCTCCAGGGTTTAAGCTGACCCCATCCGGCCCCACCTGTGGGGTCTCCCCCATCGCTAACGGCGCCCCTTGATGGATTCCCTGATTTCCCTTGCCGAACGTCGCTTGCTGACTCCCGGCGGCCTCGCTTCCACCGACCTGGATCGCGTGTTTTCCCAGCTGATGGGGCCGTCGATCGACGCGGCGGACCTGTATTTCCAGCACTCGCGCAGCGAGTCGTGGGTGCTGGAGGAAGGCATCGTCAAGGACGGCAGCCATTCGATCGAACAGGGTGTCGGTGTGCGCGCCATCTCGGGCGAAAAGACCGGCTTCTCCTATTCGGACGAGATCGTCCTGCCCCAGTTGCTCGAGGCCTCGCGCGCGGCGCGTGCCATCGCCCAGGGCGGCGCGGGTGCGGGCCGGCCGCTGGCGATCGCCACGGGCCGCGGCCTGTACCCGGCCATCGACCCGGTGGAAAGCCTGCCCAACGAAGAAAAGATCGCGCTGCTGCGCGAGGTCGACGCCTATGCACGCTCGCGCGATCCGCGGGTGAAGCAGGTGGTCGTCAGCCTGGCCGCCACGCTGGACACCGTATTGATCGCCGCTTCCGACGGCACGCTTGCGGCCGACGTGCGCCCGCTGGTGCGCCTCAACGTGCAGGTCATCGCGGAGCAGGGCGGTCGTCGCGAGCAGGGTCATTCGGGCGGCGGCGGGCGCTATGGCTACCGTGAGTTGATCGAGAACGGTCGGGCGCATGCGTTCGCCGACGAAGCGGTGCGCCAGGCGCTGGTCAACCTCGAGGCAGTCGATGCGCCCGCAGGCAGCATGACCGTGGTGCTCGGGCCGGGCTGGCCGGGCGTGCTGTTGCACGAAGCCATCGGCCACGGTCTGGAAGGCGACTTCAACCGCAAGGGCAGTTCCGCGTTCACGGGCCGCATCGGCCAGCGTGTGGCGGCCGAGGGCGTCACCATCGTGGACGACGGCACGCTGCCGGGTCGCCGCGGGTCGCTCAGCATCGACGACGAAGGCACGCCCACCGAATGCACCACGCTGATCGAGAACGGCATCCTCAAGGGCTACATGCAGGACAAGCTCAACGCCCGCCTGATGGGCGTGAAGTCCACGGGCAACGGCCGCCGCGAATCGTTCGCGCAGCTCCCCATGCCGCGCATGACCAACACCTACATGCTCGCCGGCAACCGTGAGCCGGAAGAAATCATCCGCTCGGTGAAGCGCGGTCTGTACGCGGTGAACTTCGGCGGCGGTCAGGTCGACATCACCAACGGCAAGTTCGTGTTTTCCGCCAGTGAGGCGTATCTCATCGAGGACGGCAAGGTCACGCGCCCGGTGAAGGGTGCGACGCTGGTGGGTTCGGGGCCGGAGGTGCTCACGCGTGTCTCCATGATCGGCAACGATCTGGCACTGGACGAAGGCGTGGGCGTGTGCGGCAAGGATGGCCAGAGCGTGCCGGTCGGCGTGGGCCAGCCGACACTCCGCGTGGATGGCATGACGGTAGGCGGTACGGCGGCCTGACACAAGGCCGCCGACCGACCCTGCATGGCGCGGCCGGTACACGGCGCGCCACGCAAAACACCGCATTACTCGGCAGCGTCGTCCTCGGACGAGGCTTCCAGTTCCTTCAGCAGGCGGTAGATCTCGCGGAACGCATGCAGCGGCTTGTTCGCATCGCGTTCGCTGCGCGCCTGCCGGACGATGGAGCGCACGTGCTGGCGATCTAGGTGCGGATGCGTGTCGAACAGCTCGCCCAGGGCCTCGTCGCCCCCGGTAAGCAGTTTTTCGCGGGCGGCTTCCAGCCGATGCATGTGTGCCGCTTCCTGGCGCTGCCGGTCGCGGTCCTCGCCCAGGGCGGCGCGTGCGTCGACGAACGCCTCGTCGCCGTGGCGGCGCATCTGCTTCGCCAGGTAGGCCAGCTGGCGCTTGCGCGCGATGTGCGCCGTGATCTTCCGCGTGCGGCCGATCTCGTCGACGATGTCTTCGGGCAGCTTCAGCTTGGGAATGCGGCTGGGCGGCAGATCCATCAGCTGGCCGGCCAGCTTCAGCATGTCGAGCGCGTTGCGGCGGCGCTCGCTGCGGCTGGGGCCGAAATCTTCCTCGTCTTCCGCGTCCGGCTTCGGACGATCGTCATGGGGCCTCATGCCGGTGTCTCCTGGCTGGCGAGCGGGTCGGTGGCGTCGCGCTCGAAGGCGAAGCGGGGTTGGTCGCGGCCTTCATGCTGCACCGTTTCGGCGAACATGGCGGCCGGGCGCACCCACAGGCCGTGCTCGCCATAGAGGGCCTGATAGACGACGAGTTCTTCCATCGTCTCGCTGTGCCGGGCGGTGCCCAGTACGCGGTAGGGCATGCCCTTGAAGTGGCGGTAATAGCCGACACGGATGCTCATAACGGTTCCATGGCACCATGCACGGTGCGCTGCGTTGCTTTTGATCGGGTGACGCGACCCCCATTAACGATGGGTTGGCCGCGCGCGGCCCGTCATTCTAACCCAGCCCTTCGGGAAGCCCCACGTGAGCCTCGTTTCGACACGCGACAGCAGCCAGCAGGACCTCGACCGCCTCGCCACCCTGGCCGAGGACACCATCCGACGCGCCCGCGCCGCCGGTGCCAGCCAGGCGGAGGTGTCCGCCAGCATCGACGTGGGCCTCAACGTCAACGTTCGCCTGGGCGAGGTGGAGACCGTCGAGCACACGCGTGACCGCGGTTTTTCGCTCACCGTCTACTTCGGGCAGCGCAAGGGCTCGGCCAGCACGGCCGACCTCCAGCCCGAGTCGATCCAGGCGACGATCGACCAGGCGTGCGCCATCGCACGGTTTACCGAGGAAGACCCGGCCGCCGGCCTGGCCGAGGCGGGACGCATGGCCACGGTGTTTCCGGATCTCGATCTGTGGCACCCCTGGGACCTGGACGTCGATGCCGCCATTGCCCTGGGCCAGGCCGTCGAGGATGGCGGGCGCAGCGTGCCCGGCATCACCAATTCCGACGGGTCCAGCGTCAATACCGGGCAGAGCCTGTCCGTCTACGCCAACTCGCATGGCTTCGTCGGGCGCGAACGCGGTACCCGCCATTCGTTGTCGGTCGCGTTGATCGCGGGCGAGGACGATGGCATGCAGCGCGACTACTGGTACGACAGTGCCCGGCGCGCGCAGGACTTCACCGATCCGGCGGAGATCGGTCGCAAGGCGGCGGAGCGCACGCTCTCCCGGTTGAACGCGCGGCGTCTGGGCACCCGGCAGGCGCCGGTACTGTTCGCCCCGGAAGTGGCGCGCGGCCTGCTGGGCCATCTGTTGGGCGCCATCAGCGGCGGCTCGCTGTATCGCCGGTCCAGCTTTCTGCTCGACCATGCGGGCAAGCAGATCCTGCCGTCCTGGTTCCGCATCGATGAGAAACCGCTCATTCCCCGCGGGCTGGCGTCGTCGGTATTCGATGCCGAGGGCGTGGCCACCGTCGACTCGTCGCTGGTCGTGGACGGTGTGCTCCAGCGTTACATCCTGGGTAGTTACTCGGCGCGCAAGCTCGGCCTGCAATCCACCGGCAATGCCGGCGGTGTGCACAACCTCGTGGTCGCCACCGGTGGCGACGACTTCGCCGGCATGCTGCGCAAGCTCGGCACCGGGCTGCTGGTCACCGAGGTGATGGGGCAGGGCGTGTCGATCGTCACGGGCGATTACTCGCGCGGAGCCTCCGGCTTCTGGGTCGAGAACGGCGAGATCGCCTATCCCGTCGAGGAGATCACCATCGCCGCCAACCTGCGCGACATGTATGCCAACCTGGTGGCCGTGGGCGCGGACATCGATCGCCGCTCCCACGTGCTGACCGGCTCGTGGCTGGTCGAAACCATGACCATCGCGGGCGAATAAGTTCGCCCCGCCGGCAGGGTCGTTCGCGCGACCCTGCCGTAAGTCTGCTTGACAGGGTCCCGGCGCTCTCCGACAGTGCAGGCGACACCTCACGGAGCAGTGCCATGAGTACGCCTTCCGATCAGATCCCGCCTTCAACCCCGCCGCCGCCATCCCCGCCTCCCTACGAGCCGCCGCCGTACGACCGGGAACCGGCCGCGACGTCGAGCAGCAACGACGACAAGAACCTGGCGATGCTCACGCATCTGTCGGGCCTCCTCCTCAGCATCATCGTCCCGCTGGTGGTGTGGCTCCTCAACAAGGATCGTGCAGACAAGGCCTACCTCGTGGCCGAGTCGAAGGAAGCCCTGAACTTCCAGATCACCGTGCTTATCGGCTACGTGATCTGCTGGATACTGACGATCATCCTCATCGGTGCGTTCCTGCACGTGGTGCTTTGGATTCTCAACATCGTCTTCTGCATCGTGGCCGCGGTGAAGGTCAGCCAGACCGGTACCTACCGCTATCCCTTCGCACTGCGCCTGGTCAGCTGACCGCTGGCCCTCCGTGCGCTCCTACCCCTTGGGGGGGGGTAGGAGCGCACGCACGTGCGCGAACCCTCACCGTCGCTACGGCGAAAGAGGCCATACATCACGTACGTGTTGGCGGTCCCGACCGTCAGACGAAGGCATCGCTTTTGCTGGTATTCGGCTTCATTCGACTTAGCAAACGATAAGAGCTCGCCCACATCGTGGGCTCCTACCCTTCGCCATAGGAAACGACGAGGGTTAGCCCACATCGTGGGCTCCTGCACGTTGGTTCGGAGGTGTTCGCGCTTCAGGGGCGCCGATCGGCCCGATCAATGCCCGCGGTATGCGGAATAGCGGGCCAGTTCGGCCAGCCACTCGCTGCCGGGCCCGAGGGGCGCGATGGCCTCGAGGGCATCGTCCACCAGTGCGAACAGCCGGGTGCGCGAGGCATCCAGGCCGATGATCGACGGGAAGGTGGGTTTGTCCGCGGCGGCATCCTTGCCGGCGGTCTTGCCGATGATCGCCGACTCGCCTTCGATATCCAGGATGTCGTCGCGTACCTGGAAGGCGAGGCCCACGGCGTGGCCGTAACGGTCCAGCCGGTCCAGCACGGTGTCGTCCCGGCAGCCGGCGGCCAACGCGCCCAGGCGCACGGACGCGCGGATCAGTGCGCCGGTCTTGTAGGCGTGCATGCGCTCCAGTTCCTCGAGCGACAGCGTCGTGCCAACGGCCGAGAGATCGAAGGCCTGGCCGCCCGCCATGCCCTCGGCGCCACAGGCGGCGCCCAGGGTGCGGAGCATGGCGATGCGTGCGGATGCATCGTCGTCGGCTGTATAGGGCGTGGACAGGATCTCGAAGGCCAGTGCCTGCAGGGCGTCGCCCGCCAGGATCGCCATGGCCTCGCCAAACGCGATATGGCACGTGGGTCGGCCGCGGCGCAGGTCGTCGTCATCCATCGCAGGCAGGTCGTCGTGCACCAGCGAATACGCGTGGATGATTTCCACCGCGCACGCGGGCGCGTCGAGAATGCCATCGTCACAGCCCAGTGCATGGCCGGCGGCGTAGACCAGCAGCGGACGCAGGCGTTTACCGCCGCCGAGCACGGCATAGCGCATGGCGCGATGCAGCTCGACGGGAGCGAGGTCGGCGGCCGGCAACGCACGCGCGAGCGCGTCGTCGGCACGGCCGGCCAGCACCTTCAGCGGCGCGGGCAGGTCAGTCGATGCGGGAATCAAAGGGTTCGGACGTTTCGGGAGTGGCGGGGTCGAGCAGCAGGCGCACGCGCAGTTCGGCCTGTTCCAGCGCCGTCTGGCAATGCCGGTAGAGGCCGATGCCGCGTTCGAAGGACTTCAGCGACTCGTCCAGGCTGAGCTCGCCACCTTCCATCCGGGTGACCAGTTGCTCGAGCTCGTCCAGGGAATGCTCGAACTCGGCGATCGAGGAGGTGGTAACGGCGGGGGCGGACGACTTCGGCATGGCCGCAAAACTAGCTCACATGGCCTTCTGGATCAATCTCGGCCGATGTCGCCCACGGCATAAAGTAGGGCAATGACGCGACTTGGCGTCAGTGTTCCAAGCGTAACCGCCGGTAGGGGCTGGCAGCCCTCGGGGGGCGTGGTTGAATGCCTGTGCGGGGGCACCCGCACCATCCCTCCTCCCACCGATGAAAGGATTCATCATGAAGTCACTGCTGTCTTTCCCCCGCCTGGCTGTCGCCGGCCTGCTCCTGGTCGGTGCCGGCGCGGCATCCGCGGCCGACTGGGGCGATACGTCCGGCCTTCCCGCCTGCCCGGAAACCTTCACGCAGACGGCGACGCCGCAGGCCTGCCTGTTGCCCGTGCGCAACGCGGATTTCGAGCTGGGCGTGATGGGCGACTGGCTTGGCTCCGACTGGGCCAGCTCGACCCACGGGCTCAACCTCGTGGGCCCGGACCGCGACGGTGAGGGCTATGCGGCGCTACTACGCCAGGCCGAGACCGGCATCAGCCAGGTCGTGGCGCTCCCCCGCAATCCCGGTGGTGCCGGTGGCCGCGAAGCCACGTACATCACCCGTTTCCGTGTGACCTCCGACGGCAATGCGCCGGTCACGCTGCTTTACCGCGCTCGTTTCATCGACGCCGACGGCCAGACGATCGGTAACGTGACGCACGGCGAAGTGACAACCGACGGTAGCGATTACGTACACGTCATGCGGCATCCGGCACGCGACCTTCCCGAGCATGCTCGCCTGGCGATCGAGGTGATCCGCGGTGACGATGCGTCGCAGGGGCTGGCCGCCTACGTGGACGATGTGTCGGTTAGCGTGCGCGACCGCAAGTAACCACGCGTAGGCTCAGGCGCCGGTGTCCTCGTCCCACACCGGGGTAGCGCCTGCGTCGTCGAAAAGCCGTCGGCCCCGCTCGCTGATCCAGCGGGTGCCGACGGCCACCAGCTCGCGGTCGGCCCATAGCAACGGCACGCGTGGCCGCCGCCAGGGTGGTACGGCTCCCTGCTGGAACAGGTCCCGAAGCTCGCGGGTGTGTCGATCGCCCTGTGGCCGCAGGGTTTCGCCGCCAGCGCGATAGCGCACCTGCAGCGGCTGGGCCAGTCGTGTCCCGTCCAGCGTGAGGCGGCCACCCCCGGGAAGGTTGAGCGGCTCGCCCTGCCAGGCGGCCGACCACTCCGGGTCGAACGCCGGCAACCGGCGCATGGCCCACAAGCGGCCTCGCCAGACCCGCACCTCGGTATGGCGCCAGCCCACCAGGGGCAGTCGTTCGGCGCCCCCTTCGCGGATCTGTCGTTCCAGTTGCTCGCGTTGCGCCGTGGTCGGCGCGGAAAGTCCGCGGGCGTGCAGCCAGTGCTCGAGCGACGGCGCCCGCCACGCGAGGGGAAGCGCGAGCCAACCGCGGGCGTCCAGCGTGCCCTCGCCCCGATGCAGGCCGGCCAGGGCGTCCATCCACGCATCGCGCAGGGTGTCGGCGGCGGCCAGGCAAAGCCGCGCGCTGTGGGCGATGCTGGTGGCGGCCTGCGGCCAGCGCGCGAGCAGCGCCGGCACCACCGTGGCGCGGAGATAACCGCGGGCAATCAGCGGGTCGTCGTTGGAAGGGTCGTGCAGCGTGGCCAGCGCATGCGCGGACACGTGCTCGAGCAGGATCGCCCGGGGCAGGTCGAGCAGGGGCCGCCAGAGCATGCCAGCGCCCAGCGGACGCAGGCTGCGCATGCCCGCCAGGCCTTCGGGCCCCGCGCCGCGCAGCAGTTTCAGCAGTACGGTCTCGACCTGGTCGTCCCGATGGTGGGCAAGCACGATGCGCTCGCCGGGACGCAGCGCCGCAGCGAACGCCGTGTGGCGTGCCCGCCGCGCGGCGGCTTCGATGCCCTCGCCCTGGCTGAGGTCCACCGTGACGCGGGCCACCTCGACGGGCACACCGAGCGCGTCACCGGTGCGTCGGCAATGCGACGCCCAGGCACCGCTGTCGGCGTGCAAGCCATGGTCGACGTGGAGTGCGCGCAGCGCCGGGCGTGGCATGTGGCTGGCCAGGGCGTGCAACAGGGCGGTGGAGTCGGGGCCGCCACTGTAGGCGACCACCAGCGATACGCCGGGCGCGGTGTCGAGGGCCTGGGCCAGGTGGTCGGTCAGGGAGTGGCTCATGGCGCACCCCCCGGCCGCACCGCATGGCGATCACCCTTCGGTGAAGGCACCATAACCGCGCAGGCGCTTGTAACGGTTCTCGAGCAGGGTGTCGATCGGCAGGCTTTGCAGCGCGTCGAGCTCGTTGAGCAGCACGGCCTTCAGGCGCACCGCCATGGCCTGCGGGTTGCGGTGGGCACCGCCGAGCGGCTCGCGCACCACCTTGTCGATCAGCCCGTTCTCGAGCAGGCGCGGTGCGGTCAGGCCCATGACCTCGGCGGCATCCTTGGCCTTGTCGGCGCTTTTCCACAGGATGGAGGCGCAGCCTTCGGGCGTGATCACCGAGTAGGTGGAGTACTGCAGCATGAGCGTGCGGTCGCCGACGCCGATGGCCAGCGCGCCACCGGAACCGCCTTCGCCGGTGACGGTGCAGACGATCGGCACACGCAACTCGGCCATCTCGAGCAGGTTGCGGGCGATGGCTTCCGACTGGCCGCGCTCTTCCGCGTTGATGCCCGGCCAGGCGCCGGCCGTGTCGATGAAGGTGAGCACGGGGATATCGAATCGCTCGGCCATCTTGAACAGGCGCAACGCCTTGCGGTAACCCTCGGGGCGCGGCATGCCGAAGTTGCGCTTGACCTTGGACTTGGTATCGCGACCCTTCTGGTGGCCGACGATCATGACCGAGCGGCCGTTGATGCGGGCGAGGCCACCCACGATGGCCTGGTCGTCCGCGAACATGCGGTCGCCCTTGAGCTCGTGGAACTCCTCGCACATGGCCTGGATGTAATCGAGGGTGTACGGGCGCGCCGGGTGGCGCGACACCTGGCTGACCTGCCATGGCGTGAGGTTGCGGAAGATCTCGGCGGTCTTGATCTTCAGCTTCTCGCGCAGGCGGCCCACTTCCTCGTCGATGTTGAACGCCTGGCCGCTGCTGGCGTGCCGAAGTTCTTCGATCTTCGCTTCCAGCTCGGCAATGGGTTGTTCGAAATCAAGGAAGTTGGGATTCATGAATACGGAGCATCCGGACAGGACCGCTGATTATACCCAGTGCCGGGCCGGGGCGTGTGCGCACGGGTATGGATGGGCTGGCGCTTCGGATCTGGCCTAAATGTCTGTAGGCGCAAGGGGCTACTCGCCCAGCCCTGGCCTTTCTCCCTGTCGGCTCTGCTTCAATCGCCCTGTGGACGGCGTAGTCCGCGGCATGCCTGTCGTTTCGGTATTCGTCGAAGACGTGGAGGCAGTCCCTTACTTGGAAAGGATTCTCCCATGCATACATGCTTCCCCCTGCGTCGGCTAGCCGTGGTCGCCGCTTTCCTCCCCCTGGCCGCGGCCGGACACGACGCGTTCGACGTACCGGCGTGCGACGCACCGCTGCCCCCCAACGCCTACGTGCCCGCCTGCCTGGTACCGGTACCCAACGGTGAATTCCGGGGCATCGATGCGCCGCGGGGGGCCGAGACGGGCAAGCACTGGCACCCGTGGGAACCCACCTTCACGTGGGTGGGCCTGCCGCGCGAGCTGCACGACGCGGTCGAGCATCTCAAGCCCTGGCATTTCGTCGGTGACGGCCGTCCCGCTTATCGCGACGAGATCCACGGCAAGCCTGGCATGGTGCTGACGCCGAAGCAGGGCGCGATCTACCAGTGGCTTCCGGTCAAGGCATTCGACGGCACTCAGGGGCATGAGGTGGCCTATTCGGTGCGAGTGACGTATGCGCCCCATGCCACCCGATCTGGTGGGCGGATCGTCGGCCCGATCGAGGGGCCGGTGGCCATGGCGTTGACCCTGGTCGCTGCCGATACCGCCGCGGAACGCGTGCCGCAGGTTTTCCATGACCGGCAGGTGGCCTCGGAATACCAGCCGGCTACCTACACCGCCACGCTGACCGTGCCGGCGAACACGTCGTTCGACCAGTTGGGTGTATCGATCGAGGCGGAAGGCGACGTGCCGCTGGTGGTGGAGAAGGTGGAGCTACTCGAGAAGACGAGCTTCATGTTCGACGACTGAGCGGGCACGGCGAGGTCGCGCCCCACGGAAACCATGCGCGGCCGTCCGTCAGTCCGACGGTCGTACGATGCGCAGCTCCGTACCCAGCACGCCCGGCAGCGCGCGCAGCGTGCGTACCAGGTCGGGCAGGGCGCGAACCCGCCACGCTTCGCCCAGTTCGAAGCTGGCCTGGCCGTCCGCGTTGCGGTAGCCGGCCAGCATCAATGGAGTGCGCCCGCCGCGATAGCCCATCAGCGCCTGGCGCAGGTGCTGGTGGAACTCCGGACCCACTCCGTTGAGCTTGATCGTGAGCAGGCGGCCGAAGTGTTCCATGGCGTCGGACAGCGCATAGGCCTTGCGCGCACGCAGCTGGTAACCGCCGGCGAAGTCGTCGATGCGCAGGCCGCCCTCGACCACGATCATGCTGCCGCGGGTCAGCAGCGAGGCTGCATCGGTGAACACCTCGCGGAAGAAGCTGGTCTCCAGCATGCCGGTGGCGTCTTCGATCTGCACGAAGGCGTCGCTCTCGCCGCGCTTGCGCATGCCGACCACCATGCCGGCGACCACCCAGGGCGTATCCGGCCCGCGGCGGAAGCGATTGGCGTTCTCGTCGTCGTCGTTGCGTCGCGGTTTGGGTGGCTGGTAGCGCTGGGGAATCTCGCCGATGGGGCAGCTGCCCAGTTGGGCCAGCTCCGCCTTCCACGGGTCGGTGGGGTGGCCCGAGAGGTAATGGCCGAGGGTGTCGTGCTCGCCCTGCAGCAGCTGTTCCAGCGGCCACTCCGGCACCGAGCCGGACAGCTCGATGATGCTGGGCGCCTCGGCCGCGCCGAAGGCGTTGCCGAAGATGTCGACCTGGCCGGAGGCGCGGTTCTTCGCTTCCTGGTCGGCGGCGCGCATGGCCTCGGGAATGTGCTTGACCAGGGTGGCGCGGTTCTCGCCCAGGGCATCCAGCGCGCCGGACTGCACCAGGGCTTCCATCGTGCGCTTGTTGAGCTTGTTGGAGCCAACCCGCTGGCAGAAATCGACCAGGCCGCGGAACGGCCCCTTCGCCCGGCGCTCGGCGACGATCTCCTCGCAGATGCCCTGGCCCACGCCCTTGATGGCGCCCAGGCCGTAACGGACCACGCGGGGTTCGACGGCCTCGAACATCCAGTCGGAGGCGTTGACGTCGGGCGGCAGCACCTGGATGCCGATGGCGCGCGTCTCGTCGAGGAAGGTCACCGCCTTCTCGGTGTTGTCCATGTCCGAGGAGATGGTCGCGGCCATGAACTCGGCCGGGTAGTGCGCCTTCAGCCAGGCGGTCTGGTAGGAGACCAGCGCATAGGCGGCGGCATGCGACTTGTTGAAGCCGTAGCCCGCGAATTTTTCCATGAGGTCGAAGATCGCGTCGGCCTTGTGGCCCTCGATCCCGTCCTTGGCCGCACCGTCGCGGAACGTCGCGCGGTGCTTGACCATCTCCTCGGCTTTTTTCTTGCCCATGGCGCGACGCAGCAGGTCGGCGCCGCCAAGCGTGTAACCGCCGACGATCTGCGCCATCTGCATCACCTGCTCCTGGTAGACCATGATGCCGTAGGTCTCTTTCAGGATCGGCTCGACACGCGGATCGGGGTAATCCACCGATTCGCGACCGTGCTTGCGCGCGCAGAAGCTGGGGATGAGATCCATCGGGCCGGGGCGGTACAGCGCCACCAGCGCGATGATGTCCTCGAAACGGTCGGCCTGCGCGTCCTTGAGCATGCCCTGCATGCCACGCGACTCGAGCTGGAACACCGCGACCGTCTGCGCCTTCTTCAGCAGGTCGTAGACCTTCGGATCGTCCAGCGGCAGCGACTCGATCACCAGCGGCTCGGTGCCTTCCTTCGCCCGGCGCTTGTTGATGGCCTTCACGGCCCAGTCGATGATGGTGAGCGTGCGCAGGCCGAGGAAGTCGAACTTGACCAGGCCCACCGCTTCCACGTCGTCCTTGTCGTACTGCGTGACGACGCCTTCGCCGCTGGCTTCGCAATACAGCGGGGCGAAATCGGTCAGCGGCGTGGGTGCGATCACCACGCCACCGGCATGCTTGCCGGCGTTACGGGTGAGGCCTTCGAGGCTGAGTGCCAGGTCGATCAGCTGGCGCGGTTCTTCTTCCTGCTCGTAGACATCGCAGAACTCCCTGACGATGCGGTCGGGCTCTTTCTTCGATTTTTCCGTGCGGCCCAGCGCATCGCCCAGGGTGAGGTCGAGCGGGCGGTTGGGGATCAGCTTGGCCAGGCGATCCACCTGGCCGTAACCCATGCCCAGCACGCGGCCGGAATCGCGCAGCACGGCCTTGGCCGCCATCGAGCCGTAGGTGATGATCTGGCTGACGTGGTCGCGGCCGTACTTGCGCGAGACGTAGTCGATCACCTCGTCGCGGCGATCCATGCAGAAGTCGATGTCGAAGTCGGGCATCGACACGCGTTCGGGGTTGAGGAAACGCTCGAACAGCAGCTCGAACTGGAGCGGGTCCAGGTCGGTGATCTTCAGCACCCAGGCTACCAGCGAGCCCGCACCGGAACCGCGACCGGGGCCTACGGGAATGCCGTTGTCCTTTGCCCAGCCGATGAAGTCGGCCACGATCAGGAAGTAGCCGGGGAAGCCCATGCCGATGATGACGTCGACTTCGCGGTCCAGTCGCGCCTGGTAGTCCTCGCGCGTCTTGCCGGCCGCCAGCGGGTGCTGCTCGAGTCGCTCGTCCAGCCCTTTCTGCGCCTGCGCGCGGATGAAGGTGTCGAGCGTATGGCCCTCGGGCACGGGAAAGTCGGGCAGGTAGTACGTGCCGAATTCCAGGACCAGGTTGCAGCGCTTGACCAGCTCGATGGTGTTCTCGAGCGCTTCGGGGATGTCGGCGAACAAGGCCTCCATGTCGTCGGGCGACTTGAAGTATTGCTCTTCGCTGTAGTCCTTGGGCCGTTTCGGATCGGCCAGCACGCGGCCCTGGTTGATGCAGGTGCGCGCTTCGTGCGAATCGAAACCCTCGCGCTCCAGGAAGCGCACGTCGTTGCTGGCGAGCACCGGCAGTTCGTGGTCGCCGGCCAGCTTCATGGCGGCGCGCACCCAGTTCTCTTCGTTCTCGCGACCCGTGCGGGTCAGCTCGAGGTAGAGGCGGTCGGGAAACAGACGTTGCAGGAACGCCAGGCGCAGTGTGGCGGCGGGCAGGCCGGCGGTCAGCGCCACGCGCGCGACATCGCTCTCGCGGCCGGCGATAGCGATCAGGCCACGGACGCTTTCCGGGTGCATCCACGCCGCATCGACCAGGGCGCGGCCCGTGCCCTGGCCTTCGCGCCAGGCGCGGGAGACCAGCCGGGACAGGTTGAGGTAGCCGTCGCGATCCTGGCAGATGAGGGTGAGCCGCCAGGGCCGCGGATCGTCGGGGCTGGCTATCCACACGTCGCAGCCGGCGATCGGCTTGACGCCGGCGGCCATGCACTGCTTGTAGAACTTCACCAGCCCGAACATGTTGTTCTCGTCCGTCAGCGCGACGGCGGGCATGCCCGTGCGTACGCAGGCCGCGACCAGCTGCTTGATGCGGATGGTCGAGTCGACCAGCGAATATTCGCTGTGCAGGTGCAGGTGGGCGAAACGGACGGACATGGGCGGCGCCGGGTGATGCAGAGGGAAGGCTAACCGGGACAGGGGGTTGGGACAAGAATTGACTTTCCCCCGCGGCCCCGGAAACGGCGCCACGGGGCGGCTGGCGGCTTTACGCCGGGCCGACCCTCCCGGCGTGCCGGCCTCAGCGCATGTGGGCTTCCGGATGCTCGATGAACCAGAGGCCCGCGAACAGCTTGGCGTCGATGGAGAAGCCCTCCTTCGCGCGGTCGAACAGCCACTTGCCGGCCTCGGCGCGCGGCACTTCGTGCACGATGATGTTTTCCGTCTCGTCGCCGCCGCCCTTGCCGACGCGCTCCAGGTCCCAGGCGCGGGCGAAGGCGATCATCTCGGTGCTCATGCCTGCCGACGACGGGCCGTCGTGGACGAACTCGATGCGGCCGCAGGCATAGCCGGTTTCTTCTTCGAGTTCACGGCGGGCGGCCAACAGCACGTCCTCGTCCTCGGCGCCGGCCAGGTCGCCAACCAGGCCGGCCGGCATCTCGATGGTGTTCTTCAGGATCGACACGCGGTACTGCTCGACGAACACGACCTTGTCGTCCGGCGTGACCGCGAGAATGATCACGGCGCCGCCCGGGTTGTTCCGTTCTGCGTATTCCCAGCGTCCGCGCCGCTTCAGGGTCAGCCACTTCGCCTTGTGCAGGACCTCTTCCGGCTCGCTGGCGTCGGCGGGAACGGGCGAGGCGTGGGGCAGCGGGCTGGTCGGCATGGCGGGCTCCTTGGATGGGCAGGTGACTATCCGGCCAAGGGTATATCGGACCACGTGACGTTAGCGATGGAGCGGGATCAGGCGATGGGGCTAGATCAGCGCACGCAGGCGCGAACGCGTCAGCGGCCCGAAGCGCAGGCGCTCGCAGAGTTCGTCGAGGGTATCGGCCTCGCCCCGGCGCCGGCTCAGCGCATCGGCCGTCTCCGCCACGGCGATATCCAGGGCGATGCGGGTCAGCCGGCGGCACAGCAGGGCCTGGTCGGCGTGCTCGCGCAGGCGCACGGCGCAGGCGGCCGCGCCGCGGAAGCGCAGGTAGGGCACCTCGTCGACGCGATCGAGGATGGCGTCGAGGCTGCCGAAATGGGCGAGCAGGGCGGCGGCGGTTTTCGCGCCGATGCCGGGCACGCCGGGGATGTTGTCCACGGCGTCGCCGCACAGCGCGAGGTAATCGGCCACCTGGTGCGGATGCACGCCCAGCTTGTCGAACACGCCGGTGGGACCCCAGCGCAGGTTCTTGGCGAAGTCCCATTGCTCGTCGTGTTCGCCCAACAGTTGGCCGAAATCCTTGTCGGCCGACACGATGACGCCGCGGAAGCCGTGCGAACGCAGGCCCCACAGCGCACTGCCGATCAGGTCGTCGGCCTCGTACTGGTGGTCGTTCAGCACGGTGAGGCCCAACGCGGCGGAGACCTCGCGGCACAGCCCGAACTGGCGCACCAGCTGCGGTGGCGGCAGGTCGCGGTTGGCCTTGTACGCGGGGTAGATCGCGTTGCGGAACGAGGTGGTCAGCGACGCGTCGAAGGCCACGGCGATGTGTTCCGCGCGGCTGCGTTCGAGCAGTTCGCAGAGGAAACGGGTGAAGCCGTGCACCGCGTTGACCGATTCGCCCTCGTGGTCGTGGAACTCGTCCGGCATGGAATGCCACGCACGGAAGACGTACAGGCTGCCGTCGACCAGGTGGACGAGCGAATCGGAACTCACGGCGACCACACGCTCACGATGTCGTCGTACGACGGGCGATCGCGCTCGGGGGCGTCCATCGTGGGCGTGCCGACGTGAATGAAGCCGACGATGTGCTCGTTCTTCTTCATGCCCAGCAGCTTGGCCACGGCGCGATCGTACGCCGCCCAGCCGGACAGCCATTGCGCACCGAAGCCCAGGGCCTGGGCACCGAGAAGGATGTTGTAGGCGACGCAGCCGGCGGTGAGGTCCTGCTCCAGTTCGGGCACCTTGCTCTCGGTGTCGATACGGGCGGAAACCACGAGCACCAGCGGCGCGTATTCATAGCGGCGCCGTTCCTTTTCCTGCTTCGCGTCGGAAAGGTCGGGGTTGGCGTCCAGGGCCAGCTTCGCCAGCTTGCGGCCGAAGGCGAGCTTGTCCTCGCCGCGCAGCACGCGGATGCGGAAGGGCTCGAGCTTGCCGTGATCCGGCACGCGGATGGCGGCCTCGAGGAGGCGGCGCAGCGTGGCGTCGTCGGGGGCGGGTTCGCCGAGCTGGCGCGAGGGCACCGAGCGGCGGTCGTTGAGGCTAGCCAGGGTAGGGTCGGTCATGGCGCCAGTTTAACGGAGCGTGGTCTCGCCTGCCGCGACAGGCTGCGTCGCCGCCGTCTCAGTTACCCGGCGGCGGAGGCGGGCGATGGCCGTCCGGGCCATCGGGACCGCCTGGGCCACCGTGGGGCGGGGGCGGCGGCACGATGTCGTTCGGGCCGATCCGGTCCACCGCGTCGCGGCGCTGCTCGGGTGTGAGATTGCGCCACTTGTCGATCAGCGCGCGGCGCTGGTCGGGACCCAGGTTGTTGAAGCGCTCGAAGGCGTCATGCAGGCGTGCGCGCTGCTCCGGCGACAGGTCCTGGAATTTCTGCTGGTTCTTGCGAGCCTCGGCACGCTCTTCCGGGGTCATGTGCTGCCAGCGCTCGATACGATCGCGGATCTCGGCGCGACGATCGGCCGGCAGGCCGCGCCAGCGTTGGGCTTTCTCCAGCATCCGCGACTGGCGCTGCGGCGGAAAGGTATCCCAGTCGCGGGCCAGCGGGGCAAGGATGTCCTTTTCGTCCGCGGACAGCGCGCTCCACGGGCGCGGCGGGGGCAGCGGCGCCGTATCGCCCGGCGGGGGCGTGTCCTGCGCGGTGGCCGCAAAAGGTGCGGCGCCGGCGAAGCATAGGGCGAGCAGGAGCGGAAGGCGGCGCATGGCGGTCACTTGCGGGACGAAGACGAGGGGGCGTCGTTATAAGCGAGCCAGCTGTAGAACTGCATGTCCTTGTACAGCGCGGGGTCGGCGATGTCGGCATCCGGCGGCAGGTCGTTGGGTGCCGCGTCGCGCGACGACATGGCGGCTGCGCTGTCGGCCGGCGCGACGCGTGGCTGCGGCTGCCAGATCATCAGCGAGGCCAGCGCCACCACGGCGAAGGCGCCGGCGGGCAGTAGCAGGCGACGCGCCACCGAGGGGTGCGGATCGGCCAGCGCCGTCCGGCGCGCCGCGCGCAGCCGGCCCGCCGTGGACGGGTCCACGTCGCGGCTGGCGCGCAGGTAGAGTTCCCGTGCGCGACGTTCGAGGGATCGATCGTGCTGGCTCATCGCCAAGCCTCCAGTTGGTCGCGCAGCGCATGCATCGCGCGCGAAAGGTGGGTTTTCACGCTGCCGTCCGAGCAGCCCATCGCCGCCGCCGTCTCGGCCACGTCCAGGCCTTCCAGGATGCGCAGCGTGAACGCTTCACGCTGGCGGCGCGGCAGCCCTCGCACCGCGGTCACGATGTCGCCGTAGGCCTGCGTGTCCTGCAGCCGGGCCGAGGGATCCGGGGCGTCGTCCGCCGGTTCCCACTGGGGCAGTTCGTCGCCATCGTCGTCCCGGCCGCCACCGATCCAGCCGACGACGATCGAGCGCACCTTTCGGCGTCGCTGCAGGTCGACGATCCGGCGGCGCAGGATGCCCCAGAACAGGGGTGTCCACTCGCCGGCGGGCTTGGCCGAATAATGGCGGACCAGGCGCAGCATCGCGTCCTGCACCGCGTCCATGGCATCGTCGCGGTTGCCCAGATGAATCTCCGCCATGCGCCAGGCGCGACGCTCGATGCCGGCGAGGAACGCATCCATGCTGGCCGGCACCTCGCGCACATCCGCCAGCGAGGCGCCGTCGAGGGCGAGCGAAGCGTTCACGGGCTTCTCCGCGTCGTCTTTGTTCGCATCCTCGTGCTCCATACCGCCAGATTCACTCCGGTAAACGCGGTCATCGACCGCCGGTTGACGGTCGTCCACCGCGGGATAGTCGCCGTCGGTGGATTTACCGCCTATGAAAGCCGGCGGCGCCGTTCGATCCGGCGTTGCAGCGGCCAGGCGGTCAGCGCGGCCAGCAGTGCGCCGGCCAGGTAGAGCGCCAGTTGCCCCGGCCCCTGGGCAAGGCGGCCCAGGGCCAGCAACATGCCCGGACCCGCATCCGCGATGGCCTGGCCGAAGCCGATGCCCATCATGCCGGAGATGGTCGCGGCGGCGACCAGGCAGGCCGTGTACGCCGCCGCCAGCAGGGTGGCGCCCGCAGCCAGGAGGGCGCCGGCCGGGCCACGAACATGCAGCCAGCGTCGTACCACCACGCCCAGAACCCAGCCCACGGGCAGGACCAGGGCCGGCAGTGCCCGGCCGAACATCATGGAGGGCAGCATCCACACCGCGCCGGCGGCCAGGCCGAACATGGCCGCGCAGAGCACGCCGAAGAGGAATCCGGCGATACCCGGGCGCTCAGCCTGCATGGATGGGGGTCGTGTCGCGCATGGCATCCGGGTAGGGCAAAAGGAAGCCATCATAGCGGGGCAAGCCGGCGCCCGCTCTTGAGCCCTGCCTCCGGCGCCCCGACCTATCCCGGTGGATGCCTACCTTCGCCTCGCGCGGCGGCGCATAATCGACGACTTTGCGGCCGCGGCGCGGCCTTTACAGGACAGCAATGAGCGGTTTCAGCCTCAGCAGCGAACCCTTCACCCTCGAGCGCGACTGCCAGGCGGTCATGGTGCCGCAGGGCGAGACGGTGACGCTTCCGGCCGGGCAGATCGGCTACATCACCCAGGCCCTGGGCGGCAGCTTCACCGTCTATGTCGAAGGCAATCTCTTCCGCATCGCGGGCGGCGACGCCGACGCGCTGGGCAAGGAGCCGCCGCGTCCGATCGAGCTGGAAGACGGCGCGACCGACGAGGACGTGGAGAAACTGGTGTGGCAGCAGTTGCGCACCTGCTTCGACCCGGAAATTCCCATCAACGTGGTCGAACTCGGGCTGGTCTACGACGTCAGCCTGGAGTCCGGCGACGAGGGCGCCCGGCGTGCGTACGTGAAGATGACGCTGACCGCTCCCGGTTGCGGCATGGGCGACATCCTGGTCGACGACGTACGGACCAAGCTGGAACTGATTCCCACCATCGTCGAGGCCGACGTGGACCTGGTGTTCGACCCGCCGTGGAACCATTCGATGATGTCGGATGCGGCCAAGCTCGAAACCGGCATGCTCTGACCTTCTCCTCCCCGCCCGCTTCCGCCAGCGCCCTAGGGAAATCCCTAGGTAGTCGATCGCTAAATCTTGCGCTAGGTTGGCAAGGACTTCCGGTTGGGGGACCGGAAGTCGCGAGATAAAACGGGCAGCGCGCTGCGGCGCGTATTCATATCGTTCGGAATGTGGTCCTCACGGCTGCAACGGCCTCGTGCGGCCCATTCCTGGAGGAGGAACGTAATGGCAAGTCATGTTCGCTTGAAACTCCTGGTGGCATCCCTCGGGATCGCCGCCACCTCGGTCGCTTCGGCCGCCACGGAACAGGCGCTTCGCGCCCAGAGCCTGGGTGCGGTGCCGGCCAACCAGCTGGCCGCCCGGCTAGGGTTGTCCGCCGACAACGGGTTCGTCGCCAAGGCGGCATTGCCGACGGTGAAGGGCACGCAGACCGTCCGCATGCAGCAGACCTTCAAGGGCGTGCCGGTCTACGGCCGCAGCATCGCGGTGGAGCAGGACGGGCAGGGCAATGCCCTGGTCGCCAACGGCGAGGTCACGTCCGACCTTCAGGTCGACATCGCGTCGGTCGCGCCCCGCATCGACGGCACGCGTGCCGTCGCACTGCTCAGCAAGCAGGCCCCGTCGCTGGCCGGCGTGGCCAGTGTCCAGCCGGAAAACGCCAAGGCCGACCTGTACATCTACCCGGGCGACGGCGCGCCCGCGCGGCTGGTCTACCTCACCTCGTTCTTCTCCGGCGGCGAGCATCCCACCCGTCCCACCGCGCTGATCGACGCCAACACCGGCGAGATCATCCAGCAGTGGGAAGGCCTGACCTATGCCGAGATCGACGCCACGGGCCCGGGCGGCAACCAGAAGACCGGGCAGTACACCTGGGGTGCCGGTGGCAAGCCGGCCCTGCGCGTGACCCAGTCGGGAACGACCTGTACGGCGCAGAACGCCTACGTGAAGTCGTACAACATGAAGAAGGCGACCTCCGGCAGCGGCACGCTGTGGAGCTTCACCTGCAGCGCGGGCTCCAGCGGTGACGCGGTGAACGGTGCCTATGGCCCGATCAACGACGCCCACCATTTCGGTGGCGTGGTGCACGACATGTACACCTCGTACACCGGCGCGGCGCCGCTGAACCAGGTGCTGATCATGAAAGTGCACTACGGCAACGCGTACGAGAACGCGTTCTGGGACGGCAGCTCGATGACCTTCGGCGACGGCGCCAGCACGTTCTATCCGCTGGTGGCCCTGGACGTGACCTCGCACGAGATCAGCCATGGCTATACCGAGCAGCACTCCAACCTCGCGTACAGCGGCCAGTCGGGCGGCATGAACGAGGCGTACTCGGACATCGCCGGTGAAGCCGCGGAGTTCTACGACCGTGGCTCGAACGACTTCCTGGTCGGCGCGGACATCGTCAAGACCAGCGCCGGCATCGGCAACGCGCTGCGTTACATGTGCACGCCGTCGCAGGATGGTGGGTCCATCGACAACGCGTCCCAATACACCAGCGGCCTCGACGTGCATTACTCCTCGGGCGTGTACAACAAGGCGTTCTGCCTGCTGGCCAAGACCAGCGGCTGGGGCACGGTCAAGGCGTTCAAGGTGTTCGCCCGTGCCAACGCGCTCTACTGGACGGCCAGCTCGACGTTCAATAGCGGCGCGTGCGGTGTCGCCAGCGCGGCAACGGACCTGGGCTATACCGCAGCCGATGTCGCCACGGCCTTCAACGGCGTGGGCGTGACCTGCTCGACGGGCGGCGGTGGCAACACCGGTGGCACCGCCCTGCAGAACGGCGTGGCCAAGACCGGCCTGGCCGGTAGCGCGGGTACGGAACTGAGCTACACGGTGGTGGTGGCCGCGGGTGCGTCCAACCTCAGCATCGTGACCAGCGGCGGCTCCGGCGATGCGGACCTGTACGTGAAGTTCGGTTCCGCGCCGACCACGTCCAGCTACAACTGCCGTCCTTACGTGTCGGGCAACAACGAGACCTGCACCTTCGCCGCGCCCCAGGCGGGCACGTACTACGTGAAGGTTCGCGGTTACTCGACGTTTTCCGGCATTTCGCTGAAGGCGACGTGGACGCCGTAAGTACGGTCTGATCAGTGTGGAAAAAAAGCCCGGGCGGAGACGTTCGGGCTTTTTTTGTTTCTTCGTGCATGGTCGGGACCCCCCTGAAGCCAAAGCCGAAGCGCAAGCCGTCGTAGCTCGTAGAGCGCGGCGATGAGGTGCTGGGTGGTCACACTCTGCGCTCGGGCAGCGGCCACAAGTGGCCGAACTCGCTCAGAGCGTGACCACCCAGCACCTCTGCGACGACAGAGGCGGAGTGGATGGAGAGCAAGGCGTTGGCGACCTCGTACGATACGGGCCCCATCGGGAGATGAGCTTGCCCCGGTCTAATGGATACGCAAGTTATGGGGTAGCCGCTCCGGGTGATGCTGCGAGCGTAGCTTTCCCGGCACGCAACCTCAGTCGTCAGTGAGGCGTGGGGGGGGGGGCCCCCGGGGGGGGGGGGGGGGGGGGGGGCCCGCCCCCCGCCGGCGCCGGGGCCCCCCCCCCCCCCCCCCCGCCGCCCCCCCCCCCCCCCCCCCCCCCCCCCCGCGGGCCCCCCCCCCCACGCCTCCTCGCCGTAGCGGCAACGACGGCGATCCTGTCCCGCAGTTGCTGGTCGCATCACCTACGAAAGCGCAAGGGCGGCAACGCATGTTTGCGACGGATGTATCGACCTACGTTGTCTTACCCGCGGCCATGCCGCGATTCGTAGGACATCGACATGCGCTTTCCCTACCGCTCATCCCTCGTCTTCGTCGCGGCGGCCATCTATCCGCTTGCGTCCCTTGCCGTGGACACGGCGCCAACGCAGTTCATCGTGCACTTCGACAGTCAGCGGTCGGCGGCTACTGCGGTGCGAACTATGTCGATATCGCCATCGCCTTCCCGTGTCGTCGCGGCGCGTGCTGGTGGCATACGCCATGTGCGGTCGCTCGGCTCGGGGGGTGACGTGTTCGAGGTGAGCGACGGCGATGCGGCGCGCCTGGCTGCGTTGCCGGGCGTGGTCGATGTCGAGGAGGATCGGATCGTGACGCCTGCGCGCGGGCTGACCTCGCTGTGGCACCGGCAGTGGTACATGCACGACCCGCGCGTCGGCATCGACGCGGAGGTGGCGTGGCGCTACACCCGCGGCGCGGGTGCCGTGGTGGCCGTGCTCGATACCGGCGTCACGGCGCATCCGCAACTGGATGGCCAGCTGCTGCCCGGCTACGACTTCGTCAGCGACGCGGCGGCGGCGCGTGACGGCGACGGGCGCGATGCCGATCCCACCGATGAAGGCGACTGGCACGAGGCCGGTGAGTGCAAGTCCGAAAAGCCGTCGGCGTCGTCGTGGCACGGTACGCATGTCAGCGGCCTGATAGTGGCGCGCTCGCCGGATGGCCGCGGCGTGCTCGGCGTGGCACCGGAGGCGAAGGTCGTGCCCGTGCGCGTCATGGCGAAATGCGGTGGGCGGCTCTCCGATGTAGTGGATGCCATCGCGTGGGCCAGCGGCGGCGAACTGGCGGGTGTGCCGCCGATCACCCGGGCGGTCGACGTGATCAACCTCAGTTTGCGCACGGCCGGGGCGTGTGGACGAGCGCTGGCGGAAGCGATCGCGGGGGCGCGCTCGCGTGGTACGGCGGTGGTCGCGGCGGCCGGCAACGACGGCATTCGTGCTTCGGCGGTGTCGCCTTCCAACTGCGCCGGGGTAGTCAGCGTAGGTGCGCTGGCGCGTGACGGGTCGATGGCCCGCTACTCCAACCACGGCGACGGCGTCACGCTGTCCGCGCCGGGTGGCACGCTGGGAGCCTTCGGTGTCGACGATATCCTCTCCACCGTCGATGCCGGCAAGCAGGGTCGCGAGCGGCCGATGCTGGCCTACTACGCCGGCACCTCGATGGCGGCGCCGCAGGTATCCGCCCTGGTCGCCCTGATGCGTTCGGCCGACCCTTCCATCGCGGTGGATACCATTACCCGCCAGCTGGTGGACAACGCACGACCGCTGCCGGGCCCGTGCCCGAAGGGCTGTGGCGCCGGCCTGATGGATGCGGGGGCGACGGTGGATGCCGTTGTCGAGGATCGCGCCGGTGGTTGACCGGCGCGGGCGATCACACCGCTTCGAAGCGGTTGGCGTCGCGATTCTTGCGGACGGTCTTCGGATCCCACACGCGGCCGTTCATGGCGATGTACACACCATCGGCCAGCGACTGCACCGCGCCTACCGCACAACCGATGTTGAAGACGGCGTCCGAACCCTGGAACCGCGCCGGGTTCAGGGCGCCGGTCAGTACGATGACCTTACCCGGGATGCCGGCCAGCACGTGCGCGGTTTCCACCATGGTGTCCGTGCCGTGAGTCACCAGCACGTGGCGATGGGGCTGGGCCTCGATGGTGCTGCGCATGAGGGCGCGGTCTTCGTCGGTCACGTGCAGGCTGTCCTTGCGCAGGATCGGAATCACCTCGAAACGGAAGGCGACGCCGAGCTGGTGCAGGATGTCGCCGATCTGCGGTGAGCCGATCTGGTAATCCGACTTGTCGTCGAAGTAGACCTTGTCGATCGTGCCGCCGGTGGTGACGATGGTGAGTTGCTGCATGGTTGACCTGCGAAGCGGGGTGAAACGGGCGCCCATCTTACATGCTGCCGGCCCCGCCTTCAGGGTCGGCCTTGCCGTCAGCCAGGGTCGGGCGCCGTGGCCAGCAGCGCGTCGTCGTCGTTCTCGGGCAACGACAGACGGTCCAGTCCGCGGGCCACGAACCGACGGCAGGCCGCTGCCGGTCGTGTATCGCCGTCCGCGGCAGCCGCCGATCGCGCCAGCAGTGCGGCGGCCATGCAGCGCGCGAGCGTGAACGCGATGCCACGGGCCGAGGCTTCCAGCGACGAGCGGTCGGAGCCGACCTCCGCGAGCAGCGCCTCGGTCGCATCCAGGGCGCGATCGATGGCCCGCCGCGTGGCGTCGCCCTCGGGTGCAAGCCCGGCCACGGCAGTGCGCAGCGGGGCGATGCCGACGCCACCCAGTGCACGCAGCATGTCCAGCGACAGCACGTTGGTGGTGCCTTCCCAGATGGCATAGACCTGCGCATCGCGCAGCAGCTGCGGCAGGCCGGTGTCCTCGATGTAGCCGGCGCCGCCGAAACACTCCAGGGCTTCGGACACCACGCGGATGGCGACCTTGGCGGTCCATAGCTTGGCCAAGGGCGTCAGCAGTCGCAGCAGGGCGACCTCCGCCGGCCCGGCCTCGTCGTGCTCGACGTGTCCGAGTAGTTCGGCCACGTGGAAGGTGAGCGCGAAAGCGGCCTCGTACTCGGCCTGCATGTCGGCCAGCGTGCGCGCATGCAGCGGGTGGTCGATGAGGCGCCGGCCAAATGCATGCCGCCGGGTGGCGTAATCACGGGCGAGCGCCACCGCGCGCGCCATGCTGGCCACGGCGCACACCGCGTTCCAGGTACGCGTGACATTGAGCATCGGCGCAATCTGGCGCACGCCATGCTCGACCGGTCCCACCGGTGTTGCGGGAAGGCCGTCGAGGTGGATCTCGGCGGTGGGCAATTCATGGGTGCCCAGCTTTTTCTTCAGCCGGTCGATGGTGATCCCGCGCCATGCGCCGTGCTCGTCGCGGGTTTCGACGTAGAACAGCCCGAGCGCCGCGGTTCCGGTGCCGGCGCCTTCCGGGCGCGCCAGGGCCAGCGCGGCCTCGCCCACCACCGCCGAGCTGAACCACTTTCGGCCGTACAACCGCCACTGCCCGTCCGCGTCCTGGCGCGCGGTGGTCTCCGACCGGCCCACGTCCGAGCCACCGGGCGTCTCGGTCATCCACTGGCCGGACAGCCAGAAGGTGGACGGGTCGCGGCTGAGGAAGTGCGGCAGGGCGCGTGCCGCCAGCGCAGCGTTGCCGGAACCGCGGATCGCCGTCGCGGCGCCGTCGGTCATCGCCAGCGGGCAGCAATAGAACTCGCTGGCGACGTGGTAGAGGTAAACACGGGCGAACGCTTCCGCGCGAGCCCAGGGCGATGGCTCATGGCCGGCGGCGAGCACCGCATGCCGCGTGGTCATCGTCGGGCCCTCGTCCCACGCCGGCGTCAGCGCGATGCGGTCGACACGGTTGCCCCAGGCGTCCCATGAGGTGAGCACCGGTTCCGTGCGCGGTGTGCGTTGCCGTCGCTCCCATGCCATGACCGCGTAGTCGCCGAGGGCGTCAAGATCGCCTTCCAGGGCGGCGGCGCGGTCCGGTGGCAGGCGTTGGGCGAGCCAGGCACGCAGCACGCGATCGTGGCGATAGGGCTGGGCCAGCCGGGGGGCGTCCTGCACGAATGCCATGGTGATGTCTCTCGATAACGGAGCGAAGGCCCCAGACTGCCCGGACCGCGCGTGCGCGTCGATGTGCTGCGCAACATGCCGGTCGACCAGCCGCCCTCGAGGATGGCGTTGTCAGCCCCGCCGGCGCACGCCCACGCCCAGCGTGCCGATCAGCAGCAGGGTGACGACGATTTCCAGGGCGGCCAGCCAGCGGTCGCCCATGGAACTCCAGGCCTCCGCCACGCCGTGGCAGAAATAGAACAGGGCCAGGATGCCGACCCACAGCAGGGCCCGGGTCACCCTGGGCAGCGACAACAGCGGCAGCAGCAGCGGCGGCACCGTGAGCGCGAAAGCCACCCACGTGGGAATCGAGACGGGGGGATACAGCGTGTACCAGAGCACCTGGATGGCGAGCAGCGCCGCCCAGGCCGCCAGTCCGGTCTTCTGGCTGCCGCTCAGTGCCGCGGGCCACCCGGCGGCGTGCTTTGTCATGCGGGCGTGCCGAGCCGGCGGGCGATGTCGGCCAGCCGCTTGCCCAGGGCGCGGGACAGGTCGCGCTCGTGCTCGCTGATCGCGTTCTCGCCGCGAGGGCCGGCGACATGGCTGGCGCCGTACGGGGTGCCACCGGTGGTGGTGCTGGTGAGGGCCGGCTCGGTGTAGGGAATGCCGACCATCAGCATGCCGTGGTGGAGCAGGGGCACCATCATCGTGAGCAGCGTGGATTCCTGACCGCCGTGCATCGTGCTGGACGCGGTGAAGACGGCGGCGGGCTTGCCTGCCAGGGCACCGGAGGCCCACTCCGCGCCCGTGGTGTCGAGGAAGTGTTTCAACGGCGCAGCCATGTTGCCGAAGCGGGTAGGGCTGCCCATCGCCAGGGCCACGCACTCGACCAGGTCGGCGCGGGTGACGTAGGGGGCGCCCTCGTCCGGCTCGGGCGGCATCGCCGTTTCGGTCACCGGCGCGACCGGTGGCACCTGGCGCAGGCGCGCACGCATGCCGGGCACTTCCTCGATGCCTCGGGCGACGAGTCGGGCGAGCTGGGCCGTGTGCCCGCTACGGCTGTAGTAGAGTACGAGGACGTCGTGGGACATGGATTGAGTGCCTTTGCGAAGGCACTAGTCTCGCAGAACTGTTCACGATCCCAAACCATCGGGACAAGGATCCAAGGACCCCCATGCCGTTTCGCTTCGACCGCGACCGCGCCCTGAGCTTCACCCGGTTCACCTGGCTGCGCTTCGTCGACGACAAATGCTTCGAAACCGCGGGCGCGCTGTCGTACACCACCCTGGTCTCGCTGGTGCCCCTGACGGTCGCCGTGTTCGCCATCCTGTCGGCCTTTCCCGTGTTCGCCGAATGGCGGGGCGCGCTGGCTGCCTATGCGTTCCAGAATTTCGTGCCAGCCACCGGCATGAAAATCCAGGAATACATGATGGCCTTCGCCGACAAGGCCAGCCAGCTCACCGGCATCTCCGTGCTGGTCATGCTGTTCAGCGCCGTGTCGATGATGATCAGCATTGAGGATCGCCTCAACCGCATCTGGCGCGTGCGCAAGCCGCGCGGCTGGACGTCGCGCCTGCTGCTTTACTGGGCGGCGCTGACACTGGGGCCGATCCTCGTCGTCGGCGGGCTGGCGCTGTCGTCGTACATCACTGCGTTTCCGATGCTGCACGCGGCCGCCGACCAGATCGCCTCGCAGTTCCGCCTGATCAGCCTGCTGCCCTTCGTCATCACCTTCGTGACGCTGGTGCTGATGTACACCATGGTGCCCAACCGGCGCGTGTCGTGGCGGCATGCGGCCATCGGCGCCTTGCTGGGCGCCATCCTGTTCGAGTTCGCCCGTTGGGGCTTTGCCCAGTTCATTCGCAACTCGCCCAACTACGAGGAAATCTACGGCGCGCTGGCGGCGATCCCCATCTTCCTGCTGTGGATCTACTTGTCGTGGATCATCGTGATCCTGGGTGCCTCCATCGCCGCGTCCATCTCCGCCTTCGAGTACGTGCTGCCCACCGAGGCGCTTCCCGACGGTGCGGAGTTCATCGGCCTGCTGGTGGTGCTCCAGCACTTCGTCGAGGCACAGCGCTGCGGCGACAGCATCGATCCGGCCACCATCCGCGTGCGTGAGCCCTACCTGCCGTCCAACGCGATCGCCAGCTATTTCGAGGACCTGCAGCGCGCGGACATGATCCAGCGCGGCGAGGCCGGTGGCTGGTTGCTCAGCCGCAGCCTGGATACGACCGAACTGGTTCGCGTCTATCGCTGCACGCAATACCGGTTGCCGCTGCATCCGCGCGAGCAGGTCGAGCGCATGGGCATTACGCTGCCACCCGACCTGCTGGCGCTGCTGGACCACCTGGCGGCAGCGCTCGACGCCACCCTGGGCGCGCGCCTGGACCACCTGTTTCCGCCGACCCCTGCACCCGCTTCCATCGAGGATTCCCCCGCATGATCCTGCGCACCCTTGCGTTCGCCGCCCTGGCCCTCGCCGTGTCGCCCACGGTCGTCGTGGCCGCCACGGCCGCCAGCCCGCAACTGAAGGTCGTCACGCTCGACGGCAAGCCCTTCGATCTTGCCGCGCAGCGGGGCAAGTGGGTGATCGTCAACTACTGGGCCACGTGGTGCGTGCCGTGCATCAAGGAAATGCCGGATATTTCGGCCTTCGTGAAAAGCCGCAAGGATGTCGCCGCCATCGGCCTGGCGTTCGAGGACACCGACGCGAAGGAGATCAAGGCCTTCGTCGACAAGCATCCCGTGTCGTACCCCATCGCGCAGGTGGACGTCACGGCGCCGCCGAAGGATTTCGACGCGCCCAAGGGCCTGCCCACCACGTACCTGATCGCGCCCGACGGCCATGTGGCCAAGACGTTCATCGGGCCGGTGACGGGCGAGAAGCTGGGCGAGGCCATCGCCAAGGGCGGCTGACCTCGCCGTCAGCCGGTCAGTCCGTCGGGCCGGTCGCGTTGGCTGGCCGCGCGACGAACGTCGCCGGCAGTTTCTTGCCGTCCGACAGTTCGAAGGTGATGGTGAGCCGGTCGCCCGGCTTCACGGCGTGCGTCGCTTTCTCCAGCATCACGTGGTAACCGCCGGGCGTGAAGGACACTGTGCCTTCGGGCGGCAGGTCCACGCTGTCCACCATCTCCATGCGGCCCATGCCACCCTCGGTGCTGCTGCGGTGGATCATCGCCTCCGCGTAGTCGGCGCTTTCCGCGCCGACGATCTTCAGCGCGCTGGTGGAGTGGTTGCGGAAGGTGACATAGGCACCGGCCGGCAGGCTGCCCGGTAGTACGCGTATCCAACCCGCGCTGGCTTCCACCGCCGGCGTATCGGTGGCGCCGGCGGTGCTGGCGACAAGCAGGAACAACGAGGCGGCGAGCGAGCGAAACGTCATGCGTGCGGCTCCAGGGAGGTGAGCAGGGTCAGGTCGTGGACCATGTCGTCCTGCGAGGACGACGGCGTGGCAAGCAGGCGCGCCTTGCCCGCGGCGTCGAAGACATAGATGGCCGAACTGTGGCTGACGTCGTAGGCGCCGTCGCCCTTGTCCGGCTCGCGGGTGAAGGCCGAGCGATAGCGCTTGGCCAGCGCTTCCACATCCGCGCCCGAGCCGACCAGGCCGACCGCGCGCTTGTCGAAGGCGTTGACGTAGTCGTGCATGATCTGCGGCGTGTCCCGCGCGGGGTCGACGCTGACGAAAAGGATGCGCACCTTGTCGGCGGCGGGGCCCAGGCGGCCCAACACCACGTGCAACTGGGTGAGCGTCAGCGGGCAGACATCGGGGCAGTGGGTGTAGCCGAAATACATCAGCGTGACCTTGCCGCGGTAGTCGGCACCGGTGACCGCCTTGCCGTTGTCGTCGGTCAGCTTGAAGTCGAGATCCGGCAGGTGGCCGGCTACGTCGTTCAAGCGCCACTCGGGCTGCGGCTCGCGCTGACAACCACCGAGGGCGACCACGGCGAGTAAGGCGAGGAGGGTCAGCACGACCCGGCGGGGAAGGAACGGCTTCATGCGACACTCCGCGGGATATCCTGCGCAGGATACGCCACCCGCGCCGGCGATCAGGCGCACCCGACCGCGGAACCTTGCGAATGCGACAACCTGTCAGCGGTACCTATGCCCTCCTGGTCGGCCTGGCCGGCGCCAGCGCCGTGGCGCTGGGCGCGTTCGGTGCCCATGCGCTGCGCGGCATCGTGGACGAGGCCGGCCTGCAGGTCTGGCACACGGCGGTGCAATACCATTTCTGGCACGCCCTGGCCCTGTTCGTGGCCGTCGTCGGCCTGGCACCGGGCCGGGCGCGCACGGTCGCCATCGCCCTGTTCGCCGTCGGCATCGTGTTGTTCTCCGGCAGCCTCTATGCGCTGGCGCTGGGAGCACCGCGCTGGACCGGCGCGATCACCCCGCTGGGTGGCGTGGCATTTATCGTCGGCTGGATCGCCGTGGGGCTGTCGCTGCGCCGCGTTCGGTAGTGCGGCGCGTTCGGTAGAATGCACGCCTACGTTCACCAGGATTCCCGCATGACGACCTTCGGCACGCCGCACGCTTCCAATGCACTCAAGGTGCTCCTGTTGGGTTCCGGCGAACTGGGCAAGGAGGTGGCGATCGAGCTGCAGCGCTTCGCCGTCGAGGTGGTGGCGGTGGATCGCTACGCCAATGCACCGGCGATGCAGGTGGCCCATCGCAGCCATGTCATCGACATGCTGGACGCCGATGCGCTGCGTGCGCTCATCGAACAGGAGAAGCCGGACCTCGTCGTGCCCGAGATCGAGGCGATCCACACGCCCACGCTGGTGGCGATGGAAAAAGAAGGCCTGCGGGTCATTCCTACCGCGAAGGCCGCCTGGCTGACGATGGATCGCGAGGGTATCCGTCGCCTGGCCGCCGAAGAGCTCGGCCTGCCGACCTCGCCGTATCGTTTCGTCGATACGCACGAGGCGTTCGTCGACGCGGTGGCCGCGCTCGGCACGCCCTGCGTCGCCAAGCCGGTGATGAGTTCGTCGGGCAAGGGCCAGAGCGTGCTGCGCACGCCGGCGGATGCGGATGCGGCCTGGGAGTACGCCCAGGCCGGCGGTCGCGCCGGGCGGGGGCGGGTCATCGTCGAAGGTTTCATCGACTTCGATTACGAAATCACCCTGCTTACCGTGCGCCATCGAGACGGCGTGTCGTTCTGCCCACCCATCGGCCATCGCCAGGAAGACGGCGACTACCGCGAGTCGTGGCAGCCGCAGGCGATGAGCGACGCGGCCCGCGCCTCCGCCGAGCGCCAGGCGGATACGATCACCGCGGCGCTGGGCGGCTGGGGCGTGTTCGGCGTGGAGTTCTTCGTCCGCGGCGACGAGGTGATCTTCTCCGAAGTGAGCCCGCGCCCACACGATACCGGCCTGGTCACGCTGATCTCGCAGGATCTTTCCGAGTTCGCGTTGCATGCGCGGGCCATCCTCGGCCTGCCCGTGCCGGAGATCCACGCGTTCTCGCCCGCCGCGTCGTGCGCCGTGCTGGTGGAGGGGGAAGGGCAGGCGCCCACCTACCATGGCGTGGCCGAGGCACTGGCGGAGCCAGGCACCATGCTGCGTATCTTCGGCAAGCCCGAGGTGCGGGGTCGTCGCCGCATGGCGGTCACGCTGGCGCGTGCCGCCACCGTGGAGGAAGCCCTCGCCAAGGCCAAGCGTGCTGCCGGCCGCATCCGCGTCGAGCTCTGAGCCCACGGGCCCGACAACGGCCGTTCACGCCCGAATGTTAAGCTGCTGCGCTTCCCGGTAAGACCCACGCCCATGAGCGGACGCAAAGACAACCACGATCACGAACGTCGCGGTCGCACCGAGCCGACCCTCGGGCGGCTGGACGACCTCGACCGTCCCGCGCCGCCCGTCGACGACGGGCTGCCGCATATCGTGGTGGATACGCCACGCCGCCGCCCCGGCCCGACGGCGCCGCCGCCGAAGCGCCCGCGCAAGCGCGGCTGGCTGATCCCGGTGCTGGTGCTGGTGCTCATCGGTGGCGTCACCGGCCTGTGGCTACAGCAGGATCGCCTGCGCACGCTGATGCCCGCCACGGAACTCAACGACATCCTCGGTCAGGCCAACCGTGCGCTGGCTGCCGGCAAACTCGACGGTACCGCGGGCGACAGCGCTCGCGAACTGTTCGAGAAGGCCCGCGACCAGCAACCGGACAGCGACCAGGCCAGAGACGGGCTTCGCCGCGTCGGCATGGCGGAGGTGGCGCGCGCGGATGCGGCCCTCGCCGCCGGCAACCTCGACGAAGCCGAGGCGGCACTGGATGTCGCCCGCGAACTGCTGGGTGGCGGCAGCGACGTGGAACGACTGACGCAACAACTGTCGCAGGCGCGCAATCCCCAGGGGCGCACCGCGTCGCTGGTCGACCGCGCGCAGGCGGCCTTCGCCGCCGGGCAGCTGGACGGCGACGAGGGCGCCGGTGCCCTTTATCGCCGCGTGCTCGATGCCGACCGCAACAACACGGTGGCGGCGCGCGGCCTGGACAAGGTCGGCGATGCCCTCGCGGCGCAAGCGCGCCAGGCCATCGCCGCCAACGACCGGCCCAAGGCCAATGCCCTGGTCGATCGCATCGCCATCCTCGTCCCGGGCTACAGCGACCTGCCGTCGCTGCGGGCGTCGCTGGCGGAAACCCGCAAGCAGGACGACCAGGCCACCGCGGCCTTGATCCAGCAAGGCAACGACGCCATGCGCGCCGGGCGTTTCACCGGCGACGGCGACGACACCGCACTGGCCCGGTTCAAGGCGGTGCTTGCCGTCGACCCGGACAACGCGGCCGCCAAGGCCGGTCTGGGCCAGGTGGCACAGGCGCTGATCGTGCAGGCCAATGCGGCGCTGGACAGCGAGGACGATGCCCAGGCGGCGAAACTCCTCGAGCAGGCGACCAAGCTGGCGCCGAAGTCGGCCGAGTTGGCCGCAGCCCGCGCTCGTCTGGGCGGAGGCGACACCGGCGCACCGCATGCTGCCGTGCCGACTGCCCGGGCAGCTCAGGGCGCGCCCGCGGCCGCCGCCGGTGACGACGACACGTCCGAGGCGTCCCTCGCCGTCAGCCCGGAGCAGAAAGCGCGGGTCGCCGCGCTGGTACGTCGTGCACAGGCCGCCACATCGCGCGGCGACATCATGGACCCGCCCGGCGACAGCGCCTACGACCTCTATCGCAACGCCCTCTCCATCGACGGCAACGATCCCACGGCACGCGCGGGCTTGCAGGGCCTGCCCGCGCAGGTCGAGAAGCAGATGCAGCAGGCCGTGGCTAGCGGCAACGTCAAGCGCGCCGAAGACCTCTACGCCACGATGTCCGATCTCGCCCCCGGCGATGCCTCGCAGGGCGAGATGCGCCATCGCCTGGGCAGTGCGCTGATCGACAACGCGTTGCAGCGCTCCAGCGCCGGCGATCGCCAGGGCGCGTTCCAGGCCCTGGACCACGCGCGCCGCTACGTGCCCGACGATCCTCGCCTGCAAAGCGCCTACGAGCGCATTGCGACGGGACGCTGAGCGCGATGACGGTACTGGTACTGGGCGGCTCCGGTCAGATCGGACACTTCCTGCTTCCCCGGCTCGAGGCCGCCGGCTACGCCTGGCAGGCGGTGAGCCGGCAGCCCCTACCGGGCGACGCGCGCTGGGTGCGTGGCCAGTTGCCCGATCGAATGCCCGACCTGCCGCCGCTGCGTGCCGTGGTCTCGCTAGGGCCGATCGACCTGCTGGCCGCCTGGCTGGCCGAGATGCGCCTGCCGGGCGTGCCGCACGTGATCGCCACCTCGTCGATGAGCGCGGAGACCAAGCGCGAATCCGCAGTGCCCGAGGAGCGCGAGGTATCGCGGCGCCTGCGCGATGCCGAGACCACCCTGATCGCCACCTGCGCGTCGCGGGGCATGCCCTGGACGGTGTTCCGGCCCACGCTGATCTACGGCGCGGGCATGGACAAGAGCCTGACCCCGATCGTGGCATCGGCACGCCGGCGTCACGTGTTTCCGCTGCCCCCCGGGCGTGGCCAGCGCCAGCCCGTGCATGCCGACGACATCGCGGCGGCGGTCGTTGCGGCCCTGGGTACCGCCGCTGCCCGCGGGCGCACGCTGCCCATTGGCGGTGGCGAGCGCATCACCGCGGCGGAGATGTTCCGGCGCACGCAGCGCAGTGCCGGGGGACTGGTGTTGCCGGTGCCCGTGCCGCGTGTGGTACTCGACGTGGCGGCGGCCCTTTCGCCTGCGATTCGCGGCCCTGTCGCCCGGCTGGATGCCGACCTGATCGCGGACAATGGCGACCTGGAAGCGCTGCTCGACGTGCATCCGCGGGCTTTTCGCCCTGTCGCGGCGACCTGGCGGCCGGTGCGCTGACCTTGCTTGCCCTCGCTTTGCCCGCTTCCGTTCAGATGACTGCCGGTGAACTGCCCCTATCATCGGTCCCCGCCCCCTTCCGCAGGACTCTTCCGCGTTGGCTTTCCTGAACCGTCTTGGCTCCCTCCTGCGCACGGCCTGGCCGTGGCTGCGTATCCCTTTCTGGCTGGTCATGGGGCTGCTGTTCGGCTTCCTGCTGCCCTACACGCTGATCCTCAATGCCCGGCTGCAGGATCGCTTCAACGACCTCGTGTTCGCGGTGCCCACCCGCGTCTATGCGCGACCGCTGCCGCTGGAAACGGGCAGGGCGCTGACCCCCGCCGCGCTGGAGCTGGAACTCACCTTCGCGGGCTACACGGCCGAGGGTGCCGGCAAGGTGCAGGGCAGCTATTCGAAGAACGGCTCACGCTTCGTCATTGCCTCGCACGGGTACTTCGGGCCGGACGGCGGCGAGCTGCCGCATCGCATCCGCGTGGCCCTGGCCGACGGCCAGGTGGCCTCGGTGGTGGATGACACCAACAACAAGCCCATCGCCTCGATCCACCTCGACCCCGCACGCATCGCCACGCTGTACGGCGCGCAGCAGGAAGAGCGCCGCATCGTGCGCCTGGAAAACGTGCCGCCGCTGCTCGTGCAGGGCCTGCAGGCGGTGGAAGACCGCGACTTCAAGAACCACATCGGGCTGGATTTCTCGGCCATCGCGCGCGCCTCGTTCGCCAACCTGCGCGCGGGCCACACGGTGCAGGGCGGTTCCACCCTGACCCAGCAGCTGGTGCGCAACCTGTTCCTGGATCGCAACCAGACCATGCTGCGCAAGGTCAACGAGGCGATCCTCTCGCTGCTGATGGAAGCGCATTATTCGAAGGGCCGCATCCTCGAGGCATACGTCAACGAGGTGTTCCTCGGTCAGCAGGGCAACCAGGCCGTGCACGGCTTTGCCGCCGGCGGCGAGTTCTTCTTCGGCCGCCGCCTGGAAGACCTGCGCCCGCAGGAAATCGCCCTGCTGATCGGCCTGGTCAAGGGCCCCAGCTATTACGATCCGCGTCGTTATCCGGATCGCGCGCTGTCCCGCCGCAACCTCGTGCTGCAGCAGTTCCACGACACCGGCCTGCTCGACGACGCGCAGACGAAGGCCGCACAGGCCACCCCGCTGGGTATCGCGCCGAACGCGCAGCTTCCGCATAACCGTTTCCCCGCGTTCATGCAGCTGGTTCGCTCGCAGATCACCGCCGACTTCGACGAAGCCGCGCTGCGCGACGGCAGCCTCAGCATCTTCACCACGCTGGACCCTGCCGCGCAGCTCTATACCGAGCAGGCGATCATCACGACGATGAAATCGCTGGGCAAACGCGGTGCCGCCGCGCAGGCCGCGGCCGTGGTCACCGACACCACCAACGGCAGCGTGCTGGCCGTGGTCGGCTCGCGCGATCCCGGGGAGCAGGGTTTCAACCGTGCGCTGGATGCCCGCCGCTCCATCGGTTCGCTGGTCAAGCCGCTGGTGTACCTGGTGGCGCTGGCGCAGCCGTCGAAGTGGTCGCTGGCCTCGATCGTGGACGATTCACCGATCAACATGCGCCAGCCCGACGGCACGCCGTGGACGCCGCAGAACGACGACCACGAAGTGCATGGACAGGTGCCGATGCTGGACGCGCTGGTGCACTCGTGGAACCTCGCCACGGTGAACCTCGGCATGCAGGTGGGCGTACCGCGGATCAAGGGCTTCCTGGAGTCGTTCGGCCTGGAGGGCGTCAATCCCAGTCCGTCGCTGCTGCTGGGCGCGATCGACCTGTCGCCGCTGCAGGTGGCGCAGTTGTACGAGTACATCGCCGCCGATGGCCACGCGTTGCCGCTGGTGGCCGTGCGTGGCGTCATGGACAACAAGGGCCAGGCGATCAAGCGTTACGAAGTGAAGGGTGGCGACGGTGAGTACCAGACCGCCGCGCGGCTGACCACCTGGGCCATGCAGCAGGTGGTCAACGGCGGCACCGCCGCGGCCATCGGCAACTCCAGCCTGTCCTGGCTGCATGCGGCCGGCAAAACGGGTACCAGCGACAGCCAGCGCGACAGCTGGTTTGCCGGCTTCACCGGCGATCGCCTGGCCGTGGTCTGGATGGGTCGCGACGACAACAAGCCCACGGGCCTGTACGGCGCCACGGGAAGCATGCGCGTGTGGCAGGAGCTGTTCCGCAAGCTGCCCACACGTCCGCGCTCGGCCGCGCCGGGCGAAGGCCTGGAGATGGCTTACGTGAATCCCCAGACGGGCAAGCGCACCGACCCCTCGTGCGAAGGCACGCGACAGTTCCCGTTCGTGTCCGGTTACGTGCCCGAAGCGGAAGAGGGCTGTTTCTGGCAGCGATTCAAGGGTATGTTCGGCGGTGGCGACGGAGCCCAGCAGCCCGCACCGCCCGTTCCCAGTAATCCTACGGATTGACGCCATGCATCGCCTTCGTTTCTGCGCCATCGCCGCCGCCACCCTCGTCGCCGCCTGCAGCCAGCCGGCGCCGCCGCAGGCCACGCGGCCCAGCAAACCCGTCTACGACATCGTGGCGCAGATCCGCGCCGCCGGAGAGCGCGAGAAGTCGGCCATCGAGGTCGCGCCGTTGCGCGATCCCGGCGTGCAGGGCCTGCAGCAGGCCGCCGCGGCCGACGAGCGCGCCGGCAGGTATCCGGATGCCGACGCCAAGCTCGCCCAGGCGTTGAAACTGGCGCCGCAGGCGCCCGAGCTGATCCAGGACCGCGCCGAAGTGGCCGTGCGCATGCAGGACTTCCCGCGCGCCGAGCAGCTCGCGAAGCAGTCGTTCGACATGGGCCCGAAGTCGGGCAGCCTCTGCGCCCGCAACTGGCAGACGGTGTACGAAATGCGCATGCAGGCCGACGACCAGGCCGGCGCCACCGCCGCGAAAGCGGAAGGCGGCAAGTGCCACATCGCGGGCCCCAACCGGTTCTGACCCGCCATCGGGCCATGTAGGAGCGGACGATGTCCGCGATGGTTTCGCATGACATGCGGTCCGGGTGCCCGGATCGCCCGGATCGCCCACATCGTGGGCTCCTACACGGTAACGTATCGCCCGCTTTTACGGCGTGCGGAGGGTGCGGCCGTGGGCGTGCACGGTGTCGACCAGCACCTTGACGTTGTCCGGGTCGACTTCCGGCGTGATGCCGTGACCCAGGTTGAACACATGGCCGGGGTGGTTGCCGAAGCTGTCGAGCACGGCGCGCGCCTCACGTGCCACGATCTCGGGTGAGGCACGCAGCACGGCCGGGTCGAGGTTGCCCTGCAGGGCCACACGGTCACCCACGCGCCGGCGCGCTTCGCCGATGTCGATCGTCCAGTCCACGCCGAGGCCGTCGCAGCCGGTGTCGGCCAGCGCTTCCAGTTGCCCGTTGGAACCCTTGGAGAAGAGGATCACCGGCAGCTCGCGGCTGACCGGGTCCGCCTTCAGCGCATCCACCACCTCCGCCATGTAGCGCAGCGAGAACTCGCGGAACGGTGCGGGGCCGAGCATGCCGCCCCACGTGTCGAAGATCATCAGTGCCTGGGCACCCGCGTGCGCCTGGGCGATGAGGTAGGCCGAGACCGAGCGCGCGATGGTATCCAGCAGGCGGTGCGCCAGCGCCGGGTCGTTCCACGCCAGTGCCTTGACCCGTGCGAAGTCGCGCGAGCCCTCGCCCTCGACCATGTAGCAGGCCAATGTCCAGGGGCTGCCGGAGAAACCGATCAGCGGCACGCGGCCGCCCAGTTCCTGGCGGATCAGGCGCACCGCGTCCATGACATAGCGCAGTTCCTTGTCCATGTCCGGCACCGCGAGGCGATCGATCGCGGCGGCATCGCGCACCGGGCGCGCGAAACGCGGGCCCTCGCCCTGCTCGAACGACAGGCCCAGGCCCATGGCATCGGGAATGGTGAGGATGTCGGAGAACAGGATGGCCGCGTCGAGGTCGAAACGCGCCAGCGGCTGCAACGTGACCTCGCACGCATACTCGGGGTTGGTGGCCAGCCCCATGAAGCTGCCTGCGCGGGCGCGGGTGGCCCGGTATTCCGGTAGATAGCGGCCGGCCTGGCGCATCACCCAGACGGGTGTGGTGTCGACGGGCTCGCGGCGCAATGCGCGGAGGAAACGATCGTTGCGCGGCGTGTCAGCGACCATGCGCCGACTCCTGGCCTTGGCTGAACATGACTTTGAAGCCTTTTTTCAGTTGGGCGTCGCGGGCTTTCTCGAAAGCCGCCAACGCCGAATCGCGCGCGATATGCACTTCGCGCTTGAGGGAGGCCTTGCCGCCCTGGACGCCGCTCTCGCGGTAGAGGGTCCAGCCGCCGAACAGGTCCTGCTCCAGGGTGATCTGGACGTAGCGGGGCGCTTCCGTCGCGACCTCGGGCAGGGTTTGCATGTAGATCCGCATCGAACGATCCGGGCTGGCGCAGGGCCGATCATTGTAGGCGTGTCAGCCCAGCACCGCGAGCACGTCGTCTTCGGCGACGCCGGACACGATCTCCGCGCGGCCGATGCCGCGCCAGAGGATCAGGCGCAACGTGCCCGCTGTGTTCTTCTTGTCCAGCCGCATGAGGTCCAGCAATCGCGTGGGTGCATGCCGTGGCGAGCGCTCGGTGGGCAGGCCCAGGCGGTGCAGCAGGGTGACCAGGCGTTGCGTGTCGTCGGCAGTGGCCATGCCCAGCCGCTCGGACAGGCGAGCCGCCAGCACCATGCCGACGGCCACGCCCTCGCCGTGCAGGATCTCGCTGTAGTTGCCGGCGGTCTCCAGGGCATGCCCGAAGGTGTGCCCCAGGTTCAGCAGTGCCCGTTCGCCCTGTTCGGTTTCATCGCGCGCCACTACGCCGGCCTTGTACCGGCATTTGCGGGCGATGGCCTCGATCAGGGGACGGGTCTCGCGCGTGGCCAGGGTGTCGGCGTGGTCTTCCAGCCAGGCGAAGAACGCGGGATCACCGATGGCCGCGCCCTTGACGACTTCCGCCAGTCCAGCCTGGAATTCACGCTGGGGCAGGGTGTCGAGCAGATAGGTGTCCGCCACCACCGCGCGCGGCTGGTGGAACGCACCGGCCAGGTTCTTGCCGGTGGGCAGGTTCACCCCGGTCTTGCCGCCGACGGAGGAATCGACCATGGCCAGCAGGGTGGTCGGCACCTGGATGAAGTCGATGCCGCGCATCCAGCAGGCCGCCGCGAAGCCCGCCATGTCGCCGACCACGCCGCCGCCCAGGGCGATGATGCAGGCGTCACGCGTGGCGCCCAACTCGCCCAGTGCCTCGAGGATGCGGCCGATGTTGGCGAAGGTCTTGTGCGTCTCGCCGTCGTCGAGCAGGTAGGACGCCCAGCGCAGGCCGTCCAGGCCCTGCGCCAGCGCATCGAGATACAGCGGAGCCACGGTGGTGTTGCTGACCACCAGCACGTGGCGCCCGCGGATCATCGATCGCCAGCGCTCGCTGTCCGCGAGCAGACCGGGGCCGATCCATACAGGGTAGCTGCGACCGGCAAGGTCGACGTCGACGGTTTCCATCAGGGGCGTCTCCAGTGACGGTCGAGGAGGGCGACGGCGCGCGGCACGGCGGCGTCCACGTGCTCGTGGCGCCCGTGGAAGATGAGGTCGGCGACCTCTTCGTACAGGGCGTTGCGTTCGGCTGCGAGGGCTTCCAGTCGCCCGCGGCGGTCGGTGCCGGCGATCATCGGGCGGGCGGTATCGTGCGCGAGGCGATCGAACTGCTCGGCGACGTCGACCGACAGCAGCAACACGGTGCCGCGCGACATCAGCCGATCACGATTGCCGGCGTCCAGCACGGCGCCGGCGCCGGTGGCGAGCACGACGCCGTCGGCGCGGCTAGACTCGTCCAGGTGCGCGGATTCCAGCGCACGAAACGCCGCCTCGCCTTCGCGTTCGAAGAGGCTGACAAGGGTCGTGCCGAGCCGCGCTTCGATCTGGACATCCAGATCGACGAACGGCAGGCCGTAATGCGCCGCGAGGCGCTGTCCGATCGTGGTCTTGCCGGCCCCCGTGGGGCCGACCAGGAACAGGTTGGGCGAAGGATTCATCGCAAGCATGCTAGCAACAAGCCACCCCGAGAGGTACGAGAGCGTGCTGGTCGCCGGCGCGGGCGACGTGGGCCGTCGCGTGGCCAGGCAACTGCTCGCCGACGGGCATCAGGTGTTCGCCCTGCGCCGGGGCGAGGCCGCTGAAGCCGACGGTATCCGCTGGTTGCGGGGCGACCTGACGCAGCCAGCCACCCTGCGCGACATGCCGGCGGTGGACGCGCTGATCTACGCCGCCGCGCCCGATGCCCGCGATGAGGACGCCTATCGGGCCCTCTACGTCGACGGCCTGCGCCATATGGTCGATGCGTTGCCGGTTCCGCCGCGGCGCACGGTGTTCGTGTCGTCCTCGGCCGTCTATGGGGAACACGGTGGCGACTGGGTGGATGAAACCACGCCCGTCGCGCCCGGGGCGTTCAGCGGTCGCATCATGCGCGACGCCGAGCAGTGGCTGGCGTCGCGAGGGGTGGGCGGCGTGAGCCTGCGTCTGGCCGGTTTGTACGGGCCGGGGCGCACGCAATTGTTCGAGCGGTTGCGCGAAGGCCAGGCCCGCGTACCGCGTGGCCAGGGTGTGTATGCCAACCGCATCCATGTGGACGACGCGGCGTCCGTGCTGGCGCTGGTGCTGTCGCTGCCCGACCCCGCGCCCGTGTACGTCGGCGTGGACGATACGCCGCTGCCGATCGACGTGCTGTATGACCACCTGGCCGGATTGCTCGGCGTGCCCGTGCCGGCGGAAGGACCCGGGCCAGCCGGCATCGGCAACAAGCGATTGTCCAATGCTTTGCTACGCGCGTCCGGCTTCCGCTGCCGGTGGCCGGACGCACGTGCCGGCTATGCCGCGCTGCTTGCCGGCTGACCGCGACGATACGCCCCGGAAGGGCGCGGACCGGCGTGCTAGCATCGAACGATCCCCTGGCCCGAAACCCAGCCACGATGCTCACACCCGATATCCTCGATACCTTCCATGGCCTGCTCGACGAGGCCAAGGCCAGCGGCGATCGCGAGCCCACGGCGATGAACCTCGCCACCGCCGACGCCAGCGGGCGCGTGCACTCGCGCATCGTGTTGCTCAAGGGCATCGATGCGCACGGCCTGCGTTTCCACACGAACCGCGAAAGCGCCAAGGGCCGTGAAATGGCCGAGCACCCGCAGGTCGCGCTGTGCTTCCACTGGAAGCAGATCCGCGAAGGCGTGCAGGTGCGCTTCGAAGGCCGCGTGCAGTTCCTGGATGACGCGGAGTCGGATGCCTATTTCGCCAGCCGCCCGCGTGGCAGCCGCATCGGCGCCTGGGCGTCCAGGCAAAGCGAGACGCTGCCCGACCGCGCCACGTTCGAAGAACGCGTGGCGCACTACGAGGCCGAGTTCGAAGGCCGCGATGTGCCGCGTCCGCCACACTGGGGTGGCTACCTGATGCAGCCGGATCGCGTGGAGTTCTGGTACGGCGCGCGCTACCGCCTGCACGAGCGCTTCGTGCACACCGATGGCGGCACGGCCTGGTCCAGCCGGATGCTCTACCCCTGAATCCGCGCGCCGAACGGGGCTAGAGCAACAGCCCCAGGTCTTCCGAGCGGCGCACCAGTTCCAGCGTGCTGTGCACGCCCAGGATCTGCATGATCATGTATTTGTGCGCCTCGACCGTGCGTGCCGACAGGCCCATCCGCTCGGCGATCTCGCGCGAGCGCAACCCCTGGCCCACCATGCGTAGCACCTCGCGCTGTTTCGGGGTCAGCTCGCGCATCTCGTTCGGCAGGCGGGCTGTCGCATGCACGCCGAGCGACGGCGTGACATAGGTGTCGCCCTCACGCACACGGCGCAGGGCCAGCAGCAGTTCCTCGCCCGCCGACATCTTCAGCACGTAGCCGTTCGCGCCCGCCTTCATCGCGATGTTGGCAAGCGACGGCTCGGCATGCATCGTGAGGATCACGAACGGCGTGGTGTCGCCACGTTCGCGCAATGCCTTGAGCACTTCCAGGCCGTTGCCGCGGGGCATGTTGATATCCGAAAGCACCAGGTCGGGCACCTCGCGACGGACGGCCTCAAGCAGCGCGCCGCCATCCTCTGCCACCGCCACGATGTCGTAGTCGGGTTCCAGCAAGCGGACGATGCCCTCGGCGACCATGCGATGGTCGTCGGCGAAGATGAGGCGTGGACGGGCCTGCACGTTCACGGGCTTGCCAGGGGCAGATGGACGCATAGCTGGACTCCTTTACCGGGCGCGCTGCGGAGATCGAAACGACCTCCGAGCAACCTGGCCCGCTCGTTCATGCTGATAAGGCCGATGCCGGACGCGTGGACCGGCAACCGCTCGGGATCGAAACCGCGTCCATCGTCGGCGATGTGCAGCGCGGCATGGTCGGCGCCGATCGCCACGGCGATGGTCACCTGCGATGCCCCGGCGTGGTCCAGCGCATTGCGCAGCCCCTCCTGGGCGATGCGGTAGACGCACAGGGCGACCTCGCCGGGCAGCGTGGCGGCGTCCGGCGGCACGGACAGGTCGATGCGCGGCGGCCCCGATCGACCGGTCGACGTACACAGCGCCTGCAGGGCCTCCTGCAGGCCGGCATGGCTGAGCCAGCCGGGATGCAACTGGTGCGACATGAGCCGCAGGTCTTCCGCCAGCGCCATGACCTGTGCCTGCACGTGGCCGACCTCGCCGGCCTGTGCAGCGGGAACGCGGCGGCGCAGCGCGCTCAGGTCGATGGAGGCGGCGGCCAGGCGCTGGTTGATGTCGTCGTGCAGGTCGCGCGCCAGGCGGGCACGCTCCTGCTCCTGCGTCGCGATCAGCCGCCCGGCCAGCTCGCGCATGTCGTTGCGCGCGTTGTCCAGCGCGCGTTGGCCCGCCTGGCGTTGTTCCACGAGGGCGCTCACCGCGATCGCGCACAGCGTGGCCCCCAGCGTCCACAACTGCACCGCGAGCGTGGTGTCCTGCAGGCTGGCGGCGACGAAGGGACCATGGCCGCCGACGCTCAGTTGCGCGGCCATCACCACGATCACGAACATCGCGGCCGAGCTGCCGGCCATCTGCGCGCGCAGGCAGGCGGCGACGAGGATGGGTGCGGGGGCCAGGCACAGGAGCGGTAACAGCCCGGGACGCGCACCCACGGCGTACCAGGCCACGCCCAGCAGGGCGATGGCGCAAGCCATGGCGGCCACGAATACCGGCGGCACGCGCCCGGCGTGCCGTACGGAAGCATCGGGGCTGCGCAGGCTGGTCCACGCGGGCAGGTAGAGCACGTAGCCCAGGGCATGGGCCAGCGCGAGGTTGGTCCCGTCGCCCAGCACGGATCCGGTAAACGCGGTATGCGGTGCGACCAGCCCGATCAGCAGGGCGGAGCCGATCGGCAGGGCGACGACGGCGATGGCACCGCGGACCAGCAGCTTGCCGATGTCCTGCAGCAGCGGTGTATCGCCATGCACGTGGCGCAGTGCCCAGGCGGCGGCAGGCGTAGGGGCCAGCGCGGCGCCCAGCACGGCCATCGTATCTCCCAGGGGCAGGCGGAACAGACCCACGCAGACGACCAGCAGCCCTGCGAACGCGGACGTCACCAGCCACGGCCAGCGACGCGGCGGCGTGGCCAGCAAGGCGCCGAGCAGTACCGCGCCCGGAAACCAGACGATGTGCGTGCCGCCTTGCCGGCTCCACAGCGCGTACGACAGCAACTGCGCCGCCATGCAGCCAACGAACACGCCACCCAGCCACATCGCGCCGCGGCCGGCATCCTCGTCGCGGCCGGCACGCGCCTCAGCCATGCCGCACGCTCCAGCCATGGATGATGCGGCGCAGGGCGGCCAGGCCGTCGGTGAGCGCGGCCGGGCCCGGTTGCAGGATCAGCGGGGATTTCACCTCGTGAAGTTCGCCGTCGCGGATGGCCGGCACGCCTTCCCAGCCGGCGCGGGCAGCCACCTGTTCGGGCCGGAAGCGCTTGCCGCACCACGAGCCGATGATGATCTGCGGCGCGGTGGCGATGATTTCCGCCGGATCGCCGACGATCCGGTCGCGGGCCAGCGACTGGATGGCCCGATGGGGCAGCACGTCGTCGCCGCCTGCGATCGCGACCAGTTCCGAGACCCAGCGGATGCCGGAGATGCAGGGATCGTCCCACTCCTCGAAATACACGCGCGGACGGCAGGGCAAGCGCGCGGAGGCCTCGCGCACGTCGTCCAGTCCGCGTGCCAGCTCATCCGCCAGCTGGTTCGCACGAGCGGCCGCACCGACCAGGGCGCCGAGACGGCGGATGTAGTCGAGGATGCCTTCCACGCTGCGGTGATTGGAAATCCATACCTCGACCCCGGCCTTGATCAGGGCCTGGGCGATATCCGCCTGGATGTCGGAAAAGCCCACGGCCAGGTCCGGCTGCAGCGCGAGGATGCGGTCGATCTTCGCGCTGGTGAAGGCGCTGACCTTGGGCTTGTCGCGGCGTGCTTCCGGCGGCCGCACCGTGAAGCCGCTGATGCCCACGATGCGATCCTGCTCGCCGAGCCGGTACAGGGTCTCGGTGGGTTCCTCGGTGAGGCAGACGATGCGGCGGGGGCCCATGACGACTCCGGAGCGTGACAGGCCCCGATTGTCACCGTTCCGGACGCCCTCGGCCAACGCCGCCGTCAGGGCATCGCGATCCAGCGACCCTGTTGCCGGATTTCCAGGGGGTGGAAGCGACGCTTGTAGTCCATCTTCGGGTGCCCCGCGATCCAGAAACCCAGGTAGACATAGGGAATGCCGCGACGCCGGGCGAGGGCGGCCTGCTGGAGGATGCCGAAGGTGCCCAGGCTGCGTGCCGCCTCGTCGGGTTCGAAGAACGTGTAGACCGCCGAGACGCCGGTAAGGGCGATATCGGTCACCGCGACGCCGAGCAGGCGGCCCTCACGGCGCATCTCGAGGAACATGGTGGGACTCCACGGCGCGGCCAGGAAACGCTGGAAATCCTCTTCGTCGGCCGTGTCCATGCCGCCGCCGGCATGCCGCGTGCGCAGGTAGCGTTCGTAGAGCGCGTGGCGTTCGGCGGTGAACCCGGGCATCGCCTCACTCACGTCGATATCGGCGTTGCGCTTCAGGCATCGCCGCTGGGTGCGATCCGGCGTGAAGTGTTCCACGTCGATACGGCAAGGCACGCAAGCCTGGCAGGTAGCGCACTGCGGCAGGTAGAGGTGGCTGCCGGCCCGGCGGAAGCCCTTCGCCAGGGCCTGGCCGTAGAGCCGGTCGAGATGGGGCGCCCCCGGATCGATCACCAGGTTCTGTGCCGTCCGCTCGGCGAAATAGCCGCAGGCGTGCGGCAAGGTCTGGAACAGGCGGACGCGATCGGTCATGGACCGATCTTATCGCGTCTATTTGGGGATGTCGGCGGCGCTCAGGCCGGGTGGTAGACCGACATCCAGTGGGTGATCACGCCGGCGGCATCCAGCACCGGTTCCAGTTCGAGTCGACCGTGCAGTACCCCGCCGTCGGCCTTGCGCATCGAAACGGCGATCCGGGCGGCTTCGCCGGCGTCCACCGTACCCGTACGCCGCGCGAGCAGCGCCAGGTCGCCGACCAGGAGGTTGCCGATGATCAGACCCGCCACGCTCTCGGCGCGATGGCCGGTGGCGCGGACGAAGGCGTCGTTGACGAAGACGATCTGGCACTCGCGCCAGTCCGCGTGGCTGGCGTCGGTGATCGCGATGGCATCGGGAAGACGCGCCAGCGAGGCGCGCATCAGCGCGAAGCTTTGTTGGTAATGCTTGCGCTCCATCATCTCGATGAGCACGCGCAGGCCGCGCGCGGAATCCAGGTGCTGGCGCGACCACGGCCGCGAGCGGCCGCGTACGGTCTCCTGCCACGACGAGAAGCTCTGTCGGGGCGACAGGCGCGCGCCGGGGATGACCTCGAGCTTGGTCAGGGCCGGGTTGCCGGCCCAACGCACGTTGCGTACCTGCTCCGCGCGCGTCCAGATCAGCACGTTGTGCGAATCCGCCTGCAGCGGCATGAAGATGATGCCCGCGGCCAGGCTGGCGAACTCGGCCTCGGCCAGTTCGGGATAGTGCCTGCCGATCTCGTCGGTGTTGAGCACGCCCGTGATGCCATCGGCTCCGGTCGGGGTGTCGGAGGTGGCCACCACGTCGCGAATGCGCAGCAGGGCGTCCTCGGCGGGCAGATGGCCGTGGCGGATGACGTGGTTGCCCGAGAAGATGGCCACGCCGTCGGCATCGACCACTTCCAGCAGCTCCGGCGCCAGCGTGGCCAGCAGGTCGGGATCGATGCGGTCGCTTTCGTTGAACGCGGTGATCAGTTTCTCGCGCACGGTCAGCAGCGTGCTCTCCACCTCCACCTTGTCCATTTCCTCGATGGCCGCCACGCGCATGGCGAACGTCCGGGCAACGGCATCGGCCACTTCACGCATGCGATGGTCGGCGAAGAACGGCCGGTAGTGGTGGCACGACACCAGGCCCCAGAGCCGGCCGTTGGTGATGATCGAGGCGACCAGGGTGGCGGTGACGCCCATGTTGCCCAGGTATTCCAGGTGCACCGGCGACACGCTGCGCAGCGAGACGTCGCTCAGGTCCGTGGGGGCTCCGGTCTGCGGGTCGAAGGCCGGCAGGATGGGCGAGGGAACGTAGCGGCAGTCGCTGATCTGGCGGACGCGGTTGCGCAGGTAGAGCGCGCGCGCCTGCACGGGAATATCGGTGGCGGGGTAGTGGAGCCCGAGGTAGGCCTCCAGGTCGTCGTCGCGGGCCTCGGCGATCACCTCGCCGTGCCAGTCGTGGTCGAAGCGGTAGACCATGACCCGGTCGTAACCCAGCGCGCCACGGATGGTGCGGGCGACGCGGGACGCCGCGCGCTGCACGTTGCCGTCGAGTTCCAGCTTGTGCGCGAAGTCGAACGCGATCCGCAGCGGGTCCTCGTCGAAGGCGCTTTCGCGTGGCTCCAGTTCGATCATCCAGCGGGTGTCGTAGGCATGGACGCTGGCATGCCAGCCACCGCGACCGGCGTCGTGCGGGAAGGTCACCGCGACCCAGGGCGTATGCGCCGGGCGCTCGTCGTCGACGAACAGGTCCGAGGGGAGGCCGAGCAACGTGTCCAGCGGGGCACCCAGCGCGGCGGCGAGGTCGACACCGAGCAAGGGGGTCACGTTCTCGCTGACCTGGAGGATCGTCTGCGTCGCCGCATCGACGACGATCAGCATGCCGTGGGGCTGGACGGATCCCGGAATATGGATGGGCTCGCGATCGCAGGCGGTGAGGTCGGGAAGGTCAGACATCGGTGGGTTCCTTCAGCGTCCGGCGAAAACGGGCGAACATCCCTCGTGCGCCATCGACGGCGGCACGGCAGGAGGCATCGTCGGGCAGGTGGGTGTCGAGGAGGTGCTGGAAACGGCGCCATGCGGACGGGGCGTCTTCGCCCACGGCGTAGAAGCGGTGTTCGCGATCCGGGTAGAGCTCGCGCAGGCGGCGTGCGATGAGGCGGCCGCCGAGGGCGGAGCCTTCGACGACGTAGAGTTCGCCCCAGGCGGTGGGGGTGTCGTGGGTTGGATCGCCCACATCGTGGGCTCCTACGGGGGCGCGGCCAGCTTGCGGTACCTCGCGGGGGGGATCGCCCACATCGTGGGCTCCTACGGGGGCACGGCCAGCTTGCGGTACCTCGTGGGGTGGATCGCCCACATCGTGGGCTCCTACAGGGGGGCGGCCGGCCTGCGAATCCTCGCCTGTGTAGGAGCCCACGATGTGGGCGATAGCCAGATCGCCATCACGCCCCGGCTCGCCACGCCCCATCCCCAGATCCTCCCGCAGCAACCCCGCCCGCGACACATACGCCCATCCGGCCCCGGCCGCAGCACCCCGCAACCACGCCCCCCGCTCCGCCTCCCAGGCCTCGAACAGGCCCAACTGCGCACGCAGCAACGCGGCGTATCCCGCTTCGCTAAGCATCCCGTCCATCAGCCGGCGCATGCCGTCCGATGCCTCGGTGTCCTCGTGGTCGTCACGGGTCGCTTCGCGCAACAGCACGTGCGCGGCGCGATGATCGACGGTGTCGTGCACTCAGAGGACCTGCGTGGCCTTGAGGATCACGATCAACATGACGCCCACGACCACGGCCAGCACCATCAGGCGCACGCGGGAGGCCGTGCGCTGGGCCACCGGACGACGGTCCGGATCGCGGTGCATCTGCAACTCTTCCTGGAAGCGGATGACCGGCTCGATGCCCATCTCCTTGAGCAGGGTGCGGGCCTGGGGGAAGTCGTCGGCGCTCTTCACCCACACCTGCGGCCAGCTGTCCCGGTCGGACTGCCGCTGCGAGTAGCTGAAGCGCTGGTAGGTCGGGCGGTTCCAGGTCGAGCGGTTGGTGACAGTCGTCTCGATCGCGTGCTCGGTGAGCAAGGCGACGATCCGGTCGATGTTCTCGGGGCGGGGTGAGGTATAGATCTGGCGCATGGCCGGATTCTACGGGATTGCCGGCCCCGGCGCGCCTCAGTGGGGCGGGGCGACGAGGGCGGCGCGCAGGTCGTCCAGGTGGCCGTCGTTCGGCAGCGGGTCGATGCCGAGCAGGTAGGCCAGCAAGGGATAGACATCGACGTTGGGGAACGGCGCCAGCGTGACGCCGCGGCGGATCGACGGGCCGCGCGCCACGAACAGCGCGCGCATGGTCGGCGCCAGGTTGTCGTAGCCGTGCTCGCCGCGGGACATCGGCACCGTGCGCTTTGCCAGCGCCTCGTGCGAGATGATCGCCCAGCCCGTGTCCGCCATGCAGATCAGGGCGGGAACACGGGGGTGCCTGCCGTAGTTCAGCCGCGGGGGCAGGTCCTGCTTGCGGTAGCAGCGCATGTGCGCATGCGGGCCGAGCAGGCGGGCCTCGGCGGCCGATGCGTCCACCCCCGGCTTCGGGTTGAAGGCGGAAACCACGCCGAAGGCCACCGGGTCCAGGGCGTCCAGATCGGTTTCCTCGTCGGCGAAGACGATATTGCCCACCGGTACGTCGGCCATGCCGTGGTCGGACACCACGACCAGGTTGGTCCGGTCGTACAGCCCGCGGCGGCGCAGTTCGGCCACCAGGTAGCCGAGGGCATCGTCCACCTCGCGCAGGGCAGCGTTCACCTCCGGCGAGTCGGGGCCGAACGCGTGGCCGGCGTGGTCCACGGCGTCGAAATAAAGGGTGTCGAAAGCCGGCTTCGGGCCCGGCTCGTCGATCCACGACAGCAGCTTGTCGACGCGGGCCCGCGAGGTCAGCGAATCGTCGAAGGGAATCCAGTGGTCGGGACGCACGCCGTGGATGGCGGCCTCGGTGCCCGGCCAGAACATGGTGGCCGTGTGCAGGCCATCCTTCTGCGCCGTGACCCAGATCGGTTCGGCATCCGACCACCAGCGGCCGTCGCTGGTCGCAGCATGGTTACCCAGGCTGAACTTGCCCAGCACCGGATCGACCATGGTGTTGTTGACGATGCCGTGGTGGTCCGGCACGCGGCCGGTGACCAGCGTGTAGTGGTTGGGGAAGGTCAGCGAGGGAAACGAGGGCAGCATGTAGGTCGCACGCGCGCCATCGCCGGCCAGGGCCAGCAGGTTGGGCGTGACGCCGCGCTCCAGGTAATCGGGGCGGAAGGCATCGATCGACACCAGCAGCACGGCGGGGCGGTCGGACGCGGCAGGGTGGGTGACGCAACTGGCGAGGACAAGTGTGGCGATCAGCGTGAAGATCGCGGCGCAGCGGGAAAACGTGGCGTTCATGGGGAAAAACGTAGGCTCACTATCGAACAATCCCCCCATGATGGCGGAGTCTCATGACCAATTCATCACGCAATCTCGTGCTGTCGATGCTTTTTCTTGCGATTCCGGTCGCGGCACTCGCCCAGACCCAGCCGGTGAAGCCCGCCGCTGCGCCGCCGCCGCGCCCGCAGGCGGTGATCGCCACGCCCTCGCATACCGAGCAGTGGCAGCGCCAGGTGGATCGCCAGCAGTTGCAGAACGCGCAGAACCAGAACGCGGTACGCCAGCAGCTGCAGCAGAACAACAGCACCATCCAGCGTAACAACACCACCGACCCCGCGATGCGCAATCAGATCGACAATGCGCAGCGCAGCCAGGACCAGCTCAATCGCGCTCGCCAGGACGCGGCGGACCGCCAGTACCAGAACGACTCGCTCAATCGCGGCAGTACCGCGCCGGCACGCACGGGTTCCGCCGGCCGCTGATCCGCTGCAAGCCGCGCCGACCCGACGGGCCGGTGATTGCTGCGTCGCCGCTGGCGGGCAATGGCGTGGCACGCCCATAATCGGGATTCCCCGCATTCCGGAGTTTCCCGATGACGGCTGCCACGCGCATCGACACCACCCGCACCGTGCGCGCCCCGCGCGGCACCGACCTGACCTGCCGCAGCTGGCTCACCGAAGCCGCGTATCGCATGCTGCAGAACAACCTCGACCCCGAGGTGGCGGAAAACCCCGCCGAGCTGGTGGTCTACGGCGGCATCGGCCGCGCGGCCCGGAACTGGGAATGCTTCGACGCCATCCTGCGCAGCCTGCGTGAACTGGGTGATGACGAAACGCTGCTGGTGCAGTCGGGCAAGCCGGTCGGTGTGTTTCCTTCCCACCCGGATGCGCCGCGCGTGCTCATCGCCAATTCCAATCTCGTGCCGGCGTGGGCGAACTGGGAGCACTTCAACGAGCTGGATCGCAAGGGCCTGATGATGTACGGCCAGATGACGGCCGGTTCGTGGATCTACATCGGCTCGCAGGGCATCGTGCAGGGCACCTACGAGACCTTCGTGGAAATGGGTCGCCAGCACTACGGCGGCTCACTGACCGGTCGCTGGATACTCACCGCCGGCCTGGGCGGTATGGGTGGCGCGCAGCCGCTGGCCGCGTCGCTGGCCGGTGCGTCCTCGCTCTCCATCGAATGCCAGCAGAGCCGCATCGATTTCCGCCTGAAGACGCGCTACGTCGACGAACAGGCCACCGACCTGGACGATGCGCTGGCGCGGCTGGATCGCTACGCGAAAGAGGGGCGCGCCGTGTCGGTGGCCCTGCTGGGCAACGCCGCCGACGTGCTGCCCGAGATGGTTCGCCGTGGCGTGCGTCCGGATGCCGTGACCGACCAGACCAGTGCACACGATCCGGTCAACGGTTACCTGCCGTCCGGCTGGACGGTGGAACAATGGCTCGAGCGTCGACGCACGGACCCGGCCGGTACCGCCGCGGCGGCCAAGGCGTCCATGCGCGTGCACGTCGAGGCCATGCTCGCCTTCCACCGGCAGGGCGTACCGACCTTCGACTACGGCAACAACATCCGCCAGATGGCCAAGGATGAAGGGCTCACCGACGCGTTCGCCTTCCCTGGTTTCGTGCCAGCGTTCGTGCGTCCGCTGTTCTGCCGCGGCATCGGCCCGTTCCGCTGGGTGGCCCTGTCCGGCGACCCGGAAGACATCTACAAGACCGACGCCAAGGTCAAGGAGCTGATCCCCGACGATCCGCACCTGCATCGCTGGCTGGACATGGCGCGCGAGCGGATCAGTTTCCAGGGCCTGCCCGCCCGCATCTGCTGGGTCGGCCTGGGCCAGCGGCATCGCCTGGCGCTGGCCTTCAACGAGATGGTCCGCCATGGCGAACTGAAGGCGCCCGTGGTCATCGGACGCGACCACCTGGATTCCGGATCGGTCGCCAGCCCCAACCGCGAGACCGAGGCCATGCGCGACGGCAGCGATGCGGTGAGCGACTGGCCGCTGCTCAATGCCATGCTCAACGTCGCCGGCGGCGCCACGTGGGTCAGCCTGCACCACGGTGGCGGCGTCGGCATGGGTTACAGCCAGCACAGCGGCGTAGTCATCGTGGCCGACGGCAGTGAAGCCGCCGACCGCCGGCTGGCCCGCGTGCTCTGGAACGACCCCGGCACCGGCGTCATGCGTCACGCCGACGCGGGTTATGCCGACGCCATCGATTGTGCCCGGGAGCAGGGCCTCAACCTGCCGATGCTGTAATCAGCGCCCGTTGGCCCACGAGGTCACGTACCGCTCCGGGTAGATCCGCTGCAGGGCCAGCACCTTGGGGCGGTCGTTGATCGCGATGTACATGGCATCCGGGTTCAGGCGCATGTAGTCCTGGTGCTCCGCCTCGGCCAGGTAGAAGCCCTTCAGTGGGGCGACTTCCGTGACGATGCGGCTGGGGAACGCCTTGGCCGCGGTGAGCTGGGCGATGTAGGCCTCGGCCAGTTTCTTCTGATCCGGCGAGTTGTAGAAAATGGCCGAGCGGTACTGCGTGCCGCTGTCGGGTCCCTGCCTGTTCAGCAGGGTGGGGTCCTGCGCCACCGAGAAGAACACCTGCAGCAGCTGGCCGTAGGTGACCTGGGTGGGGTCGTAGACCACCTTGACCGACTCGGCGTGGCCGGTATCGCCCTCGCTCACATCGTCGTAGTTGGCATGCTGCGCATCGCCACCGGCATAGCCCGTGCGAACGCTTTTCACGCCGCGCACGTGCTGGAACACGCCCTCCACGCCCCAGAAACAGCCGCCGGCGAAGACGGCGGTAGCCTCGCCCGAGGCCGGCGTGGCATCCACGGCAGGCGCCGGCAGTCGTACACCTTCGTCACGTGCGGACGCGGCCGAGCAGGCGGTGAGGGCGACGAGCAGCGCGGGCAACAGGGAACGACGAGACATGGCTTTTTCTCCCGGTCGGCATGACCTGATACATGAGACCGGTGTACCCGCGAAAACCTGACAGGATGTGAAGTCCGCCTTCACGTTCGTGTACCTACAGAATCGGCCAGACGCGCCGTTAAGCACCCGATGCGCGTGACACGGTAGAGTCCGCCGCTCGTTCGGCGACGCACCCGACAGGGATCTCACATGCGTCGAGAATACCGTTGAGAAAGGAGGGAAAACGTGGCGTATGACCTGGTAGAACGACGTGTCTTCGTGACCGATCTCGAGATCGGCATGTACGTCAGTCGCCTGGACTGCGACTGGTCGGACACCCCCTTCCCGTTGCAGGGCCTGCCCATCACGTCCCGTGAGGACATCGAATCGCTCAGCCGGTTCTGCAAATACGTGTTCGTGGACACGCAGCGCCACGTCGGCCCGGATCGTTCGCTCAGGCCGCCCAGCGTGGTGGCCAAGGCCAAGCCGGCTGTCGTCGTCCGGCCGGCTACCAGCACGCGCCTGGTCAGCCGCCATGCCTATACCGACACCGCGTCGTTCGACGACGAGATGCCGCGCGCCAGGGCGGCGTACGACACCGTGGCCGATTTCGCGATCCAGATGGTGGATGACCTCCGTCAGGGCCGCCCCGTGGAACCGCAGGCCATCGAGAACGCGGTACGCCCCATGGTGGAAAGCGTCCTGCGCAGTGGCGATGCCTTCTTCTGGATCGAGAGCCTGCGCCGACGGGACGGCTATACCTACCAGCACGCGATCGGATGCAGCACCCTGGCGGCCGCCTTCGGTCGCCACATGGGTTTCGAAGGCGACGCCATCGTCAGCCTGGCGGCGGGCGGCCTGCTGATGGACGTGGGCAAGTCGCAGTTGCCCGAAGAGCTGCTGGGTCGTGATGGCCCTCTCAACGACGACGAATGGGATCTCGCCCGCCAGCACGTCGGCGAGGGTGTCGCCATCCTCGATCATTCGGGCGTCCTCGACGACGAGGTGCGCGACATGGTGCTGACCCACCACGAACGCTTCGACGGCTCCGGTTATCCGTCCGGCCTGGCCGGCACCTCGATCCCCCTGGCCGGCCGCATGGCGGCGATCATCGATACCTACCACGCGATGTCGACGCCGCGGCCCTATCGGGCAGCGGTGTCCCAGCACACGGCGTTGCGCGAGCTGTACAAGGGCCGCGACCATGGGTTCCAGGGCGAGCTGGTCGAACAGTTCCAGGCGTGCCTGGGCGTGTATCCCACCGGCACCCTGGTGGAACTCAACACCGGTGAGGTGGCGATCGTGATGGTGCAGAACCAGTCGCGGCGTCTGCAGCCACGCGTGGCTATCCTCACGCGGCCGGACAAGAGCCACCTCGACGATTTCCTGATCGTGGATCTCATGCGCCAGGTGGATGTGGTACGCCGGGAAATCCTGCGTACGTTGCCGTCCAATGCCTACGGCATCGATCCACGGGAATATTTCACGGCATGAACGAGCGGGCGCACATCCTGCCGGCGGTACAGGCCATCCTCGACAGGTCGTCGGTGGATGCGGGCCCGTGCGCGGTGCTGATCGTGCGCCTGCAAGGCATGCGCGAGGCGCAGCTTCGCTTCGGCTACGACTTCGGCAGCGAGGTGATGCTGGCATCGCGCGAGCGCATCGTGGACGCGGTGCGCCACGTGGACACGGTGTTCGTCGCCGGCGACGACACCTTCGTCGTCGTGCTGCCGATGGTGCGTAACCGCACGCATGCGTTGCTGGCCGCCACGCGTATCGTGGCCGCGTTCGACAAGGCGCTGCTGCGCGGCGAGCGCCCCTGGCACGGGCGCGCCGTGGTCGGCGTGGCCATCCATCCGGACCATGGCGTCACTGCCGAATGGCTGTACCGCCGCGCCGAACTGGCCCACGACGAAGCACTGCGTATCGGCGAAGCCTTCGCCATCTACAAACCGGACGTGACCCCCGTCGAGATCCTCTACGGCGAGCTGCGCGAGGATATCGAGGCCAACCGGCTGCAAGTCGCCTTCCAGCCGCTGCACGACCTGCGCACGGGCGAGATCAGCCGGGTGGAGTCGCTGGCGCGCTGGACCACGGCCGCCCAGGTGGTCGTGGGGCCGAACGATTTCATCCCGTTCGCCGAGCGCAGCGACCTCATCGTGCCGTTGACCCGATGGAGCCTCAACGCATCGCTGCGCCATGCGGCCGCGTTGCATCGGGGCGGCTGTCCGATGGACGTGGCGATCAACCTGTCGCCGCGTGTGTTCGTCGAACAGGGCTTTGCCGAGCAGGTGCTGGGCGCCATCGAGATCTGGGGCGTGCCGCCACAGTCGGTGATCGTGGAGATCACCGAAACGGCCCTGCTCACCGACATGGACATGAGCGTGCGCGTGCTGCGCCGCCTGCGCGACTGCGGCGTGCGCGTGGCCATCGACGACTTCGGCACCGGTTATGCGTCGTTCGCCTACCTGCGCCATTTCCCCGCGACCGAACTGAAGATCGACCGCAGCTTCGTCGACGCCATGCGCGGCGACCGCCGTACCGAGCTGCTGGTGCAGGCCATGATCGACGTAGCGCATCGCCTCGGCCTGGAAGCCATCGCGGAAGGCGTGGAAGACGAATTCACCCTGCGTCGCCTGGTCGAGATGGACTGCGACCTGGTGCAGGGCTACCACATCGGCCGTCCTATGCCCGCCGAAGCCTTCGTCCAGGAACGCCTGGCTGCCGTGGCGATGGTCTGACGCCCTCGCGGCGTGCAACCGTGCCGCCGTGCACCACGATGCCATCGCCACGGCCTACCGTGTCGTTACCCGCCACGCTGCCATCGCCACTTCCTACGGTGCCGCTGTAGGAGCCCGCCCTGCAGGCGACCCCCATCCGCGATAACGCCGATCCAACGCCTCGATCTCCGCGTCCAGCGCCCACTCATCCCCCTCATTGACCACCACATCGTCGGCGATCGCCAGGCGATCCTCCCGCCGCGCCTGCGCCGCAACCATCTTCCGCGCCAGCGCCTCATCGATGCCGTCACGCCGGACCAGCCGCGCGATGCGTGTCGCTTCCGACGCATCCACCACCAGCACACGATTCACCCAGTCGTAGTGCGCCCGGTTCTCCACCAGCAGCGGAATGGACAGGATGCAGTAGGGTCCGGTGTCGGCGTCCGCTGCCGCCCGCAGCCAGGCACGGATGCGCGGGTGCAGGATGCCTTCCAGTGCCGCTCGGGCCGAGGGATCGTCAAACACCCGCTGGCGCATCGCCGCACGGTCCAGCCGGCCGTCCCGGTCGAGCGCGCCGGCACCGAAGACACGCGTCACCTCGGCCAGCGCGGGCGAGCCCGGCTCCACCACGGCGCGAGCCGCCACGTCCGCGTCGTAGGCATGAATGCCGCGTGCCTCGAAGCGTCGCTCGACGGCGCTCTTGCCGGAGGCGATACCACCGGTGAGTGCCACCACGAAGCCGCTCATCGCAGACCCGTGGCGCTCAGGTAGGCCCCGAGCAAGCGGTCGCCCAGCAGCAACCAGACCCAGCCGGCGGCCGCGATGTAGGGGCCGAAGGGGATCGGCACCTCACGCCCATGGCGCCGCAGCAGGATCAGCGCACCGCCCACCAGGGCACCGATGAGGGACGACAGCATGACGATGGGCAGCAGGGACAACGGGCCCATCCAGGCGCCCAGCGCAGCCAATAGCTTGAAGTCGCCATGGCCCATGCCTTCCTTGCCGGTCAGCAGCTTGAACAGCCAGTAGACGCTCCACAGACTGAGGTAGCCGAGCAGGGCGGCGAGGATGGCCGAGGTAGGCTCGACGGGCAGCGGCTGCCAGGCCGGCACCAGGCAGAGGGCCAGGCCGATCCACAGCAGCGGGTAATTCAGCTCGTCCGGCAGCAACTGGGTGCGTGCGTCGATACCGGACAAGGCGATGAGGAAGTAGGTCAGCACCAGGCCGGCCGCCGCGCCGGGCGTCGGCCCGAACCGCCAGACCACCGCGGCGCTGGCCAGTCCGGCCAGCAGCTCGACCAGGGGATACTGGATGGAGATCGGCTCGCGGCAATATCGGCAGCGCCCGCGCAGCAGCAGCCAGCCCAGCAGCGGGATGTTGTCGCGCGCGGCCAGCGGATGCTTGCAGCGCGGGCAGTGCGACGACTCCACCACCACGCCGGGCGGTAGCGGCTCGTCCACCGTGTCCAGTTCCAGCACCTCGCGCGCCTGCCGGCGCCACTCGGCCTGCATGCGTGCGGGCACGCGCAGGATCACCACATTGAGAAAGCTGCCGACCAGCAGGCCGAAGACGCCGGCAAGGCCGATCCAGAGAGCGAGGGGCATGTCGGGCATGGAATATCCGTGGTCAAGAAAAAACCCTCCGCCCGCGAGGGCGAAGGGTTCCTATTGTGCATCGCGCGGCGGGTGCGCGGTCAGACCGTGCCGGCCAGCTTGAAGATCGGCAGGTACAGGGAGATGACCATGCCACCGACGAGGACGCCGAGGATCACCATGATGAACGGCTCGAGCAGGCTGCTGAGGGTGTCCACCGCGGTGTTCACTTCTTCTTCGTAGAACTCGGCCACCTTGAACAGCATGGAATCCAGCGAGCCGGACTCCTCGCCGATGGCGGTCATCTGCACCACCATGTTCGGGAACAGGTTGGTCTGGCGCATGGCCAGCTGCAGCTGGTGGCCGACGGCGATGTCGTCGCGCATCTGCTTCACCGCGTTGCCGTAGACCACGCTGCCGGTGGCGCCCGACACCGCGTCCAGGGCCTCCACCAGGGGTACGCCAGCGTGGAAGGTGACGCCCAGCGTACGCGCGAAGCGGGCAATGGCCGACTTGTGCAGAAGATCGCCGATGACCGGGATCTTCAGCGAGAACCGATCCAGGAAGTGAGCGAACTTCTGCGAGCGGTTCTTGGCGAAGATGAGCGCCGCGACGGAGCCGACGATGCCGCCGATCACCAGCCACCAGTACGACTGCATGAACTTGGACGCCGAGACGACGAACTGCGTGGGCGCGGGCAACTCGGCCTTGGCCTCGGCGAAGGTCTGCTGGAACACCGGCACCACGAACAGCAGCAGGATCATCGACACCAGCAGGGCCACCACCAGCACCATGATCGGGTAGAAGAGGGCTTTCTTGATCTTCTTCTTGATGCCCTCCATCCGCTCCTTGTAGGTGGCCACCGTGTCCAGCACGGTATCGAGCACACCGGCGGATTCACCGGCGTGGACCAGGTTGCGGTAGAGCTCGTCGAATTGCACCGGGTAACGGCCCAGGGCCTCGTGCAGCGACGCGCCGCCTTCGATGTCGGTCTTGACGTCGATCAGCATGTTCTTGAAGCGGACGTTCTTCTGACCCTGCGCGATGATGTCGAAGGCCTGCACCATGGGCACGCCCGAGGCCATCATCGTGGCGATCTGGCGGCTGAAGATGGCCACGTCCTGCGGTTTCACCTTCTTGCCCGAGCCGCCGAACATCGGCTTGGTCCGCTCGCGCACCTGCTGGGGGTTCATGCCCTGGCGGCGCAGCTCCGCCTTGACGAGGGAGGCGTTCTTCGCCTGCATCTCGCCCTTCATGCGTTTGCCGCGCTTGTCCAGCGCGATCCAGTCGTACATGACGAGCGCGCTTACGGCGGCTCGCGCGGCGCCCATGGCGCGCGCATTCTTGCTGGCGGTGGCGATAGCCATGACGCGGTGTTCCCCCGGGTGGATGCTTCAGGTGGCCGCCGCCGTGCGGTCGGCCCCTGCTCTTATTCTAGTTTGAACGGAGCGCCGGGTGGGTTTCTGCCATCTGGCGCACATCTTTACCGGTCTCGTTGGCTGACGAGACCGTCAGTCCTTGGTGACACGGTTGATCTCGGCCAGGCTGGTGACGCCGTTGCGGACCTTGAGCAGCGCGGAGGCGCGCAGGTCGTTGATGCCGGCCTTCTTCGCCACGTCGGCGATCTGCATGGCGTTGCCGCCCTCCAGGATGATCTGCTGGATATCCTCGACCAGCGGCATGACTTGGTAGATGCCCACGCGGCCCTTGTAGCCCTCGTTGCAGCTGTCGCAGCCGACGGCCTCGTAGATGGTGATCCCGGCGTCGATTTCGTCCTGGCTGAAGCCCTCGGCCAGCAACGCCGCCGGGGGCAGCTGGATCGGCCGCTTGCAGTCGTGCAGCCGGCGGGCCAGGCGCTGGGCGATGATCAGGGTGACCGACGAGATGATGTTGTAAGGCGCGATGCCCATGTTCATAAGGCGCGCGATGGTCTGCGGCGCGTCGTTGGTGTGCAGGGTCGACAACACCATGTGGCCGGTCTGCGCAGCCTTGACCGCGATCTCCGCGGTTTCCAGGTCGCGGATCTCGCCGACCATGATGACGTCCGGATCCTGGCGCAGGAAGGAGCGCAGGGCGGCGGCGAAGGTCATGCCGCGCTTGACGTTCTGCTGGACCTGGTTGATGCCCTCGACGCGGATTTCGACCGGGTCTTCCACCGTGGAGATGTTGCGGCCCTCGGTGTTGAGGATGTTCAGCGCGGTGTACAGCGAGACCGTCTTGCCGGAGCCGGTGGGGCCGGTGACCAGCACCATGCCGTAGGGTTTCTCGATGGCGTTCAGGTAGAGGTTTTTCTGGACCTCCTCGTAACCCAGCTTGTCGATGCCCAGCTTGGCCGAGGAGCCGTCCAGGATACGCAGCACGATCTTCTCGCCGAACAGCGTGGGCAGCGTGCTGACGCGGAAGTCGATGGCTCGGGTCTTGGTCAGGTTGAGCTTGATGCGGCCATCCTGCGGCACGCGGCGCTCGGCGATGTCCAGGCCGCTCATGACCTTCAGGCGGGAGGCGATGCGGTTGCCCAGCTTGTTGGGCGCCGTGGCGACGATGCGCAGGATGCCGTCCATGCGCAGGCGCACTCGGTAGATGGCTTCGAAGGGCTCGAAATGGATGTCCGAGGCGCCGCGCTTGATCGCGTCGACTAGCACCTTGTTGACGAACTTGACGATGGGCGCGTCGTCGTTGGCGTTGGCATCGATGCCGGTGGTGACGTCGCCTTCCTCGTCGCTGCCTTCCAGGGCCAGCTCGTCCAGGCCGCCGTCCTCGAAGGCCGGCACCGAGTTGTTCATGGCCGCCAGCGCGGTGTCGATCACCCGGCGCAGCTGGCCGCGCTCGACCAGCACGGGCTCGACCATGTGGTTGGAGTGGAACTTGATCTCGTCCAGTGCGTGGGACTGCATCGGGTCGGCGATGCCCACGAACAGGCGCTTGCCGCGCTTGAACAGCGGCAGCGCCTGGTGCTTGGTGATCAGCGCCTCGGTGACCAGGTCCAGGGGCATGTTGGCCGTGGCCATGGCGCCGATGTCCATGAGGGGCATGCCGAACTCGGCGGACGCCACCTGGGAGAGCTTGGCGCTCTCGACCAGGTGGTGGTCGACCAGCCAGGCGGACAGCGACGATCGCTTCTCGGCGGCATCCTGTACCGCCTTGCGAACGTCGGCCTCGGCCATGACACCCTCGTTGACGAGGCGCCGGGCCATGCCGGTAAGTCCCGCCAGCATGGGGGAGTGCATTTGTGAAGCCATGTAGGGTCCCGTCTTCCCCGAGATATGCGCCTGAATCTACTCTAGATTGTGGGTTTGGTCACCTCCGCGGATGTGAAGTCGCGTGCCCTCCGGCAAGCGCACGACCGGCGTCGGGCCCTCGTTTCGATGCAGGGATATCCCTTATGATTCAACGACCAAAGGGGAGTTCTCTTGAGCCGTATAAGTATCATCCTGCCCGCCAAGAACGAGGCGGCTGCACTGAAAGACCTGTTGCCGCGCCTGACGGCTGCCCAGCCGGGGGCGGAGATCATCGTGGTGGACGACGGGTCGACGGATGAGACGCGTGCGGTGTGTGCGGCGGCGGGGGTTGTGTGTCTGTCTTCGCCTTATTCGATGGGGAATGGGGCGGCGATCAAGCGGGGCACACGGGCGGCGTCGGGGGATATCCTCGTGTTTATGGATGGAGATGGACAGCATGATCCTGCGGATGTGGCGCGCTTGCTTGCGCGCCTTGAGCAGGGGTATGACATGGTGGTTGGCGCGCGCGACTGGGAGAGTCAGGCGGGCGTAGGGCGCGGTGTAGCCAATACGGTGTACAACTGGCTCGCAAGCAGGATGACTGGTCAGACGGTGGCCGATCTCACATCAGGCTTCCGGGTCGCAAGGGCGAGCCGGTTCCGTGAATTCATGCACCTGCTTCCCAACGGCTTCTCGTATCCCACGACGAGCACGATGGCGTTTTTTCGGAGTGCCTACGGCGTTGCCTACGAGCCGATCAAGGCGGCACAGAGAATCGGCAAGAGCCACATCAAGCCGATCAAGGACGGCGTGCGTTTCCTGCTGATTATCTTCAAGATCGCCACGTTGTATTCGCCACTCAAACTCTTCGTGCCCGTAAGCGCCGCCTTTTTTATGCTCGGTTGCGCCAATTACGCGTTTACATACCTGAGCTACGGACGTCTTACCAACGGCAGTGCGCTTATGTGGAGCGCTTCGGTCATCGTTTTTCTTATCGGCCTGATCTCCGAGCAGATTACGGCGCTGACGTACCGGCGCACGGACTGATCCGTGACAGTGGCGAATGAACACGGCGCGGCCTCTGGTAAGCCGACGGTCCTTGTGCTCGCATCCACCTATCCACGCTGGGGAAACGATCACGAGCCCGCATTCGTACACGAGCTATGCCGACGCCTGACCGATCGGTTCCAGGTCATCGCCGTCGTGCCGGACGCACCTGGCGCGGAGCCGTCAGGACGTTTGGATGGCGTCGACGTGATGCGATATCGGTATGCGCCGCGCCGTCTTCAAACCCTCGTCAACGATGGTGGCATTGCAACCAACCTCCGGCGGTCGCGCTGGAAGTGGCTGCTGGTTCCATCTTTCGTGTTCATGCAGTACGTTGCCGCCCGGCGCGTCATGCGGCGCCGTGTTGTCGATGTCGTCCACGCTCACTGGCTGATCTCCCCCGGCGTGGTTGCGCGTGCCGCGTCTGGCCGCAGGCCGTATGTTGTCACGTCCCACGGCGGCGACCTGTTTGGCTTCCGGCCGGCGCCGTTCCGCGCGTTGAAGCGTTGGGTAGCGGCCAACGCAGTCGCCATGTCGGTCGTCAGTGAGGCGATGCGCCACGAGGTCGGATCGCTTCGCCTGCCAGTGTCTCGGGTGGAGGTCATACCCATGGGCGTCGACATCGAAGGGCGATTCGCAAGTGGCCCCGTCTCGGATCGTTCTGCGTCGGAGCTCCTGTTTGTCGGCCGCCTTGTCGCTAAGAAAGGCCTGCGATATCTCATCGAAGCCATGCCCGCCATCGTCCACGCACGGCCGGACGTCATTCTTCGCGTGGTGGGATTCGGTCCTGAACGGGAATCGCTGGAAGCGCTTTCCCGGCAGTTGGGCATGGCATCGCATGTGGTGTTCGCGGGAGCGATGTCGCAGTCCGCGCTGCCGGCGATGTATCGTCGCGCCGCCCTCTTTGTCGCGCCATTCGTGCGCGACTCGTCCGGTGATCAGGAGGGGCTGCCGGTCGCCTTGATGGAGGCGGTGGCCATGGGATGCCCATTCGTTGTTGGTGAGGTTGCCGGTCTGGATGACCTGCTTGGCCCAGAGGCACGTCCCTACCGAGTTGACCCCGCAGCACCGGGGGTGCTTACAACCACTATCCTTGCTTGTCTGGCGGATCCTTCGCGAAGCGCTGCGGTTGCGGCAGCGGCTAAGGTGCGAGCGGCGTCTGTCGTTGACTGGAACGTGATCGCCGCGCGCTACGCGAGTCTGCTGGCCGATGCCCTTGCGGGAAGCCGTCCATGAAGGCGCTCGTCTGCGGCGGGGCCGGCTACATCGGTTCGCACATGGTGCGGGCTTTGCGGAAGGGTGGTCACGATGTCCTTGTTTACGACAATCTCGTGACGGGTCACCGTGAGGCCGTAGGCGATACGCCGCTGATCGAAGCGAGCCTACTAGACACCTCCGCGTTGCTACAGGCCATCCAGACATGGCGGCCGGATGTGGTTTTTCACTTCGCGGCGTTCTCGATCGTCCGCGATTCGGTAGCCGACCCTATTGGCTACTACCGGAATAACGTCGGTGGCACCATCGCGCTTCTCGATGCGATGCGTCGTGCCGACGTGGGACGCATCGTTTTCTCATCAACCGCTGCCGTTTACGGAGTGCCGTCTTCGGTGCGCCTCAGCGAGAATGCCGCACTGTCGCCTATAAATCCTTACGGTTCGAGCAAGCTTGTCGTCGAACGTCTGCTCGGCGAAGCGGCAACGGCGTACGGCTTGCGCTCGGTGTCCTTGCGGTACTTCAACGCCGCGGGTGCGGATCCGGACGGCGGCATTGGCGAGTCTCACGAGCCAGAGACGCATCTGATACCGAACGTGCTTCGCTCCGCCGAGGGCCAGTCGACGCTACAGGTGTTCGGAAATGACTACGATACGCCGGACGGAACGTGTATTCGCGATTATGTCCACGTCAACGATCTGGCGCGTGCACACCTGTTGGCAGCGGAATACCTGCGTGTTAACGGAGGCGCGCATAGCTTCAACCTTGGCACAGGCAGCGGTTGCTCGGTGATGGAGATCATCGACGCCGTGCAGCGGGTTACCGGGCGCGTCGTTCCTTTTCAGATTGTGCCGCGTAGGCAGGGCGACCCCGCCCGGCTGGTCGCGATGGCTGACCGTGCTTACCAGGAACTGGGTTGGTCGCCCGCTCTCAGCGACGTAGACCATCTTGTGGACTCCGCCTGGGCATGGCACCGAAATCGACTTTACTGAGCGACGATAATGGCGAAGAAGCAACCGAAGCTCGTCCTGCGAGAAGCCTGCATTGCGGACGTTTCCAAAACGTGGCCGGGCGGCCGATTCTTCGAGGCTGGCGCCGGCACCGGTCATATGTCTTCCATCTTCCTTGCGCGGGGGTTTACCGGGGTTGCGCATGACCTCGGGGACAGCAGCCGCCTTGAAATGCGCCGCCGATTTGCCGATCGCGGCGCGCACATGCGGATCGTGGATCGAATCGACGAGATCGAAGACGATTCCATGGATTACCTATTGGCGTTCGAAGTGCTAGAGCACATCGACAATGATCGCGAGGTTCTTCAAGGCTGGGCAAAGAAGCTTCGCCCAGGCGGGCGCATTCTCGTGTCTGTGCCAGCGCATCAACGTAAATTCGGACCTTCCGATACGATGGTCGGGCACGTTCGCCGATATGAACGGAGCGAGATGCGGGCTTTGCTAGAAGCCAGTGGCTTTGCTGACATTCACCTGATCAACTACGGCTGGCCCGTCACCGAACTGACCCGACGGGTTTCCAATCGGCTGATCGATGGGAGGGAGGACGATTTTGCCGGCCTTTCCGCAGAAGAACGGAGTGTGCGCAGCGCACAGGCCAAGCCGCGTGTCATTGATCGCGTGCTGCGCGTCGTCGGCGGAAACGTCTTCATTCCGTTTACGTGGCTACAGCGATTGTTCTATCGATTCGACCTTGGCGACGGCATCGTCGCATGGGCCCGGCGTCGCTAGGTTTTTGTTTTCACCAAACGCGAAATGAGCGGCGCCAGGCGCCCCATCACGGCGGACCAGTCATCGATCGGGATATCCACGACATCGGGCCGGTCGATCTGCTCCCGTATACACGCGGCCAACGACGCGGGGTTTCCGGGACGGTAGAGGAGTCTCGGATGGTCGTCGAGGAGGTCGCTCATCGCACCGACATCAGACGCTACAACGGTCGTTCCGGTCGCCAGGATCTCGTAAGCTTTCTGCGGAAAGCAGTAGCGGCCGAACGGCGTGTCCAGGACGCAAATCGTGGCGACATCTAGCGCGCTGAACAACAGTGCGATGCGATTGTGCGGCTGCTGACCGAGATAGTGAACCCGTGGCCCGGTGGGGAGGTTGATGCTGCCGTCCAGGGGGCCCGCAAGTACGAGGTGAAAGCGCGGGTCCTCACGTAACAGCGCCCAGGCGTCGAACAGTTCGCCGATGCCCTTGCTCCGATGCAGGCCGCCGGCCGTCCCAATGAGGATGGCGTCGGCCGGGAGGCCCAGCTCGGCACGGCTCGCCGCTTTGTCATGCGGTCGGAAGACGGTCTTGTCGATAGTGCTCGGTACAGGCTCGACGCGTCCGTGGGGGCGATACGTCTCAGCAACGTAGCGGGCTAATGCTGTGCTCGTGGTGGTCACCAGATCGGCTGACTTCGTTGCACGACGGAGCGCGCCGACCATGCCGGGCAGCCGAGCTTGCCCGAATGCTTCGAAGTTGTCGTAAAGGTCGACGACGAGCGGTGTTTTCAGGCGATTCGCGAGATTAGCGGCAAGGACGATATTAGGAATATCGGACGCGCCTACGACTACGTCCGGCATGAACGCCCTAAGATCGGAAAGCACTCTCGCCGGGTAGGCCAGTAGCCCGGTGATCCAGGGAAAGCGCAATCCGCGCGCCTGGAAACGCAAGCGACCCGGTCCCGCGGCATGTTCCCAGATACCATCGGTCTGGCCCTGGTAACCGACACACTCCACGAAGACGTCGTGACCCAACAGCGCGAGCTGTCGTGGAAATTCATAGAGCCGGGCATAACGGTCGTCGACGACGTCCTTGCCCATGTAACGGCGCTTGCAAAGGAAGGCGATGCGCACGGGTCAGCCGATAAGGGAGCGGGCGGCCGTTAGGGCGGCGCCAACGACCTGGTCCATGTTGTAGTAGCGATATTGGGCCAGGCGACCCACGAAGGTGACGCCTGCTTCCTCTTTCGCCAGTGCTTCGTAACGCTTGAAGAGCGCTTCGTTCTCGTTACTGGGTACGGGATAGTAAGGGTCGCCTTCCGCCTCTGGATACTCGCGGACGATGGACGTGCCCGCATGCTCCTGACCCGTCAGGTGCTTGAATTCGGTAATGCGCGTATAGGCGTGGTCGTTCGGATAGTTGACCGTGCCGACCGCCTGGAACCGTGAAACGTTCGGAAGGAACTCGTGTTCGAACCGCAGCGAGCGATAGGGGAGGCGGCCGTGCCGGTACTCGAAGTAGGCATCGACGGGGCCGGTGTAAACGACATGGTCGGCAGCCACTCGCTCGCGGACCGCCGAGAACTCGACGCCGAGTTCAATCGTGATCGACGGATGGTCGAGCATTCGCTCAAACATTCGCGTATATCCGTCTGCTGGCATGGCCTGGAAGGTGTCGGTAAAGTAGCGGTCGTCACTGTTCGTACGGACCGGGATGCGGGCAGCCACGCCGGCCTTCAGTTCCGACGGATCCATTCCCCACTGCTTGCGCGTGTAGTTGAGGAAGAACTTCTCGTACAGGTCACGACCGACGCTGTTCAGGACGACGTCTTCGCTGGTGGCGACCGGGTCGCGCGGTTCGCGCACGCGTTCGAAGAATGCTGCCGCACCGGCCTCGTCCAGCTCCAGGCCGTACAACCGGTTGAGCGTGTCGCGATTGATCGGAAATGGGTACGCGACACCGTCAACGACGCCGAGGACGCGGTGCTCATAGGAGCGCCACTCCGTAAACCGCGACAGATACTCCGCAATGCGTGCGCCGTTGGTATGGAAGATGTGCGGTCCGTAACGATGAACCAGGATGCCGTGACTGTCGTATTCGTCATAAGCGTTGCCAGCCACATGCGGGCGACGATCGACGATATGTACGGTATGGCCGGCATCAGCCAGTTCGCGCGCGACGACAGACCCGGCGAAACCCGCTCCAGCGATCAGAAACTTCATCGTCTTTGTATCTCGGGTCACGGATTGATGTTCCATTGTTTGTGCCGCGCGCCTTTGCGTCCGCGCAGGCCGTCCAACGTACCTGCCAGGAACGCCCAAGTTTGGCGGCCCCGGTGCTTCTCATTGATCATGCAGGCCGCCCATCGCATGACAGTACCCGGGATCGTTTCAGTATAAAGGCGTCCACCGTAGTACTCGCGGGCGATCAGTAGCCTGTTTCGTGTGTCGTAATAACGTTTCCATGGTGCCAGTCGCAAGCAAGCAAGGCGTCTGCCTAGTGCCCAGGCGTGGTAGACCTCGGCGCGCGGATGTTCGATCCGACTGTCGCCGATGGCAAATATCTGTGCGCCGGCGCGCTGCGCACGCATGCAGTACTCGACGTCATCGGCGGCAATGAAGTAGCCCGCGTCCGGCAGCCCGATCCGGCGGACCAGCTCGCGATGCACCATCAGTCCAAGGAACGGCAGGAACCGAACCGGGGCCACGTCGCGGAGGTCGGCCGTCAGGGCGACATCGCGCGGGGGATCTTCGTCGACGACCGTGAGGATCCAAGATGTTTCGTGGCCACGGACGGCAACGGATCCATAGACCTGGGAAGGATCCGTGGCGTGTCGCGCCAGTGCCTCGAGTGCGCCTGGGTGGGGCTCCGCGTCGTCATCCATGATCCATACCCAGTCATAGCCGGCTTCGGTCGCCAGGCGCATGCCTTCGGAGAATCCGCCTGCTCCGCCCGTATTGGAAGCGAGACGATGGTAGTGCACTTGGGGATATGCTTCGGCGAGCGCGTGCATCCGGGAGCCGGTGTCGTCCGTCGACGCGTTGTCGATGACCCATACCCGGTCTGGAGCGGCGGTTTGCGAGAGCATCGCCGCAACACAGCGCTCCAGCAGCGCGGCACGGTTGAAGGTGACGATAACCGCGCATACGCTCATGTGTCACTCCATGCGTCGCGTCCGAAGCTGGCGGGATCGATCGCCGCGAATTCAGGAAGAAGAGCCATCATGGCGCGTTCCTGGGGATAGAAGGAAAAATGGCCGGCGAAGACATTCGTCAGGTAGAACATGGGCCGCGATGCGAGCATGCACGCCGCACAGATGCCTGTCTCGTCGACGCCGAGGACGCCCTGGCGCCAGGCCGACGTAAAACCACCGAAAGCCTGCCAGAAGTCGCGTTCGAAATAGATGGCGCCGATGCTGAAACGTGTACCTATCATCCTTGCATGTTCAAGGGGAGTGGTGCCGCTGCCGGAAACCCGTGCCGCAACGTCGTCTAAAGGAAGGCTTCGGCGCCACAGCCATTCGGCCGCTTTTGGATCGTAATGGGCATGCACGCCGTCGCTCGCCTGGCGAATCTCCCCAAACGTGTCGCGATACGCGTGTGTCGCCTCGATTTTCTCGAGAAATCCAGCATAGGAAACGCCGTTGACGTTGAGCATGGGCGCGCAGAAACCTGGGCGGTGCAGCCCTTGGTCGGCCAGGGCGTCATACCCCTTGATCAGGTCGTCGAAGAAGCCCCGGGCCACGAAAACGTCTTCGTCCAGCTTGAACCAGCGTGTGGCCGCCGGATGGGCATCGATGACCTTGTTGAGGGCAAGTCCGGTCTTGTTCGCGGACGTCGTGAGATAGGTCCACCCATAGGCCTTGCACAACTCGGCGAGTTCGGGCACATGCTTGCCCGCCGTGGTAACGCAGACCTCGGCGTAAGGCGGGGCGTACTTACGGATGCGAGCCAGTGTCAATGGCCAGAGTGACGGCTTATAGCCGGCCAGAATGACAATGCCGACGTCGAGCCCCTTGGGGTCGCCTTGTAAATGAAAGCTGCCGTGATGGTCGCGCCACCTGCGGAGAGTTGACTCGATACCCGCGAAAAGCTCCTGCGTGGCACGGGATGCGGCACCACGCCAGCCGTAGTTGCCGACGCTTCGCTTCAGTTTCGACGTGAATGGCGCCTTCATGCACTTTTTCTCAGTCGGTTGACTACAACGCCGAGTGCCACGGTCACCAGGCATTCGATGCCGACGTAGGCCCAGGCTCCGCCGATGGCCCCGTAATAACGGCCAGCAAACATGAATGAGATCACATGAGCCGGGGCGGCGGCGACCGTGATGACGGTGACGAACCGCTCCTTCCCCCTGGCTATCAAGTATTGCACGGCGAGCAGGTTGCCCGCTGTAATGATGGCCACGTTGGCGGACAGGATCTGGGTGGTCGAGATCGCACCCAGGAAGGCACTTCCGCTCAGCAAACGCACAGCCAGCGGTGCAAGAACCACCAGGCCGATGAAGATGGCAACGCTGACGGCAAGTGTAGCGATAGCAGCGCGCCACAGGTTCTTTCGCGTGACCGTGGAGCTACGCTCGCCTTCGGCCGCGTAGGGGTACATGGCAACCAGAATGGGTTGGACCGCATTTTTGGCTGCGCGCACGATGCGCTCGCCCAGCGCGTAGTCGGCTACCTGGGTCGATGACGTCACCAGTCCAAGGAGGAACGGGTTGAATGATGAATAGACTCCCGCGCTGAGGGAAACCATGAAGAGCGGGAAGCCTTCGCGGAACCGTGCCAGAACATCACGCGGATCAAAATAGGGACGTCCAGGGCTCAATTTCAGATATTGATACAGCAGTAGGACGATGGCAGCCAGCAAGGGCATGCCGAGCTGTATGAGCGCCGCGTGGTTGAAATCGGCAGGTGTCCTGACGAACGCGAACATGGCCAGGAGCGAGGCGAATGATGTTCCTGCGCTTACAGCCGCGACCGCGACCGTCTGGCGGATGGCAATGTAGTACCAGGCAGGCGACAGGGCCGCGCCCAGAACGGGCAGCCAGGTTGCAAAAACCAGAAGCATCGTCGCCCTGGCCGGGATGGCGGATGCCGTGGCGGCGAGCATGATCGTCGCCGGAAGCAGAAGCAGCAACTTGGCCCAGGTGGTCGACCAAAAAATGGACGACCTTCGCTCGCTTGATTCGGTCTGGTTCACGGCCCGAATAGACGAATATCCAAACCCGTACTCGACGAAGAGCGTCAGCAACGCTGCGAGCGCTTGCCAGAATGACAGTGTCCCATAGCGGTCCGGCCCAATCGCGCGCGTGACAATAGGAAGAACGAGAAGAGGAAATACGTATTGCATGCCCTGGATGGCGTAAAGGGCAAATACACTTGACACTACTCTCCTGGCAGACATATTCACGCCCCATTGCACGTTGGCGAGAAGGCCAAACAAGTGTGAGATCCGACATCTGCCGAAGGTATCGATACCCACATCAGTGTCTTGCCAGAACAGCATCAATGCGGGCGATATCGGTGTCATAAGCGCCCGCGACGTTCATGGCCGCGAGTTGATCTCGCTGCTTTCGCGCCTCGTCGAGGTTGCCCATCGCAACGAGTTTATTGATGAGGGAGACGCGATATGCAGGCTCCCTCGCATTCTTCGCAACGGCTTCCCTGCTGACCTGAAGCGATAGTTTCCGATCGTTAAGTTGGTTCCATGCGAAGTCCGAGTACATCGCCAGCAGGCGAGCGCTCCGGCTCTCGTGCGACAGGGCGGCCAGGTACGCTTGCATCATGCGCCCGGTAGGTAGCTGACACAGTTGCTGCCGCATGCAGTCGCTAAGCGCGCCGAGGGCGCTTTCGTCCTGAACGCCAATTTTGTTGTCCTCTAGCTTACGGTTGATCGATTCCCACCAGGCATCTTTCAATGGCCGGTCTAAGCGCGAGTTGAAGAAGATAAGTGCTTGCTCTGGCAGGATCGTTGATCCTTTCAGAGCGGCGGCCGCCTCCAGTGGGGCGTAGACTAGCGGCGAAAAAGGTGACTCCGGCTTGTAGCGTGAAAGAATGATGTAAGTGCGGCCGAGTTCATATTGAGCGCGGGGACTTGTTGGCGCTCGCTCGGCGAGCTCTTGTGCAAGGCTCAGTGGGTTGCTCCATGCTTTTGAGGCAACGACCAGCTGTGCGCCTGCGTTTGCCATGAACGCGATTAGTAGGGTTCGACGCAGGAGGACGAAGCCGGGGCGCTCCCTACTTGTCCACGGCACGAGGAGCGGAATGATTGCCAGCATCAGGCCCATACTCGCGAAATAATTGCGATGTTCGTATACGAGTTCGAGTGGGAGGATCGTTCCGGTCAATAGATGGCACGAGAGGAAGAAAAGCAGGCCCAGACTCACTGCTGGCAACCTGCTTCGAAGGGCAAATGCCAGGACGGCTACGCCTGCCAAAATGGCGATCGATATGGCTGTAGTCCAAGGGGAAAGGAGGCCGGTCGAGGTGACGAAGTCATCGTGGTAAAACGACAGCGCACCCGGCGTGGGTGCGATCGTCCAGGTCATATAGTCTGCGACTATGCGAGCCTCACTAAGGAGGCGTGTCCCAAGCGTGAAGTCGCGCGTCGACCAGCCGGAGGGACTCAAGAGGCTAGGGAGGATCCATGCAAGGCCAGCTACCATCGGTATGGCTAGCAGCAGGACGTACATGGCGACTATCCGCTTGTCCCTGCTTATCGGGGTTCCGGCCGGAATAGCACGAAGGCTCAATCCGCGAAAAACGACAAGCTCTATGGCCAGGGCGTAAAGCGGAAGCAGGACGGCTGTCTCTTTCGCCATCAGCCCCAGCGCGGTGAAGAACAGGATCGACGCGACAGCGGCTATCAGCCCCCCTGCGCTGACCGAGCGTTGCATGCGCATGCGTGATCGTGCGTATCCAAGCAGTCCGAGCAGGACGAAGAAATTGGCGAGGCTCTCCATGCGTTGCACGACGTAGAGTACGGCGGTCAGGTTGATTGGCAGGAGCAGCCAACATCCAGCGACCAAGGCAGCTGTCACAGAGGTGTGCCTGGAGCCGCCGGTGCGCTCGCCGATGCTCCGAAGCAATAGCACGCATAGCAGGAAGACTAGCAAGCCGTTCGCAAGGTGGATGACGACGTTAGTCACCTTCATCGCACTAGCGTTCATGCCTGATACGAGAAAGTTCGCGGCAAAGGTCAATGATGCTAGCGGTCGTTTGAACTCACTGGATGGTGACGAAAGGGCGCTCCGAACCATCGAGGCAAGCGAGGCGTTGCTTGGTTGTACGCCGGGGTTGTCGACGATGTTCGGGAAGTCGTCGAAGATAAATCCTCCGTGGACGCCCGGGGCATAAATAGCAGACGTGGCCACCACAAAGGCGATAAAGATCAGCCAACCCAAGGCGGCGTCACGTTCCATTCTTATCATGGCGAGGTGCCGGCGTCGCGTTCGAGCGCTTTGGAGAGGTGGGTGATTTCGCTGTCCCAGTAGTGTTGTTTGTCGAGTACGTAGTCGTGAAGCCAGGGCATGCCGTCGGTGATCCTGTGCCGCGCTGTTGCCGGCAAATGCGAGAAGTATCCCAGATGGGCGAGACCGAGGGCGGGCTTGCCTGCGGAACCGAGTAAAGCTGCCTGATTGAGCGCGGCTTCCGGAGTCGGCAATTCCGCCAGGGCGCGGTCAAATTGGCGGAGGGCCTGGGGCATATCCCCATTGACCAGAAGAATCAAGCCCCGCACATGCTCGATATCCTGCCTCCGGCCGGCAATTGCCGCGATCCGGGGATTTTCTTCCGCCCCCGTCAGTATCTGAGACAGTGCGTCATCGGTGAGCCCCGGGCAGCTCCAGTGGTGTTCCGCGGACAGCTTCGCTGTGAACCAGTTAAGTAGCAGGGGACCTGGTTCGCGTTGTGCTGCCCGGAACGACGCTCGGGCGTAGGCCGCGTCGTCGGGTGAAATTCCGCCCGCGGCGCAATGCACGTCAATGAGGTTCAGCGCGATCTGGGGCTCGCCGGAAAAACGTGAACGGGCGGTCTCGATACGCTTGCGAGCCTGCTGGAGTCGTCCTGCGCCGAGGTCCATCTGGACGGCGTACGCCTGCGCGCGTGCTGACTCCGGATGGCGCCATCCCCACTCGATGGCCTGAGCCAGTGGGTTTCCCCATAGGCTGCTGTTTGACAGGGTCAATACCGATAGCGCCCCCACGCCGAGTATCGCCAACGCACTGGCTAGAAACCTGGAGCGTATGCCGGTGGCGGCGAATGCGAGCGGCCAGAACATCAGCATTGCCGGAATATAGTTTCGGTGATCGAAATAGAGCTCCAGCGCCAGTGACGTGGACTCCATTAGGTGGCCAGCGAAAAAAAACAGTATCGCCAATGCCACCAACGGATACCGACGGCGCGTCATCCACGCGAAGGCGATCAGACCGATGCATATCACGATCGACGGCAGGGTGTACCAGGGATCCCATAGTGACTTCGCGACCAGTATGCCGTCGTGGAGTACGCTGCTGTCAGTTGGCTTGAAGAGCCAGAGCTGTGCGAGGTAATCGAGGAGAATGGACGGCTCGGTCATCAGTCGTTGTCCGACCGACCACCCGCGAATTGGGATAATGCCATTCCCGATGGCTGCAACCGCTGTCCAGGTGACATACGCGAGTATAGACAGTGCCGGGGGGGCGAGGATCCATCGCGCCCGAGACCTGAATAAGATAACGGGTGAGGGAAAAATAAACTCACACACGAGCACCAGCAAGGGCAAGAGTAGCCCATTCGCCTTGCTGAGCGCTGCAAGCATGGTGCAGGTCCCGACGCCCGCCATAAGCCATGCAACAGCCGTTTTAGACTTTGTGTCGCTGGCACCACGGGCCTTCAGCCAGCAAAGCATGCCGATGAGGGTAAATGTCGCGGCCAGCATTGTTTCCCGCTGCACGACATACAGTACGGTGGAAACGAAGAAAGGGTGCAGAGCCCAAAGTATCGCAGCAAGCACGGCGGCAAAGTCGCTTTGCATCCGAGAAAAGCTCTGCTGTCGTCCGAGACAGGCTAGCACCAGCCCGAGCAGGATGGCGTTGACGCCGTGGATGATTAGGTTGGTTCGCTTAAAAGCGTAAGGGTCCGCAGGCCAATCGCGTGCATCCACGAGGAAGGACAGCATCGACAGCGGTCTGCCGATAGGATCGGCATGACCGGAAGTGATATATCGCAAGAATGTCGTGCCATTGTCGACTGGGCCGTACGCGCCAAGCGCGGGCAAGTTGGCGCCGTCATCGAAAAGAAAGTTTCCTTGTAGCCCCGGCAGATAGCAGGCGGCGAGGAGGAGAGCCGCGACCAGCAAGCATACGAGGAGGCGCGACCAATGCTTCAACGATGCGTTCGTCAACAAAGGTTATATCCTGAAAAAGAAAAAGGGCCATCGACGGCCCTTTTTCAACGCGGTAGGTGTTAACCCGCGATATTACGCACGGCAAGCCGTCGGGAGATACTGGTCAGCAACGTAGTTCGTGTTGCTCTTGGCCTTGCAATTCCACGAGATCGAACCACCGTTGTCGAACGGCGACAGCGTGATGACCTTACCGTCGATCTTTGAGTTCGCTTCCTTAGTTGTGCTCGAGAACCCGGCAGTCACAAGTCCAGACGCGATGGTCACGCCGGTCACGTACTTACCGGAGATCGAAGCAGTGTTCGCCGGCAGGCCGGCGGACTGGTTGTTGGTCGGGAAGTGACCCTTGTTGTTGTAGAACTCCGACACGGCGGTTTTGACGCCGTCAGCGAGGTTCATGCCTTCTGACACCTGGGTCCGGATGATGTAGTTCTGGTACTGGGGGATGGCGATGGCAGCCAGGATTGCGATGATGGCGACCACGATCATCAGTTCGATGAGCGTGAAGCCCTTCTGGACGTTCTTCATGGAGTTTCCTCGTTACTGTTGACTAACCGAAAAAAAGTGACGCCCCCTGAGCCCTAGCACCTCACCCGTCACCGGGCTCGGACGCTCCCTCACTTACCTTTGGTCAGGAACGACCAGGAAGCTCGCCGCAAAGCCAGCATTGTCCGTGCCATGGCTCCCGCGACCGGCATAGTTCCGCATATTTGCCGGTGACGCGATTGTGCATCGGGTCACGCTTGTGGATCAACTAGAAAAATTCGTCGATTCAGTGAATTGTGTTGCATTTGACAGTGACGCATAAGGTCACGAAGTGACCATTTGGGTCAGCTTGATCGGCATGGGCTGGGCAAGTATCGGTTGGCAAGTGTGGAGTTGCACGTCCACCCGATGCTGCCGGCATTGTCGATGGGCGACAGAGAGACCGTTTTCGGGCGGAGCGCCTCGTTCGAGTCGCTGCTGTTGTAAGAGATGCGAATGACACCGGTCGGCTGCAGGTCGATCGACGAAACGTATTTCCCTGCGATTGACGTCCCGGACGGGAGGCCCGCCGACTCATTTGATTTTGGGAACCGTCCGGTATTGTGCATGAACTCCCAGACTGCCGCCTTCGCGCCCGCAGCCGTGACAAATCCCTCGGATGCCTGCGTCCTGACTAGATAATCTTTGTATTGCGGAATGGCGATGGCCGCCAGGACGGCGATAATTGCCACGACAATCATCAGTTCTATGAGCGTGAAGCCCGATGATGCGCGCTTGGAGAAAGACATGGAATGGCCCCTGGTTGACCCCATCCCACGAAGCACGGTTCGTACCAAAGGCTACTACGGCGGGTAGCGCTCTATGAGGAGCTATGGCTGTCGCGACTCCCTGCCCTTATGTCTCCGAGAAAGCGCCAGATGTCAATGGTTCCGATAGTCGCAAGCAGGATTTCGGTGCCACGAAAGGCATTCGAGTAACGAGGTTCTGCCTGGAGAATGGAGTAGATGAGGGTCACTGTCGCTATCATCGTCGCCAGCGCCACATGGATGCTTTCAGACTCACGACGAGCCACGGCGGAGACAGTGCCCGCTAGTGCAAGCATCATCAGTATGGGGTTGGCCAGGAAGCAGGCTGCTTCTACGGCTTTCCACGCAGGATTCTCCCTGAAAGGAGAGTTTCGCGTGGGATAGACGTAAATATCCCCCTGTCCTATGCGTATGTCCCAGTCCCACAGTAGCGCCGGCTTGCTGGCGTACCAACTCGCATACGTCAGTGGGGCGTGTTCAAAGCGGTTGGCGAGGGTGGATAGACCTGTAAAGGTGCTCACTTGGAATAATGCGACTTCGCTATCGATGGCGTTGATGGTTCGGATGCCGTCACCGTCGCCTTTCATGGCTAGCTGGTAAGCCGCGTGATAAGTCGGCCATGATCCTTGGACAAGATTCATCGCGGCGCGATGCACGGACGAATCAGACGGTGGAAGAGTGAATGCTCTGACTCCCCAAGCGGCGGGTAATAACAGTGAAACCAGTGCCAACGTCGCGGCGGCCCGTCCGTCAAGATGGCGGCGCACCAGAAGCATACAAGCGAGAGCGACGCCAAAGGGAAGCAGGACAGCGTTGGTCATCGAGGCCCCGCTAATTATCAGGCCAGTTCCCACAAGTCGCCAAAAGGTGGGACGCCGAAGGAGGAAGTAGACTCCAAGTATTCCGAGTGCGCAAACGAAGCTGAGCAGCGTTTCAGACAGCACGAAACTCGGCATTGCTACCGAGTGAGGCCACAGGGCCATTGCGAGTGCGGCGACAGCAAGTGCCGTAGGTGGCAGGAAGTCGCGAGCTGCCAAGACAAGTAAGCTGACGGTTATGCCGCCGAGCAGAGCCTGAGTCAGAAGTACCGCGGCATACCAACTGGCGTAGTTCGATGTAGCCGCCATCAAGCCTGCTAGAAAAACGGCGTAGCCTGGATCGCGAAAGCTGTTGGGGTGAAGTTGCGGCGACGCGGGCACGTCGTTTGCGAACGCTGCGTGGTGTAGGAGGTTCCATGCGTAGCGGTAATAGTCTGCGGCGTCCGCGCGCACCTGTGGGTCATCTAATGGCTGGAGAACCTGGGCGTGCAACACGTAGTACACGCGCAGAACGACGGCGAGCAGTCCCCCGATAACGGCGATTAAGGTCACCGCGTTGTAGACACGTATGGCCGGCGCATTCCCGGCAATGGGACTGCCGCTCATGCTGCGGTGGTCCGGTATGCTCGCGGGCGTTCGCGTACATACCTTGCCGCCGCAGGTGCATCCCCGCATGCGAGTGTCATCTCCGCGGTACGAAACGGGATCGCGTATCGGGGGGGCGACAGAAGAACCCCGTACACCGCGTTGGCCCAAATGGCCGTTGCTGCGATTATCAGCAGGACATCCAGTGGCGACTGCTGGGACATGACGAGTGCCACGCCCGCCAGGACGGTCGGTACCAGGACTCTGTTGAAGGTGAACGGCAGCGCCTCGACGGCTTTCTTTACTGGGTTCATCATAAAGGGCGAGTTCCTCGTCGTGTAAGCCCAGCGCAATCTACCAGCCCCAAGAAGTCCAGGCTTACTCATGTACCATGCGGTGCAAATGTCAGGCGACCGGGCAAGGCGCTCGGCAACAACCTTCAGCCCCAAAGCAGGTCGTGTCCGCACAGCGTTGACCTCACGGTCGATGGGTCGATGGTTTGCGTCCCCACGGAGTTCCCCTGTCGCCAAATGGCTTGCCGCCTGGTGAGTGGGTCAGAAACCCTGAATAAGATTGAGCTTGGTGCTGAATTCTGGGGTAAATGGACCCGGACAGGGTGTTTCCGTGAAAGCCGCGAGGATACGAGAGATTCGTAAATGGCGCTGTGGTTCCAGTTGCTTGCATACACCGCTCCGCCGCCGTACCGTCCCCTCCCAAGCACAACCCAAGGGAGTTCCCATGAAAACACTCTTCGTCGCGCTGGCCCTCGCGCTGGGCTCCGAACATGTCTTAGCCGCCGACGCCGATAGCACCACCCCCCATCCGTTCTCCATCCGCGACCTCGTGATGATGGACCGAGTCGCCGACCCACAGCTCTCCCCAGACGGCCGCTACGCACTCTTCACCGTGCGTTCCACCGACTACGCCGCGAACAAGGGAACGACCTCCATCTATGTGATGGACCTCAACAAACCCCCTCAACCGGTCAAGGTGGTGGAGAAGGGCTCGTCGCCACGCTGGGCCCCTGACGGTCAGTCCATCTACTATTCCGCGCCGAAGGATGGAGTGGCCCAAGTCTGGCACCGTACGTTCGATGCGGACAACGGCAAGGGCTTGTCCCTGACCGTCCGCCCCGGCGATGCCGTCACCGACGCCCAGCTCGACGTCGGCTCCTTCAAGCTCTCCCCCGACGGCTCCAAGCTGCTGCTCAGCTACGAGGTCTTCACGGACTGCCCGGACCTGGCCTGCACCAAGGAGCGCCTCGATGGCCGCGAGAAGGACAAATCCACCGGTACCGTCTACGACAAGCTTTTCGTCCGCCACTGGGATACATGGGCAGACGGTCGCCGCAACCAGCTCTATATCGCGGACGCTGCCGGCCCCTCCCAGCCGCTGTTGCTAAGCCGCGGCATCGACGGCGACGTCCCCAGCAAGCCCTTCGGCGGCGAGGACGAGTTCACATTCTCCCCGGACAGCAAGACGGTCTACTTCGACGCGCGCATCGCGGGCAAGACCGAGCCATGGTCCACCAACTTCGACATCTACAGCGTCCCGGCCGACGGCTCGGCGGCGCCGACTAACCTCACTGCCGACAACCTCGCCTGGGATGCCAATCCGCTGGTCTCCCCGGATGGCAAGACGCTTTTCTACACGGCCATGAAGGAGCCGGGCTCCGAGGCCGACCGCTTCGGCATCTGGGCCCTGGACCTCGCCTCCGGCCAGAAGCGCGAGGTGGACCCGTCATGGGATCGCTCGGCGGGCGCGCTGCAGGTATCGCCGGACGGCAAGACCCTCTACACGACTACCGACGACAACGGCCAGCACCCGCTGTTCGCGATCGACGTGGCGACCGGCAAGGCAACGATGCTGGTCACCGATGGCGCCGTGGGTGGGTTCGCACTTTCGGCAAAGAAGATTCTGCTGACCCGCGACGACCTCAAGCGACCGGCCGACCTTTACACGGCGGACCTGAGAGGGAAGGGCCTGAAACAGGTCTCGCACTTCAATGCCAAGCGGATCAAGAGCGCGCAGACGGGTGACTTCGAGTTCTACACCTTCAAGGGTGCGAACGGCGACACCGTGCAGGGCTATGTGGTCAAGCCCGTGGGCTACAAGAAAGGCAAGACCTATCCCGTCGCCTTCATCATCCACGGCGGCCCGCAGGGCGCCATGACCAATAGCTGGAGCTACCGCTGGAACGCGCAGACCTATGCGGGCCAAGGTTTCGCCGTGGTCACGGTCAACTTCCATGGTTCCACGGGTTATGGCCAGAAATTCACGGACGCCATCTCCGGCGATTGGGGCGGCAAACCGCTCGAAGACCTGAAGCTCGGTTGGAGCGCCGCGCTGTCGAAGTACCACTTCCTTGATGGCGACCGGGCCTGTGCCCTGGGAGCCAGCTACGGCGGCTACATGGTCTATTGGATCGCCGGCGTATGGAACCAGCCGTGGAAGTGCCTCGTCGATCATGACGGCGTCTTCGATGCGCGTGCCATGTACTACGACACGGAAGAACTCTGGTTCGAAGAAAAGGAGAACGGCGGCACGCAGTTCGACCATCCGGAAAACTACGAGCGCTTCAATCCGATCAATCACGTGAAGGACTGGCGCGTGCCGATGCTGGTCATCCACGGCGGCAAGGACTTCCGCATTCCCGAGACACAGGGGATGGGTGCATTTACAGCCCTGCAGCGTCGCGGTATCCCGAGCAAACTGCTGCATTTCCCGGATGAGAACCACTGGGTACTCAAGCCGCAGAACAGTGTGCAGTGGCATGAGACGGTGAATGCGTGGTTGAAGGAGTGGACGGCTCCCACAGCCGGCACGAAATAACTCGAGACCTCGAGGTGGTGGGCGTTTTTAAGGCGCTCCCACTTCGACGTCCACTTTATATTCCTGGGTGATTATTTATGAACGAAACACTTCCTTTACCCGTGGGGGCCAGTAGAAGTAAGTGGGATCTGGTCACCAGGGTTCTGGGAACGATTGATCTTCATTATCACTTCAGAACACGGCCATTGATAAGGTTCTTTGCGAAGCATGAGCGAAATCGCAGCGTAAGGATTTTCGAGTTTGGCTGCGGAAATGGTGGCAATCTACTCGAACTACGTGCACGGCGAAGCTCGATGATCGGTGTGGGTATGGATATCGACCGCGATTTCATTCGTGCAGCTCAGATATCTGCCAAAGCCAAGGGCTTTGATGGACTGAGTTTTGTCTGTACGGACAGTATCGATGAGATTAAGGATAAACCTGCTTCTTTCGACTACGTAATGCTCATCGATGTGCTAGAGCATCTGGACGATCCCAGTGCATCGCTGCGTGAAGCGGCTCGGATGCTGAAGCCGGGTGGGAGTGTGCTGATCTCTGTTCCCACTCGCCGATATCCCCGTATTTTTGGGCGTGAATATCACGAGGCTGTTGGGCACGTGCGAGATGGCTTCAATCTGCAGGAGTTGGATGATTTATTCGGGCCGTCTTTCGAGCGTGTTCAGTACAATTACAACACCGGACTTATCGCTAGCGCTGCATGTGCATGTTTCTATCGTTTTGTTCCAAACATCCGATCACGAAAGCTGGCAATTTTCAGCATGATTAGCCTTCATCTTTCGAGACTTGTGGACGTACTAAATGGTGAGTCGCGCTCCTGCTCGTTGTGGGCGGTGTACCGTCAGGTGCCCATGAGTCCAAGTTCCGCATGATGAAAATTGGTCGAAGCTAGCATTTTCTGCATAGCGTCGGACGTCACATGCAAGGCACTCATAGTGCTCAGTGGGTTTCGATGCCAAACGTGCGAAGCGCACCCACCCAAATCGCCACCGCCACAGCCCCACCATCCGCAATCCCCATCGCCCGCTCACCCAGATAAGCCGCACGCCCCGCATTGGCACGCAACGTCGCGGTCTCATCAGCCCCCCGACTCGCACCAGCATGCATCGCCTCCAGCGCCTGCGATGCACTCATCCCCGCATCCAACGCCTCTTTATAAGCACGCGCAGCCGGATACAGAGCATCCAGCATCGTGCGGTCCCCAGCCTTCGCCCCGCCCAGTTCCGCGATGGCATCCGTAGCCGCCAATAACGCGCCATGCCACTGCAACGGTTGCGGGTCATCGACACCGTCAAGCTCCCTGGCCGCACGCATCAGCCCAGTGGCATAGAACGGCCCCGAGCTTCCGCCGATAGCTTTCCGCACGGCATCGGCCATGCTCCGCAAGGCCATCGCTGGCGTGTGCCAGGCATGGCCGGGCAGTTCCAGGATCGCCTCGGCGCCACGCCGCAGGCTAGCCCCCAGATCGCCATCGCCCGCCCTGGTGTCCAGTTCGGTCAGTTCGTCCTCGGCCGCCAGCAACGCGCGTGCCGCAGCATGGCTGGCTTTTCGAACGGCATCCCCCATCGGCGTGGGTGCGGTTATCGCCAACGCTTCATCAGATGCATGTTCCACCTGCAGCATGGGTGCGTCATTGAGCTTGCCGCTACCCGGCCACGCGGGAGCGGAAACCGGCGCATCGAGCAAGCCCAGTAATTCGTCGTCTACCTTCATCAGCGACAGCGACGCGCCGGGCATATCCAGCGCCGTGAGGAAATTTCCGCACCACGCTCGGGCGACCTCCATGCCCCTGGCCTCAAGAAAACGCAGCGCGCTACGAAGCAGAATGTCCAGTTCCATCGGCGGTGTCGCGCCCAGACCATTCACCAGCAGCGCAACCCGCTGGCCGCGCGTAAGACCAAGGTCGTCGATGATGGCCGTAAGCACGGTATCCGCCAGGCCGTCGGCCGTCGCGATGGGCCCTTTGCGAACGCCGGGCTCGCCGTGGATGCCCAGGCCATATTCGACTTCCTGTTCGCCCAGTTCGAAGCCGGGACGACCGGCGGCCGGCACGGTACACGAGCCGAGGGCCACGCCCATCGAACCCAGGCCGGCCACCGCGCGACGGCCTGACGCGGCTACGTCGGCAAGGGACTTGCCAGCAGCAGATGCCGCACCGACCACCTTGTGTATCAACACCGTGCCCGCGATGCCGCGGCGCTTGTCCGGTGCCACGGTGTCCCGCAAGGCAACATCGTCGGCCACCGTGACAACCTCTACGGGGATGCCCTCGCTCCGCGCGATCTCCGCGGCAAGGCCGAAATTGAGCCGGTCGCCGGTGTAGTTCTTGACGACCAGCACGGCACCGGCAGGACCACCGACGACGCGAAGCGCGGCGAGCACCGCATCGACGCTGGGCGAGGTGAAGACGTCTCCCGCGATCGCCGCCGCCAGAAGTCCTTCGCCGACGTAGCCCGCGTGAGCCGGCTCGTGCCCGCTGCCGCCACCGGAAAGGATCGCCACCGTCGAATCGCCATCATGCCGTTTGCGCACCACGACGTTCTGGTCGGAAAGCAGGGCTTGCCCCGGTGAGCGGGAAACCGCGCCTTCGAGCATCTCACGGACGACATGGCGTGGATCATTGATGATCTTCTTCATGGTCTACCGGACCTTTGGGTGAACAGCGAGGAAGGCCCGAGCATAGGCCCGACCATGTCCTGTGCGAAAGGCTTTCAAAACGTCGCCCCCCCATCAAAGCCGCCGACACATCAACCCGCCCATCCGCTCCTCCGCAGCAATCGCCTCCTCCTCCGCCACCTCCCCCGACACGGCAAGATCCTCCGTCGCCAGCGCCTCTGCGAATTCCGCCACCGCCAACACATCCAGCATTGCCCCGAACGGCACCAGCAACGCAAGCAGCTTTGCCAGCGGTAATGTCTCCGCCTGACTCTCCCGCACCAGCCCAGCCTGTCGTCGAAATGCTTCGTTGTACCAGGCGTATACAGCGCGGTCGTTCGCATCGACGAAGCACACCGGCTCCTGCGTCGGGTCCAGGCTGGCCACGCCTTCCCGGTAGCGGAAATCGTCCGTGCAAGGTGGCGCGACGTACGACTGGTTGTCCCGGTACGCCGCCGCCACGCGTGCGATACGAAACGGCGTGGCGATCTCGCGGATGCCACGGAAGGACGCGCGTGCCACGGTATGGCGGTTGATTTCGGATTCCAGCAAGGCACCGAGGTACTGCGCATCGTAAGCGTCCAGTGGGCTGCCTTCGGGCAGGTTCATGAAGCGCACCAGCACCTCGGGCTCGACATTGCGTACCTCGCGCTTGTCCTCCGGCGTCGCCGCGATGCGTTCGCGAAGGATCTGCGCCGCCACCGCGTATTTGGCGGCAAACGTGCTGTGTGCATTGCCAAAGAGTGCGAGCGACTGTCGGAAGATGTCGGCTTCCACGCCGGCCTTGATCGCGTTCAGCGCCGCCTGTTCACTGCCCCAGTCGTCGGTGGTGTGGGGCAGCCTCACGTCCTCTGGGCGCGCCTTGGTGAAACCCAGGTCCCACTGGAGCATCCTCCAGGCCTCGTGCAGGTAGATCAGCCGTGTCGGGCTGTCGAGTCGTGCGGCGGCGGACCTGAACGTGTCGTCGATGCGCTGGCTGTCATAAGCGGCCGGCTCCGTATACGCGTGCGGTGGCAGGTGACTGGGTACCTGCAAAAGCTGTGACCAGTGGGTGTCGTCGAGCACCTCGCTATCCGCATGGTCGTGGCGTTCGGCAAGGTAGGCCTTGAGAAAATCGACGGGTGGCAAGTCGTTCGCAACCACGATACGCGGCAAGGCAAGTAGCAGCCATAGCGACGCCTTGAGAGCATGGGTATCCATGTCGTGAGGGTCTCCGATAAAGTCGGGTGGGGCGTCGTGCGACGCAGGTGAGGCGAGGGTCTAGGAGCGAACGCACTGCGGTGCATCCGGCACCGTCCGCTCGTTCGACACCCGTTGGTGGAAATGACGCAGCATCCTGTTTTTCGTCATCTGCAGCAGGCGAAACACCTGCGGCGAATCCTGCGCAGGTGCGGGAAGATGAAACACATGGATATCCAGGTCGTAGGCATCGGCCACGATCTGCATGGCACGCCGACACACTGGGCAAGGCGGGCTGGACGTCCACATGCTCACGCGGCCGCCCGGCGTCAGATGGTTTTGCACGATGTCGCGCTCAAGCGTACGGAGTCCGCGCATTTCCGCGTCGAACCGATGCCCCACACCCACCGCTTCGCCGGGTAGTCGAAAATCCTCGATGGCATCCAGGACGGACGGCTCGTTCTCGACCACATGCGCATAGACGCTGGGGTTGCGCTCCCGGTAATAACGTTGCCAGTCCGGCATGGCGTAGGCCGCATCGCCTTGCGCTTCACCGACACCCATGGCGGCTGGCGGCGCCTTGCCTGACAGGGCGTGGTACAGCGTGGTGCGTGGCTGCCCTGTCGCGTTGCGCCACTGGTACTTCAGCTGGGCGACGTTGGCACGTGACCACTGCGCCGCGAACGGATCGAAGTCCGCTTGCGTCGTCAGCCGTGTTTGTGTGGCCGCGTAGCGCTGTGCCCCGCGAAGGTTGAACTTGAATGACTCGATGAGGCGCTGCCCGGCGTCATAGGCATCGCTGGTGTCGACCTGGGTGAACTGCACCGTGCCCGCCTCGGCGGGGCGCCATGAGGCACTCGCTATCAGCATCAAGGCGACGGCAAGGCGTGGGTGGTTGACCATCAGAGGGGCGCCGTGTCGGTGTCTCCGGGGAGACGGGGCGCCTATTTGGCCCAAGGGGGGCCGTCGGGTCTGTCAGTCCCTGCCGCTCATCACGCGAGGCAGGGCGAGGCCATGCACGTCGGCGCGTCCACTCAGAACCACTTGTTCCGCTTCAGGGCAATGAAAATCCCACCCACGATACACGCCACCAGACAGGTGATGGCCGGATATGCCCAGGGCTTGTCCAGCTCAGGCATATGCACGAAGTTCATTCCGTACCAGCTGGTGATCAATGTCGGTGCCGCCAGCATGGCCGCCCAGCCGGCCAGCTTCTTCATCACTTCGTTCTGCCCGAACGTCACCAGCGCCAGGTTCACGCTGATCGCGGCCCCCAGCATCTCGCGCATGGCGGAAATCGACTCGTTGACACGGAACACATGATCGTAAATGTCGCGGAAGTACGCGCGAAGTTCGTCGTGGATCAGATGCGGGTGCAGTCGTACCAGCTGCGCCACGATGTCCTGCAATGGCACCACCGCCAGCCGCAGCGTCATCAGTTCGCGCTGCATGTCGTACAGCCGCTTGATGGTCAGCCGGTTGTACGTCTCGGCGAAGATGTCGTTTTCCAGCTCGTGCAGTTCCTCGCGGAAGTCGCGAACGATCGGCAGGAAGTTGTCGACGATGAAATCCAGTACGGAATACAGCGCGTAGCTGGGCCCCATGCGCAGCAGCTCCGGCGACTGCTCGCAGGTGCGCCGCGCCGGCGCGTACGAGAGGGACGCCCCGTGGCGCACCGTCACGAAGTAGCGCTGCCCGACGAAGATCTGCGTCTCGCCGAAGGCTATGTTGCCGCCGACCAGTTGCGCGGTCTGGGCGACGATGAACAGGGAGTCGCCGTAGGTCTCGATCTTGGTGCGCTGGTGGGCCAGCTGCGCGTCTTCGATGGCCAGGTCGTGCAGGTTGAACTCTTCCTGCAGTTTCAGCAGCAGCGGCTCGTCCGGTTCGTGCAGCCCTACCCAGACGAAGGTGTCGGGTTCCTTGAGCACGTCGCTGATCGCGTCGAGGCTGATGTCGCCGATCCGGCGACCGTCGGTGCGGTAGGCGACGCAGTTGACCACCATGCCGCCGGAGGCAACGTAGGTGGGCGCGGATTCGGGGAGGATCGAGACAGAGGCCATGGGCGGCATGATGCCGGGCCATGTGTGACGGGGCAATGTTACGCGGGGCCCATCGCGCGATCCCGCAAGAACGTGCGGATCAGTCGTGTCGGCGGCAGAACGTCACGAACACTGCGGTCCAGCACGGCAGCGCGAACAGCAGCCAGGGCATGTTGCGCTGGGGAAAGTCGGGCCACAGGTGCAGCAGTATCCCGATCACCGCGGCCGCGAACGAGATCGCCGCGATGCGTGGCGCGAAGCGTCCCATGGGGCGGCCGGCACGGCGCAGGCGCCAGATGCCGGGAATCAGCAGGAAGGCCAGTGGCTGGTACGCCAGCAGATTGAAGTTGCCCCACGCCGAGCGATGCAGGGTCAGGGTCCACAGGCCCAGCATGAACAGCCCGGCGAGGCCGGCGAACACCGTGAAAAGCGTGCCCGCGGCAACGAAGACACCGCGTGCCACGCGATGCCGGCTGAAGGCGGGCAGGGCGAGCGGGATCGCCAGCAGCAGGCCGGCCAGGAGCAGCGGCCAGCGCAGGTCGGGTGCCTGCTCCGGCGGCGGCACGAGGCGGGCTTCCGCGAGGGTGGTCTCGCCATCCACCAGCGGCCGGGCGTCGTCGCCTTCGCCGATCCGTACATGGCGCAGCTCGTCTTCCAGCACCATCGGCAGGAAGGCTTCCTTCCAGGCCGTCATCGGCTGGTCGGCGTAGGGTCCCAGGCCCAGGTCCATGCCCAGCATCAGCCAGGCCTGGTTGCTCATCAACCGGGCAGTCTGTTCGCGATACGTCATGCCGCCTTCGCGGGCGCCCAGCTGGCGACCGAGTGCGCCACCCAGGGCCGCGTCCAGCGCATCGCGCACTCGCGTGGTGCAGTTGTCCGCGTAGTAGTCGTAGTGGTAGCCGGCGTTTTCGGGCCGGACGTTCCAGAGCATGAAGCGACGCAGGTCGTCCTTCTGCGCATCGTCCAGGCTGAGGTGCTGGCGACGCACGTAGCGCCCCTCACCTGCGTAGAAGTCCACGTCCGACTGCGTGGTTTCGGCATCCATGCGGTAGGCCATGATGCCGCGCGCGAAATTGAGGATGAAGCCCTTCTGGTCGAAGTCGAATACGCCATAGTTGAAGGCAATGGCCTCGCCGCTCACCCGGTCGCGTACCTCCAGCGCATCGTGGCCGAAGCGCTCCCAGTAGATGTCGCCGGGGCCGTAGGTCATCAGCGAGATGTCCAGGTCCGAGGCCGGCGCATCGACGATGCCGGCGCGGGACAGGGGAGCGAAGCACAGGGCGAGCAGGAGGATCAGGGCGTGGCGCATGGTCGGGCTGGAATCCTTGCCCGCAGGCATGGCTGTCAGGAACCGCCGGCCCGGAGGCCGGCGGCAGACGTCAGGCTGCGCGGTTGGCGCGTGCGACGTGGAACTGCTGGACGCGGCGGTCGTCCGCTTCGGTGACACGGAACAGGAAGTCGCCCACGGCGATCTCTTCCCCGGCGGCCGGCAGGTGACCGAACTCCGAGGTGATCATGCCGCCGACGGTGTCGAATTCCTCGTCGGAGAAATGGGCGCCCGCGATCTCGTTGAAATCGGCGATGGGAGTCAGCGCGCTCACGGCGAAACCGCCGTCTTCCAGCGCCTGCACCAGTACCGGATCTTCCTCGTCGTCGTGCTCGTCGTCGATCTCGCCGACGATCTGTTCCAGCACGTCTTCGATGGTGATCAGGCCGGCCACGCCGCCGTATTCGTCCACCACCAGCGCCATGTGGTTGCGTGTGAGGCGGAACTCCGCCAGCAGCACGTTCAGGCGCATGGACTCGGGAATGAGCACGGCGGGGCGGAGCAGGGCACGCACGTCGCCCCCTTCGCTCTGGCCGTAGTACTTCAGCAGGTCCTTCGCCAGCAGGATGCCCAGCACTTCGTCCTTGTCCTCACCATGCACCGGAAAGCGCGAGTGGCCGGATTCGACGACGGCGGACAGGATCTCGGGGAGGGAGGCATCGGCCGGCAGGCTGACGATCTGGGCGCGGGGCACCATGACATCGTCGACGCTGAGCTCGGTCACCTTGATGGCACCCTCGACCATGGTCAGGGTGTCGTTGGAGAGCAGGCCGTTGGCCTGGGCGGTCCGCAGTTCCTCGATCAGTTCGTCGCGGTTGCGTGGCTCGCCGGAAAACATATGGCCCAGACGGTCCCACCACGATCGGTGGGTCGGGCCATGGGTACTGCCAGGGTCCTCGTTCATCACTCTTTGCGTTTCTGCCCGGAAGGGCGGAACGGCCAGTCTAGCGGAATTCTCATGACGGTTCAGGGCTACGGTCGCCTGGGGGCGCGTAGGAGCGCACGATGTGCGCGAAAAGCCAACAAAGCGATGAAGCGGCATGCTCCCCATTCCTCCCTCCCCCCTCGCAAGTCGCCACATCAGCCATCCGGCCCCGACACGTCAGCATCGGGCGTTCCGGATCGCGCACATCGTGCGCTCCTACGAGGTAGGTTGGTCAGAGGGTTTCGGCGGGCAGGGTCTCATAGGGGTTGGCAATGCCCAACCCCGCCAGGATGCGCGTTTCCAGGGCCTCCATCGCGTCGGCTTCGCCGTCGTCGATGTGGTCGTAGCCCAGCAGGTGCAGGATGCCGTGCACCGTGAGGTGGGCCCAGTGATCGGCGGGCTTCTTGCCCTGCTCGGCGGCCTCGCGTGCGACCACAGGGGCGCAGATGACCAGGTCGCCGATCAGGGGCAGGTTCACGCCGGGGGGCAGTTCCACGGGGAAGGAGAGCACGTTGGTCGCGTAGTCGCGGCCGCGGTATTGCAGGTTCAGCGCCTGGCCTTCCTCGGCATCAACGATACGGATCGACACCTCGGCGGCCTTGCGGCGGCGGGCGCCCTTAAGCGCGGCCTCCACCCAGCGGCGGAAGCTGGCGGAGGCGGGCACGCCCTTGCGTGAAGCGGCGGCGTAGCCGACCGCGACGTCCACGGGAATCAACGCGGCGGTTCCTGCTTGTCCTCGAAGGCCTCGTAGGCGCGCACGATCTTGGCCACCAGCGGGTGGCGGACCACGTCGCGCGAGGTGAAGAAGGTGAAGCTGATGCCGTCCACGCCGCGCAGCACCTCGATCGCGTGGCGCAGGCCCGAGCGGATGTGGCGGGGCAGGTCCACCTGCGAGACGTCGCCGGTGATGACCGCCACCGAGCCGAAGCCGATGCGGGTCAGGAACATCTTCATCTGTTCGACGGTGGTGTTCTGTGCCTCGTCGAGGATGACGTACGAATCGTTGAGCGTGCGGCCGCGCATGTAGGCCAGCGGGGCGATCTCGATGACGTTGCGCTCGATCAGCTTGCCGACCTTCTCGAAGCCGACCATCTCGTACAGCGCGTCGTACAGCGGCCGCAGGTAGGGGTCGATCTTCTGGCTGAGGTCGCCGGGCAGGAAACCCAGTTTCTCACCGGCTTCCACCGCGGGGCGCACCAGCAGCACGCGCTGCACGCGGTTGGCTTCCAGCGCCTCGATGGCGCTGGCCACCGCGAGGTAGGTCTTGCCGGTGCCGGCCGGGCCCACGCCGAAGTTGATGTCGTGGGTGGTGATGGCGTGCAGGTAGCGGGCCTGGTTGGCGCCGCGGCCCTTGATCACGCCGCGCTTCACCTTGATCACCACTTCCTGTGCGGATTCGGCAGCCTGGTCGTTGAGCGCGTCGATGCCCGATTCCGCCAGGCGCAGGTGGATGGCCTGGCCGTTGAGGATCTCCGTCTCGGTGGCCGCATACAGCGCGCGGATCACTTGCTCGCCGGCGCGCGCCGAAGCTTCGTCGCCGATGACACGGAAAATGGCGCCACGGTGGTCCACTTCCACGCCAAGGCGCAGTTCGATCTGCCGGACATGTTCGTCCAGCGGTCCGCACAGGTTGGCGAGGCGGGTGTTGTCCTCGGGATCGAGGGCGAAATCGCGTTGGGTCAGGCCTGGATTCATGGGGTCCGGTGCGTCACGTTAGGGGCGAGGGCTCACGACGCCAGCGCGACCTCGTCGTCCAGGCGCACGCGGCCACGCAGCGAGTTGCTCATGGCTTCGGTGATCGTGACGTCGACGAACTGGCCGATCATGCGAGCGTGGCCGGGGAAATTCACGTACCGCATGTTTTCGGTGCGGCCACTCATCTCGTTGGGGTTGCGGCGGCTGGGTTTTTCCACCAGCACGCGCTGCACACTGCCGACCATGGCCTCGTTGATCCGGCGCGCGTTCTCGTTGATGGCCGCCTGCAGGCGGGCGAGCCGGGCCTGCTTCACCTCGGCCGGCGTGTCGTCGGCCAGGCTGGCGGCCGGCGTGCCGGGCCGCGAGGAGAACACGAACGAGAAGCTCTGGTCGAAACCGATGTCGTCGATCAGCTTCATGGTCTTTTCGAAGTCGTCGTCGGTCTCGCCGGGGAAACCGACGATGAAATCCGACGAGACGCAGATGTCCGGGCGCACGGCGCGCAGCTTGCGGATGCGCTGCTTGAATTCCAGCGCGGTGTAGCCGCGCTTCATCGCCGCCAGAATGCGATCCGAGCCCGCCTGCACGGGCAGGTGCAGGTAGTTGGCCAGCTGCGGCACGTTGGCGTAGGCCTCGATCAGCGAGTCCGAGAACTCCAGCGGATGCGAGGTGGTGAAACGGATGCGGCCGATGCCGTCGATCTGCGCGATGGCGTGGATCAGCACCGAGAGGTCGGCCACGTCGCCGTCGTGCATCGGACCGCGATAGGCGTTGACGTTCTGGCCCAGCAGGTTGACCTCGCGCACGCCCTGTTCGGCGAGCTGCGCCACCTCGACGATCACGTCGTCGAACGGGCGGCTGATTTCCTCGCCACGGGTGTAGGGCACCACGCAGTAGGAGCAGTATTTCGAGCAGCCTTCCATGATCGAGACGAAGGCGGTGGGGCCTTCGGCGCGTGGCTCCGGCATGCGGTCGAACTTCTCGATCTCCGGGAAGCTGATGTCCACCTGCGACTTGCCGGTGGCGCGCTGGGCTTCGATCATCTGCGGCAGGCGGTGCAACGTCTGCGGACCGAACACCAGGTCCACATGCGGGGCGCGCTTGAGGATGGCATCGCCCTCCTGCGAGGCGACGCAACCGCCCACGCCGATCAGCACCGGCTTGCCGTTGGCCTTGTGGGCCTTCCAGCGGCCGAGCTGGCTGAAGACCTTTTCCTGGGCTTTTTCGCGGATGGAGCAGGTGTTGACCAGGATGACGTCCGCGTCGTCCTCGTTCTGGGTCAGCTCCAGGCCATGGGAGGCGAGCAGCACGTCGGCCATCTTGGCCGAGTCGTACTCGTTCATCTGGCAGCCGTGGGTCTTGATGAAAAGCTTGCCGCTCATGCGCCGGGGTACCGTGATTCGTGGGAGTTGCCGAACCGCGCAGTTTACGCCCCCGCCGGGGTGCGTGCCAGTTGCCCGCAGCGGATCAATGACTTGCGTGACGATCGTCGGCCTCGAGCCCTTGGCAGGAAAAGGGGGCTCGGGCACACTCGCGCCCATGGTTCACGACGCGACGCCAGGGGAAAGCGCCGGCCATCGCGCCCGCCGTTTTCATCCTTCCGGCACGGCCCTGCGCAGGGCCGCGGGTACGTGCGCGCTCCTTTTGATGGGCCTGATGGCCGGCCCGGCCGCTGCGGGCTCGCTGTATCGCTGCACCGGTTCCACGGGCGAGACGGTGTTTTCGGGTACCACGGCCGGCTACAAGGACTGCAAGCGCATCGGCAGCACCGGGCCCTCGCGTCCGGCCCGCTCGATCGCGACAGTCGCTCCCGCCGCCCAGGCACGGTTGCCCGCGTCGCCGTCCGGCCAGACCCGTTCCAACAACGGCCAGTCGTCTTCTGCCCCGACCGCCGTCTTCGAGCCGGTCGCCGGGCCGCCCTCGCTCAAGGGGGTGATCGGGTCCGTGGCCCTGGCCCCCACCGTAGCCGGCCCCTTGCTGGCCGGCATCACGGGGGGCGTGGTCGGCGGAATGGAAGGTAATGCCCAGGAGCCGCTGGTCCTGCCTGCCGTGACGGCGGCGACGCCGTCCCCCGCGGTGCCGAAGGGGCAATGGGACTACAAAGAATCGGCCAGTTCTGACCTGACGGCCGCCGTCGCGCCCGAGACGCCGAAGGGTTCCCGTGTACTACGCGGGGCGGTCTATCGCATCACGCGTGCGGACGGCGGGGTGGAGTACACCAACATCCCGCAGGGCGGTGGCGGCGGTAAGGGCGGCACCGTCAAGATGCTCTTTACCTATATCGCCACTTGCGCTGCCTGCGACGTCCATTCGAAGGTCGACTGGAACCGCGTCGCCCTCAACGTGGCCGCCTATGGTGACGCGATCCGTGCGGCCAGCAGCGAGTTCAGCGTGGACGAGGCCCTGCTGCGTGCCGTCATCCATGCCGAAAGCGCGTTCAACCCGCGGGCCCTGTCGGTGGCCGGCGCCCAGGGCCTGATGCAGCTGATCCCCGGCACGGCGCGGGACATGGGTGTCATGGACGCGTTCGACGCCAGCCAGAACATCCGTGGCGGCGCCCGCTACCTGGCCCTGCTGCTGCGCACCTTCAACGGCAACGAACGCCTCGCCGCCGCAGCCTACAACGCCGGCCCCGGCGCCGTGCAGAAGTACAACGGCGTGCCCCCCTACGACGAAACCCAGGTCTACGTCGAACGCGTCGGCGTCCTCCGCAAACGCTACAACGACCTCCTGAAGCCCCACGCCGCGCTGTAGGAGCGCGCGATGCGCGCGACATCTTTTCGCGATGACCTGGGGGCTGGCGCGTGGGCGGGATGGTTGTCGTTTAGACGATTTCGCGCACATCGTGCGCTCCTACCCCGCGCGTTCCTGCCCACGGCGCGTCTCCTACACCCGGCTCCCGGCGCGTCGTAGGAGCGCACGCGCGTGCGCGAACCGCCTCACCTAAACGCCTGCGCCTACCTCAACGCCTGCATAGGCGCCGTAGGCGGCCGCTGCGTGGGCGTTACCGTGGTCGCGAACGCCGCCCCATTACGCAGCCCGGACACCTTCACCGCCACGCCCGGCTTCAACGAGGCCTCGTGCCGCCGCAAATCGGACGGATCGAGGATGTCCTCGTCCCCGATACGCAGCAGCACGTCGCGCTGCTGGATACCGGCCAGCGCCGCGGGCCCGCCGGGCGATACGTCGTTGACCACCACGCCCCGGGCCGCGGAGGGCAGGCCGCTGTCGGCGGAGATGGGCACCGCGCCGTAATCCGCGCCGATCCAGCCGCGCACCACGTGGCCCGTCTGGATGATCTGGTCCAGCACCTCGCGGGCGCTTTGCACGGGAATGGCGAAGCCGATGCCCTCGGCGCCCACGGCCTGGCCGATCAGCGAGGTGTTGATGCCGACCAGTTCGCCATGCGCGTTGACCAGTGCCCCGCCGGAGTTGCCGAAGTTGATCGCGGCGTCCGTCTGGATGAAGTTCTCCAGGCTGGACAGGTTGAGCTGGCGCCCGATGGCGCTGACGATGCCCATGGTCACGGTCTGGCCGATGCCGAAGGGGTTGCCGATGGCCAGCACCACGTCGCCGACCCGGGGCCGGCTTTCGGCGTCGGTCATGTGGATGGCGGGGAGGTTGCCCGCATCCACCTTGAGCACGGCCAGGTCGGTCTCGTCGTCCGAGCCCACCACGCGGGCCTTGGCGACGCGGCCGTCGTAGAGCAGCAGCTGGATGTCGTCGGCGTTGGCGATCACGTGGTTGTTGGTCAGGACGTAGCCGTCTTCGCGAACGATCACGCCCGAGCCCAGGTTCTGCTGGCGGCGGGTACGGGCCGGGCCGGTGGGCACGCTGAAGATACGCTGCAGCACCGGGTCCGAATACAGCTCGCGCGGCTGCTCGGTCACCATCTTGTTGGCGTAGATGTTGACCACGGCCGGCGCGGCCTTGGCCACGGCATCCGCGTAGGAGGCGGGCGCGCCGGCGGCTGGGGCCTCGGTGTCGGCGCTGGCAGTGGCCGGCTGGGTGGCCGGAGGGGTGAAGCGCTGGCGCAGGAAAGCGCCGCTGCCCGGCCAGAACAGGCCCACCACGAAGGCGACGGCCAGGCCGAGCACGACGAAGCGGGCAACGAAGGCGAGCGTGCGTGCGGCGTGGTTCATGGATTAACGAGGGGTCCTGTCGTCGTCGCGTCGCCTTGCCCGGGGGAATCCGGGCAGCCGGTGGTGCCGGATTTTCCGCTTCCTGGCGGATTCGTGACCGTCCCACCCGTCATGGAGCACAGGGGGTGGTTCAGTTTATTGTACGTGGGTGGTGCCTGCCGTTACACTGACTTGATATAGCGGAAGCCGATTTCCGAACGAACCGGCGATAGGGGTCCGCATTCTCAATGGCATAAGTTCCGGAGAGCCTGATGGCGAACGAAGTCGTCGATCACGGGCGCCGTCGCTTCCTCACCACCACGACCGCGGTCGTGGGCGGTGTCGGAGTGGTCACGGCGGTCGTGCCCTTCATCAAGTCGTGGGAACCGAGCGCAAGGGCAAAGGCAGCGGGAGCGCCTGTCACGGTCGACATCAGTACCATCGAGGCGGGCCAGAAGGTCACGTTCGCCTGGCGCAGCCTGCCGGTCTTCGTGGTCAACCGGACCAAGGACCAGCTGGCCCAGCTGAAGGGCCTCGAGCCCCGCCTGCTGGATCCGCAGTCCTCGGACGCAGGCCAGCAACCGAAGTACGCCACCAACGAGAACCGCTCGATCAAGCCCGAGTGGCTGGTCGTCATCGGCCTGTGCACCCACCTGGGCTGCGTGCCGGACTTCGTGCCCGACATCAAGCCCGAGCCGTTCGACGCCAACTGGAAGGGCGGTTTCTACTGCCCCTGCCACAAGTCGCGCTACGACCTGTCCGGGCGCGTCTTCGCCGGCGTGCCCGCGCCGAAGAACCTGGCCGTGCCGCAGTACCACTTCCTGGATGACTCGCACATCCAGATCGGTGTCGATCCGGAGGGGAAAGGCTGATGGCCAGCATCTTCGATTGGGTCAACGAACGCGCGCCTAACCTGGCGCCGACGTTCCGCAAGCACATGACCGAGTACTACGCGCCGAAGAATTTCAACCTCTGGTACTACTTCGGTTCGCTCGCCCTGCTGGTCCTGGTCAACCAGATCGTGACCGGCATCTTCCTGACCATGAACTACAAGACGAGTGCGCTGGAAGCGTTCAACTCGGTCGAGTACATCATGCGCGACGTGGAGTGGGGCTGGCTGATCCGCTACATGCACTCCACGGGCGCCTCGCTGTTCTTCGTGGTGGTGTTCCTGCACATGTTCCGCGGCATCATGTACGGCTCGTTCAAGCGTCCGCGCGAGCTGGTCTGGATCCTGGGCATGCTGATCTTCCTCGTGCTGATGGCCGAGGCGTTCATGGGCTACGTGCTGCCGTGGGGCAACATGTCGTTCTGGGGTGCGAAGGTCATCATCTCGCTGTTCGGCACCATCCCCTACATCGGCTCGTCGCTGGTGGAGTGGATCATGGGCGACTTCCTGCCTGCCGACGCCACGCTGAACCGCTTCTTCGCGCTGCACGTCATCGCGCTGCCGCTGGTGCTGTTGCTGCTGGTGGTGCTGCACCTGGCCGCCCTGCACGAAGTGGGTTCCAACAACCCCGATGGCGTCGACGTCAAGCACGGCCCCAAGGGCAACCGCTGGGATGCGACCAAGCCGATCGACGCCATTCCGTTCCATCCGTACTACACGGTGAAGGACCTGGTGGGCGTCGGCTTCTTCCTGACCATCGCCGCGTTCATCATTTTCTTCGCGCCCACCTTCGGCGGCTGGTTCCTGGAGCACGACAACTTCACCCCGGCCAACAACCTGGTGACGCCGAGCCACATCAAGCCGTCGTGGTACTTCACTCCTTTCTACGCGATCCTGCGCATGATCCCGTCGTTCTTCGGCACGGCGATCTGGGGTGTCATCGGCATGTTCGGCTCCATCCTGCTGCTGGCGCTGCTGCCGTGGCTGGACCAGGGCGCCGTGCGTTCGGTGCGGTACCGTGGCATGGGCTACCGCATCGCCCTCGGCGTGCTGGTGGTGTCCTTCCTGTCGCTTGGCGCGGTGGGCGCCGGCGTCACCGCCGAGCTGATCCCCGAATGGTTCCCGCATGCGGACGTCACCACATGGGAGAACGCCTTCGGTCGCCTGATGACACTGGGCTATTTCGGCTTCTTCGTATTCGTATGGGTCTACACGCGCTTCGGTTTCGAGAAGACCAAGCCGGTTCCGGAACGGGTGACGACGCATGATTAAGCGCTATCTTTCTTCCGCCGCCCTCGCGCTGGGCCTGTTCGTCGCCGCGTTGCCCGCCATGGCCGCCGAAGGTGGCGAGGGGCTTCCGTCCGCCGGTACCAACGTCAACGACCAGGCGGCGCTGCAGCGCGGCGCCAAGCTGTTCTTCAACTACTGCGTCGGCTGCCACTCGCTGAAGTACGTGCGCTACTCGCGCCTGGCTTCCGACCTGGGTCTGTCCGAAGACGAGGTGATGACCAACCTCAACTTCACGGGTGCCAAGTTCGGCGAGCCGGTGATCTCGCACATGCCGGTCGACGGGGCCAAGGCCTGGTTCGGCAAGGATCCACCCGACCTGTCGCTCGAGGCGCGGGCCAAGGGCGTGGATTTCATCTTCAATTACCTGAACTCGTTCTACCTCGACCCCACACGGCCGGTCGGCTGGAACAACACGGTGTTCCCCAACGCCTCCATGCCCAATCCCCTGTGGGAACTGCAGGGCCTGCAGGTGGCCGTGCACGGCGAGGCCAAGCCGGGCCAGGAAGCCACGGTGGAGAAGCTCGAGCTGCAGCGCCCGGGGCGGATGACGCCCGAGGAGTTCAAGGCGGCCACGCGCGACATCACCACCTTCCTCGAGTACACGGCCGAGCCGGCCGCTCTCGAGCGTCAGTCGGTGGGCGTGTGGGTCATCCTGTTCCTGGCCGGCCTGACCTTCCTGCTCTACCTCGTGAAGCAGGAGTACTGGAAGGACGTGCACGAACAACACGACGAGCACTGACCGATGTCCCGCGGGCGGCCCACGGCCGCCCGTTTCGTTTCGGGGACGGGTGGGGTTAGAGTTCCGAACACCGTAAACAGGGAGATCGACGCATGGTCCAGAGTGCTCGTTCGCGTGCGGCGCTGACGCTTTACACCAGCGCCGACGACATTCACTGCCACCGGACGCGCCTCGTGCTGGCGGCGAAAGGGGTGGCCTATGACAGGATCGTTCTCAAGCCGGATCGGCCGACGGCCGACCTGCTCGACCTCAATCCCTACGGCACCCTGCCGACCCTGGTCGATCGCGACCTTTGTCTCTACGACCCCCTGGTGGTCGTCGAATACCTTGACGAGCGTTATCCGCATCCGCCGTTGATGCCCATCGATCCGCTGTCACGGGCGCGCCTGCGCCTGGCCACCTGGCGCGTCGAAAACGACTGGCTGCCTGAGATCGAGGCGATTGCAGAGGGCGGCAAGGAGGCTGCCGGTGCCCGCAAGCGCCTGCGCGAGCAGCTGTTGTTGTCCGAGCCGCTGTTCCGGGCGTCGCGTTTCTTCCTCAATCCGGAGATGAGCCTGATCGACTGCCTGGTGGCCCCGGTGGTCTGGCGGCTGCCGCACCTGGGCGTGGACCTGGGCCGGGACGGCAAAGCCATCGTCGATTACGGCGAGCGCCTGTTTCACAGCCAGGGCTTTGCCCGCAGCCTCACCCCCGAGGAGCGAGACATGCGCCCGGATTTCAATTTCAGCCCCGGTTAGCGTCGGATGCCGCCTATCCCTTAAACTGTCCTTTCGACCTTGCCCAGCCGGGGCTTTGGTGATCCCCGACCTACCGGCGGGAACGACGAGGACAGCATCCATGGATACGAACGAAAGCGCGGGCATGACTTCCAATCGCCCGTACCTGCTCCGCGCCATCTACGACTGGATCAGCGACAACGGCCTGACCCCCTACGTGCTGGTGGACGCCGCCCAGCCCGGGGTCAAGGTGCCCGCCCATGTGGTGAAGAACGGCCAGGTGGTGCTCAACCTGGCCATGCGCGCCGTGGCCAATCTCGACCTGGGCAACGACAAGATCGGCTTCCAGGCCCGTTTCTCGGGTGTCAGCCAGCAGATCGTGATCCCCGTGCCGGCCGTGCTGGCGCTGTACGCGCAGGAAAACGGGCAGGGCATGATGTTCCCGGCCGACGAAAACGACGGTTCCGAACCGTCGCCCTCGTCCGGTCCGATGGAAGTGGTGGAAAACAGCGAGCCCCCGCCGCCCTCGGCCGGCGGTGATGACGACCGCCCGAAGCGCGGCGCACCGCACCTTCGCGTCGTCAAGTAGGCCTCCGCCGCCCCTTCGGGGGCTTGTGGACGTTCCGGATCGGCCACACACTGGCAGCATGGCATCCTTCAGTGACCTTTTCTGGCTTCTTGTCCTCGCCGGCGGTATCGCGAGCTGGTACAGGCTGACGCGTGCGCGGGAAGTTGCCGCACGCGCGGCGGCGGGGCTGTGCAAGCGTTACGGCCTCCAGTTGCTGGATCAGTCGGTCGGCCTGCGCGCCATGCGCCTCCAGGGTGTGGACGGCGTGCGTCGGCTCGAGCGCTGCTACGGCTTCGAAGTGAGCCTGGATGGCCAGTCCCGCCAGTCGGCACGCCTGTGGATGGCGGGCCACGATATCGCCAGTTACTCCCTGCCGGGGGCCGACGCGCCGGAGCTGGAAACCGTGGTGGCCATCGATCCCCTGGTCCACGGCAGCAACGTCATTTCGCTGGCCGACCGGCGCCGGCTCCACTGAGCACCCCCGGCTGCACGTCGAGCCGCAGGGAAAGATCGATGGCGCGTACATGCTTGGTCAGCGCGCCGCTGGAAATGAAATCCACGCCCGTTTCGGCGATGTCGCGGAGCGTGGCCAGTTCCACGTTGCCCGACACTTCGAGCGACATCCTGCCGTCGGTATAGGTGACGGCTTCGGCCAGCATCGCCGGGGTGAAGTTGTCGAGCAACGCGCGGTCCGCCCCGGCGTCGATCGCCTCGGCCAGTTCGGCCATCGTCTCCACTTCCACGATCAACGGCAGGGCCGGATGGATGCGCCGCGCCGCCTCCACGGCCGGACGAATGCCGCCCGCGGCGATGATGTGGTTTTCCTTGAGCATCATGGCATCGAACAGGCCGATGCGATGGTTGGTGCCGCCGCCGCAGCGCACGGCGTATTTCTGCGCGCGGCGCAGGCCCGGCAGGGTCTTGCGCGTGTCGAGGATGCGCGTGCGTGTGCCCGCCAGCGCATCGGCATAGCGTGCGGTAACGGTGGCGGTGGACGACAGCAGCTGCAGGAAGTTGAGCGCGGTACGTTCGGCGGTGACCAGCGCGCGCGCCTTGCCGGCGAGACGGCAGATGGCGCTGCCGGCGGCGATGCGGTCGCCATCGTGGAGCGACCACGCGATGTCCACGTTCGGGTCCAGCGTGCGGAACGCCGCGTCGAACCAGGCCGTGCCGCACAGTACGGCATCTTCGCGACAGGTAAGCACGGCGGTGGCGGTGGCGGCTGCATCGAGCAGGTCGGCGGTGGCGTCGCCCGGGCCGATGTCCTCGCTCAGGGCGCGATCGACATCGGCTTGTATCTCGACGGCCGGCGGCAGCGCGTCGGCCAGGGATTGCGACTCGTTGGAAGTCATCGTGGGGATGCGCCCAGGGAAGAGGGCGCTACCTTAGCAAACCTCAGGCACCCGGATCCGGTGTGCGCAGGCGTTCCACGATGGCGTCCATGGCGCGGTCGAACAGCAGCGCGGAATCGAGCAGCCGCGCCGTGCCGTTGGCAAAGCCCTGGGCCAGGCCGGCAAGACTGTGGTCGGCCACCTTGAGGCCGCGACGGTTCACGAACAGGTAGCGACCGCTGATGGGGCTGATCCACGAGAGCTTGGCGCGGTCGGTGCTGCCGTCCTCGCTGGTGAATTCCATCCACTGGCCGACCTTCAGCTCGCGGGCCTGGGCGAGGTTGCGCTCGTCGAAGGCCTCGTCCGGCAGGGATTCGTCCTCGGGCACCGGCTCGACGATCGGTTCGTCGATCGCCTGGATCGCATCGGGCAGCGGCGTCACGCTGGCGATGAGCGTGCCCGATCCGGTCTCCGCTACGGATTCGCCCAGCTGCTGCCGGTAGAACGCGTGCAACTGCGCCAGCAATTGTTCGGTGTCGGCATCCTGGAACGCCACGGCCGCCAGCCCGCGGCGCAGTGTCTGCTCCACCGAGGGCAGCAGCGCACGCAGGTCGCGTCGCCCGTTGAGGTCGTAGACCGGACGGGCGCTGGCGATGAAGTCGTCGACGAAGCGCAGCGATTCGCGGAATTCGGGCGATTCCTCGCCCTGGCGCAGCAGGGTGAGCACGATGTAGTTGGCCCAGGCCCGGGTCAGTACACCGTGGATCAGCGGCGGTAACGCGGCGCCGCCGACCCGGCCGACGATTTCCTGCGCGGCGCGCCGACGGGCGTGCTCCAGTTTTTCGCGGCCGCGGGTGGATTCGGCCACGCGCTGCTCGGCCAGCTCCGCACGCTTGCGGCTGATGTCGAGAAAATCCTGCAATTCCGTCGCGAGACGGTTGAAGAGGTCCACGTCGTCGTCGAAGTCGCGCAGCAGCCGCTCGACGATGGTCCGGGTCTTGTCGAACAGGCGGCCGTCGCGATCGGACTCGGCCGACCAGCCCTTGGCCGCATCGGCCATGGCATCCAGCAGCTGGCGCGCCGGGTGGGACTTGTGCGCGAACAGGCGCCGGTCGAGCAGGGCGACCTTCAGGTAGGGGATCTGCAGGCGCGCCAGCATCACCTGCATCTCGGCGGGCAGGTTGCGGTCTTCGAGGATGAACTCGAACAACATGCCCACCAGGTCGATCGTGTCCTCGTCCACACCCGACACGTGCGCGGTTTGTTGCCCGCGCAGCTGGCCGATCTGGACGAGCAACTGTTCCTTCAGCTGGGCCACGTCGCGGGTGACGTCAGCCTGTGTCGCCAGCGGTGCGGCCTGACTGGGCAGGCTGGCGATCTGGCTTTGCAGCAGGGTCAGCGCACCGAGCATTTCCGCCGCGCTGGGCAGGGGGCCGATCGGCAGGGCCTGGCTACCGCCGGTAGCCGTGCCGGTCAGGGCGGAGATCGCGCCGCGACGGGCGGAGAACATGGCGTGCAACGACTGCATGAACTCCGCGGCGGCCGCGTCGGTCACCGGGGCCGTCGCCTGCGCCGTTGTCATGGCCGATGACGCCGGGCCGGTAGGGGCGGGCGCGTCGCTGCGGCGCGTGGCGATCTCGTGGCGCAACTGCGGAAGCACGCCGGCCGCAGCCAGTTCGTTGTTGATGTCGTCGTAGAGCTCGTCGATGCCGGCGAGCACGTAGCGGTCGAACAGCTTGTAGATGATCAGCTTGACCCGAACCTCCACCACCAGCTCGCGCATGGCCTGGCGGAAGGCTCCGGCCAGCAAGGCGGGGCCGACGGGGTTGGAGGCGTCGTCCATGCGGGCGCCGCCGCAGATCACGGAGAGGCGCTGGTTCACCGCGAAGAGGGCACGCGCGAGGCGTTGCTCGTTCTTGCCGATCATGCTGGTGATCGCCAGCGATTCTTCCAGCTCGTTCTCGCCGACAAGGCTGAGTTCGATGTTCGCCAGGGGGCGGGCGTGCGCGTCGGACTCGGGCGCGCGCGTGCGGCCGGCGGAGAAGTCGGCCAGGTCGCGGGCCACCTGGCCCAGGAAACTGCGTTCGACGATCGCGCGCTTCTTGCGCACCTCGCGCATGCCGTCGAAGAACTGGGTTTGCGCGGCGTTGTTCTCGGCCTTCTCGGCGAGGTCGAACAGGGCGTCGTCGATGTTCTCGAACATGTTGGTGGCCAGCGCGTGCAGCCGCTTGGTCGCCAGCCCGCGTACCGTGACCAGGAGCGCACCCACACTTTCGATACGAGGGTCCAGCCGATGGCTTAGATCGACGACGTTCGACGGCTCGTTCGCGTTATTCATCGCGCATCTCTGGATTCACCGGCCCCCGCCTGAGGGGCCATTGTGCGGGATCGAATGCTTTAAAGTGTGACTTGGGTCACGGATTCTGCGCGAGCCCGCTCTCCGGCGTAAAGCCGGCCAGTTGCAGCGTGCCGATGCCGGCTTCCGGCAGCATCACGGGGATGCCGTCCTCGACCCGATAGACCAACTGGCCGTCGGTGGTAATCAGGCCTTCGGTCAGGATATCGGTGACTTTCTCGCCGGCTACCGTGTCGACGGAGCCCGCGCGGATGGCGCTGTTGAGGGTGTCGCGCTCGGCCGCCGTCAGGGGGCGCAGGGGGCGCTTGCTGACCGGGCAGCAGAGGATGTCGAGAAGACGCTTGTCCATGGAGAGCGGCCGTGCCGGCCAACCTGTAGATCGGGAATGCACTTACAATAGCGACTTTTGGGTGGCCGGGCCATGATTTCCAACGAAGGTAACGGAGCGGGCGCGCCGCGCGTGGGCGTGGTGATGGGCTCGCGATCGGACTGGGAAACGATGGAGCATGCCTCCGCCACACTGACCCGCCTGGGTGTCGTCCACGAGGTGCAGGTGGTTTCGGCCCACCGCACGCCCGATCTCCTGTTCGGCTATGCCGAGGGCGCGCGTGGCCGCGGTATCCAGGTGATCATCGCCGGCGCCGGTGGCGCGGCCCACCTGCCGGGCATGATCGCGGCGAAGACGGCCCTGCCGGTGTTCGGTGTGCCCGTGCAGTCCAAGGCCCTGAACGGCATGGATTCCCTGCTTTCCATTGCGCAGATGCCTGCGGGCATCCCCGTGGGCACGCTGGCAATCGGCCGGGCCGGTGCGACCAACGCCGCCTTGCTGGCCGCCTCCGTGCTCGCCCTGCACGATTCCGCCGTGGCCAGCGCGCTGGATGCCTTCCGCGCCGAGCAGACCCGCAACGTCCTCGACCATCCGGACCCGCGCACGTGAGCCGCACGCTCCCCACCGTAGGCATCCTCGGCGGCGGCCAGCTGGCGCGCATGCTGGCCCTGGCCGCGGCACCGCTGGGCATTCGCACCCTCGTGGTGGACGCGTCGCCCGACGCCTGCGCCGGCCAGGTGGCCGAGCTGGTGGTGGCCGACTGGTCCGACGACGCCGCGCTGGCCGCGTTTGCCGCACGGGTGGACGTGATCACCTTCGATTTCGAGAACGTGCCCGCCGCCGTCGCCGAGCGCCTGGCCGGGCAGGTCGATGTGTTCCCGAACCCGCGGGCCCTGGCCGTGGCGCAGGATCGCCTCAGCGAGAAAACCCTGTTCCGCGAAGCGGGTCTGGATACCCCCGACTTCGAGACCGTGGACACGCGCGACGACCTGGTTCGCGCCATCGCCCGGATCGGCACGCCGGCCATCCTGAAGACGCGTCGGCTCGGCTACGACGGCAAGGGGCAGTTCCGACTGAAGTCGGACGGCGATATCGACGCGGCGTGGGCCGCGCTCGGCGATGCCGCCGGCCAGCACGGGCTGATCCTGGAAGCCTTCGTGCCGTTCGACCGGGAGTTGTCGGTGGTGGCCGTGCGAGGCCGCGACGGTGCCTTTCGTGCGTGGCCGCTGACGCGCAACTGGCATGTCGACGGCGTGCTGTCGCTCAGCCTCGCCCCCGCGCCGGGCACGTCCGACGACATGGAGCGTGCCGCCATCGCCCATGCGCGCACCATCGCGGAAAAACTGGATTACGTGGGTGTGTTCGCGCTGGAGCTGTTCGTCCGCGGCGGCGACCTGCTCGGCAACGAAATGGCCCCGCGCGTGCACAACTCCGGTCACTGGACCATCGAGGGCGCACACACCAGCCAGTTCGAGAACCACATCCGCGCCGTGCTGGGCCTGGCCCTGGGCGACACGGGCGTCCGTGGCGCCAGCGCCATGCTCAACTGGATCGGCGACCTGCCGGACCCGGCGCCGGTGTTATCGGTGGCCGACGGCCACTGGCACGATTACGGAAAGGACGCGCGCGATGGCCGCAAGGTCGGCCACGCGACGATCTGTGCCGCCGATGCCGGCAGCCTGCGAGCGAAGCTTGCCGAGGTGGGTGCGGTACTGGGTCGCGATGACCAGGTGGCGCCGGCTGTCGAGCTGCTGGGCTGACGCCACTCCGCTACCCACGTAGGAGCGCGCGATGCGCGCGACATCTTTTCGCGGCAATCTGCAACCTGGCGCGCCAGGCCTGGCGTTTGGCCTCAACACATGTCGCGCACATCGTGCGCTCCTACACGAGCCCGATGTGGCGCACATCGTGCGTTCCTACACGGGCCCGATATCGCGCACATCGTGCGCTCCTACAGGCGGTTGTAGGAGCGCACGATGTGCGCGATCTCGGTGCGTCACAACGCGCGGTTACGCGCTGCAACGCACCGACAAACCTCAGGCGAGGTTCTTCGCCGCAAAATCCCAGTTGACCAAGTTCCAGAAGGCTTCCAGGTACTTCGGGCGGGCGTTGCGGTAATCGATGTAATAGGCGTGTTCCCACACGTCCGCGGTGAACAGCGGCTTGTCGCTGCCGGTGATCGGCGTGGCGGCGTTGGACGTGTTGACGATGGCGAGCGAGCCATCCGGGCGCTGCACCAGCCAGGTCCAGCCGGAGCCGAAGTTGGCGGCGGCCTGCTTGGCGAATTCTTCCTTGAACTTGTCCACGCCACCGAAGGCCTTGGTCAGCGCGTCGGCGAGCTTGGCCGGCGGCTCGGCGCCGCCCGGGGCACGCATGGAGTGCCAGTAGAAGGTGTGGTTCCAGATCTGGGCGGCGTTGTTGAAGATCCCGCCCGAGGACGACTTGACGATCTCCTCCAGGCTCTTGTCCTCGAACTCCGTGCCCTTGACCAGGTTATTCAGGTTGGTCACGTAGGTCTGGTGGTGCTTGCCGTAGTGAAACTCCAGCGTTTCGGCGGAGATGTGCGGCTCGAGTGCATTCTTTTCGTAGGGAAGCGGGGGAAGTTCGAACGCCATGAGGGAGCTCCTTAGCGGTGGCTGGGGGGAAGGGCGTCAACAGGGGGCGCGGCGGCCCACGCTGTTACACTACGCAACTAATCGCATTCTAATGATGAAACCCGACCTATGGACGTCGTAGACGAGATCAAGGCCATCGTGGCGGCCCATCCGATCGTGCTTTTCATGAAAGGCACGCCGGAATACCCCACCTGCGGATTCTCCGATCGTGCGGTCAGGGCGCTGGCAGCGGCGGGGGCCACGTTCTTCACCGTCAACGTCCTGGCCGATCCCCGCGTCCGGGCGGGCCTGCCGCATTATTCCAACTGGCCCACCTTTCCCCAGCTGTTCCTGCTGGGTGAGTTCATCGGTGGCTGCGACATCGTCGAAGACCTGCACTCGGCCGGTGAGCTGAAGCGCATGGCCGCCGATGTGGCGGAGGCCAATTCGTGAGCTCCCTGCCGTCGGCGCGCCTGCCAGCCTCCTGGACCCCCACCCCCGGCCTGCTCGACGGGCGGGTAGTGGTGGTCACCGGGGTCACGGGCGGCCTGGGCGGCGAGACGGCGAAGGCGGCGGTGCGAGCCGGCGCCACGGTGGTCATCACCGGGCGCAAGGTGCGCGCCCTGGAAAAATGCTACGACGAACTGGTGGCGCTGGGCGGTGCCCAGCCGGTGATCCATCCGCTGGACCTGGAAAGCGCCACTCCGAACGACTACGCGGCGCTGGCCGAGGGCATCGAAAAGGAATTCGGTCGCCTCGACGGCATCGTGCACGCCGCGGCGCACTTCAACGAGTTGACGCCGCTGGCCATGCACAAGCCGGATGACTGGCTGCGCGCCATGCAGGTCAACGTGTCGGCACCGTTCGCGCTGACCCAGGCCTGCATGCCCTTGATGGGCAAGGCCGCGGACAGCGCGGTAGTGTTCGTCCTGGACGATCCCGACCTGCTGTCGCGTGCGCACTGGGGCGGTTACGGGGTATCCAAGGCGGCCCTGGAGCGCCTTGCCACCGTGCTGCACGCCGAAAACGGCCGCGGCCCCCTGCGTGTGCACGCGCTGCTGCCGGCGCCGATGCGCACGGCCCTGCGCCGCGCGGCGTATTACGGCGAGAACACGCTGGAACGGCCGCTGCCCGTGGCAACGGCCGAGGCCATCATCTACCTGCTTTCGGACGCGGGGTCTGCCGCGCGCGGCAGCGTGCTCGACCTCCGTCCCGCCCCTTGAACGTCGTATAGGAGTTATCCATGGAAGCGCAGATGACGACGTTGTCGGCAGGCATCCTGCTGTTCCTCATCATGGACCCGCTGGGCAACATCCCGCTGTTCCTGGCCTTGCTCAAGGACGTGCCGCCGCAGCGGCGGCGCAAGGTCATGATTCGCGAGCTGCTGATCGCCCTGGGCGTGCTGGTCGGGTTCCTGCTGGGCGGCCAGTACATCCTCAAGGTGCTGCAGCTGCGCCAGGAGTCGGTGAGCATCGCCGGCGGCATCGTGCTGTTCCTGATCGGCATTCGCATGGTGTTTCCGCCCGTCGAGGGCGGCGTATTCGGCAAGCCGGGGGAGGGCGAACCCTTCATCGTGCCCATGGCCATTCCCGGCGTGGCGGGCCCGTCGGCCATGGCCGCGCTGCTCCTGCTGACCAACTCCCAGCCGGGCCGTACCGCCGAATGGGGGATTGCCCTGTTCCTGGCCTGGCTGGCCACCTCGGTGATCCTGCTCAGCTCCACCTTCCTGTTCAAATGGCTGGGTGAGAGCGTCCTGACCGCACTGGAGCGCCTGATGGGCATGCTGCTGATCGCCCTGTCGGTGCAGATGTTCCTCACCGGGCTCTCGGCCTACCTCCATATCGCGGTCTGACCCAGTCTTTCGGGTCTCCGCCCGCAGGAACGTACGCAACGGTAGGGTTGCTGTCATAATTGACGGCGAGCATGCACCGGGCGGACACCGTCCGTCCGGTGCATGTGTCCGATGCCCGGCGAGGGGCACTTGAGGATGTTCGAAGGCTTATGAGAAACCACGACTCCGTACCGGCCCCGTTCGGTTTGAACCGTTCGACGTCAAGGGGAGCCTGAACCATGCTCAGCATCGATCAGACACTGATGGAGCGCCTGCCCTGGCTGGCGCAGCACCCGCTGATCCGCAAGCCGCTGGTCGGCATGCTGGAAAAGCTGGCCCACGAGACCCGCTTCAACCAGACGCTGGATCACGCCGGAACGGCGCTGGGCTTCGATTTCTGCGAGCGCACCCTGGATTACCTGGGCGTCAGCTGCCGGATCACCGAGCGCGAGCGCGAGAACATTCCGGTCGAAGGGCCGCTCATCGTCGTGGCCAATCACCCCTTGGGCATGGTGGACGCGATCGCCCTGCTGCAGATGATCGGCACGGTGCGCCGGGATGTCCGCATCCTGGGCAACGACGTGCTGGCCGCCGTGCCCCAGCTGGGGCCGTTGCTGCTGCCTGTGGACGTGTTCGGCAAGGGTGCTGCCTCGCGCATGCGCAACATCTTCCGCGCCATCCAGGCCGGCGAAGTGCTGGTCATGTTCCCCGCAGGTGAAGTGTCCCGCGTGGGGCCGTCGGGCGTGCGCGACGGCAAGTGGTCCGACGGTTTCGCCCGCATCGCCATGAAAGCCGGCGTGCCGGTGCTGCCCGTGCACATCGCCGCGCGCAACTCGGTCGCCTTCTACGGCCTGTCGATGCTGGCCAAGCCGCTCAGCACCGCCATGCTACCGCGCGAGGCCACCTCCGGCCGCCAGCGCGTCGGTTTCCGCATCGGCAAGCTGGTGGACGCCGACGAGCTGAAACAGGTCAGCGGTGGTTCCGCGGAGCAGGCCGCGCGCCTGATGCGCCGCCATGTCTACCGTGTGGGCCGCGGTCGCGACCTGGTGTTCGGTGGCCAGACGCCGCTTGCGCACCCCGAACCCGTGGAGCGTGTTTCCGCGGAGCTTGACCAGGCCGAGTTGCTGGCCTCGCTGCCGGACGGCAAGCGCATCGTGCTGCTGCAAGGCTCGCAGGACAGCTATGCGATGCGCGAGATCGGCCGGCTGCGCGAACTGACTTTCCGTCGCGTGGGCGAGGGCACCGGCAAGCGCCGAGACCTCGATGCCTACGATCCTCATTACGAGCACCTCGTGCTGTGGGACGCCAAGGCCCTGCGCATCGTGGGCGCCTATCGTTTCGGTCATGGCGGCCGGCTGATCGCCGCACGCGGCATGGCGTCCCTTTACACGTCCAGCCTGTTCGACTATTCGCCGGCGCTCGAGTCGCGACTGGCCCAGGGGTTGGAACTCGGTCGCAGCTTCATTACCCCCGCCTACTGGCGTTCCCGCGCACTCGACCAGCTCTGGCAGGGCATCGGCCTCTACCTGCAGCGCAACGCGGATGTGCGTTACCTGTTCGGCCCGGTCAGCATGTCCGTCAGCATGCCGCGCGAAGCGCGCGAATGGATCGCGGCGGCGCACCAGCATTTCTTCGGTGTGCAGGGGCTTGCGGCGGCACGTCAGCCGTTCGTCATCCCGGATGCCACCATCGCATCGGTACGTGCCGAACTGGAAGGGCTGGATGCCGCCAGTGGCCTCGGCCGGCTGAAGCATCGCCTCGACGCGCTCGGCGTGACGCTGCCGGTGCTCTACCGGCAGTACGTGGACCTGGTGGAGCCGACCGGCGTGCAGTTCCTGGCCTTCGGCGAAGACCCGGATTTCTCCGGCTGCGTGGATGGCCTGGTGCTACTCGACCTGGCCGCGCTGAAGCCGTCCAAGCGTTCGCGTTACCTGGGCAAGGGCTGACGACGCCACGGGAATCTGCCCTTGTGCGGATTCCCGATGTCACCCCAGTAAATGGACACGCCAGCAGGTATCGCTCGCGTGCCCGTGCTTCTCGGCATGGCGTGGGGCCTGTATCGAGCCGGTGGCGATTTCGGGAATGGATTTCCAGCCTTTCAAACCCCAGTGCTCATCGTTAAACTGTCATAAAGCGGAGATAAGGTTGACCCTTGTCTGCTGGTCCGCCAGCCGTGTTCCGCTGTAGCTGAGAAAACAGGTCATCTGTTTCCCAACGTGTTGACCCACCTGCATTCGCGGGTCATTCGCCGTGTCCGGAGATAACGTTTTTTCTTGCGTAGAGCGTAATAAATATCGGTTTGTAGATAATCGATATCAATTACGGAAAGGGTATTAAAAGCCGATTCAAAAGAATAAATAGCTGCCTCGAAAGAGGCCGGCCATGGACGGCTTTGGCATGACCTCAACCCAGTGTTTCAGGAAACCCTCCATGATCCGCAATTCCCTTTCGGGCGCCATCGCCCTGACCCTTTTCGCGGCTGCCAGTGTCGCGTCGGCGCAGGATAGCCAGGGCACGCAGGCCGCCGAGGCGCAGCGCGTCCGCAGTGCCGCCGCCAGCACCTCGAATACCACGAACGACAACGCCACCCGCCGCGCTACCCAGCAGATGGAATCGGTGCAGGTGAAGGCGGATTCGCTGTCGCTCGGCGCGGGCCTGATGTCCGTCCAGGACGCGCCCAAGGCCGTGTCCACCGTGTCGCGCGAGGCCATCATCCGCGCCGCGCCCGGCATCAATTTCACCCAGGCGATCGACTCGATCCCCGGCGTCACGGCGTCGACCGACGACTACACGGGCCTCAACGACGGCAACGCCTCGATCCGCGGCTTCAGCCTCGACGAGATCGGCGTGACGGTGAATGGCGCCCCGATCAACGACAGCGGCAACTACAAGATCTACGCGACCGAATACGGTGACAGCGAGAACATGGGTGACGTGACCGTGCAGCCCGGGTTCCCCGAAAACGGCACGCCGATCTCCGGCGCCGCGGGCGGTTCCATCGCGTGGGTCACGGTCGATCCGTCGCACACCGCCGGTCTGGACGTCAGCCAGTCCGGCGGCGGCAACAGTTATCACCGCACGTTCTTTCGCTTGAACACCGGTGACACCGGCCCGGTGCGCTCGTGGATTTCCTATTCCAACAACGAAACCAACCTGTGGCGCGGCCGCGGCAAGGCCAAGGTCACCAAGGTCGACGAGAAAACCGTCTGGCAGATCGACGACAAGAATTCGGTCGCGTTCTCGGTGCAGTACAACCGCCTGATCAAGACGAACTACGAGTCGCTGACCAAGGCCCAGGCGGCCCAGCAATACGACCAGAGCTACCTGGGCACATACACGCCCGGCAGCACCAGCAGCAACTACTACGCGCTGCACCAGAACCCGTTCCGCAACTACCTGGCCAGCATGGACGGCGAGTTCACGCTGTCCGACAACCTGCGCCTGTCGGTGGTGCCGTATTTCCAGTACGGCTACGGCGGTGGCGGCTCGGGCAGCACCTTCACCGAGAATGCGAAGGCCAACGGCAACTACTACAGAACCGTGGCGTACGACCTCAACGGCGACGGCAAGATCGGCGGCACCCAACTGGTCAACTCGTACAGCTACTCGACGACCTACCGGCCCGGCATCATCGCCAAGTTCAACCAGGACCTGAGCGACAGCAACAGCCTGGAATACGGGGTGTGGGCCGAGCGCCCGCGCCAGCAGCAGGGTCAGGCGTTCGTGCCCGTGGATTACGCCACCGGCGTGCCCATCGATACGTGGGCCGCCAAGGGCTCGCGCATCACCTATCCGGACGGCACGTCGCAGAAGGCCTTCAGCCAGTACACCACGACGACCAACGCCAAGGCATTCGTCACCGACAACTGGAACCCGACCGACAAGCTCACCCTTACGGACAGCGTCGCCTATGTCTGGTCCAAGCGCGATGGCGATGTCGCCGAATATCCGGACTCCGCCGGCGCGATCAATGCGGCCGGCAAAGTGACGGTGACGCCGACCAACGTCGGCTACGGTGCCTCACCCGTGGACACGTACCACAAGTGGACGCCCACGGCGGGTGCGAAGTACCAGCTGGATGCCGAGAACCAGATCTACTTCGGGATCGGCAAGACGTTCCGTGCCCCGATCAACGGCGCGGTGCTGAGCAACGCCCTCTACGGCTACGGCACGGCCCAGGCCGGCGCGCTGCCGAACAAGCCCGAAACCTCGACCAGTGCCGACCTGGGCTGGCGCTACTACGGCGAGCGCGCGTCGCTCAGCGTCGATGCCTTCGCGGCCAATTTCAACAACAAGCAGGTTTCCGGCTACGACGAGGCCACCGGCCTGAGCGTGTATACGCAGCTGGGCAAGGTGCATAACCGCGGCATGAGTGCCGAGGGTAGCTTCAGCTTCGACCCGCAGTGGTCGGTGTACGGCAACTACACCTACCTGCAGTCGCGTATGGAGGACAACCTCGATTCCCTCGGCGACGGCATCTACAACACCCGCGGCAAGACCCTGCTCAACGCACCGCGCAACTCGGGGTATGTGGAACTCAGCTACAAGAACGGGCCGTTCTGGGCCGGACTGAACGCCAAGTACCAGGGCTCCATCTGGGGCGACTGGTCGAACACGGAGCGCGTCGGCGGCTACACCACGCTTAACCTCAATGCGGGCTGGGATTTCCCGGACTTCTCGTCGACCTTCCGCAAGCCGTACATCAAGTTCAACGTGTTCAACCTCACCGATCGCAAGGCGCTGACCAATGCGAACAACACCTCGGCCTTCCTGGCGAGCAACCCGGGCAAGATCAAGGACGCCAACGGGGTGACCCTGTTCACATCGGCGCCTTACTACTCGGTGCTGGAGGAGCGGACGTTCATGGTGACCTTCGGGGCCTCGTTCTTCTGAGTCTCGTACGATGCCGGTAGGGGAGGCCCGGCCCTCCCTATCGGCCCTGCCCATACGCATGATCTTCAGGCCCCTCCTCGCGAGGGGCCTTTTTTTGTGTCGACCGCGCAGGTATGCGCGGTATAGGCAACACGGGCTTGCGCCCCGCTGCGCCGCTGGTCGACATCGCGGGCCGGGGGTGGTTCTTACAAGATCCGTTGATACGAGCCTTGTTGGCAAAATATATATAATAGAATCAATGCAGTAATCGAAAGAAACGCCGGTCGCCATGGAAGTGGTATTTATCAAACTGGCGTGAAAACGTTACAAATCTGTCATACAATGCCGTTAAAGTTGGCTTAACAACTGTCGCCACCGGTCGCAAGGATGTGAGCCGGGTCACACGAGACGACACAGCCAACGATTTGGGGAAAGTCCAGATGCGATGCTCCACCCGGCTCCGCGCCAGGTAGCCCTTCGTCTGGAAAAAATTTTCGTATGCAAGCCACAGGGTCGACCACTAGATGAATAGCCGCATCCGCGCCAAACTCCTGCCGCTGGCGATCGCCTCGCTGCTGACGGCACCTGCGTTCGCGCAGGAAACCTCGTCCACGATCAGCGGCCGCGTCCTCGACGCCGCCGGCCAGCCGGTGGCCAATGCCACCGTCGTGATCGTGCATGAGCCGTCGGGCACGACGAAGACCACCACCACCGATGCCAGCGGCCGTTACTCGGCCCAGGGCCTGCGCGTCGGCGGTCCGTTCGACGTGACCGCGACCAAGGATGGCGCCCCGTCGGCTCGCCAGGACAACGTCTACCTGCAGCTGGGCGCGGACACCGCGGTCAACCTGAGCTCCGGCGCCGCCGCCAATGCCGCCGATGCCACCGCGCTGAATGCGGTCACCGTGTCGGCCGTCTCCGGCCAGTTCTCGTCGGAGAACAAGGGCCTGGGCACTACCATTTCGCAGGCGCAGCTGAAGGCCACGCCGGCCCCGAGCCGCAACATCGCGGACATTGCCCGTCTCGACCCGCGCGTCAACGTCGACCACGGCACCGGCGCGATCTCGGCCAACGGCCAGAATGCCCGTATGAACAGCATCAAGGTCGACGGCCTGGGCGTGGGCGACCCGTTCGGCCTGAACGGCACGGGCATGCCGACCGTCGGCTCGCCGGTCTCGATGGATACGATCGATTCGTTCAATATCTCGACGGCCAACTATGACGTGGGTTCGGACACGATCGGCGCCGACATCAATGCCGTGACGAAGTCGGGTACGAACGAGTTCCATGGTTCGGCCTACTACGGCTTCAAGAACGCTAGCAGCATGGTCGGCAAGGCCGGCTGGCTCGACCAGGGTCGGGACTACACCGAGTTTGATCGTAACTGGGTGGCTGGCGCGACTGTCGGCGGTCCGATCATCAAGGACAAGCTGTTCTTCTTCGCTGGTTACGAGAAGGAAGAAGTGACCGGCCTGAGCTCGGGCGCCGTGAACGGCCTCGATCCTTCGCTGACCACCTCGACGCTCAACAAGATCTCGCCTGCCGATCTTCAGCGCATCGTCAATGGCGCGAACGGTCTCGGCATCGTGCCCGGCAGCACCGGTGCCAACGCCGGCACGCTGACCGACAAGCGCTACATCGCCAAGCTGGACTGGAACATCACGGACGGCCACCGCATGAACCTTGCGTACTCGCGTACCAAGGAAGTGAAGCCCAATCCGCAGGGTAACGGCACGTCGTCCGTCGGCCTGTCGAGCTACTGGTACACCGTCAATTCCGACATCAAGAACTACACGCTGCAGTCGTTCGACGACTGGAACGACATCTTCTCGTCGGAAACCAAGATCGGTTACAGCGATTATTCGCTGAACCGTTCGGTCGATACGCAGCAGCCGATGCTTACCGTTCGCGCGAACAACACGACCTTCGGCACCAGCGCCACCGGCCCGACCGTCAACCTCGGCGAAGACCAGTTCAGCCATTACAACGTGGCTTCGGTGAAGACGCTCAACGCCATGTGGGCCGGCACCCTCTACCTCGGCGACCACACCATCAAGGGTGGTTTCGAGTGGGAGCGCAACCGCATCTATAACCTGTTCGGTCGCACTGAATTCGGTGCGTACACGTTCGGCAACGACGGCGTTAACAACATTGGCCGGGGCCTTTACAGCAACTATTCGCTGTATCAGCCGGCCCAGGGTTACTCGCTGGACGATATCGCCGCCCAGTGGGAGCTGCGTCGTCATACGTTCTTCCTGCAGGACACCTGGCAGGCGTCGGACAACCTGTCCGTCCAGTTCGGCTTCCGCGTCAACAAGTACCTGACCGACGACAAGCCGCTGTACAACGCGACGTTCCAGTCGAAGTACGGCTTCAGCAATGCCAACACGATCAACGGCAGCCAGTTGGTCGAACCGCGCCTGTCGTTCAACTACACCTTCGACAGCGAGTACAAGACCCAGCTGCGCGGTGGCGTTGGCCTGTTCCAGTCCGATCCGCCGACGGTGTGGATGACCAATCCGTACCAGAACAACGGTATCAACGTCGCCACGTACTCGTATGATCGCCTGGCCGATGGCGTGAACTGCAAGCTCGGCACCCAGACGCTGCCGTGCCCGCTGTTCAGTGCCGACCCGCTCAACCAGCCGACCAGCGGAGCGGGCACCATTCCCCAGCAGGCGGTGGATACGGTCGACAAGAACTTCAAGCTGCCCAGCGTGTGGAAATCGTCGATCGCGTTCGATCGTGAACTGCCGTGGCAGGGCATCATCGCCAGCATCGAGTACCAGCACCTCGACGTTCAGGACGGGATCCTCTACCAGAACCTGAACCTCGGTGGCCCGACTGGCCTCATGCCGGACGGTCGCTACACGTATAACGGCTGCATCGGCGGCTCGACCCCGGTGGGTGGCCCGACGGGCGTGAACTGCACGGGCAACGCAGCGGACCGCATCGGCTCGAATACGGCCGGCACGCTTGCTCGCGCTCGCCGCGACAACCGTTTCGCCCAGGGCGTCACCTACCTGACCAACACCTCGAAGGGTGGTGCTGACACCGTCACGCTGTCGTTCTCGAAGCCGATGGCGGATGGTTGGTCGTGGAGCGTCGCGGCCACTGGCGGTCATTCGACCGAAGTGAACCCCGGTACGTCGAGCCAGGCCACGTCGAACTATTCGAACAGTGCCTGGACCAACCCGAACGAAGATGTCGCATCCACGGCCAACACGAACATCGCGAAGCGCCTGAACGCCTCGCTCACGTGGCAGCACAACTTCTTCGGTGACTACGCCACCACGATCAGCGCGTTCTACGACGGTCACTCCGGCGTGCCGTACAGCTGGATCTTCGGCAACGATTCGAACGGCGACAGCTACTCGAAGGACCTGGCGTATATCCCGACCCGTAACGACGGCACGGTGTTCCGCAATGCGACCGGTACGGCAGCGGCCTCGCAGCAGCTGGTCAACCAGTTCTACGACTACATCAACGGTGACAGCTACCTGCGCAAGCAGCAGGGCAAGATTGCCAAGCGTAACGGTGCCACGTCCGCCTGGGTCAACCAGATCGACCTGAGCATGAGCCAGGAAATTCCCGGCATCTTCAAGGGCAACAAGGGCGAGATCCGCCTGGACGTGTACAACTTCCTGAACCTCGTGAACAAGAAGTGGGGCCAGCAGTCGTATGTCGGCTTCCCGTACACCCGCACCCTGGCCAACTTCGGTGGCGTCAACGCGCAGGGCGAGTACGTCTACAACCTTCCGACCGATACCAACGGCAACTACCAGCCGGGCCTGAAGGGCATCTACGACGCCCCGACCGACAACAGCGCGACCAAGATCAACCCGGTCTCGCGTTGGTCCGCCATGCTGACGGTTCGCTACACGTTCTAAGCGAAGGATTCGCTGTTTTATCCGGAGGCCGGCATCCGTTAGGGTGCCGGCCTTCTTTTTGCCACGGACGGCGCCGGTCTTGACCCCCCGGCGCCGTCCGCGTGATCCTAGGCGGTCCGCTCCCGATCCGGAGCGGGGTTCGCCGCTAATCCGCGGTCGTAAAGGACGAGTAACTCCATGAATGCCATCCATTTCGGGGACCCGGTCAACGGCAAGACCGTGAGTGCCCGCGTATCGCCGGCCGGCGGCCTCGACATCCTCTCCCGTAACGAAGTGGCGCGCCTGCGCGACGCCAGCGGGTCGGGCCTGCACCAGTTGCTGCGCCGTTGCGCGCTGGCGGTGCTGACCTCGGGCAACCTCTCGGACGACCCGGGCACCCTGTTCGAGCAATACCCCGATTTCGACATCCAGGTGCTGCAGGAAGATCGCGGCATCAAGATCGAACTGAAGAATGCACCGGAGCAGGCCTTCGTCGACGGCCGCATCATCCGCGGCATCAATGAACTGCTGGTCGCAGTGGTGCGTGACATCGTCTACGTATCCACCCAACTGGAAGCCGGCGCCTTCGATCTCGACGACACCGTGGGCATCACGCACGCCGTGTTCGAGATCCTGCGCAATTCCCGCATCCTGCGTCCGCAGGTGGACCCCAACCTGGTGGTCTGCTGGGGTGGTCATTCCATCTCTCGCGACGAATACGAGTACACCAAGCGGGTCGGTTACCAGCTCGGCCTGCGTGGCCTGGATATCTGCACGGGGTGTGGCCCGGGTGCGATGAAGGGCCCCATGAAGGGCGCGACCATCGCCCACGCCAAGCAGCGTCGCAAGGGCAATCGCTATATCGGTGTGACCGAGCCGGGCATCATCGCCGCGGAGTCGCCCAACCCGATCGTCAACAACCTGGTCATCATGCCGGACATCGAGAAGCGTCTCGAGGCGTTCGTGCGGCTGGGCCACGGCATCATCGTCTTCCCGGGCGGCGTCGGCACGGCGGAAGAAATCCTCTACATGCTCGGCATCCTGCTGTTGCCGAAGAACAAGGGCATTCCGTTCCCGTTGATCTTCACCGGGCCGCAGCAGTCGGCCGCGTACTTCGAGCAGATCGACCGTTTCCTCCGCCTGACGCTCGGCGACGATGTGGCCAAACACTACAAGATCATCGTCGACGATCCGGCGGCGGTCGCGCACGCCATGGTCGCGGGCATCGAGAAGGTGCGCAATCACCGGCTCGACAACAAGGATGCCTTCTTCTTCAACTGGGCCCTGGACATCCCGCTGCCGTTCCAGCAGCCGTTCCGTCCCACGCACGAAGCCATGGCCGGCCTGGCGCTGCATCGCGATCGCCCGAAGCACGAACTGGCGGCCGATCTTCGCCGTGCGTTCTCGGGCATCGTTGCGGGCAACGTCAAGGAGGAGGGTGTGCGCGCCATCGAACAGTCCGGCCCGTTCGTGATCGACGGTGAACCGGAGATCATGCGTGCCCTCGACGAAATGCTGAAAGCCTTCGTCGCGCAACACCGCATGAAGCTGCCCGGCGGCACGGCCTATGAGCCGTGCTACGTGGTGCGCACCTGAGAAGCGTACTTAAGTAATAGCGGGTCGGATCGGGCAGGCCGGTCCGGCTCGCCATTAGCTGAACGCCACGCGCAAACGGGCACGATGCGTCACACCGTCTAGACGGCTCCACAAGCGAGGATGGCGCCCACGCATCCCGTCCGGAGAGATTCCATGCTCGTCACCATCCTGCTCGTCATCCTCGTTCTCGCGCTCATCGGCGGCCTGCCCACCTGGGGCTATTCCAGCTCGTGGGGTTACGGTCCCAGCGGCGGTATCGGCGTGGTCCTCGCCATCGTGCTGATCTGTTGGCTGCTCGGCGTATTCTGATTTATCCACGTTCCCGGTGACGCTCAGGCGCACCGGGAATGGAGCACACCATGACCCGACCGCATCGTCCCGTTCCCGCGACCGACAAGGTGCCGACAGGTACCGAGCCCGTGCCTCTCGACGAGTCGCCCGTGAATCGTCCCGGTCCCGATCCGGATACCGACGGCGATCCCGTGGAGACCTGAGTTGTCGCGCGTGGCGTGGCCGGGCGACATCGTTCCTCGCAGCTTCTTCCATCGCGACGCGCGCGACGTGGCCCCGCAGCTGCTGAACAAGCTGCTGGCCTGCGCCGACGGAAGGCTAGGGCGCATCGTGGAAGTCGAGGCCTATGTCGGCGCCATCGATCCTGCCGCGCATACGTTCCGTGGCATGACCAAGCGCAACGCGGTGATGTTCGGACCGCCCGGCCACATGTACGTCTACTTTACCTACGGCATGCACTGGTGTGCGAACACGGTGTGCGGTGACGAAGGCGAAGGCTCCGGGGTCCTCATGCGCGCGCTGGAACCGGTAGCGGGTATCGCAACGATGCGCGCATCGCGGCCGCGTATCCGTAAGGACCGCGAGCTGTGCAGCGGCCCGGCCCGGTTGACCCAGGCCATGGGTATCACCGGCGCGCAGAACGGTATCGACCTGGTGCGGGCGCGGGATGGTTACACGATTCTGGACGATGGCATGCCGCCACCCGATGAGGTGGTCGGTTCCGCGCGTATCGGCATCCGGGAAGGCACCGACCTCCTGTGGCGATGGTTCGTGGCAGGCAATCCCCACGTCTCACGCGCCTGAGGCCCCTGTGCGTCGCGGGGGAGGGCGGGTTGGCTTTACCGTTCCATGTGGCATAACCTCTGGCGCATACCCGACATGGAGGCTCGCATGAAGCGCATCGTCACCGCGTTTGTTCTTACCGCCCTTTCCATTGGCGTCGCCTCCGCAGATACCTATCGCTTCGGCTCCCAGGTCGTGACCACGGGCGACAGCGAAGGCCGTCTCCGCCAGATCGCCGGCAAGCCCGATCGTGAAACGCCGATCGAAACACCGCGTGGCGGCCTCGAGGGGTATCGGCTGGAGTATGTCGATCACGGTAAATCCGTGCAGATCGAGATCGTCGACGGGCGCATCCGCTCGATCACGCAACTGCAAAACTGACTCGCGAACGTCGATGGAGTATCATCGACGTCTCAACCCCATGTCCTGGATTCGCCCGGTGCTTACGCCACCCTGATCGTCACCCTTGTGTTCACAGGCTGCGGTATCTACCGCAGGACGATCGCGTGTCGGTTCCCTACCGACCGCCTATCCGTTTACCAGGACAATTCATGAATACCTCTACTCGTTGGAGCCAGCAGTGGTTCTTCAACGTGCGTGGCGACGTGCTCTCGGGCCTTGTCGTCGCGCTCGCGCTCATTCCCGAAGCCATCGCGTTTTCCGTCATCGCCGGCGTGGACCCCAAGGTGGGTCTCTACGCATCGTTCTCGATGGCGGTGGTGATCGCTTTCACGGGCGGCCGGCCCGCCATGATTTCCGCCGCCACCGGGGCGATGGCCCTGCTGATGGTGAGCATGGTCAAGACCCATGGCTTGCAGTACCTGTTGCTGACGACCATCGCGACGGGTCTGTTCCAGGTGCTGGCAGGCGCGCTCCGGCTCGGCGGCCTCATGCGTTTCGTTTCGCGGTCCGTGGTCACCGGGTTCGTCAACGCACTGGCCATCCTTATCTTCATGGCGCAGTTGCCCGAGCTTATCGGCGTGTCGTGGATGGTCTATCCGATGACCGCCGGCGCACTGGCTATCATCTACCTGTTTCCCTACGTCACGCGCGCCGTGCCATCGCCATTGGTGGCCATCGTGGTGATGACGGTCATCGCCATCGTCTTCCGCATCGATATTCACCGTGTGGGCGACATGGGCGCATTGCCTGATTCGCTGCCGCACTTCCTGCTGCCGGACGTGCCGCTGAACTGGGAAACCGCGAAGATCGTGTTGCCCACGGCAGCGACGCTGGCGGTGGTCGGACTGCTCGAATCGATGATGACCTTGCAGATCGTCAACGACATGACCGACACGCGGTCGGACAAGAATCGCGAATGCATGGGGCAGGGTTTCGCCAATATCGCGACCGGCTTCATCGGTGGCATGGCGGGCTGCGCCATGATCGGCCAGTCGGTCATCAACGTACGCTCCGGCGGTCGCGGCCGGCTATCAACGCTGGTGGCCGGCGTGGTGCTGCTGATGCTGGTGGTGTTCGGCGCACCATGGGTCAGCCAGATCCCCATGGCGGCGCTGGTGGCGGTGATGATCATGGTCTCGCTCAGCACGTTCAACTGGCGATCCCTCGCGGCGCTACGCACGCATCCCACGTCGTCCAGCATCGTCATGCTGGGCACGGTGGTGGTCACGGTCTGGACGCATGATCTTGCACGTGGCGTGTTGACCGGCGTGATCCTCTCCGCGGTGTTCTTCGCGCGCAAGGTCGGTCGCATGCTCGACGTGGACAGTTCCCTCTCCGAGGAAGGCGTGCGCACCTATGTCGTCTCCGGCCAGGTGTTCTTTGCATCGGCGGATACGTTCGGTGACTTCTTCGACGTGAAGGAAGAGGACCTGAGTGGCGTGGTGATCGATGTCACCGCGGCCCACCTGTGGGACCTGACCGCTATCGGTGCGCTGGATCGCGTGGTGCTCAAGTTCCGCCAGGCAGGCGTCACGGTAGACGTCGTGGGCCTGAACGCCGCCAGCCATGAACTGGTGCAGCGCCTGGGTACGCACCACCGCGAGGGTGCGTCACTGGATACCGGCGCTCACTGAGTGTATGGATGGGCGGGTTACCACCCAAAAGAAAAGGGCCTGCATCGCTGCAGACCCTTTCAAAACCTGGCGCCCGAAGTTGGACTCGAACCAACGACCCCCTGATTAACAGTCAAGTGCTCTAACCGGCTGAGCTATTCGGGCGGGGAGCCACGTATTGTGTTGATGTAGATGGGGGCTGTCAAGCGGCTCTAGGCATTTTTTGCGCGGTGCCGGGCACACGCCGCCGCGATGTCGGCAGGGGCTGTTTCGCGACGGATACGGCCCGACCGCGCCAACACGATGCTGACCGCCGTATGGGCTTTGCCCCGAAGGCACAGGCTGATCCGCTGGTTATCGTGGTTAGCGGTGCCATCGGGCCGGAAGTTCACCTCGGATCGCCCGGCCGAGTGAACGATGTTGATGGCGCGGGGCACGGTATCCGACACATCGAACAAGGCTTTGGCCTGTTGGTCGCGGGCGATCCAGCCCAGGCTCCAGTCGGCGGTTGCGGAGCACAGCCGTCCGTCTTCGCTGGGGCACACATAGGTAGGGTGGCCTCGGCGGATCGCCGTGGCGCGGGCCTTGTTCAGCGATGTGAAGAGTGCTTCCCCAGTGGCTTTCAACTGATATCGGGCCAGCGTCCCGGCAAGGGCCGGCAGGGCCATCATCACCAGCATGCCGGTGATCACCAGGGTGGTGGTCAGGTCGGGCAGGGTGAAGCCGCCTGGGAGCCGTTTGCGTGTGGGCATGGGGGAGCGACCGCGGCAGGAAAGTCCTCGACCATCCTGACTCGGGCGAGCGCCATCCACTGTCGGGTGGGGACCTCACGCCCCGTAGGCGGCGGCCGTTTAAAATCATGCCTTCAGCCAGCATATCGTCGCCCATGACCGATCGCTTCCAGCTCGTCTCGCCCTACAAGCCCGCCGGTGACCAGTCGGAGGCCATCCGCCGCCTGAGCGAGGGCTTCGAATCCGGCCTGGCCGCCCAGACCCTGCTCGGCGTGACCGGGTCCGGAAAGACCTTCACCATCGCCAACGTGGTGGAGCAGATCCAGAAGCCGACCATCGTGCTCGCGCCGAACAAGACGCTGGCCGCCCAGCTCTACGGCGAATTCAAGGAGTTCTTTCCGCATAACGCGGTGGAGTACTTCGTCAGCTACTACGACTACTACCAGCCGGAAGCCTACGTGGTGGCCTCGGATACCTTCATCGAGAAGGATTCCAGCATCAACGACCACATCGAGCAGATGCGTCTCGCGGCCACCAAGGCGCTGTTGTCGCGGCGCGACTCGCTGATCGTGGCCACCGTGTCCGCGATCTATGGCCTGGGCGATCCGGAGGACTACATGAGCCTCCGCCTCATCCTGTCGCGCGGGGAGCATATCCAGCAGCGTGCGCTGATCCGTCAGCTGACCGAACTGCAGTACGTGCGCAACGAGATGGACCTGCGGCGCGGTACGTACCGTGTACGTGGCGAAGTGGTCGACGTGTTCCCGGCGGAGTCGGAGTCCGAGGCGCTGCGCATCGAGCTGTTCGACGGCGAGGTCGAGAACCTCTCGCTGTTCGACCCGCTCACCGGCGAAGTGCTGCGCAAGGTGCCCCGCTACACGGTGTACCCGAAAACCCACTATGCCAGCACGCGCCAGAGCGTTCTCAACGCGATGGAGACGATCAAGGTCGAGCTGTCGGAACGGCTGGAGCAGCTTTACCGGGAAAACAAGCTCGTCGAGGCGCAGCGCCTGGAGCAGCGCACCCGTTTCGATCTGGAAATGATGGCCGAGGTGGGGTTCTGCCAGGGCATCGAGAATTATTCGCGGCACATGACCCGCCGCGGCCCGGGCGAGCCGCCGCCGACGCTTTTCGACTACCTGCCGCCGGACGCGTTGATGGTGGTGGACGAGTCGCACGTGACCGTTCCCCAGCTGGGCGCCATGTACAAGGGCGACCGTTCGCGCAAGGAGACGCTGGTGGAATTCGGTTTCCGCCTGCCGTCGGCCATGGACAACCGTCCCCTTCGCTTCGAGGAATGGGAGCGCCGCGCGCCGCGCGCGATCTATGTCTCGGCCACGCCGGCGAAGTACGAACTCGAGCGCTCTACGGACAACGTGGTCGAGCTGGTCGTGCGTCCCACGGGCCTGATCGATCCCGAGGTGGAGGTGCGGCCGGTGCGCACCCAGGTCGACGATCTGCTGGGCGAGATCCACAAGCGCGTGGCGATAGGCGACCGCGTGCTGGTCACCACGCTGACCAAGCGCATGGCGGAGAACCTGACGGATTACCTGTCCGAGCATGACGTGCGGGTGCGTTACCTGCACGCGGACATCGACACGGTGGAGCGTACGGAGATCATCCGCGACCTGCGCCTGGGCGAGTTCGACGTGCTGGTGGGTATCAACCTGCTACGCGAGGGCCTGGACATGCCCGAAGTGTCGCTGGTGGCCATCCTGGATGCGGACAAGGAGGGGTTCCTGCGCTCCACGCGCTCCCTGATCCAGACCATCGGCCGCGCGGCCCGAAACGTCCGCGGCAAGGCGATCCTGTACGGCGACACCATTACCGGCTCCATGAAGGACGCCATGGACGAGACGGCGCGACGCCGCGAGAAGCAGGTTGAATACAACACGCTCCATGGCATCACGCCCACCACGGTGGTGCGTCGCATTGCGGACATCATGGAAGGCGCCCGCGCCGACGTGGGCTCCCGCGGCAAGGGCCGCAAGGGCAAGGAGGCGAAGAAGGCCCAGGAGGAGCAGGCCGATTACGGCTCCCTGACCCCGGAGCAGGTCGGCTCCACGATCAAGAAGCTGGAGACACGCATGTACAAGCACGCCCAGAACCTCGAGTTCGAGGAGGCGGGCAAGCTCCGCGACGAGATCCACCGGCTGCGGGACCGGGCCCTGCGCTGACACGGGCCGGCCCGGGAAAAAAATCCAGCCGGGCTCTTGCAGCCGGGGTCGGGCGCCGGTAAACTGCGCAGCTCTTCGGGCGGTTAGCTCAGCGGTAGAGCACTACCTTGACATGGTAGGGGTCACAAGTTCGATCCTTGTACCGCCCACCACTTTCCCTCACCGGGGCGGTGGCACGAAGAAGCTGAAAAAAGGAGCCTGCGGCTCCTTTTTTTGTGCCCGGCATTTGGACGACATGCAGAACGGCCCCCACTCACGCTTAGTGATGACCGGCAACCCGGTGCAGGCATGGCGTGCGCTAGCCAGACTGGAGGCCCTGACGCGAATCGGTCCGGATTCTCACGACCCATCGCCTCGCGTCCCTGCACACTGAGGAGGATCAGCGCGATGGAGTACGTCATGAAGAAGACGCGATACCCGGGCCCAGGCCGGCCCGCGGGCTACGCCGGCTGCATGCATCCCTCAGGTGCCGACCTTGCGGGCATCCTCGGCGGTATGCAGGAGCAATTGGGCCGGCTCGACGAGCGTACGGCCAGCATGAATGTGCTCCTTGACCGGATGATGCAGCGTCAGGACGCAACCGATGCCCGTTTGGCGGTGGCAGAGGTCCGTACGGAGCAGCGTTTTTCGGAGGTGGAGCAGCGTTTTGCCGACGCTGAAGCCAGGTCGGAGCAGCGCGTACTCGCATCGGAAGCGCGATCCGGTCAGCGCCTTGCGGCAACCGAAGCCCGACTCATAAAGCGTCTGGATGCGAGCGACGAGCACGCCAGGGCCGAAACAGCGCGCCTCGGCTTGCGACTGGATGGTGTGGAAACCAGGCTGGAGCAGCTGATCGCCTGGAAACACCGCGTCGTGGGTGCGGTGTTGGCCGCGGGCGTGGCCGGTGGTGTTGCAAGTATCGTGGCCGATACCGTGTTTCGTCTGCTCGGCATGTCGCGGTAACCGGAATGAGGCCACGTGGCGGCTCAGGGCCCGCCAGCACGCCGCAGAGTCGCTACACTCGTTGCTTTCCCGGTGGAGCGACATCCCGTGGGCTACCTTCTGATCAAATCCCTGCACATCGTCTTCGTCATCGCCTGGATGGCAGCGGTCTTTTACCTGCCGCGGATACTGATCAACATCGTGGAGGCGGGCGGCGAGACCGCGGTCCGCGCACGGCTCATCCTGATGGGCCGTCGGCTCTACCGGTTCGGGCACATCATGTTCGGGGTGGCGCTCGTTTTCGGTCTGGTGCTCTGGTTTTATTTCCACATCGCCGGCGGTTGGCTGCACGTGAAGCTGGCACTGGTCGCCGCGATGCTCGCCTACTACCTCTGGACGGGACGCCTGCTGAAACGCAGCGAGGCTGGCGGTTCGCTGCCGTCGTCCAAGGCCCTGCGGCTTTGCAACGAGTTGCCGGTGCTGGTCCTGTTGGCCATCGTCTATCTCGTTGTCGGGAAGCCGTTCTGACGTCTCGTCCCGTGCGACATGAGGCAGGCATCATCACCCGCATGATTCCCGAGTCCGCTGGAGCCCCGTGGTGACTGTAGCGAACGACATCGCGCCAGGCCTCATGGTCCTGCATGGCAACCGCCTGGAAGAACTGCGTGACGTCCTGGTGGCGTGGCTTCGGCGTGCACCCCTGCAGCCCCTGGAAAACGAATCGATCCTGGTCCAGTCCAACGGCATCGCGCAATGGTTCCGCCTGGCTCTGGCACGCTCGGAGGCCGATGGTGGCATGGGTATCGCCGCGGCCGTCGATGTCCAGTTGCCGGGGCGTTTTCTCTGGGTCGCGTACCGCGCCGTGCTCGGCAAGGATGCCGTGCCGCCGGAGTCGCCTTTCGACAAGTCCCGTCTGGTCTGGCGCCTGATGCGCCTGTTGCCTTCCGTGGCCGCCGAGGAGGGCTTCGCATCGCTGAGCGCGTTCCTCGGCAAGGACGACGACGCGCGCAAGTGCCACCAGCTGGCCGAGCGGCTTGCCGACCTCTACGACCAGTACCAGGTATACCGTGCCGACTGGCTCGACGATTGGGCGGCAGGACGCGACGTGCTGCGGGATGCCCGCGGTGCGGCGCCCGACATGGCGGAAGACGATCGCTGGCAGGCGCGCCTGTGGCGTCGCCTGCTAGACGATGTCGGCCCGGACGAGGCCGACGGCCACCGTGCCGCGGTCCACGAGCGCTTCCTGAGGGCCGTGGCCTCCACGTCGGAGCGTCCGGCAACCCTGTCGCGCCGCATCGTGGTGTTCGGCATGTCGTCGCTTCCGCGGCAAACGCTGGAGGCCCTGTCCGCGCTGGCGCGCTGGTCGCAGGTGGTGCTGGTGGTGATGAATCCGTGTCGCCACTACTGGGCGGACATTGTCGACGACCGCGAGTTGCTGCGGGCCGAGCGGAGGCGTCAGGAAAGCAAACCCGGCATGCCCCTGCTGCCGTCCGACGAGGACATGCACCTCTACGCCAACCCCCTGCTGGCCGCCTGGGGCAAGCAGGGTCGCGACTACATCCGCCTGCTCGACGAGTTCGACCATCCGGATACCTATCGCGAGCGTTTCACCGCGTGGGACCAGCGCATCGACCTGTTCGCCGAGCCGACCGGCAACACGCTGCTCGGGCAGGTGCAGGCGGCCATCCTCGACCTGGAGCCCCTGCCGAAAGAACCGCGGCCGGTGGCGGCGGACGACACCTCCATCGTCTTCCATCTCGCGCACGGGCCGCAGCGCGAGGTGGAGATCCTGCACGACCAGCTGCTTGCCCGGTTCGAGGCGTCAGCCCGCGACGGCCATCCCATCCTGCCTCGCGACGTGATCGTGATGGTGCCCGATATCGAAACCTACGGCCCGCACATCGACGCCGTCTTCGGCCGCGTGCCGCGCGACGACCCGCGATTCATTCCGTTCAGCGTGGCGGATCGTGCGGCCCGTGGCACCGTTCCGCTGGTCATGGCGCTGGACATGCTGATGGGCATGACCGAGTCGCGGTTCACGGCCGGCGAGATGGCCGATCTGCTCGATGTCCCGGCGGTGCGCACGCGTTTCGGCCTGGCCGAGGACGACCTGCCCTTGCTGCATCGCTGGATCGGCGGCGCCGGTATCCGCTGGGGGCTGGATGCGGCACAGCGCGGTTCGCTGGGGCTACCGGCCCTGGAGCAGAACACCTGGGCGTTCGGCCTGCGGCGCATGTTGCTGGGCTATGCCGTGGGGGAAGGGGAGGCATGGGGCGATATCGAGCCCTTCGACGAGGTGGGCGGGCTCGATGCGGCACTGGTCGGTCCGTTGTCCGATCTCCTCGCCGCACTCGGTCGCCACTGGCAACACATGGCCGAACCGGCGCCAGCCGCGACATGGGGGACACGCCTGCGCCGGCTGATCGACGATTTCTTCGACCGCTCCGATGCCGAGGATGCCAAGCAGTTGGAGCGCCTCCTGGATGCCCTCGATACCTGGGAGGGCGCTTGCGCCGAAGCCCGGTTCGACGAGCCCTTGCCGGTGGACGTGGTGCGCGAGGCCTGGCTGGGTCAGTTCGACGACGCGGGACTCTCCAAGCGATTCCTCGCCGGTGCAGTCAGCTTCGGTACGCTGATGCCCATGCGGGCCATCCCGTTCCGGGTGGTCTGCCTGCTGGGCATGAACGACGGCGACTACCCGCGTGCCCGCCCCCCCATGGATTTCGACCTGATGTCGCGGTCGGGTGCGTGGCGGCCGGGCGACCGCTCGCGTCGTGAGGACGATCGCTACCTTTTCCTCGAGGCCCTGCTGTCCGCGCGCGATGCCCTGCACATCGGCTGGGTCGCGCGCAGCGCCCGCGACAACAGCGAGTGCGCGCCATCGGTGCTGGTGGGACAGCTGCGCGATTACCTGGCATCGGCATGGCTGTGCGCCGACGGTCAGCCGCTTCTGGCACACCTGTCGGTGGAGCACCCGTTGCAGCCCTTCAGTCGTGCCTACTTTCGTCAGGGCGACGCCCGGTTGTTCACCTACGCCAGCGAGTGGCGCCAGGCGCACGACATCGCACCGTCCGCCGACGCGTCGACCTTGCCGGCGCTGCTCGTCGAACGGCCCATCGGGCTTGCCGTGCTGCGGCGTTTCCTGCGTCATCCGGTGCGGGAGTTCTTCCAGGCACGGCTCGGCGTGCGGTTCGAACTGGGTGACATCGCGGGCGACGACCAGGAGCCGTTCGCGGTCGATGCGCTGGGTCGGTTCGGCATGACCGACACCTTGCTGCGTGCCGCCATCCACAGCGGCAACGACGCCGCAGACGCGATCGATATGGCCGCATCGCGGCTGCAACGCAGCGGCCTGCTGCCCATGGGCGGGTTCGCTGCGCCGGTGCGCCGTGAACTGACGGCCACGGCGTCGGCCATCTTCGCCCGGTTCATGACCGAGCGCCGCCGCTGGCCGGTCGATGCCGGCAAGCGGGAAGTGCGTGTCGAGGCCGCGGGTGTGGTCGTCGAGGACTGGCTGGCCGAGCTCCGTGCCGATACGGAAGGCAACCTCGCCGCTTTCCTGCTTTCGCCCGCGAATGTGCTGGAGCCCGATGGCTCACCACGTACGCACCGGCTGGTGATGCCGTGGATCGACCACCTGGTGGCCCAGGCCGCCGGGCTTGCCGTGCAGACCCGTTACGTCGGGCCGGATGCCACGATCGTGCTTGCCCCGATCCCGACCAACCGTGCCACGGCGATGCTGGAGACGCTGCTGCTTGCATGGCGCGAGGGCATGCGGGCGCCGCTGCCGGTCGCCGCGCGCACCGCGCTTTCGGCGCTCCTGGCCCCGGAGGAATCATCGATGCAGGCCGCACGACAAGCCTACGAGGGCGTCTACGATCGTGCACGGGGCGAAGTGGACGGCGATCCGTACCTGATGCGCGCGTGGCCCGAGTTCGATGCGCTCGAGCGCGCCGGTTTCACCCGCTGGCTGCAGCCCTATCGCGACCTGCTGGGCGCGCTTCACGTGGAGCGCGCATGACCCTCGACTTCCAGACGCTGGACCCGCTGACCATGCCGCTGGACGGCGTGCGCCTGATCGAGGCCAGTGCCGGCACGGGCAAGACGTGGACGATCGCCGCACTTTACGTGCGCGCCGTGTTGGGCCATGGCGTGGCGCAGCCCCTGCTGCCACCGCAGATCCTGGTGGTGACGTTTACCGAGGCGGCCACGCAAGAACTGCGCGAGCGCGTGCGGGCGCGTCTCGTCGAGGCGGCCGCCGCCTTCCGTGCCGGCACGACAAAAGAACCCTTCCTCGCCGCGCTCCTGGATGCCTGCGAGGCGGAGCGTCATGGCGCGTGCGCGCGCCGGCTCGAACTCGCCGCGCAATGGATGGACGAAGCAGCCATCTTCACCATCCATGGCTGGAGCCAGCGGATGCTGATCCAGCATGCCTTCGGCAGTGGCCACGCCTTCGCCCAGACGCTGGAGCCGGACGAGAGCGAACTGCTCGCCGAGTGCGTACGCGACTACTGGCGCAAGGCGTTCTACCTGCTCGACGAGGCGCGTCTCGCGCCCATCCTCGAGGAATGGCAGACGCCCGATGCGCTTGCGCGCGCACTACGCCCCTTGCTATTCGGCGGCGAGGCCACGTTGCGCGTCAACGGCGAGGTATTGGCCTCCGGCGGCGATCTCGATGCGGCCCTGCTCGATCGTGCCGCATGGGACGAGGAGGATGAGCGACGCCACGCGGATGCGGCGCGCACTTGGCTCGCCGATATCGATCGCATCGAGGCGACCATCACCGCCGCGGTAGGCGACAAGACCCTGCACAACGGCTGGTACAAGCCGGACCGTATTCCCACCGATCTTGCCGCCATGCGTTACTGGGCGGAACGTGCCGAACGCGTCGACTTCGATATCGCGCGTTATTCCGTGACGCGGCTGGGCAAGGCGACGGGCAAGGGCAAGCATCGGCCCGAGCATCCGGCGTTTGCGGCGCTGGAACACTGGCAGGCCTGGCAGGCGGGAAAGGTAGGCGTTCGCCATGTCGTGTTGGCCGACGCCCTGGCCTGGGTACGCGAGCGTTTCGCCGCGCAGAAACGGCGGCGCGCGCAGATCGGGTTCGACGACCTCCTGCTGCGCCTGGATCGGGCGCTCGCGGCCGACACCGGTACGGGACTGGCGCAGACCATCGCCCGGCAATACCCGCTCGCCCTCATCGACGAGTTCCAGGACACGGACCCCTTGCAGTACCGGATCTTCCGCGCGATCTACGCCGCGGCGGAAGGTACCGGACTGTTGTTGATCGGCGACCCCAAGCAGGCCATCTATGCCTTCCGCGGGGCCGACATTCAGACCTACCTCGGGGCCAGGGCGGAAGCCCTCCCGCCGCATTACAGCCTGGACACCAACCATCGTTCCAGCGAGGCCATGGTGGCGGCGGTCAATGCGCTGTTCGGGCATGCCGAAACCCATGCCACGGGAGCCTTCCACTTCCCCGACCGCGGGCTGCCCTTCGCACCGGTGCGGTCCCGTGGCCGTAGCGAACGCCTGGTCATCGACGATGATGTGCCCGCGGCCTTGCAGGTCTGGCTGCTCGACGACGAACAGCCGGTCGGCGTGCGTATCTATCGCGAGCAGATGGCAGGTGCCTGCGCCACGCACATCGTCGAACTGCTGAATGCCGCGGGCCGTGGCCGCTGCGGTTTCGTTTCGGCCGAAGGCCACTTCACGGCGTTGAAGCCGGCGGATATCGCCGTTCTGGTCCGTAGCCACAGCGAGGCGACCCAGATACGCGATGCGCTGGCGCAGCGCCACGTGCGCAGCGTGTTCCTGTCCGATCGCGACTCGGTGCTCGAAAGCATCGAGGCCCACGACATCCTGCTCTGGCTGCGTGCCGTGGCCGAGCCATCCTCCGACACGGCCATGCGTGCCGCGCTGGCCACCCGCAGCCTCGATCTGGGCTATGGCGAACTGGAGCGCCTCAATGTCGACGAGCGGCACTGGGAGCGGCGTGGGCAGGAGCTGTTCGAACTGCGCGAGACGTGGCGTCGGGGCGGGGTGCTAGCCATGCTGCACCGTTTCCTGCACCTGTTCGACCTTCCGGCGCGGTTGCTGGCGCAGCGCGGCGGCGAACGCAGCCTGACCAACCTGCTGCACCTAGCCGAGCTGCTGCAGCAGGCCGCGTCCACGATCGAGGGTGAGCAGGCGCTCATCCGTCATCTGGCCGAGCGTATAGCCGACACCGCCGGTCACACGGGCGACGACCAGATCGTCCGCCTGGAAAGCGACGACGACCTGGTCAAGGTGGTGACCATCCACAAGTCGAAGGGTCTGGAATATCCCCTGGTCTTCCTGCCCTTCGCAGCCGCCGTGGCAGGCATGCGCCCGGGGCAGGGGTATCGCTACCACGACGGCAACGGGGCACAGCTGGAACTGGTCGCGGCCAGCCACCAGGGTGCGGGCGATGCCGTGCGTGAAGCGAAGGAGGCTGCCGAGCGCGCGGTGTTGCAGGAAGACCTGCGCCTGCTCTACGTCGCCCTGACCCGTGCGCGTCACGCGTGCTGGATCGGTGTCGCGCCGGTCAGTCATGCGTCCGCGAAAAAACCGCAGCTGCACAAGGCGGCGTTGGGTCACCTGCTGACCGGTGGCGCGGAGATAGACAACGGCGCGATAGAGGGTCTTCTGCGGCGCCTTGTGGACGGTCATGCCTGCATCGCCGTGGACTACATGCCCGCGCCGGAAGACAACCGCTACGAACCCCCGGTGCAGCAGGAACATCCTGCACCGGCGCGTCGTGCGCACATCGCGCGCGCCGAGCCCTGGTGGATCGCCAGCTACAGTGCACTGCGTCATGCGGAGGACGACATCGTCGCGCCGGAAACCGCCACCGACGACGTGATCGTCGAATACGCGAGCGAGCGTCCGGCGGCGCTGGCGGAGGCCGGCAGCATCCATGCGTTCGAGCGTGGCGCGGAGGCCGGCACCTTCCTGCACGACCTGCTCGAGTGGATGGCGGAGGAAGGCTTTGCGGCGGTCGCCCGCGATCCGCAGCGCCTGCGCGATACCGTGGCACGCCGCTGCGAGCGTCGCGGCTGGGCGCACGCGATCGACCTGCTGACGACCTGGCTGCTCGGGTTGCTGTCCACGCCGCTGTCCTTGCCTGACGGCCGCACGCTCGCGCTCGGTGCGCTGGACGATCCCCGCCGCTATCGCGCGGAGCTGGAATTCCTGTTCGAAGCGAAGGGTGTCGATACGCTCGCGCTGGACCGCATCGTCCGCACCCACACGCTGGATGGCGCGGCAAGGCCGGCGCTCGCGTCCGATCGCGTCAACGGCATGCTCAAGGGCTTCATCGATCTCATCATCGAGCACGAAGGGCGCTGGTACGTCGTGGACTACAAGTCCAACTGGCTGGGCACCGACCAGCACGCCTACACGCCGGAGGCCATGCGCCGCTCCATCCTCGACGCCCGCTACGAGTTGCAATACGCGCTCTACCTGCTTGCGCTGCATCGCCAGCTGCGTACACGCCTGGGCGACGCCTACGACTACGACACCCATATCGGCGGCGCCATCTATCTTTACCTGCGTGGCGTGGACGGTCGCGGTCACGGCGTGCATGCCGAGCGTCCGCCGCGGGCGATGATCGACGCGCTGGACACCTTGTTCCGGGGAGCGGACGCATGAACACCGTGCCGACACGCGACGACCTCGATCGCTGGATGGACAACGCGGTGGCGGAGGATCGTCTTCGTCCGGTCGATCGCGCGTTCGCGCGCTTCCTCGGCAGCCTCGATCCCCAGGGTGATCCGCGGGTCCTGCTGGCGGCGGCGCAGGCCAGCCGCGAGCTGGGCGATGGACATATCTGCGTCGACATCGGCACCTGGAACACCGCCGCCGACGCCGCGCTGGCGGGTATCCGGCCGGTCCTCGCAGCCTCGCCGCTGGTGGCCGATCCCACGGGGGACGCCGCCGCGCCGCTGGTCCTCGATGGCGATCTGCTCTACCTGCGCCGTTTCTGGCGTGACGAGGCACGCGTGGCCGAGGCCGTGCTCGGCCGGTTGGCGCCGCTGCCGGTGCCGGACGACCTGGCCGCGGAGCTGGATCGCCTGTTTCCTGTCGTGGAGAGCGGACCCGACTGGCAGAAGATCGCCTGTGCCATCGCGGCGCGAGGCGCGTTCGCCGTCATCACGGGCGGCCCGGGTACGGGCAAGACCACGACGGTCATTCGCCTGCTGGGGTTGTTGCAGACGATGGCGCAGCGTGCGGGCCAGCCGCGCCTGCGCATACGTCTCGCCGCGCCCACCGGCAAGGCGGCTGCGCGACTCAACGCGTCCATCGCCGTGCAGATCGATCGGCTGCAGGTCGATGCCTCCGTCAAGCAGGCGATACCCGCGGAAGTCACCACGCTGCACCGCCTGCTGGGCAGTCGTCCGGACAGCCGTCGCTTTCGCCACGATGCCGACCATCCGCTGCACCTGGATGTCCTGGTCATCGACGAGGCCTCCATGATCGACCTGGAGATGATGGCGGCCACGCTCGATGCGCTGCCACCGCAGGCACGGCTGGTGCTGCTAGGTGACAAGGACCAGTTGTCCTCCGTGGAAGCCGGTGCCGTCCTCGGCGACCTGTGCGCGCGAGCCGACCGAGGCTATTACGACGCCCGCACGCGGGCCTGGCTGGCCGGGACGCTCGGCGTCGACGTGGGCGCCTGGTCCGTGCCGGACGACGAGGCGCGGCCGCTGGACCAGCAGGTGACCATGCTCCGGCGTAGCCGACGCTTCGGCGAGCACAGCGGCATCGGCGCGCTGGCACTAGGCATCAACCACGGCGACATGACCGCCGTGACAGCAGCGTTTTCCACGTCGAGCGGCGAATTGGCCTTGCTGCCGGCATCGGCCGCGTCCATCGCCGCCGTGGCGATCGACGGGCGCGGCCAGACTCCGGGCTATCGGCACTACCTGGACTGGCTGGAGGCAAACCGGCCACCGCTCGGGGCTGACCTCGCAGCCTTCGAGGCATGGGCGGCGGGTGCGCTGACGGCTTATGCGCGATTCCAGTTGCTGTGCGCCACGCGTCATGGCGACGCCGGGGTAGACGCGCAGAACGAACGCATTGCCAAAGGCCTGCTCGAGCGTGGGCTGGTCGAGGCCACCAGCGGCTCGTACGAAGGGCGGCCGGTAATGGTGACGCGTAACGACTACGCGCTAGGCCTGATGAACGGCGACGTCGGCCTGACCCTGTGGGTGCCGGACGGGCAGGGCAGCATGGCGTTGCGCGTGGCGTTCGCCGTCATGCACGAACAGGGTGGGGAGCGCATTCGTTTCGTGGTGCCCAGTCGTCTCTCCGCGGTGGATACCGTGTTCGCGATGACGGTGCACAAGTCGCAGGGGTCCGAATTCGAACACACGGCGTTGGCGCTGCCGGCCGAACCGTCGCCCGTGCTCACGCGCGAGCTGGTCTACACCGGCGTGACCCGCGCCCGCACCGCGTTCACCCTGCTGGCCTCGGCGGACATCCTCGCCTACGCGGTGGGTCGCAAGACCCATCGCGCTTCGGGACTGCTCCGCCGCCTGGTCTGAAGGGGGCGAGCCAGCGAGGTGTCAGTCCACCCGGTAGTACGCTTTGTACCACTCGGCGAACTTCGCCAGCCCCGCGTCGATCGATGTGCTCGGTGCGTAACCGACGTCCCGGCGGATCGCCGAGACGTCGGCCCAGGTATCCGGCACGTCGCCCGGCTGCATCGGCAGCAGGCGCTTTTCGACCGTGCGGCCCAGGTGTTTCTCGAGCAGGCCGATGAAGTCGAGTAGCTGGACGGGTTCGTCATTGCCGATGTTGTACACGCGATACGGCGCCGACGAACTGCCGGCATGCGGCGCCACCGGGTCGTAGCCCGGGTCTGGCTGGGCCGGGTGGTCCAGCGTGCGGACCACGCCCTCGACGATGTCGTCGATATAGGTGAAGTCGCGGCTGTGGTTGCCGTGGTTGAAGACGTCGATGGCCTCGCCCTGCACGATGCGGCGGGCGAACAGGATCGGCGACATGTCCGGCCGGCCCCACGGGCCGTACACCGTGAAAAAGCGTAACCCCGTGGTGGGCAGGCCAAACAGGTGGCTGTAGGTGTGCGCCATCAGCTCGTTGGACTTCTTGGTCGCCGCATACAGGCTGACCGGGTGGTCCACGGCATCCTCGACGGCGAAGGGCATTTTCCGGTTCGCGCCGTAGACCGAGCTGGACGATGCGTAGACCAGATGGCCGACCGCGTGCCGGCGGCATGCCTCCAGGATGTTGACGAAGCCGACCAGGTTGCTTTGCACGTACGCGTGCGGGTGGGTCAGCGAATAACGCACGCCGGCCTGGGCGGCGAGGTTGACCACGCGCTCCGGCTGGAAATCGGCGAAGGCCTTGTCCACTGCAGCCTGCTCGGCAAGATCGGCGCGTACGTGGGTGTAGTTCGGGTGGTCGATGAAGCGGGCCACGCGTGCTTCTTTCAGCGCGGGGTCGTAATAATCGTTGTGGTTGTCGAAGCCCAGCACGGTGTCGCCGCGGGCCAGCAGGCGCTCGGTGAGGGCCGAGCCGACGAAACCGGCGGTGCCGGTGACCAGGATACGCATGGGGAGGGCCTGTTCTCGTAGCGAATGACACAGTGTAACGGACGCCCGGATTGACACGGCCGCGTGCCTGATCTAGCTTTTGCGGGTATCCAGCCGACGAAGGTGGCCCGCGGTAACGCTGGCCGAGTGTGCGACATGCGGACTACGCGCCCCTCCCTCTGACTCCACGCCACGTCTTCGTCATCTTCGAAGGGCGCATGGCGCCCTTTTTGTTTGTCCGGAATTCGCATTCATGATCCAGATCACGCTACCCGACGGCAGCCAGCGCCCGTTCGATCACCCGGTGTCCGTGCAGGACATCGCCGCCTCCATCGGTGCGGGCCTTGCCAAGGCCACGCTCGCCGGCAAGGTGGACGGCACGCTGGTGGATGCCAGCTTCACGATCGACCACGATGCCGCGCTCGAGATCGTCACCGACAAGAGCCCCGAGGCGCTGGACATCCTGCGCCACTCCACGGCCCACCTGCTGGGCCAGGCCGTGCAGCGCCTGTTCCCCGGCGCGCAGGTCACCATCGGCCCGGTGATCGACAACGGTTTCTACTACGACTTCGCCTACGAACGCCCCTTCACCCCGGACGACCTCGAGGCCATCCAGGCGGAGATGGAAAAGATCGTCAAGGAACAGATCCCGGTGACGCGCTCGGTCAAGAGCCGCGACGAGGCGATCGACTTCTTCCGTGGTCTGGGCGAGGAGTACAAGGCCCAGATCATCGAGAGCATCCCGGCGGGCGAGACGCTGTCGCTCTACACGCAGGGTGAGTTCACCGACCTCTGCCGTGGCCCGCACGTGCCCAACACGGGCAAGCTGCGCGCCTTCAAGCTGATGAAGGTGGCCGGCGCCTACTGGCGCGGCGATGCCAACAACGAGATGCTTACCCGCATCTACGGCACGTCCTGGCTCAACGACAAGGACCTCAAGGCCTACCTGCACCAGCTGGAGGAGGCCGAGAAGCGCGACCACCGCCGCATCGGCAAGCAGCTCGACCTCTTCCACATGCAGGAAGAAGCGCCTGGCATGATCTTCTGGCACCCCAAGGGCTGGGCCATCTGGCAGGCGGTGGAGCAGTACGTGCGCGGCGTCTACAAGAGCAGCGGCTACCAGGAGGTGCGTGGTCCGCAGATCATGGACGTCAGCCTCTGGAAGAAGTCCGGTCACTGGGACAACTACCAGGAGAATATGTTCTTCACCGAGTCGGAGAAGCGCACGTACGCCCTGAAGCCCATGAACTGCCCGGGCCACATCCAGATCTTCAACACCCACCTGCACAGCTACCGCGACCTGCCGATCCGCTACGGCGAGTTCGGCGGTTGCCACCGTAACGAACCCTCCGGTGCCCTGCACGGCATCATGCGGGTGCGCGCCTTCACCCAGGACGACGGCCATATCTTCTGCACCCCGGCCCAGATCGAAGGCGAGGTCGCCGCGTTCCACGCCCAGGCCATGAAGGTCTACGACGATTTCGGCTTCAACGAGATCGCCATGAAGATCGCCCTGCGACCCGAAAAGCGGATCGGTGCCGACGAGGTCTGGGACAAGGCCGAGCACGCCCTGCGCGCCGCGCTCCAGGCGGCCGGCGTGGCCTGGGAGGAACTGCCGGGCGAGGGCGCCTTCTACGGCCCCAAGATCGAGTACCACATGAAGGATTCCATCGGCCGCGCCTGGCAGGTGGGCACGATGCAGGTCGATTTCATGATGCCCGAGCGCCTGGGCGCCGAATATGTCGACGAAAACAGCCAGCGCCAGCACCCGGTCATGCTCCACCGGGCCATCGTGGGGTCGATGGAGCGGTTCATCGGCATCCTGATCGAGCACCACGCGGGCTTGCTTCCGACGTGGCTTGCCCCCATTCAGGCGGTTGCATTCAGCATTACCGACGCTCAGGCCGATTATGTGCAGGAGGTAACCCAAGCCCTTGTCGGACAAGGGTTCAGGGTAAACTCCGATTTGCGCAACGAAAAAGTCGGATATAAAATCCGCGAGCACACGTTGCAGAAGGTGCCTTATCTGATCGTGGTCGGTGACCGCGAGAAAGAAACAGGTACCATCTCCGTACGTACCCGCGGCGGCGAGGACCTCGGCAGCATGCCGTTGGCCCAGTTCGTCGAACGTTTGGAAGCCGAGACCCGTCGCTGACGCCACGGGTCCGGTATTGGGATCAATCTTCTGGAGGATAGCGGTATCGCTACGACCGATAACAAGGGCAATCGCAAGAACAGAGACATTCGTGTCCCGCAGGTCCGCGTGCTTGGCGCGGAAGGCGAGCAGCTCGGCATCATGCGGACGGAAGACGCCATCAAGGCCGCCGAAGAGCTGGGCATGGATCTGGTCGAAATCCAGCCGAACGGCGATCCGCCGGTCTGCAAGATCATGGATTACGGCAAGTTCAAGTTCGAGGCCCAGAAGAAGGCTTCGGCTGCGAAGAAGAAGCAGAAGCAGGTCGAGATCAAGGAAGTGAAGTTCCGCCCCGTCACCGACGAGGGCGACTACCAGATCAAGCTGCGCAAGATGCGCGAGTTCCTGGAAGAAGGCGACAAGGTCAAGGTCACCATCCGCTTCCGCGGTCGCGAAATGTCCCATCAGGACCTCGGCCAGAACCTGGCCCGCCGGGTCCAGACGGACATCGGCGAAGATGGCGTGGTGGAGTCCTTCCCCCGTCTCGAAGGCCGCCAGATGGTCATGATGATCGGCCCCAAGAAGAAGATCTGAACCAGAAAGGCGCCCCCGGGCGCCTTTTTGCTACCCGCGACGGATGAGGGGTGTAGGAGCGCACGATGTGCGCGATCCGGGCTCGCCCCGCCCTCGCCCCGCCCCCGCCCTGTCCGTGTCCCCCACGATTGGGGCTCGCCGCGTCCCCGCTTTGTAGGCTTTTCGCGCACAACGTGCGCTCCTACCGCGTTCTTCGTGTATCATCGCCGGCTCGGCCCGTATGGATGGGCCGTACCACCGTACCCGGCAGGATGGAAAGTGCTTGTCCCGCAAGGGCTTGCCGCCGGATCAGTCAGCAACCGAATACGGAGCATTCCGATGCCCAAGATCAAGACCAACCGGGCGGCAGCGAAGCGTTTTCGCAAGACCGCATCCGGCAAGTTCAAAGCCGGTCATGCCTTCAAGTCACATATCCTGACCAAGAAGTCGACCAAGCGTAAGCGCGGCCTGCGCGCTCCCAACCACGTCAAAGCTTGCGACACCAAGGGTGTAGCTCGCATGTTGCCGTATCTCTAAGGGAGGGTTGAACCATGGCTCGTGTTAAGCGTGGCGTTACCGCCCGTCGTCGTCACAAAAAAATCCTCGGCCGTGCGAAGGGCTACTACAACGCCCGTCGCAAGGTATTCCGCGTAGCCAACCAGGCCGTCATCAAGGCTGGCCAGTACGCCTATATCGGCCGCAAGCAGCGCAAGCGTCAGTTCCGCGCCCTGTGGATCGTCCGTATCAATGCTGCTGCCCGTCAGTTCGGTCTGTCGTACAGCCGCCTGATCAACGGTCTGGCCAAGGCCGAGATCGCCGTCGACCGCAAGGTCCTCGCCGACCTCGCCGTGCACGACATCAAGGCATTTGGCGTGATCGCAGAGAAGGCCAAGGCCAGTCTGGCTGCGTAATCCGCTTTGAACGCGCGATAGCGATGTCGCGCGAAGATGGATGACGTGGGGAGAAGGCCTTGCCTTCTCCCCATTTCTTTTTTGGACGTCAGGAAATCCGATGGAATCGATCGAGCATATCGACGCGTCCTTGCGCGACATCGATGCGGCCGCCTCGCTGGAGGCGCTGGACGCCGTCCGCGTCGCGCTGCTGGGCAAGAACGGTGCAGTCACCGCGGCGCTCAAGGCCCTGGGCCAGTTGCAGGGCGATGAGCGCAAGGCGCGGGGCGCCGAGGTCAACCGCGTCAAGGAGCGCCTCACCGACGCCATTGCCGCCCGCAAGCAGGCGCTGGAGCAGGCCGAGCTGGATCGCCGCCTCGCCTCGGAACGCATCGACGTCACGCTGCCGGGCCGCGATGGCGAATATGGCGGCATCCATCCGATCACCCGTGCGCTCGAGCGCATCGCCGACATCTTCGGTCGCCTCGGCTACCAGCGTGCCGACGGTCCCGAGATCGAGGACGACTGGCACAACTTCGAAGCGCTGAACTTCCCGCCGCACCATCCCGCGCGGGCGATGCACGACACCTTCTACTTCGGCGACGGTCGCCTGCTGCGCACGCATACCTCGCCGGTGCAGGTGCGCTCGATGCAGGGGCGTCAGCCGCCGATCCGCATCATCGCGCCGGGCAAGGTGTACCGCAGCGATTCCGACCAGACCCATTCGCCGATGTTCCACCAGATCGAGGGCCTGCTGGTCGACGAGACCTCCAGCTTCGCCGACCTGAAAGGCACGCTGGCCGAGTTCATCCGCGCGTTCTTCGAACGCGATTTCGAGATGCGCTTCCGTCCCAGCTACTTCCCGTTTACCGAGCCCTCGGCGGAAGTGGATATCCGCTGGGATGCCGAAGACGGTTCCACGCGCTGGCTGGAAGTGCTCGGCTGCGGCATGGTCCACCCGACCGTGCTGGCCAACTGCGGCATCGATCCGGAGCGTTACACCGGGTTCGCCTTCGGCCTGGGCGTGGAGCGCTTCGCCATGCTGCGCTACGGCGTCGGCGACCTGCGCGCCTTCTTCGAGAACGACCTGCGCTTCCTTCGCCAGTTCGCCTGACCGCCCTCCGGATCAAAGAGTGTCCCCATGAAATTCTCCGAAAACTGGTTGCGCGAACTGGTCGCCATCAATGCCGACCGCGCGGCGCTGGTCCATGCGCTCACCATGTCCGGCCTGGAAGTGGAAGAGGTCACCGAACTGGGTGACGGGCTGCAAGGTGTGGTCGTGGCCGAGATCGTGGCCGCCACCAGGCACCCCGAAGCCGATCGCCTGCAGGTCTGCATGGTCGACGCCGGCCTCGGCGAACCGGTGCAGATCGTCTGCGGTGCGCCCAATGCGCGCGTTGGCATCCGCGTCCCGCTGGCCACGGTGGGCGCCACGCTGCCCGGCGGTATCGCGATCAAGGCGGCGACACTGCGCGGTGTCGAATCGTTCGGCATGCTGTGTTCGGCCAAGGAACTGGGCATCGACGCCGACGCATCGGGCCTGCTCGAGTTGCCGGCCGATGCGCCGGTCGGCACCCCGCTGGCCGACTACCTTGGCCTGCCCGACGCCAGCATCGAGCTGAAGATCACCCCGAACCGCCCCGACGTGCTGGGCCTCAACGGCCTGGCGCACGACGTGGCGGCCCTGTTCGGCAGCCGGGTCAAGGCCATCGGTGTCGACGCCGTGACGGTGACCGCGAGTGCCACGCGCGAGGTGCGCCTCGACGCAGGCGCGGACGCGCCGCGCTACCTGGGGCGCATCATCGAAGGTATCGATGCGGCGGCCGCCTCGCCGCTGTGGATGGCCGAACGCCTGCGTCGCGCCGGCATCCGTCCGATCAGCGCCATCGTGGACGTCACTCAGTACGTGATGCTGGAACTCGGCCACCCGCTGCATGCCTTCGACAACGACACGCTGCACGGCGCCATCGTCGTGCGTCATGCGGGGCCGGGCGAAACCCTGAAGCTGCTCGACGGCAACACGGCCACGCTGGACCCCTCGTTCGTGGTGATTGCCGATGAAGCCCGCGCCCTGGCCGTGGCCGGCATCATGGGCGGCTTCGATTCGCGTGTGACCGAGAGCACGCGCAACGTGTTCCTGGAAGCCGCGCATTTCGCCCCCGCGGCCATCATGGGCCGCGCGCGCAAGCTCGGCCTGCACACGGATGCCTCGCATCGCTACGAGCGCGGCGTCGATCCGGCGCTGCCGCGGCGCGCCATGGAGCGGGCCACCGAGCTGCTGCTGCAGATCGCCGGCGGCCAGGCGGGCCCGATCACGCTGGCGGAGCGTCCGGAAGACCTGCGCGAGCATGCGCCGGTCGTCCTGCGCCACGCGCGCCTGCACCGCATCCTGGGTATCGAGGTCACGGCCGACGAAGTGGCCCGTATCTTCACCGCCCTGGGCATGGGCGTGGAAGAGATTGCCGACGGCTGGCGGGTGACCCCGCCGAGCAGCCGCTTCGATATCGAGCGCGAGGAAGACCTCATCGAGGAAGTCGCCCGCATCCACGGTTACGAGCGCATCCCCACGCACATTCCCGCCGGCCAGATCGCCTTGCGCTCGGAGCCGGAGGCGCGCCTGACCGAGATGGCCCTGCGCGACCAGCTGGCCGCGCGCGGGTACTTCGAGGCGGTGACGCTGTCCTTCCTCGGCGCCGACCTGCTGACCACCTGGGGCCTGGATCATGCCTGGGTGCCGCTGGCCAACCCGCTTTCCGCCGACCTGGCGGTGATGCGCACCTCGCTGCTGCCCGGCCTGGTCGAGGTCCTGCGGCACAACCGTGCGCGCCAGCAGGAGCGCGTCCGTTTGTTCGAGGTGGCGCGCAGCTTCCATGCCACCGGCGGTGCGCCCGATGAGATCGGCCGCGTGGCGGTGGTCGCCTCGGGCCCTGCGCGTGCCGAGCAATGGGGTGCGCCGTCGCGCACGGTCGATTTCTTCGACCTCAAGGGCGACCTCGATGCCTTGATCGCCCACACCGGTGAGCCGGCCCGCTGGTCGGTCGACACCGAAAGCCTGCCGTCCTGGCTGCATCCGGGTCGCAGCGCGCGGGTGCTGCGCGACGGCCAGCCCGTCGGCTACCTGGGCGCTCTGCATCCGGCGCTGGCCAAGGCGCTGGACCTGGGCCCCGATGTGCACGTGATGGAGTTGGCCCTCGAGCCGATCCTCGCGCGTCGGCTGCCCAGCGCCACCCGAGTGACCCGCTTCCCCGCCGTCCGCCGCGACATCGCCGTGGAACTGCCGGAAGAGGTGTCCTGGTCCGCCGTCGAGACCGCCGTGCGCGGTGCCCTGGGAGAGGTCCTGAAAGAGCTTCGACTGTTCGATCGATACGCCGGAAAGGGGATCGACGAAGGACGAAAGAGTCTCGCTATGGGCTTGATTTTACAGGACGCTTCACGCACCCTTACCGACGAAGATGCCGACGCTCGCGTGGCAGAAGCGGTGGGGGCATTGGAGAAGACATGCAAGGCAAGATTGCGAGGGTAAGATGGCGCTGACCAAGGCGGAAATGGCCGAGCGGCTTTTCCTCGACGTGGGTCTCAACAAGCGTGAGGCCAAGGAGTTCGTTGACGCGTACTTCGAGGTCGTGCGCGAAGCCCTCGAACGTGGCGAACAGGTCAAGTTGTCCGGCTTCGGCAATTTCGATCTGCGCCAGAAGAATCAGCGTCCCGGTCGCAATCCCAAGACCGGCGAAGAAATTCCCATCTCTGCCCGGCGGGTCGTCACCTTCCGTCCCGGCCAGAAACTCAAGGTAAGAGTCGAGGGCTATGCTGGACCCAGGGAATAACACCGAGCTTCCGGCGATCCCGGCAAAGCGCTATTTCACCATCGGTGAGGTCAGCGAGCTTTGCGGCGTCAAGCCGCATGTACTGCGCTACTGGGAGCAGGAATTTCCCGCGCTCAAGCCGGTCAAGCGCCGCGGCAACCGTCGCTACTACCAGCGCCACGACGTGCTGATGATCCGCCAGATCCGCTCGTTGCTGTACGACGAGGGTTTCACCATCACCGGTGCGCGTGCGCGGCTGGAGGGCCCCCAGGCCCGGATGGAAGCCAGCATGTCCCATCAGATCGTCCGTCAGGTTCGCCTGGAGCTGGAAGAAGTCCTTACCCTGCTTCGTCGTTGAACCGCTTTCGCAGTTCACGGCGTTGCTGCTACAATCGTTTGCTCGTCGGGGTGTAGCGCAGCCTGGTAGCGCACTACGCTGGGGGTGTAGTGGTCGCGAGTTCGAATCTCGCCACCCCGACCATTATTCGAAAAGGCGTCCCGATGGGGCGCCTTTTTTCGTTTAAGGTGGCGGCCAGGAGAACGGTGCCCATGACTTCCCCTCGCCATCCGTCGCCCGACGGCAGCCATCATCGACCGCATGCGCTGGAGCCGGCGGTTCGCCTGCCGTCCACCGCGCATCTGCGTGCCCTGGAAGCGGCGGCCAGGCTGGGTTCGTTCGAACGGGCCAGCCATGAGCTGGCGATCACGCCCAGCGCCGTGGCCAAGCGGGTGGCTGCGCTGGAGTCGCTGCTGGGCGTAAAGATGCTGTCGCGCACGGGGCGGGGCGTGGAGCCCACGGCCATCGGTCGGGAATACCTGGAGCAGGTGAATGTCGCGCTGGGCCTGCTTACGCGGTCCGCGTACCACCAGCGTGCGTCCACCTCGCGCCGGCGCCTGCGTGTCGCCACGCCACCCACGTTCGGTCGCGACCTGCTGGTGCCGCACCTGCCGGCTTTCAGCGAACGGCATCCGGACATCGAACTGGAGCTGATGCCCTCGATCCCTTACCTGGACATCACCGCGCCCGGCTGGGACGTGGAGATCCGTTTCGGCGACGGTGCGTTCGACGGCGTGCTCAGCGAACGGCTGACCGACGACACCGTGTTCCCGGTGGCCAGTCCTGCCTACCTGGCCCGGGTCCGCTTCGATACGCCCGCCGACATGCTGCGCCGTGGCGTGCTGCTGCGCTGCCCGCTCGAACCGTGGGGACCGTGGATGCGTGCGGCGCGCGAGCATACCGGCACGGGGGATGTCGACGAGCCTACCCAGGGCCATCGGCTGATGGATCTGGGCATGCTGATGGAAGCGGCGTTGAACGGGCAGGGCGTGGCCCTGGTCCGGCGCAGCCTTGCATGGCGGTATCTACAGGCGGGTCGGCTGATCCCGCTGTTCGCTATCGAAGCGCGGCCGACATCCGCTTACTACCTGTGCTCGCCACGTGGCGTGGACGACGACGGATCGCGCGCCGCGTTCGGAACGTGGCTGCGCGAGGTGTGTCGGGCAGCGCAAGGTGCATCTGCTTCGCGGAACGCGTAGGAACGGCGACCTCAGGTGGTGCCCTGCACCCGCGCATGCACCGGCAGCCACGGCTCGCCACGCTCGTCCAGCAGCACCGAGCGATCCAGGTCGTGCACCGACGTATGCCCGGTCAGTGCCATGCTGACGTCCAGTTCGCGACGCAATATCTCGATGACGCGCGTCACGCCCTCCTGGCCCATGGCACCGAGTCCGTAGAGGAATGCCTTGCCGATGAGGCCGGCACGCGCGCCCAGCGCCACGGCCTTGAGCAGCGACTGCCCGGTCTGGATGCCGCCGTCGAACAGCACCTCGATATCGTTGCCCACCGCGTCGACCACGCGGGGCAGGGCGACGGCCGAGGCGATGGCGCCGTCCAGCTGTCGGCCGCCGTGGTTGGAGACCACGATGGCATCGACGCCGGCGGCCACCGCTGCACGGGCATCGTCGGGGTCCATGATGCCTTTGAGGATCAGCTTGCCGGGCCACAGGTCCCTGATCCAGGCGATGTCGTCCCAGCTCAGCCGTGGATCGAACTGGCTGCCGATCCACTGGGCCAGCGTGGTCAGCCCGCCGGCCCCGTCGATCTGGCCGGCCAGGTTGCCGAACGATCGACTCGGTGCGGTCAGTACGCCTCGTACCCAGCGCGGCTTGCCGAGGATGTCCACCAGGTTCTTCAGGGTGAGCTTCGGCGGCACGGTCATGCCGTTCTTGATCTCGCGATGGCGTTGGCCCTGGATCTGCAGGTCGGCCGTGACCATGAGTGCCGAACAGCCGGCCTCGCGCGCACGGGCGATCAGGGAGCGGGTGAAGCCGCGGTCGCGCATGACGTAGATCTGGAACCAGAAGGGGTGGTCAACTGCTGCCGCGACCTGTTCCACCGAACAGATCGACATGGTGCTCAGGCAGAACGGGATGCCCGCCGCGCCGGCGGCGCGCGCGGCCAGTATTTCGCCGGACCCGTGGGTGAGGCCGGTCAGCCCGGTGGGTGCGATGGCCAGGGGAAGCGACACCGGCTGGTCGACGATGGTCGTCGCCAGGTCGCGCTGGTCGACGTCGATCATTACCCGCTGGCGCAGGCGGATGCGGTCGAACACGGCGCGATTGTCGCGCAGCGTTACCTCGTCGTACGAGCCATGGTCGGCGTAGTCGAAGAAGGCGCGGGGAACGCGCTTGCGGGCCAGCTCGCGCAGGTCGGCGACACAGGTGATCGGAGCAGACATGGGTCGTCCAGCGCAGGGATACGGTGATCCGATGCTAGGACGACCCGCCGGCGCCGGTCGCGAAAAAAAGGCGTGGCTGGCGCGACGCGGGCTCGCGTCAGTAGAGGACGCGAGCCCGCAGCGTGCCTTCGATGGCCGCCAGCTCGTTGCGCAGGGCCACGGCGTGTTCCTCGCTGGTGGTCACGTCGATGACGACGTAACCCACCTGCGGTGAGGTTTGCAGGTACTGGCCGTCGATGTTGACCGCCTCGCGCGAGAACACCTCGTTCACCCGCGACAGCACACCGGGGATGTTGCGGTGGATATGCAGCAGGCGGCGGCTGGTCGGGTGGCCGGGCAGGGACACCTCGGGGAAGTTCACCGCCGAGAGCGTGCTGCCGTTGTCGCTGTAGCGCACCAGCTTGGACGCGACCTCGATGCCGATGTTCTCCTGCGCCTCAGCGGTGCTGCCGCCGACATGCGGGGTGAGGATCACGTTGTCCATGCCCACCAGCGGCGAGACGAACGGATCGCCGTTGCCCTTGGGCTCGACGGGGAACACGTCGATGGCGGCGCCGGCAAGGTGCTTCTCGCGCAGCGCGTCGGCCAGCGCGTCGATATCCACCACCGTGCCGCGCGAGGCGTTGATCAGCATGGAGCCGGCACGCATGCGGGCGATCTCCGCGGCACCGATCAGGTGCTTGGTCTGCGCGGTTTCCGGCACGTGCAGCGTGACCACGTCGGCACGCTCGAGCAGGTCGTCCAGGCTGGAGGCCGGCCGCGCGTTGCCCAGCGACAGCTTGGGCTCGATATCGTGGAAGATCACGCGCATGCCCAGCGATTCGGCCAGCACGCCGACCTGGGTGCCGATGTGGCCATAACCGACGATGCCCAGCACCTTGTCGCGCACCTCGAAGCTGCCGGCGGCCGACTTGGACCAGCCGCCGCGATGGCACTCGGCGTTCTTCTCGGGGATGCGCCGCACCAGCATGATCGTCTCGGCGATGACCAGCTCGGCCACGCTGCGCGTGTTGGAGTAGGGTGCGTTGAACACCGGCACGCCCAGGCGCTCGGCCTCGGCCGCATCGACCTGGTTGGTGCCGATGCAGAAGCAGCCCACCGCGATGAGGCGGCGCGCCTCGGCCAGGACGTCGGCGGAGAGGTGCGTGCGCGAGCGGATGCCGACGATGTGCGCATCGGCGATGCGCTGCTTGAGTTCGTCCTCGGGCAGCGATTTCTCGTGGAACTCGATCTGCGAGTAACCGGCCTGGCGGAAGGTGTCGAGTGCGCTGCGGCTCACCCCTTCCAGCAGCAGCACCTTGATGTCTTCTTTCGGGTACGACGTGCGTTTCATGGCTGGCGCTTCTGTTCCGCGGATCGGCTGAACACTATGCCAGATCGGGGCGCCCATGTTGCAGCGCGGCGACGGGACTGGCACCCTCGATGGACACCCGAGCGAGATTCCCATGACCGATCCGCGCCTGGCCGAACTGGCCCGTCTCCTCCCCGACCTGAAGCTGTCCACGGAACCGGGCGACCTGGAACACCACGGCCGCGACTGGACGCGCCGCTGGACACCGGCGCCACTGGCCATCGCCTACCCGGCCACGGTGGCGGAAGTGCAGGGCATCGTGCGCTGGGCGAACGGGCAGGGCGTCGGGCTGGTGCCGTCCGGCGGTCGCACCGGCCTCTCCGGCGGAGCCGTGGCCGCCCATGGCGAACTGGTGGTCACGCTCGACCGCATGAATCGCGTACTCGACTTCGACCCGATCGATCGCACCCTCACCGTGCAGCCCGGCATCGCCCTGGAAGCGGTGCATAACGCCGCCCGCGAGCACTCGCTGATCTACCCGGTGGACTTCGCCGCGCGCGGTTCGTGCCAGATCGGCGGCAATATCGCCACCAACGCCGGCGGCATCCGCGTGATCCGCTACGGCAACACCCGCCAGTGGGTGGCCGGGCTGAAGGTGGTCACGGGCACGGGCGAATTGCTGGATCTCAACCGGGGGCTGGTCAAGAATGCGTCCGGCTACGATTTCCGGCACCTGGTCATCGGCTCCGAAGGCACCCTTGGCATCGTCGTCGAGGCCACCCTAAGCCTGACCTCCCCGCCGCCGCCTTCGCAAGTGATGCTGCTGGCGATCCCTGCCATGGATGCCCTGATGAAGGTGTTTGCCGAAGCGCGGCACTCCCTCAGCCTGGGCGCCTTCGAATTCTTCACCGACCGGGCGCTGCACCACGTGGTGGCCCATGGCGCACGGCGTCCCTTCGAGGAAGACCATCCGTTCTACGTGGTGGCCGAGTTCGACGTGCCCGATGCCGCCGCCGAAGCCACCGCCCTGGCCTTCTTCGAGTTCTGCCTGGGCGAGGGCTGGGTGGTGGATGGCGTCATCAGTTCCAGCGAGGCGCAGGCTGCATCGTTGTGGCGTCTGCGCGAGGGCATCACGGAGTCGCTGGCGCCGCACAAGCCCTATAAGAACGATGTCTCGGTGCGGATCTCCGCCGTGCCCGCCTTCATGGCGGACATGCAGACCCTGCTCGCGGCGGAGTACCCCGATGTCGACGTGGTCTGGTTCGGGCACATCGGCGACGGCAACCTGCACATCAACGTGCTGAAGCCGGAAGGCCTGGACAATGCCGTGTTCGTCGCCCAGTGCGAGCACGTCACCTCGTTGCTGGTCGACACGCTGCACCGCCATGGCGGCAGCATCTCCGCCGAACACGGCATCGGCCTGGTCAAGAAGCCCTGGCTGGGCAGTGTTCGTAGCGAAGCCGAGATCGCGCTGATGCGCGGGATCAAGGCGGTATGGGATCCCAACGGCATCATGAATCCGGGGAAGCTGCTCTAGCACACTCTGGACCAAGGGTATCTGGCCTGTCGCGGCCCGGCGCGGAAGCGTCGAGGGCATGCCTCGATGCGCATGAAAGGGACATATCGTCAGCGTCAGGCGACGCGACGCAACAGCGGTAGTTTTCTTGCCAGGTGAATCACGAGGGCAGTCGACACGAACACCGCGAGCCAGACGATCGGGATGCGGGCCCAAGGTGCGGTCAGATCGTCGTCGACGTGCAAACGTTCCACGTAGAGCCACAGGACCATGGGATGCAGCCCGTAGATGCCGAGTGAGCCGTCGGCGATCCAGCGGATCGGCGTCATCAGCGGTGTCGGCAACCGGGGGATGGTCGTCAGCCATACGAAAGCGGACACGGACGCTATCGCGACCAGGGGCGTCTGGTAGGCGAAGAAGAACTCGTTCGGTTCGCCCCGGTATCCGGAATATAGATAAGTCGCCACGACGATACCCGCCACCGATGCCACGAAGACCAGCAGACATCGCCATCGGTCGGCCAGCGAGACGATCGGAGCGTACCGGGTCAGATAGGCGCCCAGCACGAAGAAGCCGACGAATCCTGAGAACAGCTGCACGCCCAGGAACGATGGCGGATCCCAGTCTTCCGACACCAGCAGACGCACCTGGTTGAGCACGCAGGACACCATGAACCACAGCAGCAGGAAGACCCGTGTCTCCGCCGGTGTCGATGCTCGCAGCATCCTGCTCAGGAAGGGTGCGGAAAGATACAGACCCAAAGCCACGTAGAAGTACCAAAGGTGTCGGTATGGCTCCATGAGGTAATGAGCGACCTGCGCGGTCCACGAAATGGATCGGTCACCGAAGACGACGACATACACGACGGTCCAGAACACCAGGGGCGGCACGACGCGCAACGCGCGGCGGCGATAGAACGTCGGGATCGGCTCGTCCTTCCACAGCAGCAGTGCCCCGGACAACATGAAGAAGATCGGGACCGCCGCCCGGGCAACGGCATCGTAGGTCACGGATGGCAGCCACATCGACCCGAACGCATAAAAATAGGTGGCAGCGGTATGAACCAGCACCACCATGGCGCAGGCGACCGCCCGTGTGACGTCCATGGCCGGCGAGCGACCGGCTTGCGGAGCAATATGCGGTTCCGGCCGTGGAAGCTTCAACCTCAACATGGTCAACGACAACATAGCGTCTCACCGAGTCGATGCACGTGCACCGCCCCCAGAAGCACGCCAAGCGTGATCGCCAGCGACAGGACCAGGGTCGCGGCTTCGAAACCCAGCGCGTCCATGGCACCTCCTGTCAGCAAGGCAGCGATGGGCGTGCCACACAACGTGGCTGCCGAAAAACGCGTCATCTCGTGGCCCACATCGTGTGACGGCACATGGCGTTGCAGCCACGACTGCGACTGGATGCCATGGCGGGCGGCGGCGAAGGAAAACAGCAGGAACGCCAGCAGCGTCACGGCCGGACCGCTTGCCTGACAAAGAAGTAGATAGGCGGTAGATGCGACGGCCCAGCAGGCCAGCATCCGGCGCGCGGTACCTGGAAACGAGGGCGCGACACGCTGGGCGACGGTGCTGGCCACGCCGACGCCCATACATTGCACGACATAGATCAGCAGATAGCTTCCGCCTCGGTGTCTGGCCAGGATCAAGGGCAGCAGGATCTGGACCGGACCGAACACGAGTACCGAGCTGGCGAAGACATAGGCATGGAACACCCGCGGAATAGCGATGGCCTTGGCTGTGGCCGATGTCGTGACCCGTGGGCTCGACGGGCTGCCGGGCGAGCGGCGAATCGGCCCATGGCGGCGCAGCGCAGCCAGCAGCGGCAGGGAGCAGAGGACACAAATCGCGTCGATGCCGAAGGCCACGGCCAACCCAGTATCTCCCCGGGTGCCGAAGATCAGCCATCCGGCGACAAGCGGCAGTACCACGGTCGCCACCGCCGAGACCAGCGCGAAGATCGCGTTGCCGATAGACAGCCAGCCTTTGCGGACATACAAAGTGAACACCGCGCGCCCGGCAGGAAATGCAACGGCCCAGACGACGCCACCGAGTGCCGTCGAAACATATATGACAACGATCGACATGCCTCCCAGCCAGACCAGCAACGCGATCGCCGCATTGGCGATGACGAAGAACCACCGACACAGGCGCAGCGTTCGCAACGGGTCGACGCGATCGAGCAGGCGCGGGAAAGCCAGCAACAGACAAAGGCTCGGCGTGGCTTCGATCGCCATCGTGATGCCGAGGTCCCATGCTTTTCCGGTCAGCCGCATGACCAGAAACGGCAAGGCGACCAGGGTGAAACTGGCTCCGAGCGTGGTCGTCAGATTGTCCAGAAGCAGCAGCTTGAAACGTGTGTCCTTGCGTCCCATGCGCCACAGTCGCCGCAACCGACCCATCGCTCCGATCATGCTCACGATCCGCCGGATCGATCCGCGTGCCGCATGAAAAACAGGTCGCCGTCGCGATCCAGCCACAGGCCGAACGCGGTGGCGATCGTCCGCAGTTTATGCTCGTCGAGCAGCCATGCGGGCTCGACATCGTCCACGCCGACATCGAGCACCCATCGCATGCCGAACCAATGCGTGAGGATGACGCCATCCTCCGCCAGCGCTTCGGCGATCGCAGCGAAGTAACGCTCGAAATGCTTTTGGCAGCAGGCGAAGCTGCTCAGGTTGTTGTCGACGATGTAGTCGAACGAACCGGCGTCGAAAGCGTTGGCGAAGGTTTCGCCATGCTTGTTCATGAGCAATGGTGTATAGCCGGGTAGATCGAGCCTCTGCGCATGTCGCCATTCATCGACGGACACCGTGACCGCGACGACGGCATCGACGTCGTCCGCCAGCAGACTGGCGATGGATGAATTGCCGGCCCCGACATGCAGGATGCGCTTGCCCGCCAGGGGAGCACGCGTCAGCCAACGATTGATGGCCAGCTGGTCGTCGGTGGGCGCGCAGGACGAATAATCGATCAGCGGCCACGAGATGGCACCCGCGGCCGCGTCATAGCGTTCGACCGTTGGCTCGATGCCGCAGTCGCCGAGAATGACACCGATGTCAAATCGTGCCGTGAAAGACGACGCGCAAGGCACGTTTTCGGACAGAATATTCTGAGAAGAGGATGCCATGGCGCCTGACTCCGCGAGGACGGATGATCAATGTAGGCACGGCAATTGCCGCGGTAAAAGATGTCTGGATAAAAGACTCTCGTCGGGGGATGGAAACTGTGCGGCTCCTCACAGATTGCCGAAGACCGGAACGACATGCTCGACGCCGGCCTCATGACATCGTTGTCAATATGATCAGTCTTTCGGTGCTTCTGGGCTTCATCGGGTTTTCGACCCTGCTTCTGGCGCTGTGTCTGTTGTTTCTGCTCGTCTGGTCGTTGGTGAAGGCGTTTCGTCCCGTGCAGGTCGCCACCCCCAGGTTGGCGAACTATCCGTTCGTCTCCATCCTCGTGCCGTTTTTCAACGAACCCGAAGACTCGTTTCTGCGTACGCTCGACGCGATCGAGGCCACGGATTACCGCGGAAAAATGGAAGTCATCCTCATCGACGACGGTTCGAGCAATACGACACCCGGCTCTCTTGCCGAATGGTTGCGACATCCTCGACGAAAGCACTACGTGCTGTGTTCGCTCGCGCGAAACAGTGGTGCCAAGGGGCGAGCGCTCGATGCGGCCCTCCCCCTGATTTCGACCGATTCCGACGTCGTAACGGTGATAGACAGCGATACTGTCATCCTGCCCGGAGCCCTGCGTCTGGCCGTGGAGGCGTTATACGCGTCGCCCACGCACGCGGCGGCCTGTGGCTTGATCGTACCAGCCGGTCGCCACGACTCCTGGCTGCATAGCTTCCAGTTCTACGAGCATGTCGGCGCACTGGCGACGATCCGTTTCGTTCAGAGCCGCATGGGAATGGTCAACGTCGTTGCCGGCGCGTTCTCCTTGCACAAGACCGCCGTGATTCGGGAGCTGGGTGGCTGGGGCGAATGGCTGGTAGAAGACATCGCCTGGACCTGGCGGGCACTGGCACATGGCTACACCATCGGCTACGCGCCGGATGCCATCGCCTATACGGTCTGTCCGTCGACCTTGTTCGGGCTGTTCCGGCAGCGACGTCGCTGGGCACGTGGCAGGCTGGAATCGTTCCGTGTCGCCTGGCGGATATCCCGCGCGCATACGATGAAGATGCTGCCCTGGTGGCTGCTCTGGGCGCAGTCCGCCCTGCTGCCGACGCTGCTGCTCAGCATCGCCGCCGCCTGGCTGTACGAAAGCAGGCTGCTGTTCGGTCTGGCCGTGGCGAACTGGGTGATGATGGCCCTTTTGAACGGAGTGGCCTGTCTGCAGGCGCGCCACAGGCTGAAGCTTGGCTGGCAGGACATGCTGCTGGTTTCGCTCTACAACACCGGCATCGATACCTTATTGCTGCCTGCCAATGTGATCGGCGTGGTCGACGAATTGCGCGGCGGACGCAAGAGCTGGCTGACCCGCTGACCAGCACTTGATGCACGGCGGGAGCAGGCCACGCTCCCTTCTACCGGACGACATGGCATGGATTACCACGCGTTTCTCTCCCAGTTCCCGGATACGTATATCGGCCGCGGCCGCACCGATCGGCGCGAGATCGCTTTGACTTTCGACGATGGCCCGGGGCTGGCTACATCGGCCTTGCTGGCGATACTGCGCGAGTACGACGTGCAGGCGACCTTCTTCTGTCTGGGCGAGAAGGCACGCGGTGTGCCCGACATGGTTCGGGCTATCGCACGCGATGGGCACGAGGTAGGCAATCACGGTTTCACTCATCGCGACGTGCGCGCGCTCGATACCGAGACATTCTGGATGACCGAGGTTCTCCCGGCGCGCTCGCTGTTGGAGGATGTGGCGGGCACGCCGGTGGCGCTGTTTCGTCCACCGTTTGGAGAGATCTCCCCGGCCCAGACCGCGCGCCTCGCCGAAGAAGGCGTGACGCTCGTCGGCTGGTCGATCGATCCGCGTGACTGGGACGAGGTCGAGGCAAAGGACCACGCCGGCCGCGTGGTGCGCGACGTGCTAGAACAGGTGCACCCCGGTGCGATCGTCCTGCTTCACGATGGTGACGAGGGCGAACGCGCTCGTCCCGCGATCGTCGAGATCGTCAGGCACGTCGTGCCCGCGCTGTGGGCGATGGGTTTCAGCTTCGTCACCGCCGGTCGATTGTGGGAAGCCCGATAGCCGAAGTGTTTAAGGTTGGCAGGCGGCGGTGCGCCCATTAGCCTATTGGCCCCCGCCTTCCCCACAGGACCCGCCCCCATGGCCCAGGATTCCCCCGACCTCTACCCGTCGATCGAGCCCTTCAACAGCGGCATGCTCGAGGTCTCGCCGCTGCACACGCTGTATTTCGAGGAAAGCGGCAACCCCGACGGCAAGCCTGTGGTGTTCCTCCACGGCGGCCCTGGTGGCGGCACCAACCCGCGTTGCCGCCGGTTCTTCGATCCGAAGAAATACCGCATCGTCCTTTTCGACCAGCGTGGCTGCGGCAAGTCCACGCCGCATGCGGAGCTCACCGACAACACCACCTGGGACCTCGTCGCCGATATCGAGCAGGTACGTGAACACCTGGGTATCGACACGTGGCAGGTCTTCGGCGGCTCGTGGGGCTCGACCCTCGCGCTGGCCTATGCCGAGACCCATCCGCAGCGCGTCAGCGAACTGGTGTTGCGCGGCATCTTCATGCTGCGCCGTTCGGAGCTGGAGTGGTTCTACCAGGGCGGTTGCGACCAGTTGTACCCGGACGCCTGGGAAACCTACCTCTCGGCCATCCCGCCGGCCGAACACGGCGACCTCATCAGCGCCTACCATCGTCGTCTGACCAGCACGGACCCGGCGGTGCGCGTCGCCGCCGCACGGGCCTGGTCGGTTTGGGAGGGCGCGACCAGCTACCTCTACCAGGATGAAGGCCATATCGCCTCCAGCGGTGAGGACGAGTTCGCCCTCGCGTTCGCGCGGATCGAGTGCCACTACTTCGTCAACGCCGGCTTCTTCGAGGTGGACGGCCAGCTGCTGCGCGACGTGGACAGGATTCGCCACATCCCGACGGTGATCGTGCAGGGCCGTTACGACGTGGTCTGCCCCATGCGCAGCGCCTGGGACCTGCACCGCGCGTTCCCCGAGGCCGACCTGAAGGTCGTGCAGGACGCCGGGCACTCAGCGTTCGAGCCGGGCATCGTCCGCGAGCTGGTGCGGGCCACGGATCGCTTCGCCGGCTGAGACAAAAAAAAGCTGCCCGGTCGATGCCGGGCAGCCAGGGCTGGATCAGAACAAGCGTCAGAACAAGCGCAGCGGCAGGGTCACCAGGTCCACCACGAAACCGTCGTGGTCGGATGAGCCCATCGCCTTCTTCACGCCCGTGGCCGAGGCCGCGTCGTCCAGCGTCTGCACCGGTGCGTCGAGGTTGCCGCGGCCGTACTCCATGCGCAGGAACAGGCCGCGTGCCACGGTGTTGAGCAGCGCGTGGTCGAGCACCTGGTGCGTCGGTACCGAGCGGGGCGCCTGGCCCTGCACGTTGCCGAAGTTCTCGGTGAACAGGAACGAATAGCGATCGTTCGCCGGCACCGAATCCACCGCGTTCCACAGGGCCGGCTTGACCAGGTTGCCGCCGAGCTTCAGCAGGTTCTGGCTGTCGTCGTAGCGGCCGGAAATCAGGCCGACCACATCGGTGAAGCCATCGCTGAACTGGTAGGCGTTGAAGTCGCCGACGACCAGCAGCGGCGCCAGCAGGTTCTTCCGTCCCGACTGCAAGGCCTGGACCTGCGCCGCGAGCGACTTCGCCTGGAGGAAGCGCTTCTGCCGGTCACGCTCGGCCGTGCTGCCGGTCTTGTCCACGTTCTGCCGTGCCTTCGGATGCACGGCGATCACGTTGATGCGCATCTTGCCGAGGATCGAGGGCACCTCGGCGGTCAGCAGCAGCGGCGGATGGTCGTGGACGAAGGCGGTGCTGCCCTGGTCCTGCCAGGTCTCGTCGGCGGCCAGCTGGTGGACGTCCAGCACGCGGACGCGATCGGTACGGACCAGGAAGCCGACGTTGATGCCGCTGGGGTCGTGGCCTTCCTGCAGGAATGCCTCGTACTGCGCCGGGTAATCGTCACCCAGCTGCTTGGCCAGGCCTTGCAGCACGGTCAGGCTCTTCACTTCCTCCACCGAGAGGATGTCCGGCAGCTTCAGCACGCTGCCGACGTACGCGGACAGGCGCTGGGTCTTCAGGCGCACCTGGTCGGCGGTCGGCTCGGTGTCGCCACCGCTGCAGGTAAAGGTGGTGTTGAACTGCGTGTCGCAGAAGCGCTCCATGTTGAACGCACCCACACGCACGGCGAAGAACGGTCGCGAGTCCACCGGACGCGGCAGTTCGGCCGCTTTGGTCACGGTCACCTTCGTGGGAATGAAGGTGTACGCCCCGAACGTATACGACATGACGCCCTCGGCGCGGAACGTGGTGCCGGCGTTGAACGGCGTGTTCGCCGCCACCGCGCCGTAGTCGGCCGTGTTCATCTTGAACACTTCCGGATTGCCGGACCAGTTCGGCAGGTTCACGCCGTCCGGCACCGGCACGGTGTAACGCACGCCGGGCTTGCGCAGCGAGCGCTGACCGTTGGCCGTGACGTACACCTCCGCGAACGGCTCGTTGCTGAAACGCAGGTTGCCGGTGGTGATCATGCCGTTGTCGATCGCCACGCGCATGCCGACAAAGCACTGGAAGTTGGTCTCGCCGCAGGACAGCGCGTTCGGGTCTGTCGAGGGCACGTTGGCGCCGAAGACGACCGGTGCGGGCAGCTTCGCACCACGCATCGTGGTCGCCACCGTGGCGTTCTTCAGTTCGGGCAGGTTGAAGTAGTTGTCGACCGTGGCCTCCACGTCGACCATGTCGCCGATCGCTACCGACGGCGCGGATTGCGTGAACACGTAAATGCCGTTGGAAGTGAGGCGGTCGTCGTCGGCGCGGCTGTCCGGCGTCTGCATCGTGAAGCCGGCCGGGCCCACGGCGGTGACGATGTTGCCCTTCGTGGCGACACGCTTGCCGAGCAACGGCGACACCTGCCCGCGACCGGTGACCTGCCAGATCTCGGCGGTGAGCGGGATCTGGTTGAGGATCGCGCCGACCGCGGTGGCCTTGGCCAGCGTGACGCCGCCGGTGGCGTCGCTCAGGTTGACGCGGAAGGCCTTGTCCGGCCCAGCGGCCTTGGCGCCATGCACGTTGACGGTAAGCGTGGTGGCGGTCGATCCCGCAGGAATCGTCAGCGTCGTGTCGACCGCATCGTAGTCGCCGGCGGCGACGGTCGCGGTATCGTCCACGGTCACCGCATGCACGGTCACGTCGGCGGAACGCGGCTCGCTGAGCGTAATCGCGAAGGGCATCGGCACATCGTCGCCGTTGCGCAGGTTCACCGTGGCGTCGGCGATCGACACGCTGGTGCCCTGCACGGTGCACGGCGAGGTGCTGGCGCGCGGCGCGGTGGGCGCCACCTTGACCCAGTCGGCGGCGTTGTTGCCGGTGGACTGCGGTAGTCCGGCGCCGTTGAGCTTGCGCCCGTAGCCCTGGTCCGAGTTGCCGCTGCCCAGCGACGCCAGCGGCGTGCCCAGCTTGTAGGCGGAACCGGCGCTCAGGCCCACCTGGTCCACGATCGCGCCGTTGGCGTCGAGCACGGCCAGGCCGCCGTCATCGGTAAAGCCCGTGGCATAGGTGAGGTCGGGCGTCACCGTGCCGGAATAGCCCGACGCGGCCTTGTTCGCCAGCAGCAGGAAGCAGCCCGGCGCCACGGCGGTGCCGGTGGGGAAGGTGAAGCGCGTGCCGGTGGTGCCGCTCGCGTTGGACGCGTTCAACTTGTAGCCGGACAGGTCCAGCGCGGCGGTGCCCGTGTTCTGCACCTCGACGAATTCGTCGTTGCCGCCGGCGGGGCCGCGGGCACGGAACTGCGTGATGGAAAGGTCGGCCGCCTGGAGCGGCAAGACGGCCATGAGGCCTGCCAGCGCCGCCCATGAGGCGCGCCGTGACGTGGTCAAACGCATTCGATTTTCCCCTCGAGTCGTTGAGTAGTACGCGACCCACAGCGTCATGCGTGTCCTCGCACGACGTTCCCCCTGCGAAGGCCCGTACCCCTAGTGTGACGCCATTTTATGACAACGGCATGCACGGCTACGGATAGCCGTGGATCAGGTCGTGTTTCAGGGGGCGGGGCTTCGGAGGGCGGGGTGGCGCGGTCAGGTCTTCTGCTTGGTCCCGAAGATCTTGTCGCCGGCGTCGCCCAGCCCCGGCAGGATGTATCCCAGCTCGTTCAGCCGCTCGTCGATGGAGGCCACATAGATCTCGATGTCCGGATGGGCGGCCTCGATGCGCTTGAGGCCCTCGGGTGCGGCGACCAGGAACAGACCCTTGATCCGCTTCGCGCCGGCCGCCTTGAGCATGTCGACCGTGGCCACCAGGGTGCCGGCGGTGGCGAGCATGGGATCGACGATGATCGCCGTGCGCTCGTCCATGCCACCGCTGAGCTTCTCGTAGTAGGCCACCGGCTCCAGCGTTTCCTCGTCACGCTGCAAGCCGACCACGCTGACCTTGGCGGCCGGGATCATCTCCAGCACACCGGTAAGCATGCCCAGGCCCGCGCGCAGGATAGGCACGATGGTGACCTTCTTGCCCTTGATATGGGTGACCTCCACTGGCCCCGCCCAGCCCTGGATGGTCTTGGTCTCGGTCTCCATGTCCGCCGTGGCCTCGTACGTCAGCAGCGCCGCCACTTCGGACGCCAGCTCGCGGAACTCCTTCGTGCTGATGCCCACGACGCGCATGAGGCCCAGCTTGTGCTGGATGAGGGGGTGGCGGACTTCGACGATTTTCATGGGCAGGTGGGGATGGTTAGCGGTGTATGTATTCTTGCATGTTCGCAGCGGGTGACCGGATTGCCAGGGAGGAGGCGTCGGGTGGTCACCCTCTGCGCTCGGGCAGCGGCCGCAAGCGGCCGAACTCGCTCAGAGGGTGACCACCCGCCACCTCCCTGACGACTGAGGTGCGTTGCCGGAAGAGCAACGCTCGCGGCGTCGCGCGGAGCGGCATTTCCAGGGCGGGCCGCACGAGGTTGCCAACGCTTTGCTTTTCCACTCCCACCCAGCGCCTCCTCGCCGCGCCATACGAGCCACGGTGGTTCTGGCTTTGTCTCTTACGCTGCCCGCGTAGAAGCCGCCACCTGACGCCGCGGACCTTCCTTCAACGCATGGCGGATTTCCTCGATGATGAGGTCCACCTCGGCGCTGGTGACGCGGAAGTGCGGCGTGAAGCGCAGCGAGTTGGCACCGCCGTGGATGACGCCCACACCGCGCTCGCGCATGTATTCCTCGGTGGAACCTTCGCCGTAGCACTTGAACTCGTGCGCCAGCTCGCAGGAGAACAGCAGGCCCGTGCCCTGCACCTTGGTGATCAGGCCGCCCAGTTCGGTTTTCAGGCCTTCCAGCTTCTGCACGAACTCGCGACCGCGGGCGCGGATGTTTTCGCGCACCTCGTCGGTAAGCTCGGCCATGGTGGCGACGGCGACGTCGAGCGCGCGCGGGTTGGCGGTCATCGTGTTGCCGTAGATGCCCTTGCGGTAGAGGTCGGCGGTGGCCTCGGTAACGGCCAGCACGGACAAGGGGTACTGGCCCGCGTTGAGCGCCTTGGAGAAGGTTTCCATGTCCGGCGCGTCCAGCGACTCGAAGCCGGGATAGTCGACGATGGAAAGCACGCCGTGCGCGCGCAGGCCCGCCTGGATCGAATCGACCAGCAGCAGCGTGCCGTGGGCCTGGGTGAGTTCACGCGCGGCGGCATAGAAATCGGGCGTGAGCGCGCGGCCCGGATCGCCTTCGCCCATCACCGGCTCGAGGAACATCGCCTCGATGAACCAGCCCTGGCGGTCGGCTTCGGCGAACGCGGCACGTAGCTGCGCCACGTCGTAGGGCTCTACCGTGATCAGGGTGTCCTCGTTGCGGAAGCTGGCCAGGTGCTGCTGGTAGTTGCGGCGCGAGGAATCCGAATACAGCGCCGGGCGCTCGGTGCGGCCGTGGAACGCGCCCTTGACCGCCAGGCGCTTGATGGTGCGACCGGCGTGGCGTGCGCCCGGGTCGGTCATCATGCGTGCATTGACGTCGGCGATGCGGCCGGCCAGCGTCACCGACTCGGACCCGGAGTTCAGGCAAAGGAACCGGGTGTACGGGCTGCCGCCACGCGTGTGGCCCAGCTCGCGGCGCAGCGCGTCGGAGAGGCGCACCTGGGCGACGTTGGCGGTCATCACATTGGCCATGACCTGCGGGCGCGACATCGCGTCGATGATCGCCTGCGGGTTGTGGCCGAAGCCGAGCATGCCGTAGCCGCCGTTGTCGTGCACCACGGCGCCCTTGAGCGTCACCACCCACGGGCCGCGCGCGGCGGCCGGCACATAGGGGTTGAGGCCGTCGTCCGGATAGAAGTTGACCAGGCTGGCCTGCAACTGGTGGATCTGCGCCACTTCGTCCAGTCGCAGGAAGTCGGCCATGTCGGCGCGCAGCGCACGGTGATAGGCCACGGCATCCTCGATCGCCTGCACCATCGCGGGATCGGTGGCGGCGAAGCGGGAAACCACCGTGTCGGGGAGGCCCCGCGTGCGCGCGGCACCACCGAAGTCGCGAAGCTCATGCAGAAGACCGATCACGTCCATAACCCACTCCTGGTACTTGTCGCACTGGATGACGCGGCACTGCCGCTAAGTGTCTATATGTAAAGGGTTTAATGAGCCAGCATAGCATGCGGCTTTTTGCCCCGTAACCCCCGGGTGACGCTTGTCACATCCGCACAATGACGCAAGCGACTGCCGTCAAGGGGTTGCCGTCAAATATGGTGCGACGCAAGGGAGGACACTCATGAACAACGACACCTGCATCGCACGTCTGGATCGCGTCGGCAAACGCTACGGCAACGTCGTCGCGCTCGACGGCATCGATCTTTCCATCCACCGGGGTGAGGTACTGGCCCTGCTCGGTCCCAACGGCGCCGGCAAGAGCACCAGCATCGGCTTGCTGCTGGGCCTGATCCGTGCCGACAGCGGCACGGCCAGCCTGTTCGGTCGCGATCCCCAGGACATCCAGGCGCGCCGACGCATCGGCGTGATGCTGCAGTCGGCCAGCCTGCCGCCCACGCTGAAGCTGCGTGAACTGCTGACCCTCACCGCCAGCTACTACCCGGCACCGCGCGGCATCGCCGAGTGCGCCGCGCTGGCTGGGATCACGGACCTGATGGGTCGCAAATACGCCGACCTGTCCGGCGGCCAGCAGCGTCGTGCGCAGTTTGCCATGGCCCTGGTCGGACGCCCCGAGATCCTGTTCCTCGACGAGCCGACCGTCGGCATGGACATCGCGTCGCGGCAATCGCTGTGGTCGTCCATCCGCACACTGGTAGCTGGCGGCTGCGCCGTGGTTCTGACCACGCACTACCTCGAGGAAGCCGAAGCGCTGGCCGACCGCGTCTGCGTGGTGGCTCGCGGCAAGGTCATCTCCGAAGGCAGCGTCGATGCGCTGCGTGCCCATGTGGCGGTGCGTCGCGTCCGCTGTATCACCCGCACGGATATCGCCACCGTGTCCGCCTGGCCGGGTGTTACCTCCGTCGAGCTGCAACACGGTCGCCTGAGCCTCGCCACCGCGGATGCCGAAAGCGTCGTGCGCCGGCTGCTTGCCGCCGACGACGGACTGTCCGAACTGGAAGTGCAGCGCGCCGGCCTGGCCGAGGCGTTCGCCGAAATCACCCGTGAATCCGAGACCGGCGACATGGCCCAGGAGGCCGCATGAACACTATCGAGAGCATCGCCGCGCCGGTCATGAGCGGTCGCCGTGTCGTCAACGCCTATGTGCAGGAAGCGAAGGCGGAATGCCTGCGTTACCTGCGCAACCCGGGTTTCCTCCTGCCGACCCTGCTGTTCCCGTCGGTGTTCTACATCATGTTCGGGATTTTCCTGTCCCATGCGAATAGTGCCGACGCGCCGCGTTACCTGCTGGCGTCGTACGGCACCTTCGGCGTGATGGCACCCGGGCTGTTCGGCTTCGGCGTGTCGCTGGCGCTGGAGCGGGACTCGGGCCTGCTGACGCTGAAACGCGCGTTGCCGATGCCGCCGGGTGCGTACCTGCTCGGCAAGATGTGCATGGCCATGCTGGTCGCCGCCATCATCTCGATCATCCTGATGAGCCTGGCCACCTTCGTGGCGGGGGTGTCGCTGCCGGTGTCGCGTCTTGCCGCGTTCTTCGTCCTGGAAGTGCTCGGTGTGCTGCCGTTCTGTGCGCTGGGCCTGCTGATCGGCACGCTGGTGAAGGGGCAGGGCGCGCCGGGCGTGGTCAACCTCATCTACCTGCCCATGGCCTTCCTGTCCGGCCTGTGGATACCGTTGCCGGTTCTGCCGTCGTTCCTGCAGTCGATCGCGCCGCTGTGGCCGGCCTACCATCTGGACCGCCTGGCCCTGTCCGCGGTGGGCCTGGGCGAGGGCGGCAACGCGATCCATGTGGGCGTGCTGGCCGCCTTCACCGTGGCCTTCCTGTGGCTGGCGGCACGGCGCCTGCGGCGGCACGGTTGAAGTAGCATGAACGCCCACCTGTCTTCGGATGCCCGCATGCCCCGCCCGTGGTTCACGCCGACGCCGGATTCGCTCTGGAACCGCTTCCGCGACAAGCCGCGCATGCGCCTTGCCAGCCTGTTCCACTTGGTCTGGACGGTGTACGCGTTCGGCGACCTGGCGTTCGCCAAGACCCTGGAGCCGCACTGGTGGCTGGTTACCGGCATCTCGTTTCCCGTGTTCCTCGTCTTCTACGTGCTCGCCTATACGCAGTCGCTGCGCTTGACGCCGTGGTTCGCCGCGGCGTCCGCACTGCTCGGCTTCGCGGTCATGGACGTCAACGCCAGCGCGTGCGGATGCTATGTCATCTACGCCTGCGCCATCGTCGGCTTCGAGGGATCGCCGCGGCGCTGGCTGGGCGGGACGGCCGCCATCCTGGGCAGCTTCGTGCTGGTGGCCTACCTCCTTCACGACTGGCCGCCGGCCATCATCGCTGGCTTGAGTTTCATCGCGCTGTGCGTCGGGGCAATCAACGTCATCTACCGTTTCAATTCGCAGCGCGATGCCGAGCTGAAGCTGTCCCACGATGAAGTACGCCGCCTGGCGGCGATGGCCGAGCGCGAGCGCATCGGCCGCGACCTGCACGACCTGCTCGGGCACACCCTGTCGTTGATCACGCTGAAACTGGAGCTGTCGCGTCGCCTGCTCGATCGCGACGAGGTCGCCGCGCGACGGGAAATGGAAGAAGCCGAACAGGTGGCGCGGCATGCCCTGGCGGAAGTGCGCTCGGCGGTGACTGGCATCCGCGCGTCGGGCCTGGCCGCGGAACTGGCGTCGGCGCGCCTGTTGTTGAATGCGTCGATGGTCGGCTTCGAATACACCAGCGAGTTGCCCGTGCTGCCCGAGCGGATCGAATCCGAACTGGCCCTGGTCCTGCGCGAGGCGATCACCAACGTGCATCGCCACGCGCGGGCATCCACCGCGGAAGCGCATGTCGGGATCGAGGGCAGGACGCTGGTGCTCACCGTCACGGACGACGGCAAGGGCGGCGTCGGTGACGAGGGCAACGGTATCTGCGGCATGCGCGAGCGCGTGCGCACGCTGGGCGGGTCCATCGGTTTCGAATCCGTCCGTGCGCAAGGCACGCGGGTGCGTATCGCGATACCGCTGACGCCCGCCGACCGGCTGTCGGCGCCGCCACGCGGCGAGCTGTCCACCGATGCCGGGTTCGCCCAGTGACCTCTTCATGCCGCGACCTGCGCATTACCCATATCCATCGCCATTCGCGTGCCACCGAGGCACGCGTGGTCATCACCCGGAACCAGGAGGCTTTCTCGATGCGCATCACGGACAACGGCTGCGGCGGTCTGGCGGCACGCGGCATGCTGGAGCACGCCGCATGATCCGCGTCTTGCTGGCCGAGGACCAGGCCATGGTTCGGGGCGCGCTGTCCGCGTTGCTCGGGCTGGAATCCGATATCGAGATGCTGGGTACGGCCGCCGATGGCGAAACCGCCTGGCGTGAACTGCAGCGGCTCAAGCCCGACGTGCTGGTTACCGACATCGAGATGCCCGGCCTGACCGGACTGGAGATCGCGCAGCGCGTGCATCGGCAGGAACTGCCGATCAAGGTGGTGATCGTGACCACGTTCGCGCGTCCGGGCTTCCTGCGCCGTGCCCTGGACGCCGGCGTCAGCGGCTACCTGTTGAAGGATGCCCCGGCCGAGAACCTGGCCGAGGCGTTGCGCAAGGTGCATCGCGGCGGCCGCGCCATCGACCCGCAGCTGGCGCTGGAAGCCTGGTCGGATGCCGATCCCCTGAACGATCGCGAGCGCCAGGTGCTGCGCCTGGCCGGCGAGGGCCAGGCGGCCGGCGACATCGGCGTGCAACTGAACCTGTCGCACGGCACCGTGCGCAACTACCTGTCCGAAGCGATCGGCAAGCTGGGCGCGGCCAATCGTATCGAGGCGTATCGGCTGGCCCGGCAGAAAGGCTGGTTGTGAGCGATGCCCGTCGACGTTCGATCCGTCGCCTGGGCCAGGCCGTGGCCGTGTCGCTGGCGCTGGTCGTCTCGGCATGCCGCCATGCGGAGGCGCCGCTCACCCACGACGCCTATATCTGGCAGCGGCAGTGGACACCGTCGCTGGGCGCGTCGGTCATGGCCTCGCGCGATCTGGTCAGCGACTGGCGCGTGCTTGTCGCCCAGGCCGACCGCGACGGCACGTTCCACACGTTCGCGCCCGACCGCGCGGTCCTGGCCGCCAGCGGACGCCCGGCGATCCTGGTCGTGCGCATCGACGGGCGGCTTGCCCGGCTGGATGAAACCGGGCTGGTGAGTCGCATCGTCGGCATCGCCCGCGACGCGTCGCTGCCCGCGGCGGCCATCGAGATCGACTACGACTGCCCCACGGCACGCTTGCCCGCGTACACCGCGTTCCTGCGCCGCCTCAAGCCCGCCCTGGGCGACACGCCGCTGTCGATCACGGCGTTGCCGACCTGGATCGGCTCGGCCGACCTGGACGACCTGCTTGCCGTGCCGGACGCGTCGGTGTTGCAGGTGCATGCCGTGCAGGCCCCGCAGGCGGGCCTGTTCGATCCGGCCGTGGCGCTGGGCTGGATCGACGACTTCGCGCGGCATACGCGCAAGCCGTTCCGCGTGGCCTTGCCGACGTACGGCTCGCGGGTGAGCTGGAACGCCGACGGGTCGATGCTCGCCGTGGAAAGCGAGCAGGGCCTGCGGGCCGCCGGCATCGCGGCGTCGGAGCTCTATGCCTCGCCGCTGGCTGTTCGCCGCGTCGTCGATCGGCTGGCCGCGCAGCGTCCCCGTGGCCTTGTCGGCTTCGCCTGGTTTCGGCTACCCACCGCGGAAGACCGTCGGGCCTGGAGCCTCGCCACCTGGCGAGGCGTCGTCACCGGCCACCTCGATGCACCGCCCTTGCGTGCCATGCTGCGCCCGGGCAAGGATGGCGCCGCCGCCGATGTCGTGCTGGAAAACACCGGCGGCATCGACATGGCTCCGCCGCTGTCGGTTACCCTGCCGCGTGGCTGCGATGTCGCCGATGGCATCGATGGTTACGTGGTGCATCACACCGGGGAGGGTCTCGAGCTGGTGTCGCAGCAGGCACGACCGTTACCGGCACAAGCGCAACGCGCGATCGGCTGGGCACATTGCCCGGCCGGTACGCCATCCACCCTTTCCCTCCGCGCTGAAGGAGCGCCGCTTTCATGATGAAGACCCATTCGCTGGCGATCGGCTGCGTGCTGGCCCTGGCCGGCGCGGTCACCTGGGCCTGCGGGCCCTGGTTCCCGACGCAGACGCTGGACGATCGCGCGGCCACGCTGGCCGCCGTGCCGCAGAACACCTTCGCCTTCGAGGCGGCGCACCTGCTGCCGGCCACGGACACGCTGGCCGCCGTGGAGACGGCACCGTTCGAGGAGCCGTCGGTCAAGCCGGACCTGCCTGCCGACCAGGCCGAGCGGGTCAAGGCGATCATGGCGTCGGCCGGTGCGGCCGAGGCACTCGATGCTGGCAAGGACCTGCCGGACGACGTACGCCATTACGTAGCGGGCGCGGTCGAGTGGAACCGTGCGACGGCGGCGTGCCCCGCCGCACCGGAAAACGAATACGGCCAGCCGAGCGGCAAGCCGCCGTGTGCGACCTTCGACGCGGCGGCCCTGGCCAGCGCGCAGGCGCAGTTCGAGGCGGTGACGGCGTTGCCCCCTGAATCATCGAAGGCGCGCGGCGCGTGGGCGGCGTACATGCTGGGCGAGGTGCACGCGCTGCGTGCGGCCGGAGCCACCGGCACACCCGCTTTCGCGACGGAGCGCGCCGCGGCGGCGAAAGCGTTTCAGGACACCCGGGCCCGCGTCCTCGCAGGCGCATCCGATGCCCAGGGCCTTGCCGTGGCCAGTTTCGGCGAAGAAGCGCGCCTGAGCCTGTATGCCGGCGACACCGCCTGCCTCTGGGTCGACATGGTCAAGGGCGAGGAATGCGTGGCGCAACTGGCGCCCAATGACCTCAAGCACGCCATCGCGCTGTATGCGGCCCAGGCCGGGCACGGATCACGCGGCGCGGTGGAATCGCTGGCGGCGATCGCCGGCGCGGTGCTGGCCGTGCCCGAGCAGGCGCAGGCGCTGGTGGAAGGTCCGGTGTCGCAGCGGCTGCTGGTCACTTACGCGCTGGCCAGGGTGGCCCCGCAGTCCACCGACGGCAAGCCCGATCCCGTGCTCGGCGCCTTGCTCGATGCGATCGACAAGGCCGGTCCGGACAAGGTGGCCGTGGCCGATCGCCTGGCCTCGCTCACCTACGAGCTGGGCCGCTACGACGCCGCACAGGCGTTGCTGGCGCATGCGGACGGTCCGCTGGCCAGCTGGGTGCGCGCCAAGCTGGCCCTGCGCCGAGGCGATCGCAACGCGGCAGCCCAGGCCTATGCGGAGGCGGCCAAGGCGTTCCCGCGCGCGGACGATCCGAAGGCCTCGCTGGAGCCCGGCAGCGTCCATCAACTGATGGGTGAGCGCGGCGTGCTCGCGCTGTCCCGTGGCGACTACGTGGAAGCCATGACGCGCATGTTCGAAGCGTCCAATGCGGTCGGCGGCGACGGCAATGTCGTCGACGAGGATGGCGAGAGCGCAGGCGCGGGCTACGGCAACGACACGATGTACATCGGCGAGCGCGTGCTCACCGTCGATGAACTGAAGACGTTCGTGGACGCCAACGTACCCAGGGCATCGGCGGCTCCCAAGGCCGACGACAAGGACGTGACGGCGGCCTCGCTGCTGTTCGGCGACCGCCTGCGCTGGATGCTGGCGCGCCGGCTCATGCGCGCCGGGCGCTTCGACGACGCGCTGGCCTATTTCCCGGCGGGCGTGGACAAGCGCTATGCCGAGGTGGACCTGCGTGCCACGGCCAAGGCCTATGCCGACGACGTGCACGACGGCGACCACCGCTGGACGGATATCGGCAAGGCCGAAGCCCGCTTCGCCGCGGCGACACTCGCGCGCGACCACGGCATGGAAATCCTCGGCTTCGAACAGGCCCCGGATTTCGCGGACAACGGCGGCGTGTTCCAGGGCGGGAGCGGCCAGTCGGTCGCGACGCTCAAGGGTGACCTGGTGACCGCCGGCGAGCGGCAACGTTTTGCCGACAGCAACGCACAGCCCGATCGCCGCTTCCACTATCGCTACGTGGCAGCCGACCACGCCGCGGCAGCGGCGGACCTGTTGCCGCCGCGCTCGCAGGCGTTCGCGGCCACGCTGTGCATGGCCACCCGCTGGATGCGCGAGGGTCCGCCCGATTACGACGAGGCCGCCGATGGCGAAGCGGATAAACCGCTCAACGAACGGTCGCGCCGTGCCCGCATCTATTACGAGCGCTACGTGAAGCAGGGGCCGCATGTCGCGTGGGCCGACAACTTCGGCATGAACTGCGAGCCGCCGAACTTCGATCGGGCGCGTGAACTCAAGCGTGCGCAGCAGGTGAGGGCGGTCAAGCAGTTCGTGCACAAGCACCTGGTGATCGAGATCGTCGTGCTCGTCGCGCTGGTGGCGGCTATCGGTGCCCTGATCGTCCGCCGGCGCCGTCGCCGGACGGTGGCCTGAACGGCCGGGAGCGGGATGGGGGATAATCCCCACCCGCTCCCGATGCCGTACCCGCCGTGAAGAAATCCGATTTCGACTTCGACCTTCCGCCCGACCTGATCGCCCAGGCGCCGCTCGCGCGGCGCTCCGGCAGCCGTCTGCTGGTGGTCGACGTGGCCGCGCATACCAAGAAGGATCGTAAGTTCGACGAACTGCCCGAGATGGTTCGCCCGGGCGACCTGCTGGTGTTCAACGATACCCGCGTGCTGCCGGCCCGCCTGCACGGCCGCAAGGAGTCGGGCGGCGCGGTGGAGATCCTGATCGAGCGGGTCACCGGTGCGCACGAGGCGCGGGCCCAGCTCGGCGTCAGCAAGAAGCCGAAGGAGGGCGGCCGTATCGAGCTGGCCGACGGCAGCATGGTCACCGTGCTGGGACGCGACGGCGAGTTCTTCCTGCTGCGCTTCGAGTCGGGCGAGCCCCTGGAGCGGCTGCTGTCGCGCCTGGGCGAGATGCCGTTGCCGCCGTACATCGAGCGCAGCGCCGATCAGTCCGATATGGAGCGCTACCAGACCGTGTTCGCGCGGGAGCCGGGTGCCGTCGCCGCGCCCACCGCCGGCCTGCACTTCGACGAGCACCTGCTGCAGCGCCTGCGCGACGCCGGCGTGGACATGGGCTACGTCACCCTGCACGTGGGTGCCGGCACGTTCCAGCCCATGCGTGCGGAGGATGTGCGTGACCATGTCATGCACCGCGAATGGCTGAACGTAGGAGCTGCGCTGGTGGAGAAGATCCGCGCCACGCGGGCGGCGGGTGGTCGGGTGATCGCGGTGGGCACCACGGTGGTGCGGGCGCTGGAAAGCGCCACGGTGGAGGGCGTGCTGCGTCCGTTTGCCGGCGAGACGCAGATCTTCATCTTCCCCGGCTACACCATCACCAGCGTCGATGCGCTGATCACCAATTTCCACCTGCCGCAATCGACGCTGCTGATGCTGGTCTCGGCGCTGGCGGGGAAGGAAACCATCCTGGATGCCTACCGTTACGCCGTGCTGCAACGCTACCGTTTCTTCTCCTACGGCGACGCGATGCTGATCTACCCGCCGCGCGGCGGCTAGATCCCCGGCACGCCGTGCGACAGCTCGCGTGAGACCTCGGCCGCGGCGTCCGCCAGCAGGCGGGCGGTGGCCGTGATGTCGATCCTTGCACCGCGCCGCTCGATGAAAGGCACCGTGAGGGCGCATACCGCATGGTTGCCTTCGATGATCGGTGCCGAGAGATCGGTGACACCATCCACCACTTCGCTGGCGATGCGGGCCAGGCCCGCGGCGCGTACCTTCGCCACCGTCGCGTCCACACGCGCACGGTCCAGCGCCGGATCGTGCGCGGCCATGGTACGCAGCCAGCGCTCGCGGGTGTCGTCGGTCTGCCAGGCCAGCAGCACATAGCCCGATGCGGAATGCGACATGGGGCGACGATGGCCCACGCGTACCACCAGTCCGGTCTCGCCGGGGGGATCGACCCGCGCGATCACCACGATCTGCTCTTGCGAGGGCACCACGAGATGGCACGACTGGTCGATGCCGTCGGCCAGCCGGTGCATCACCGGCATCGCGGTTTCGATCAGGTTCCTGACCGGCGGTTGTTCCATGCCCAGCCGGAACAGGCGCGGCGTGAGCGAGTAGGCTCCCTCGCCGTCGGGTCGGGCGATATAGTCGCGTTCCTCGAGCACCTGGAGCATGCGGAAGATCTCGCCGCGCGAGCGTCCCACGCCTTCGGAGATCTCGGCGATGGATAAGGGCTGGGTGGCCCGGGCAAGCAGTTCGAGGATGTCGAGGCCCTTGTCCAGGGCAGGGGCGCGATACTTCGGCGAATCGGCAGGGGGCATGGCATTCCGTGGCATGGGCAGAAACGGTGCATGGCAAGTCTAGCGTGTGGCTGGCTGCGGGCGTGTATATACATCGCTACCGACATGCCCATGCTGCAGCGCAGCTTGTTATGCTGGTGAATAATAAGTTCATATTTGCACATCCCGCGTCCCGGGCCATGTCAGCGGAGACATCGCATGCAGCAGCACACGCCGATCACGGCGACCCCGACGCGCGCCCTGGCGCGAGCCCCGCTGTTCCCGCTCGTGCTGATCGTCAGCCTGTTCTTTCTCTGGGGCGTGGCCAACAACCTCAACGACGTGCTGGTGGCCCAGTTCAAGAAGGCGTTCACGCTGTCCGACTTCGATGCCGGCCTGGTGCAGAGCGCCTTCTATCTCGGCTATTTCCTCGTGGCGCTGCCGGCCGGCATGTTCATGCGGCGCTTCGGCTATAAACCGGCCGTGGTGTTCGGCTTGCTGCTGTACGGCGCCGGCGCCTTGCTGTTCTGGCCCGCCGCGGCCACGGCCACCTACGGCACCTTCCTCGTCGGCCTGTTCGTGATCGCCGCCGGGCTGGCCTTCCTGGAAACCTCCGCCAATCCCTACGTGACGCTGCTGGGCCCACGCGAGTCGGCCGCCTCCCGGCTCAACCTCGCGCAGGCGTTCAATCCGCTGGGCTCGATCACCGGTGTGCTGATCGGGCAGCACTTCATCTTCAGCGGCGTGGAACGCTCGCCCGAGCAGCTGGCCGCCATGGATGCCGCGGCGCACCTGGCCTACATGAAGAGCGAAGCGGCGGCCGTGCAGATGCCCTACCTGGTCATCGGGCTGGGTGTCGTCGTCTGGGCCGCGCTCATCGCCATCACCCGTTTCCCGCGTACCTCGGTCGACGCATCGGAGTCGGCAGGACCGGTGGATCGCGGCGTGCTCGGTCGCCTGCTGCGTGACGGTCGCTTCATGTCGGCCGTGTTCGCCCAGTTCTTCTATGTCGGTGCCCAGGTGGCCGTCTTCAGCTACATGATCCGCTATGCCCAGGCCACCATGCCGGGCACCGTGGACAAGGCAGCGGCCAACTACATCACCGCCGCGCTGCTGTGCTTCATGGCGGGACGCTTTGCCGGTGCGGCCATCATGAAATACCTGCGCCCGGCCCATGTGTTGCGCACGTTCGCGCTGATCAACGTGGTGCTGGCGGCGGTGGCCACGTTCGTCCCCGGCCACGTCGGCATCTACGCGCTGGTGGCTTCCAGTTTCTTCATGTCGATCATGTACCCGACCATCTTCGCGCTGGGCGTGGAGGGCCGTGGCGACACGGAACGCAAGTTCGGCGCCTCGTTGCTGGTCATGGCCATCGTCGGCGGTGCCGTGGTCACGGCCGTCATGGGTGCCACGTCGGATCGCCTGGGCATCGCCCACGCCATGCTGGTGCCGATGCTGTGCTTCGTCGCCATCTTCCTGTTCGCCTGGCGGCGCACGGCGGCCAGGGGCGTGGTCGCATGAACTGGCAATGCCTCGCGCTGGACCTGCACGACGATCCCGCGTCGATCGCCGAATACGAGCGCTGGCACCGGGCCGAATTCATCTGGCCCGAAGTGGTGGCGTCCATCCGCACGGCCGGCATCCAAGACATGCAGATCTTCCGCACGGGCAACCGGCTGGTGATGCTAATGCGTGTCGGGCCGGATTTCGACGGCGCGGCGAAGGCCGCGGCCGATGCCGCCAGCGAGCGCGTGCAAGCGTGGGAAGCGCTGATGTCGACGTTCCAGCAGCCGCTACCGTGGGCCGCTGCGGGGCAGAAATGGGTGCCTATGCAGCGGATCTTCGACCTGGCGGCCTGCGCGGCTAGCTGAAAGCCGTCTTCCGGCGATCGCGACGGAGGCCGACGCCACGGCGGTGCCGGCCGGGCGTCGGCGTGTTGTCAGGCGCCCGCGACGAGCGGCAGGCTACGCCACACGATCCCATCGGGAAACAGGTGGTCGCGCACCGAGCTCGTGTGCATCTGCGCGGAAAACCCTGGCGCGGACGGCGCACGGTAGCGGCCCTGTTCGATGCGCACCGGATCGACGAAGTGCTCGTGCAGGTGGTCGACGAACTCGATGGCGCGATCTTCCTTCTTGCCGGTGATGGCCACGAAATCCGCCATGGCCAGGTGCTGCACCAGTTCGCACAGGCCCACGCCGCCGGCATGCGGGAAGACACGCACGCCGAAGTGCGCCGCCAGCAGCAGGATCGCGAGGTTGTCGTTGACCCCGCCCACGCGCGCGGCGTCTATCTGGATCAGGTCGACGGCCTCGGCCTGCAGCAGCTGCTTGAACAGCACGCGGTTCTGGCCGTGCTCGCCGGTGGAGATCGGCGTGGGTGCCACGGCACGGCGGATGGCCGCGTGGCCGAGCACGTCGTCGGGGCTGGTGGGTTCTTCCACCCAGGCCAGGCCCACGCTTTCCAGCGGCTTCAGCCAGTCGATGGCGGTGCCCACGTCCCAGCGCTGGTTGGCGTCCACGGCGATGGCGATGTCGGGGCCGACCGTCTCGCGGGCGAGCCGGCAACGGCGGATATCGTCTTCGAGGTGCAGGCCCACTTTCAGCTTGATCGTGCGGAAACCGTCGGCCACCGCCTGGCGTGCCAGGCGCTGCATCTTGGCGTCGCTGTAGCCGAGCCAGCCGGGCGAGGTGGTGTAGGCGGGATAGCCTTCGGCTTCCAACTGCGCGATGCGTGCCTGCTTGTGCGGCTCGGCCTCGCGCAGGATCGCCAGCGCCTGCTCGGGCGTCATCGCATCGGTGAGATAACGGAAGTCGATCTGCGCCAGGATCTGCTCGGGGCTCATGTCGGCGATGAAGCGCCACAGCGGCTTGCCCGCACGTCGCGAGGCTAGGTCCCAGGCGGCGTTGATCACCGCGCCGATGGCCATGTGCATCACGCCTTTCTCGGGGCCCAGCCAGCGCAGCTGCGAATCGCCGTTGAGCTCGCGCGCGAAGTCGCCCAGGTGATCGATCACGCTGTCCAGTGGGCGTCCCACCACCATCGGTTCGAGCGCCGCCAGCGCCGCCGTCTGCACGTCGTTGCCGCGGCCGATGGTGAACACCAGCCCGTAGCCCGCCAGGCCATCGGGGCTGTCGGTGCGGATGACCACATAGGCCGCCGAGTAGTCGGGGTCGGGGTTCATCGCATCGGAACCGTCGTGGTCCAGCGAGGTAGGAAAGCGGACGTCGTACGTGTCCAGCGCCGTGATGTTCACCATGCGCGGCGGTCTCCCGGATGCGCCACCACATCCTGGCGCTGGCGCCCCAGCCCTTCGATGCCCAGTTCGATGACGTCGCCGGGCTTGAGGTAGGTGGGCGGCTTCAGACCCAGGCCGACGCCCGCCGGCGTGCCGGTGCTGATCACATCGCCCGGCATCAGCGTCATGTAGCGGCTGATGTAGCTGACCAGGTAGGCCACGCCGTAGACCATCGTGCGCGTGTTGCCGTTCTGGTAGCGATGACCGTTGACCTCGAGCCACAGCGAGAGGTTCTGCGGATCGGCCACCTCGTCGCGAGTGACCAGCCAGGGGCCGATCGGGCCGAAGGTGTCACAGCTCTTGCCCTTGACCCACTGGCCGCCGTGTTCCAGCTGGAACTCGCGCTCGGACAGATCGTTGATGACGGCATAGCCGGCGACATGGCTCATCGCATCGTCGAGCGACACGTCGCGCGCGACCTCGCCGATGATGACGCCCAGCTCCACTTCCCAGTCGGTCTTGACCGAGTCGCGCGGGATCACCACGGTGTCGTTTGCCCCGCCGATGGCGGTGGTGGCCTTCATGAACAGCACCGGCTGCTCCGGCACCGGCGCACCGGTCTCGGCGGCGTGGTCCGCGTAGTTCATGCCCACGCAGATCATCTTGCCGATCCCCGCCACGGGCGTACCGAAACGCGGCTGGCCCGCGACGAGGGGCAGGGATGCGGGATCGAGGGCGGCAAGGCGCGCGAAGGAGGCGTTGCCCAGCGTCGCGCCGGACAGGTCGTCGACGATGCCGGACAGGTCGCGCAGCTGGCCGTCGACATCGATCATGCCGGGCTTCTCTTGCCCCGGTTGTCCATAACGTACGAGTTTCATGCGTGTTCCTTCAGTTCGACATGCCACCGTCCACGACGTGGACGGTGCCGGTGGTGAACGACGATTCGTCGGAGGCCAGGTAGAGGGCCAGCGCGGCGATCTCCTGCGGATCGCCCAGGCGGCCCATCGGCTGCCGCTCGGTGAAGCCACGCCATGCGGCGTCCTCGTCGCCGCCCAGCGCGCGCACGCGGTCGCCCAGCGAGGGCGTTTTCACCGTGCCGGGGCAGATCGCGTTGCAACGGATGCCACGGGCGACATAATCCGCGGCGATGGAGCGCGTGAGGCCGATGACCGCGGCCTTGCTGGTGCCATACGCGAAGCGGTTGGGGACGCCTTTGATGCTGGAGGCCACGGACGCCATGTTGAGGATGCTGCCCGCACCGCGTTCCAGCATGCCCGGAAGCACCGCTCGGCACGTGTGGAACATGCTGTCGACGTTGATCGCGAACGAACGGCGCCACGCGTCGATGTCCGTGTCCAGCAGGGTGCCCGCATGCACGTAGCCGGCGCAGTTGAAGAGGATGTCCAGCGGGCCCGCGTCGGCGACGAGCGCTGCAATCGCCGCCGCGTCGGTCACGTCGAGGCGCTGCGTGCGCAAGGCACCGCGCACGGCCGACGGCGTGGCGGCGAGGTGCTCGTCGAGCGCAGCGGCCAGTCCGGCCAGTCCATGCTCGTCGATATCCGTGGCCAGCACGGTGGCGCCTTCGGCGGCGAAGGCCAGTGCGGTAGCGCGGCCGATGCCGGCGCCGGCAGCGGTGATCAGGGCGTGCTTGCCGGCCAGGCGGCCGGAACGGGCGGACGATGTCATGGGGAAGACCTCGATGCGGCGGAGTAGAGAGCGATGGCGTTGTCGCCGAAGACGGCCGACTCGGCATGGGGGGCATGACGCAGCACGCAGGCGCGGGCCACGGTTTTCCAGGCGTCGTAGGTAGCGTGCGTGGTGACCACCGGCCAGTCGCTGCCCCAGATGAGGCGTGAGGCGCCGAAGGTCTCGAACAGGTGGCCGACGTAGGGTTCCAGCGCGCGCGGGTCCGCGACGGCACCGGTGCGGTCGAGCAGGCCGGAGAACTTGCAGTACACATCCGGCATCTGCGCCAGTCGTGCGATGGCGCCGGCCCATTCGGCAAAGCCACCGCCGGTGATGTCCGGTTTGGCCGCATGGTCGATCACCGTGCGCAGGCCCGGGTGCCGGGCCAGTCGCGTCGACAGCGTGCGCAGGTGGCGACCGTCGACCAGGGCCTCGAAGACCAGATCGCGGTCGCGCAGGTGATCGAACGCCCGGTCGAGCCCTTGCGAGGCCAGCCAGGTGACATCGGGAATATCCTGCACCATCGGACGGATGCCGCAGAGCAGGCCCTGACCGTCCGCGAGCAGCCAGTCCAGGCGCGCACCGACATCGGCCGCTTCCATGTCGATCCAGCCGATCACGCCCAACACCTCGGGCCGTGCGCGGGCCAGTTCGAACAGGAAGCGCGTCTCGCGTTCGTCCGGTGCAGCCTGGACGAGGAAGCAGGCATCCGTCGGCGCACCGGCATCCTCGGGAAGGAAGGTCGCTTGCAGCGAGGGCGGTGCATTGGCCAGCCAGCCGTAGTGCAGGCGCGACGGATCCCAGTAATGGCGATGTGCGTCGACGATCATGGCGTGGGCACCCCGGGGGCGAGCAGGCCTTCGTCGATCAGTGCCTGCCATGTCGCAGCAGGCACGTCGGTGGCGCGACGCCGCAGCGCGGTGTCCACTTCCGCCACCGAACGCAGGCCGCAGACCACGCTGGCCACCGCGGGATGGGCCAGCGGGAAGTGCAGGGCGGCTGCACCGACGTCCGCGCCCGTGCGCCGGCACACGTCGTAGAAACGCTGCGCGCGCTCGCGTACGGCGGGCGACGCTGGCGCGTAATCGTAGGTGGCGCCGGGATGGTCGGCGTTGCCGAGCAGGCCGGAGTTGTAGGGACCGGCCACCAGGATGGCCACATCGTCGGCCTGGGCCTTCGCCATCACGCGCGTGCTAGCGGCCTGTTCGAACAGCGTGTAACGACCGGCCAGCATGATCGCGTCGAGCCGGAAGCGGGCCATGACATCGAGGCAGACAGCTTCCTCGTTGACGCCGATACCGATGGCGCCGACCGCGCCTTCGTCGCGCAGGCGCGCCATCTCCGGCAGCGCTTCGTCCAGGGCCTGTGCCAGTACCTCGGCATGCCGCGGGCCATGCGTCAGCGCGCCGATGTCGTGCAGGAACAGGATATCGATGCGATCGGTGCGCAGGCGACGCAGGCTTGCCTCGAAGCTGCGACGCACGCCGTCGCGGCTGTAGTCGAAACGGGCGACACGACCGTCCACGGCAAAGCCGTCCTGGTCGCCGTGGCGACCGGAAGCATCCTCGACCAGTCGGCCCACCTTGGTGGACAGCCCGTAGCTGTCACGCGGCAGGTCGGCCAGCGCCTCGCCGATACGGTTTTCGCTGAGGCCGAAACCGTAATAGGGCGCGGTGTCGAAGTGGCGGATGCCACCCTCCCACGCCTTGCGAAGGGTTCGCAGCGCCTCCGCCTCGTCCACCTCGGTGTAGAGGTTGCCCACCGGCGCGCCACCGAAGGCCAGCGACGAAAGCGTGGCGCAACGGGCGGGCGGCACAGTGGCGGTCGGGCTCGCGGACGGCAGCGGCATGGGGGCTCCAGGGAAACACACGGCAGACGGTATCGCCTGCACAGGTATAAATACTACGTTTATAGGTGAACCTGTGTACAGGTGACGGCGCGATGAAATTTTTGTTGCAGCGCAACTTGAATCGTGCGAAACATATCTGAATACTGCGTTCGCCAGTAAACGGACGGTGGGTAGCAACACACCACGGATGACAACGTTGTCGGCGCGGGGTCGATGACGGGTGCCACGAATACATGGGCTGTTAGCCCGCGCCGTCGCCGACGGTTGCGGTTCCGTACGGACGAAGCGCACTGCCTGCCGGGCGGATCGCCAGCATCCGGAATAAGAAGAGTTTGGGGGAGAACATCCGCATGACCATCAACAAGACCCTGCTGTGCGCCAGCATCCTTTGTGCATTCGCTGCCGCCGCGCACGCCCAGGACACCACGACACCTCCCGCCGCGCCCGCCAGCGCGCCCGCGGACCCGAACAAGCCGGACGCAGCCAAGACCGCCCAGGAACGCGCCGCTGAACAGCAGGCTGCGACGCTGCAGGCCGTGACCGTCACCGGTTACCGCGGCAGCCTGGAGAAGGCGATCGACATCAAGCGCAACGCCAACGCCGTGGTGGATGCGATCAGCGCGACCGACATCGGCAAGTTCCCGGACACCAACGCGGCCGAGTCGCTGTCGCACCTGCCGGGCATCACGGTGGATCGCCAGTTCGGCGAAGGCGAGAAGATCAGCGTCAACGGCACGGACGCCGCGCTCAACCGCGTGCTGCTGAACGGCCAGACCATCGCCTCGGGCGACTGGGGCGGCAACCCGACCGACACCAGCGGCCGCACGTTCAACTACTCGCTGCTGTCGCCCGAGATCATCGGCAACATGCAGGTGTACAAGTCGCCCGAAGCGCACATCGACGAAGGCAGCATCGGCGGCACGGTCATCATCCAGACGCGCAAGCCGCTGGACCTGCCGGCCAACACGCTGCGCGGCTCGCTCGGCTACAACTACAACGACCGCTCCGCGCAGGGCAACCCGCGCGCCTCGGCGCTGTGGAGCTGGAAGAACGACGACAGCACGCTCGGCTTCCTGACCAGCGTCACGCACGACAAGGAAAACCTGTCGCGCGCCGGTATCGAATTCTTCGGCTACACCACGGGCGACAAGATCACCAGCAACCCCACGGTGACCGGCGACCCGAACTACGCCAATTCCAAGATCCCGGTGGGCATCAACAGCGACTACTTCCAGCAGACCCGTGAGCGCAACGGCCTGCAGTCCACGTTGCAGTGGCGCCCGGACGATCACAACGAATTCAACCTGACCGGCCTGTACGTCAAGGGTAAATACAACAACTTCAGCGAGGCGCGCTATGTGTGCCCGGGTTGTAGCGACCTTGACAAGCTGACCAGCATCACCAACAGCAACGGCTACATCACCAACGGCGTGGTGACGCCCAACGCCGCCGCCAAGGTGCCACAGCCTTACGCCGAGCTGGATGCCAACTACCGCCAGACGGAAGTCTCGACCAAGAGCATCAACCTGCGCCACGATTTCACCGGCGACGAGTGGCAGTTCACCAGCCAGGTGGGCTACACCAGCGCCAGCGGCGGCAAGGATCCCGAGTACCTGATGAAGTACCTGCTGAAGAACGGCGGTTACAACTTCGGCTACGACGGCCGCAACACCAGCACCAACTACGACAACGGCTCCGCCGCCAACTGGGGCCTGCCGGGTTCGCCGGCCAACTCGCCCCCGGGCGATCCGACCCTGCCGGGCCAGAACCAGGCCGGTGGCATCTACTACGAGCAGACCACCGACCGCGAGCGTTACGCGCAGTTCGACGCGCTTCGCGACCTGTCGTGGGGCCCGATCAACCAGATCGAAATGGGCGTGAAGTACACCAACCATTTCAACGGCACGCAGTCGCGCGGCAACCGCATCAACACCACCGATCCGGTGTCGTTGACCGACTTCGATCCGGGTTCCACCCCCAGCGGCCTGTACGACGGACTGCACGCCAGTGGCAACATGACCGACTGGGCCACGGCCAGCCAGAGCAGCGTGGTCAACTACCTGAAGTCGCAGCCGCAGGGCCCGTACACCATCAACTACCCGTCGATCTTCGGCGTGGCGGAGATCACCAAGGACGCCTACCTGCAGCTGGACTTCGAATCCGGCAAGTGGCGCGGCAACGTCGGCGTGCGTTATGTCGATACCAAGGACACCTCCAACTACTACGTGAACAACAACGGCGGCACGTACAGCGCCGTGTCGAACACCACGCACTACTACAAGCCGCTGCCGTCGCTCAACGTCGCCTACGACCTGGATGAGGACAAGGTGCTGCGTGCGTCGATCGCCAAGGTGATCGCCCGCCCGCGTTACGGTGACCTCGCCGGTGCCACGTCGCTCAACGGCGCATCCACCGGCAACTTCACCGCCAGCGCCGGCAACCCGGACCTGAAGCCCTACCAGTCGACCAACTTCGACGTGTCGGCGGAGTGGTATTTCGCCCCGGCCAGCCTGCTCTCGGTCGAAGGCTTCGTGCGCAAGATCGACAGCTACATCGTGACGACCACCAGCGAGCGCTCGCTGACCGATCCGACCACGGGTCAGACCAACCTGTACCAGGTGACCTCCCCGGTCAACGCGTCCAACGCCAAGGTCTCGGGCCTGTCGCTGATCTACCAGCAGGACCTGGGCTACGGCTTCGGCATCCAGACCAACTACACGTACAGCAAGGCCACCACGCAGACCCAGGCCGATGGCGGCAAGCTCAACCTGCCGTACCTGTCCAAGAACACGGTCAACATCATCCCTTACTACGAGCACGGTCCGTGGTCGGCGCGCATCAACTACAGCCGCCGTTCCCCGTACTTCACCCAGGTGGGTCGCCTGAATTCCAACGTGTTCGCCGATGCGTACAAGGAACTGGACCTGAGCGCGTCCTACCAGGTCAACGAATGGATGGGCGTGACGCTGAGCGCGACCAACCTGCTGGATTCGACGTACTACCAGTACGCCGACATCAAGTACGCTCCGATCGGTGAGTACAAGAGCGGCCGTACGTATTCGATGACCCTGAACTTCAAGCTTTAGCGCGCTACCGGCGGCGATCGTCTCCCTGCGGCGCCGCCGGGTTTTTTTACGGAACGAGGAGTTCTTTCGATGGTGCGACGATCCCTGGTCCCCCTCATCGCGGCGGCGCTGGCGTTCGGTGCCGCCCATGCGGGCGAAGCGACGGCGCCCACCGCCGGCACCGTGTCGCCGCAGGTCCAGGACCTGCGCTGGCAGCAGGCCACCGCCCGGTTCGCCCCGGCGCGCAAGGCCATCCTCGATCATGTCGGTGCCGACGTCGCCAAGGGTCCGTTCCGGCCCGACTGGGCTTCGTTGAAGGGCTACCGCTCGCCCGCCTGGTACGACGACGCCAAGTTCGGCATCTTCATCCATTGGGGCGTCTACTCGGTGCCGGCCTTCGGCAGCGAGTGGTATTCGCGCAACATGTACCAGCAGGGCACCAAGGAATTCGCGCACCACGTGGCCACCTATGGCCCGCAGTCGCGTTTCGGCTACAAGGATTTCGTGCCGATGTTCAAGGCGGAGCGGTTCGATCCGGACGCCTGGGCGGCGCTGTTCCGTGAGGCGGGGGCGCGCTACGTGGTGCCCGTGGCCGAGCACCACGACGGCTTCGCCATGTACGACTCGAAGCTGTCCGAGTGGACGGCGGTGCAGAAGGGCCCGAAACGCGACGTCATCGGCCTGCTGGCCAAGGCGATCCGCTCACAGGGCATGCGCTTCGGCGTGTCGTCCCACCGGGCCGAGCACGACTGGTTCTTCGACGGCGGTCGCCACTTCGCTTCCGACGTGAACGATCCGGCCAACGCCGGGCTCTACGGGCCGGCGGTGGACCACCTCAGCAAGGACGACCAGAACCTGGCCGACGACTGGACCTTCGTCTCGCAGGCCTGGCTGGACGACTGGCTGGCCCGCACGGCGGAGCTGATCGACGATTACCATCCGGACATCATCTACTTCGACTGGTGGATCGGTCACCCGACCTTCCGCAACACGCTGCCCACCCTGTTGTCGTACTACTACAACCAGGGCGCGAAACGCGACGGCGTGGTGGTCAACTACAAGCTGGGCGACTTCCCCGAGGGCGCCGGCACGCTGGATATCGAGCGCGGGCAGCTCACCGGCATCCACGCCACGCACTGGCAGACCGACACGTCGGTCAGCGAGGCCTCGTGGGGTTACATCGACCACGACACCTACAAGTCGCCCACGGTCATCATCCACCTGCTGGCGGACGTGGTCTCCAAGAACGGCAACCTGATGCTCAACATCGGTCCGCGCGCGGACGGCACGATCCCGCAGGGCGCGCAGGATACGTTGCGCGGCATCGGTGCGTGGCTGAAGGTCAACGGCGAGGCCATCTACGGCAGCAAGCCGTGGCGGGTGTACGGCGAAGGCCCCACCGAGGTCATCGGCGGCACGTTCCAGGACACCAAGACCAAGCCGTTCACCGCGGACGATTTCCGCTTCACCACCGGCAACGGCAAGCTCTACGCGATCGAGCTGGGCTGGCCGGCCGCCGGTAAGGCCACCGTGCACGCGATCAAGCCGACCGACGCCGTGTCGAAGGTCGAGTTGCTGGCGGACGGTAGCAACGTGCCCTTCACCCAGGACGGCACCGGGCTTCACCTGCGGGTTCCCTCCCATCCCGTCGGCAGCGACGCCTACGTGTACCGCATCACGCTGGCCACGCCGACCACCCCCAAGGCCTCCCCATGAATCGCTGGAAACTCCTCATCGTCGCCGGCCTGTTCTGGCTGCCGCTGGCCGCGTTCGCCAAGGCGCCCGTGGCGCTGTTCTACCTGATGGGCACGCAGAAATCGGTGGCCTCGTTCGAGGCGCACGTGGACAAGATCGACCTGCTGGTGCCCACCTGGTACGGCGTGGACGAAAACGGCCTGGTCTCCGGTGGTCCCGACGACTACGTGTTGAAGATCGCCCAGGCACACAAGCTGCCGGTGATGCCCATCGTGTCGGCTGCGGGCGACCGCGCCAAGTTCCACGCGCTGCTCACCAACGAAACCGCGAAGAAGGCGATGATCGCCAGCATGATCGAACAGGCGAAGCTGCACGGCTTCGTCGGCTACCAGTTCGACTTCGAGAACATCGCCTGGACCGATCGCGACGCGCTCACCCTGATCACGCGCCAGACCTACGAGGCGCTGCACAAGAACGGGCTGAAGCTGAGCATGGCCGTGGTCCCCAATGCACCGGGGTATGCGGGGCAGGGCGCCTTCGGCAAGTGGATGTGGGAATACTGGCGCGGCGCGTACGATCTGAAGGAGCTGTCCAAGGTGCTCGACCTGGTCTGCCTGATGACCTACGACCAGCACACGCGCTGGACCACACCGGGCCCGGTGGCGGGCATGCCCTGGGTGATGGAACAGCTGCAGTACGCGATCAAGATCGTGCCCAAGGACAAGCTGTCGCTGGGCATCGGCCTGTACGGCTACCGTTGGTTCACCGGCAACCCGGTGGGCGCGGACGGCAAGGAAAACTCGAACATCTCCGGCACCTATATCGATGCCGACGAATCGTTCCCGCTGGCGAAGCAGTTCGGCGTCACCATGCAGTGGGACCCGGTGGAGCACGAGTCGTGGTTCTACTTCTACCGCGACCAGATGCGCGAGTGGGTGTTCCTGCCCGATGCCCGCGCCTTCCGCGACCGCTACGACGTGGTCAAGCAATACGGGCTGGAAGGCTTCTGCGCCTGGGTGCTGGGTTCGGAAGACCCGAAGATCTGGGACGAGCTGCCTAACGCGGTGCGTTGACCGCGAACAGCTTGAACTCGCGGATACGCGCCGTGCCCACGGCGGAAATGATGTTCAGGCGGACGCGCCGTGCGGTAACCGGCGCGAAGCGATCGATCTTCATGTGACCGATCGCCTGGGCCTGGGCGACGGTCTTCCAGCCGTTGCCATCCCACACCTGCACCGCATAGCCGTGCACGTTCTGGCCGCCGTCCAGCCATTCCATGGTCATGGCGCGATCGAAGGTGACTTCGCGGCCCAGGTCCACTTCCAGTGAGGCATTGGCCGACCCATTCGGTGCGGACCAGAACGTCGACGGATCGTCGTCCAGGGCCGCCGCGGTGTTGGCGTCGGTGGGCGCATGCTGGGCCACCAGGTTGGCCGCATCGCCGTAGCGTGCCTTGAGCGCCTTGCCGAAGTCGGCCAGCCGGCGCACGTCGGCCTCGGGCAGCAGGCCATGGGTGTCCGGCGCCACGCCCAGCATCAGCTGGCCGCCGTGGCCGACGCTGCTTTCCCAGTTGTCCATCAGCTCGTCCACGGTCTTCAGCGACGTGCCGAAGTCCGGCCTGGAGCTGTAGAACCAGTGGCCCTTGTGCAGCGGCGTGTCCACTTCCAGGGGCCGCCAGCGAAGCTGTCCGTGGCGGTCGATGACGTTCCAGTTTTCGCCCTGCACCACGCCGTCCTCGTTGCCGACCCAGCGGATGTCGCCGTAGTCGAACAGGGCGACATCGGCGAAGATCATCGCGTTGGTCTGGTAGGTCCGCAGCGTTTCCACGTATTTGGCGAAGTCGTAGACATGCCCCGCGCTGCCGGCACCGTCCAGCCACCACTCGGTGAGCGGTCCGTAGTGCTGCACCAGTTCTTCCAGCTCGGACAGGTAGTACTTGTCATACGCAGCGGCGTTGGCGTAACGCGGATCGTGTCGGTCCCAGGGGGATAGATAGATGCCGAAGCCCAGGCCGTTCTTCTTCGCCGCGTCGGACGCCATGCGCACCAGGTCGCCCTTGCCGCCCTTCCACGGGCTGGCCTTCACCGAATAATCGGTCTGGTCGGTGGGCCACAGGGCGAAACCGTCATGGTGTTTCGCCACCAGCACCATGTAGCGCACGCCGGCCGCCTTGACCGCGCGCGCCCACTGGTCGGGATCGACCTTGTCGGGGTTGAACACGCTGGGCGACGCGGTGCCGTCGCCCCACTCGCGGTCGAGGAAGGTGTTGGTGCCGAAGTGCACGATGACGCCGAACTCCAGGTCCTGCCAGGCCACCTGCTGCGGCGACGGCTTGACGTCGGTGAACGACTCGGCCGGCGCGATGCCCGGCAGGGCCGCCAGCAGCGCCGTCGCGAGGCAGGTCTTCAGGCGGCGGAACGGAACGGACGTCGACATGGGCAGGCACTCCAGCACAGGCGCAAAAAGTCAGGGTTGTTTGGCGGGGTCGGACCACAGCCGGTGATCGACACCCCTTACGACGGGTTTGTCGCGCGTGTCCAGGTCGAACACCACCACGTCGTTGCGGCCCCGGTGGAACCAGGGGCCGGGCGCGTAAAGGTCATGCTGGGGTCCGATCGACCAGATCCGGCCCAGGTTTACGTCGTTGAGCCACAGGGCGCCCTTGCCGAACGCCCGCGTGTCCAGGAACGTGTCGGCCGGCGTGTCGATAGCCACGTGGCCGCGGTGGAACGCCGGGCCCGCGAGCGGGGCGGTCGTCCAGCCGCGCAGCGTGCGTGGTGTGTCCATGGGCAGGGGATACACCTGCCAGCCGGTCAGCACATCGCTGCCGAGCATTACCGGGTCGACCAGCCCGGCGCGGCCGTCGTCCAGGTGCGGCCCGTAGTTCACGCGGCCGGTGTTTTCCACGAGGATGTCCAGCGTGTGCTCGCCGCTGCCGACATCGAGCGGCACGGACACCTGCTTCAGTCGTCGGTCGACCGTGCCGCGGGCGTCGCGATCGAGGTAGATCGCCGCATAGTCGCGCACGTCGCCCAGGTACAGCGTGCCGTGGAACGGACCATGCACCGTGGTGCGGTAGAGGATGTAGCCGTAGGACTGGCCATACGCTTCCATCGACCGGGGTTGCTCGGAGGCGTGCGGCGCCGGCAGGTTGTCCCATAGCGATGCGGATTCGTCGAGGGTGAAGGCGGGAAGGCTGCGCAGGGGCGGCGACGCCGGCACCGGGGGTAGGGCCTGCCCGGTCGCCTTCGCGATCACCTCGCGAAAGCGCAGGTACTTCGGGGTCGGGCGTCCCGCTTCATCCAGCGCGGCGTCGTAGTCGTAGCTGGTGGTCTGCGGCGTGTAGTGGTCCGAGGGGTTGCCCTGGAAATTGGCGCCGTTCATGAAGCCGAAACTGGTGCCGCCATGCACCATGTACACGTTGACTGAATCGCCCTGGCTGAGCATCCAGGCCAGTTCGTCGGCCTGTTGCTTCGTATCGGTGTCGGCATGCTTGCCGCCCCACGCATCGAACCAGCCGGCCCAGTATTCGCCGGCCATGCGCGGTGCATCCGGCCGGAAGCGCGCCAGCGTCTCGAAGCTTTTCTTCGCCTCGCCCGGCGCGAAGTCGATCACCGCCGTCACATCGGGCAGGGTGCCATTGGCGAGCAGGTCGGGCCCGTCGTAGGTGAGCAGCAGGTCGTCCGCCAGGCCCGACCGCTTGAGCATGTCGCGGATCTGGCCGAGGTAGGCCTTGTCGTCGCTGTACGAGCCGTATTCGTTTTCCAGCTCGGTGGCGACGATGGGGCCGCCGCGGGACGCGAGCAGGGGTGCCAGTTCCTTGCCCAGGCGTTGCAGGTAGCGGTCGGCGGCGGCGAGGAAACGCGGGTCGCGAGTGCGTACGCGCATGCCCGGTTCGGCAAACAGCCACGCGGGGAAACCGCCGGCATCCCACTCGCCGCACACGTACGGCCCCGGACGCAGGATGACGTTGAGTCCCTCGGCCTGTGCCGCTTTCACGAAGGCGGCCACGTCGTTGTTGCCGCTGAAGTCGAACTGGCCGGGCGTCGGTTCCACCACGTTCCAGAACACGTAGGTGGTGATGGTGTTCAGGCCCATCGCCCGCGCCTTGCGCAGCCGGTCGGTCCAGTACGCCCGCGGCACCCGCTGGAAGTGGATGTCGCCGGCGATGATCTGGTAAGGCTTGCCGTCACGCATGAAATGCGCGCCGGACACGGTCAGCGGCGGGTTGGCGAAGGCCGCGGGCAGCACCGCGAGCAGGCCGGCCACCAGTAACGCGAGACGCGGCACGAGGCGCGTCATCGCGGCAGCGCCTGCCGGCCCTGAAGGGTGAACTCCAGCGACTGGCCCGGCGCATCGCCCGGCTGGCCGCCGCCGAGGAAGAGTCGGTAGCTGCCGGGGACGACGGCACGCTGGCCAGCCGCATCCACGGAGCTGAGCCGGCGGGGATCGAGGACGAAGGTGATCCGGCGCGTTTCGCCGGCGCGCAGGTGCACGCGCTGCAGCCCGACCAGCGTGCGGTGCGGCGCGAGTTTGTCGCCTTCGGGAAAACCGAGGTACGCCTGGACCACTTCGTCGCCGTCGCGCTCGCCGCTGTTGCGCACGTCCACGCTGGCGGTGAGGGTATCGCCCGCCGTCAGCGCCGGCTGCGACAGGCGTGCCTCGGCGTAAGCGAAGCGCGTGTAGCTGAGCCCGTGGCCGAAGGGGTACAGCGGCGTGCCGTCGAAGTAGCGATAGGTGCGCCCCTTCATCTGGTAACTGGTGAAGGGAGGCAGGTCGCGCACGGAACGGTAGAACGTGACCGGCAGGCGCCCGGCGGGGTTGTCGTCGCCCGCCAGCAGGCGCGCCACCGCGGTGCCGCCGCTCTGGCCGGGGTACCACGCGGCGACGATGGCGGCGGCGCGCTCGTTCGCCTCGTCCAGCGCCACCGCGCTGCCGGACATCAGTACCACGACCAGCGGCTTGCCGCTGGCTGCGGCACGCATGAGTAGGGCGCGTTGCGCGGCGGGCAGGCCGATGTCGGTACGATCGCCACCGGCAAAGCCCGGTACCTCGATCCGCAGTTCCTCGCCTTCGACGTCGGGCGACAAACCGACGAAAGCCACGGCGACATCGGCGTCGCTCAACGCACGGTCCACCTCGGCCAGCTGCGCGTCGGCGGGCGCCAGCCACTGCAAGCGGACGCCCTGGTCGTTGCCGCTGTGCACGTACTCCAGGCGGATGTCGTGTGGCCGGGTGTCGTCGAAGTGCAGGCGGGCCTGCATGCTCGTGTCGCTACCGTCGTCCTGCACCACGGGCTTGCCGTCGACGAACAGGCGCACCGGATCGTGGCCGACGCAGTCGAAGCAGCGATCCACATGCACCGCCAGCGTGTAGTCGCCGGGACCGGGCGGCAGCAGGGCGCCGGTCCAGCGCACCGCATAGGTGCCCTTGGGCAGGCCCGCGGGGGTCACGTGGTCCCAGTCGAAGTCGATGGTGCGATCCACGCGCGTGGCGCGGGGCTTGCCCTGGAAACCGGTGCCGACGAAATAGCTGCCGCTGAGGCCGGTCGCGGCGCCGGGGGCGACCTGCGTGCGCAGCGCGGTTTCCGGTACCGGCACCGGCACGCCCACGGCCACCGGCGAGCCCTGCGCATAACGAATGCGTTCGGTACCGAAACGCGTGCGCAAGCCCTGCAGCGGCGTGACCGGTGCGCGCGACGTGGCGTGGTAGTTCGCTTCCAGGGTTTCCACGGTGTCGGCGTTGGGTCCGATCACCGCGATGCGCGGGGTGCCGCGCAGGGGCAGCGCGCCGTTGTCGTTCTTGAGCAGCACCATCGATTGCGCCGCCGCGTCCACCGCAAGCGCCGCATGCGCCGGCGACTCGGCGGGCCGGGCACGGGGCGATGCGGACACGCCGAGTTCGCCGAGCCGGTAGCGGGCCGCGAACAGGCGGACCAGGGCCGTATCCAGCACGGATACGTCCACGTCGCCGCGGCGCACCGCCTCGCCAAGCTCCGCATAGGCGAAGCCGCAATCCAGGTCGGTGCCCGCGCGCAGGGCGGCCGCCGACGAGCCGGCGTTGTCCGCGCGGTAGTAGTGGAACTTGGTCATGTCGTCCACCGCGTCGCAGTCGGAGACGACGAAGCCGGTAAAGCCCCAGCTCGTGCGCAACGTGTCCTGGAGCAAACCCGCATCCGCGCACACCGGTGTGCCGTGCAGCGCGTTGTAGCCGCACATCACCGAGCCCGCGTGGCCTTCCGTGATCGCGGCGCGGAACGCCGGCAGGAAGGTCGCTTCCTTATCGTGCGGCGACACGTCGATATCGAAGCCGTGCCGACCGGCCTCCGGTCCGCTGTGCACGGCGAAGTGCTTCGGCGTGGCGATCGCGCGCGGGTGCGCCGGGTCGGGCCCCTGGATACCCTGCACGAAGGCCACGGCCAGCCGGCCGGTGAGGTAGGGATCCTCGCCGTAGGTTTCCTGGCCACGGCCCCAGCGGGGATCGCGGAAGATGTTGATGTTCGGCGACCAGATGGTCAGCCCTTCGTAGCGGCCGTGGTCGTGGCCCGCGCCGATGGCGTCGAAGCGTGCGCGCGCTTCCTGCGCTATCGCCTCGCCCACCTGCTGCAGCAGGTCGGGATTCCAGCTGGCGGCCAGGCCGATCGCCTGCGGAAACACCGTGGCATAACCCGCGCGTGCCGCCCCGTGCAGGCCTTCGTTCCACCACTCGTAGGCGGGAATGCCGAGCCGCGGTATCGCCGGCGCCGCGCTCTGCAACTGCGCTACCTTCTCGTCCAGGCTCATGCGCGAGACCAGGTCGCGGGCGCGTTGCTCGGGTGCCGCCGCCGGGGTGACGGCCGATGCGTGGCCCACCCACAGCAGCAACGCGGCCGCGACGGCTGCGACACGCCGCGTCGCGTGACGGCCGCTCACTGCGCCGGCCCGGTCAGTTTCACCGAACCCAGGCCGTAAAGCGGGCCGGTGATGGGTGCGGTGCTGCGCAGGCACAGATCGTGGTCGCCACGCACCGCGGGCAGCTTGCCTTGCAGGACGAAGCGTTCGCCGAGGGATTTTCCCGGTGGCAGGGGCAGGGAGGCCAGCAGCGGGCCCGCGCAGGTGTCCTGGTGGATCTCCAGCTCGCCGTAGGCGGTTTTCGCCGGGTAGGACACGACCTTGGACAGATCGTGCGACAGGCCGTAATTGCGGGCCAGCCGGGCCACGTCCACGCGGATGCCGGTGATGCCGTCCAGCGGCGCGGCCGGGTAGGCCCAGCAGGCATGGAACAGGTCGATGTCGAATACCGCGGTATCCATTGCGCCCAGGTCGGGCAACAACGGCATCCGCAGGCCCAGGCTGCCATCGGCACACTTCGTCAGCTCGCCGGTGCGTCGGGTCAGCAGCGTGTCGCGGTCTATCACGCGGCTGCGTACCGCGGCCATCCGCGTGCCGTCCGGGGCGAAGGTCGCGGCGCGCACGGTGGTCGGCAGCGTCACGTCGAAGGGCGCGGCATAGGCCTTGGCCTGCGTATCGGGCAGGCTGCCGTCCGTCGTGTAGCGGATCGTGCCGAACGTCATCTGGGTGTCGATCCGCACCGTGGCCTTGCCGGCGCGCAGGATGCCGGACACCGGTTCGTCGAGGTGGATGCCCGGCGCGAACGCGGTATCCGACGCGTCGATGTCGAGTGCCGCATAGCGACGCACCTGCGCGGGCAGCCGCTGCAGGAAGCTGTCCCAGTTGCGCACGTCACGTGGCGACCAGGCGATTTCCGCCATGGCATCCAGGCGCGGGAACAGTGCATGCTGTATGTGGCGAGTAGAGGGAATGAACTCGCTCCAGAGGGTGGCCTCGGTACCCAGCACATGCCGGGCCTGTTCCGGTGTCAGCGACGCATCCACCGGTTCGAAACCATAGACGCGCTTGAGGTCGAGCACGGACAGACGACCGTTGGGTTCGTCGGCGCGGTCGCTCTGCAGGTTGTCGAAATACATCCAGCCGGCGGGCGCGAGCACCACGTCGTGGTCCTGCTTCGCTGCGGCCACCGCACCCTCGACACCGCGCCATGACATCACCGATGCCGTGCGCGGCAGGCCGCCTTCGAGGATTTCGTCCCAGCCGATCAGACGCCGGCCGTGCTTGGCGAGGTAATCGCCCAGGCGATCGGTGAACCAGCTTTGCAGCGCGTTTTCATCTTTGATGCCCAGTGAGGCCATCTTCGCCTGCACGGCAGGCGACTGTTTCCACTGGTCCTTGACCGCTTCGTCGCCGCCCAGGTGGATGTACGTGGACGGGAACAACGCCATCACCTCGTCGAGCACGTTCTCGATGAAGGTAAAGCTCTTGTCGTCCACGTTGTAGAGGTAGGGATTGACACCCCAGTCCACGGAAACCGCGGGGTGCTCGCCGGTGACACCGACCAGCTCGGGGTAGGCGGCCACCGCGGCCTGTGCGTGGCCGGGCATGTCCAGTTCCGGCACCACCGTAATGTGGCGGGCGGCGGCATAAGCCACCACGTCACGGATCTGCTCCTGGGTGTAGAAGCCGCCGTAGCGCTCCGGCTCGCCGAACGTGCCCGCGCCCGGCGGCGTCCGCCAGGCGCCCACGTCGGTAAGGCGGGGGTAACGCCTGATCTGGATGCGCCAGCCCTGGTCGTCGCTGAGGTGCCAGTGGAAGACGTTGAGCTTGTGCTCGGCCATGGCGTCGAGCACCTGCTTGACCGCGGCCACGTCGTGGAAATGCCGGGCGACGTCGAGCATCAGGCCGCGCCATGCAAAGCGCGGCCAGTCACGGATGGCGACGTCGGGGACGTGTGTCGCACCCTGCCGGCCATCCGCGCTCGCCAGCTGCCACAGGGTGACCGCACCGTAGAAAAGACCCGCGTCGCCGCGCGAGGCGATCCGGGCGCCGTCGCCGGTAATGTCGAGGGTGTAGCCGTCCGCCTGGGTCACGCGGGTTGCCGGATCGGTACGCAGCACGATCGCGCCATGGGGTGGCTGCCGCGTGGGGATGGGCGTCAGCGACAGGCCGCGGCTGCGTTTCAGTTCGGCGGCGAGGTAGACCGCGGCGGCTTCGGCGCCACGATCGCCGGGCGCATAGGCAATGACGGTATGCGCGTCGATGGCCAGCGAGCCTTCGGTCTGCCGGATGTCGGCGGGCAGGGGAATGAGCGGCAGCGCGTCGGCGTGCACCAGGCCGCCGGTGCAGGCCAGCGCGGCGGCCAGGGCCAGGCGGCGGCCAAGGTGCCGTGCCGCGGGCTTCCGGCCGTTGCTGCCGACGGTCATCGTGAGCCCACCCGCGAGCCCGCGCGCATCGTGGCCGCGCCCAGCACGCCAAGGTGACCGTGCTCCACCAGCCACACCGGCACGCGCTCCAGGAAAGGTCGCATGACGCCCTTGTTGAAAAAGCGCTCGCGGAACCGGCTGGCCAGGACGAAGTCGCTGATCTGGGGAAGGATGCCGCCGGCCAGGAATACGCCACCGTGCGCGCCGTAGAGCACGGCCAGGTCGCCGACGAAACCGCCCAGCACGGCGCAGAAGACGTCCAGCGCGGCATGCGCGGTCGGATCGGTACCGGCCATGCCGGCCGCGCTCACCTCGCCGGGGGTGGCCAGCGACGCGTCCCGCCCGTCCAGTTCGGCGAGGGCGCGATAGGTGGCCAGCAGGCCGGGTCCCGACAGCAGCGACTCGACCGACACGTAAGGCCGGGTTCGGGCCAGGACGCGCAGAATGGCCGCCTCGCGCTCGTCGCCGGGGGCGAAGGCGATCTGGCCCGCCTCCGTGGGCAATACCGTGGCCTGCCCGTCGCCCGGCAGCAGCACGGCCGAGCCGAGCCCGGTACCCGGTCCCATCACCACGACGGGACCGCGCGTACCACCCGGGATGCCCGGGAGCACGGCGATCGCCTCGGCAGGGTCGATGAACTGGCTGGCGAAGGCCACCGCCTCGAAGTCGTTGACCACCTCCAGCGCGTCGCCCGCCACGGCGCGGATGTCGCCGAGCGCCACCGGCCACGGCAGGTTGCTGTTGGCGACCTGGTCATTCAGCACATACCCGGCGATGGCGATGGCGCAGCGCTCCACCCCCAGCGGGGCCAGGTACGCATGGGTTGCCAGGAAATCCTTTAGGATGGCGGCCAGGCTGGGCCATTCGGCGCCGACGTAGCGGCGGTGACAAAGCAGCTGGACGGCCGCCTGTGCCGGCCCCTGGGGATAGACCAGCGCGACGCGTGCGTGCGTGCCGCCGACATCCGCCGCAAGCACCGGGCGCCGCGCCGACGCGATGTCCGTGACGACCGGCTGGTTGGAGAAGGTTCCCATCATTGACCCCGTGATTGCTGGCGATCGCCGCGTGACGAAAAAGGTCATGCGGCGCGACGATACGGTTCGAGTTTTTTCCGCCATGACAACGTTGTCAATGAATATCATGTTCACTGGTGAAGATGGGTGAATTTCACAATAGTCGGCGGTGGATTTCATAACCGGTGACGCATCGCCTAAAGCTTTCCCCCGTGGGGCCGATAAGCCCATCGAACGACCCCAGGCGATCTGCGCCACGGGGTCCCCATGGTACGGACGATGGCCAAGAAATCCTCCAAAGAAGCCACCAGCACAGCGCTGGCACTCGATGCCGACCTGCGCATCGCCGCAGCCCCCGCGCTGCGCGATACGCTGTTGGCGGCGCTCGCCAGCGGCGGTCCGGTCGGTATCGACGGTAGCGCGGTGGCCCAGGTCGACACGGCGGCGCTACAGTTGCTTGCCGCGTTTTCCCGCGATGCGCGGGCGGCAGGACGCACCGTCACCTGGACAGGCGTCAGCGATCCCCTCCAGCGCGGCGTGGCCGTGCTGGGTCTCAACAGTCTGATTGAACTGCCGGCCCACGCCGGCGTGAACTGAAGGTGCTTCGATGGCTAAGATTCTTGCGGTAGACGATTCGGCTTCCATGCGCAGCATGGTCGCCTTCACCCTGCGTGGCGCCGGTCACGACGTCGAAGAGGCCGACAACGGCCAGGCGGCGCTCGATTCCGCCGCCGTGCACAAGTTCGACCTGATCCTCGCCGACGTGAACATGCCGGTGATGGACGGCATCTCGATGGTTCGTGAGATCCGCACCCGTCCGGATTACCGCGGCGTGCCCATCCTCATGCTCACCACCGAGTCCAATCCGGAAAAGAAGATGGAAGGCAAGGCCGCCGGTGCCACCGGCTGGCTGGTCAAGCCGTTCGATCCGGAGCAGCTGCTGGCCACCGTCGGCCGCGTTCTCGGCTGATCTTTCCGCAAGTCGCTTCCTTACACGTTCCGGTCATCCAGGGTTCCCCCATGTCCAAAGTCGATCTGGCGCAATTCCACAAGGCGTTCCATGAAGAGAGCCTCGACGGTCTCGACGCCATGGAGCAGGCGCTCCTCGCATTGGACGAGGGTGCCGAAGACCCGGAATTGATCAACGTCGTGTTCCGTGCCGCCCATTCGATCAAGGGCGGTGCGGCCACGTTCGGTTTCACCGACGTCGCGGCATTTACGCACGTGGCCGAAAACCTGATGGATGAGGTCCGCAGTGGCCGCCGTCCGATGGAAAAGGCCGTCGTCGAATTGCTGCTGCGCTCGGGCGATACGGTGCGCGACATGCTGTCCCTGTCGATGGCCGGCCAGCCGGCCGCCACGCCGGAAAGCCAGGCGCTCCTGGCCGAGTTGTCGGCCATGGTCTCGGGCGCCCCGGTGGCGCCGGTGGCGGTCAAGGCCGTCGCACCGGTCGAAGCCATCGAAGGCTGGGACATCGCGTTCCGCCCGTTCGATTACCTGCTCAAGACCGGCAACGATCCGGCACGCATGTTCCGCGAGCTGGAGGCCATGGGCCCGCTCACGGTCACCTGTGACACCAGCAAGCTTCCCGCGCTGGCCGACATGGACGCCGAGTCGTCCTACCTCGGCTGGACGCTGAGCCTGGACGCCGGCGCCAAGCGCGCCGCCGTCGAAGGCGTGTTCGACTGGGTCGACGGCGACTGCGACCTCACGGCCACGCCGCGCCTGTCGGCACCGGTGGCCGCGCCTGTCGTCGAGGCCATCGCGCCGGTTGCGGCCGCTGCGACACGCGCCGTCCGCGAACCCGCGGTCAACAGCGAATCCAGCTCGGTCCGCGTCGGCATCGAGAAGATCGACGTCCTGATCAACCTGGTCGGCGAGCTGGTCATCACCCAGTCCATGCTCACCCAGTTCAACGACGGCGTGGACGAATCGCAGCTGGAAATGTTCCGCCAGGGCCTGGCCCAGCTGGGTCGGCACACCCGCGAGCTGCAGGAAAGCGTGATGAGCATCCGCATGCTGCCCATCAGCACGGTGTTCAACCGCTTCCCGCGCCTGGTCCGCGACCTCGCCCAGAAGCTGGACAAGAAAGTCGTGCTGGACATGCGCGGCGAAACCACCGAACTCGACAAGACCGTGCTGGAAAAGATCGGCGATCCGCTGGTCCATCTGGTGCGCAACGCGATCGATCACGGCCTGGAGATGCCCGACAAGCGCCTGGCCTCGGGCAAGGGCGACACCGGCACGCTGCGCATGGAAGCTTTCCACCGCGGCGGCTCCATCGTGGTCGAGGTGGCGGACGACGGCGCCGGTCTCAACCGCGACGCCATCGTCGCCAAGGCCGTGTCGCGCGGCATCATCAGCTCCGGCGAGCACCTGTCCGACGACGCCGTGGCCGACCTCATCTTCGAAGCGGGCTTCTCCACCGCCGCCGCCACCACCGACCTGTCGGGCCGTGGCGTGGGCATGGACGTGGTACGCCGCAACGTCATGGACCTGGGCGGCACGGTCAATATCCGTAGCGTGCAGGGCCGGGGCACCACCTTCACCATCACGCTGCCGCTGACGCTCGCGATCATCGACGGCCTGACGGCGGCGGTGGGCGAGGAAACCTACATCGTGCCGCTGGTATCGATCGTGGAGTCCGTGCAGGTCAAGCCCGATGCGCTGCGCAGCGTGGCTGGTGGCGGCGAGCTGTTCCGCTTCCGCGACCAGTGGCTCCCCATCGTCCGCCTGTTCGACGTATTCAACTGCGAAGGTCAGCGCCGCACCATCGACGAGGGCATCGTCATCGTGGTGGAAGGCGAGGGCAGCCGCATCGGCCTGTTCGTCGACGAACTGATCGGCCAGCAGCAGGCCGTCGTCAAGTCGCTCGAGGCGAACTACCGCCGGGTCAGCGGCATCTCCGGCGCCACCATCCTCGCGGATGGCTCGGTCGCCCTGATCGCCGACGTCGCCGGCCTGGTGCGCCTCCAGGCCCGCCGCAAGGCCGCCTGACGCAGGCCGGCACCACGGGGCACACACACCCCGCGGTGCATGTCTGTATGTAGGAGCGCGCGCTCGCGCGCGACATCTTCTCGCGATAACCCCGGAGCTGGCGCGCCAGATCCGGGCTCACGGCCTCAAACCATGTCGCGCGCGCACGCGCGCTCCTACATGCGCCCAGGCGCCCATGCGCCCGACCCGGACGCGCCCGCACCAGACGCGCCCGCACCAGACGCGCCGGTCCCATAAGCGCCCGTCCTGCACCCGCGCGTCCCACGCCTGCCGCCCGCCCGGGCCTGCCTGGCTCACATCCGCGCACATCACGTTGAAATTGGCCCTCAAGCTCCGCTGGGGATAGCCGATACCCCAAGGGAAGGGGTCCCGAACCGCCGATCCGATCCGCCGTGGGAACGACATGAACCAAGCAGCCAATACCGCCATCGACGCGTCCGAAGAGGCCGCGCAATATCTCACCGTCAACCTCGGCAACGAGGAATACGCGGTGGACATCCTTGCCGTCCGCGAGATTCGCGGCTGGACAGCCGTCACACGCATCCCGCAGGCACCGCCCTACGTGCTGGGCGTGCTCAACCTGCGCGGGGCCATCGTCCCGGTGCTGGACCTGCGCCTGCGCTTCAGCCTGGATCGCGAGGATTACACGGCCACCACCGTCACCGTCATCGTGATGGTCAACGGTCGCCAGTTCGGGGTGGTGGTCGACGCCGTCTCCGACGTGGTGGAAGTCGCCCCCGGCAGCATCCGCCCGGTGCCCGACATGGGTACCTCGGTCGATACCGAATACCTCAAGGGCCTGACCTCCGTCGGGGAGCGCATGGTCCTCCTGCTCGATGTTGATCGCCTGCTTCAGCCGCAGGACGCCCAGATGCTGGAAGCCGCCCTGGCCTCCACGGATGTCAAAGCCGTCGCCTGAGCCTGAGCCTGTCGCGGTGGCCCCGGCTACTGCGGCACGCGATGCCCGGTTTGCCTTTGCCGCACCTTGCCGATTGGAATCGTAATGAAGAAGTTCAAGTTCAAGAAGCCCGCATTGACCGTCCGCGGTCGTCTCTACGGCGTGCTCGGCCTGCTCACGATCATGTTGCTCGGTGGCGCGGCCGTAGGCCTGGGCGCCATGCACTTCCAGAACGAAGGCATGCGCAAGATCTACCAGGAAGGACTTGCACCTTCGGAGATGCTCTCGCACATCGCCACCAATTCGCTGATGTCGTTCGTGGTGCTCGGCGAGGCCGGCACCAAGGTCAGCAACGCCGACCAGGTGAAGCAGAAGCTGGCGGAGTTCGACAAGTACCAGGCGGACATCGACAAGACGCAGGCCGAGTTCCTCAAGATCCCGATGTCGGCCAACGTCAAGAAGCTCTACGACAAGTGGGAAGCCACCGCGTCCGATTACGACCAGGCCAAGGCCGACATGGTCGATGCGCTGAAGCAGGCCGACGAAGGCGCTTCCGACGTCCTGGAAATGCAGGTGCGTCCGTTGCTGATGGATCGCCAGTCGCAGCTGACCAAGCTGATCGAGGCCAAGCGTGAGGAAGCCTCCGAGATCTACGCCACCGAGTCCTCGCAGTACGCGCTGATCCGCACGCTGAGCATCGGCTCGCTCGCCATCGGCCTGGCGATCTGCCTGCTGATCGGTGTGCTGGTGATCCGTTCGGTCATCCGCACGCTCAACGAGGCGGTCGACATCGCCAACAAGATTTCCGAGGGCAAGCTGGGCCACGACGTGAAGGTCACGCGTACCGACGAACTGGGCCAGCTGCAGTCGGCGTTCCGCGCCATGGACGAGCGCCTCAGCGACATCGTGACCGAGGTGCGCCACGGCTCCGGTTCGGTCAGCACGGCAGCGCAGCAGATTTCGCGCGGTAACGACGACCTCTCCCAGCGCACGCAGGAACAGGCCTCCAGCCTGGAACAGACCGCGTCCTCGATGGAAGAAATGACCTCCACGGTCAAGCAGAACGCCGAGAACGCCAGCCACGCCAACCAGCTGGCCCGCGGTGCCCGCGAGCAGGCGGAGAAGGGCGGTGAAGTGGTCGCCCAGACGGTCGTGGCCATGCGCGAGATCAACAGCTCCAGCAAGAAGATTTCCGACATCGTCAGCCTCATCGACGAAATCGCCTTCCAGACCAACCTCCTGGCGCTCAATGCCGCGGTGGAAGCGGCCCGCGCCGGTGAGCAGGGTCGCGGCTTCGCCGTGGTCGCCACCGAGGTTCGCAACCTCGCCCAGCGTTCGGCGGGTGCGGCCAAGGAGATCAAGGGCCTGATCAACGACAGCGCCAGCAAGGTCAGGGCCGGTTCGGAACTGGTCGACCAGTCGGGCAAGGCGCTCGCCGAGATCGTCGAAAGCGTGAAGAAGGTGACCGACATCGTCGCCGAGATCGCGGCGGCCAGCTCCGAGCAGTCCGCCGGCATCGACCAGGTCAACCATGCCGTGCTGCAGATGGACGAAATGACCCAGCAGAACGCCGCGCTGGTCGAGGAATCCGCGGCGGCCGCGCGTGCCATGCACGAGCAGGCCACCGAGCTCAGCCGCCAGGTCTCGTTCTTCCGCGTTACCGGCAACGTCGCCTCCTCCACGCCCGCCGCCAAGGCGCCGCGCAAGGACGCCACGCAGCAGGAAATGGAAACCGTCTTTGCCGCGGTGCGCAGCACGCCTGTCGCCGCACCCGCCACCCGCGCATCCCGCCCGGCCGAGTCGGCCGACACAGGCGCCTGGAAGGAGTTCTGATCATGAACGCGCTCGTCCATTCCAGCGACACCGTCGCGCAGACGAGCGCGTCGGGTCCGAACCTCGGCGACGCCGAGTTCACCTTCCTGCGCGAGTTCGTGCTGCAGCATTGCGGCATCTCCCTGGGCGAGCACAAGCGCCAGCTGGTCCAGGGGCGCCTGCTGCGGCGGCTGCGCACGCTGCAGCTCGACGGCTTTGCCGCCTATTGCGACCTCCTGCGCCGCGATCCGGATGGCGAGCTGGGCGAACTGGCCAGCTGCATCAGCACCAACGTCACCTCGTTCTTCCGCGAGATGCACCACTACGACATGCTGGTCGATGAACTCCTGCCGCGCTGGCTGGAGGAAAAACGCAACGGTGGCCGCCTGCGTATCTGGTCCGCCGGTTGCTCGACCGGTGAAGAACCCTATGCCATCGCGATGGTGCTGGCCGAGGCCATGGAGCGTACGGGTATCCAGATCGACGCGAAGATCCTCGCCACCGATCTGTCGCCCCAGGCGCTGGAATTCGGTCGCAAGGGCGTCTATCCGGTCGAGCGCCTGTCGGGCGTGAGCGACGCGAGGCGCAAGCGCTGGTTCCTGCGTGGCGAGGGCTCGTTCGACGGCTTTGCCCAGGTGCACCCGCGGTTACGCGAGCTGGTTACCATCCAGCCGCTGAACCTGCTCCACGACTGGCCCATGCAGGGCAAGTTCGACGCCATCTTCTGCCGCAACGTCGTCATCTATTTCGACAAGCCGACCAAGCAGCGCCTGTTCTCCCGTTACGCCGGCATGCTGGACAGCCGCGGCTACCTCTTCCTCGGTCACTCGGAATCCATGTACGGACTGTCCGAGGACTTCGACCTGATCGGTCGAACGGTCTACCGGAAACGCACATGAGCGACACCTTCGTTGCGCAGCCCAGGACGTTCGCCAATTTCGATCCCAAGGCGGTGCTGCCGGGGTTCGAACACATCCGGCGATTCTGGGATCCCGCGCAGGAAGTGGTCACGGTCAAGATCCTGCCCGGCGAGTACTACGTCAGCCGGCAGGAGGAGATGATCTCCACCGTGCTCGGTTCGTGCGTGTCGGCCTGCGTGCGGGATACCCGCCTGCGTATCGGCGGCATGAACCACTTCATGTTGCCCGAGCCGGCCGGCGAGCGCGACAGCTGGAGCTCCACGGTCGGTCGTGCCGCGCGTTACGGCAACGACGCCATGGAACAGCTGATCAACGCCATCCTCAAGGCCGGCGGTCGCCGTGACGACTTCGAGGTCAAGATCTTCGGCGGCGGCCGCGTGCTCGCCACCATGACCGACATCGGCCAGCGCAACATCGCCTTCGTGCAGCGCTACATCGCCACCGAGAAGCTGCGGCTCTGCGCGTCGGACGTCGGCGACATCTTCCCGCGCCAGGTGCAGTTCTTTCCGTTCAGCGGCAAGGTGCGCGTGCGCCAGTTGCGAGCCGCCCACGACAACAATCTTGCCGATCGCGAGAAACGATACCTCAAGCGATTGGCCGACGATCCGATAAAGGGAGAGGTGGAACTTTTCTGACGACGATAATCGTCAGGCCGTTCCACCCAGACATTCAGCGCCGTTCGGTTCCACCGACGGGGACGTCACGCCACCCGAGTTGCAAGCATCCATGCAGAAAGTTCGCGTTCTTATCGTCGACGACTCGGCCCTGGTACGTAAGGTGCTGTCGACCATGCTCGAGTCCGATCCGGGCATCGAAGTGGTCGGCACCGCCGCCGACCCCCTGATCGCCCGCGAGAAGATCAAGCAGCTCAACCCCGACGTGCTCACGCTCGACGTCGAGATGCCGCGCATGGACGGCCTGACGTTCCTCGAGAACCTCATGCGCCTGCGGCCGATGCCGGTGGTGATGGTCTCCACGCTGACCGAGAAGGGCGCGGAAGTCACACTGCGCGCACTCGAGCTGGGTGCCATCGACTTCTTCACCAAGCCGTCGGCCGACCTCGCCAATACCTTCATGGAACACGCGCCGGAGATCTGCGCCAAGGTTCGCCTCGCCGCGGGCGCCAAGCCGCGCGAGCGTTCCGAGGTCACCCGCCTGGACACGCCGCGGTACGACGTGCCGCGCATGGACGTGCCGCCCCGTCTGTCCGCCGACGCAGTGCTGCCGCGCGCACAGACGGCGGGCAGCCGCGGCGGTACCCGCATCATCGCCATCGGCGCCTCCACCGGCGGCACCGAGGCCATCCGCGTAGTGCTCGAGGCCATGCCGCCGACCGCCCCGCCGATCGTCATCACCCAGCACATCCCTGCGGCGTTCAGCGGTCCGTTCGCCGCACGCATGGATACCTGCTCCGCCATGCGCGTGTGCGAGGCCCGCGACGGCCAGCCCATCCAGGCCGGCCATGCCTACATCGCGCCGGGTGGGCAGCATCTGCTGGTGATGTGGGACGGCGCCAAGCATGTGTGTCGCCTGCACGACGGCCCGCCGGTCAACCGGCACAAGCCGTCGGTCGACGTGTTGTTCCGCTCCATGGCCGCCAGCGTCGGCGCGGCCACCGTTGCCGTACTGCTGACCGGCATGGGAGACGACGGCGCCCGCGGTCTGGGCGAACTGAAGGAAATCGGCGCGCCCACGCTGGTCCAGGACGAAGCGTCATCGGTCGTCTGGGGCATGCCGGGCGCCGCCTGGAAAGCCGGTGCCGCCAGCGAAATGCTGCCGCTGGACGCCATCGCCGCGCGCTTGCTCGCGCTTGCCCAAACCCCCGTTTCCGCCGTCGCCCGCGTCGGCACCTGAAGAACGAGACATCATCATGGTCATCCCGAAGAACGAACGCAGCATCGGCTTTATCGCCAGTGCCATCGCCCTGGTCATAGTCCTGGTGTTCCACGCTGCCTGGGTCGCCCCGGTCGTCGTGGCCCTGCTGACGGCTACCTGGATCGCCATCAGCCTGGTGCCGGCCCCGCTGCCGGAGGTCGAGGTGGTGCTCAACTCGCATGCCACCAGCGACGAGGCATCCGTACGCGAGGCGATGGAAGACGTGCGCAGCGCCATCGTCGACGAACTGGGCCACGCCAGCCGCGAACTGCACCAGGCGCTCGACCTGGTCCGCGACGCCGTGGCCGAGCTGGGCGGCGGCTTCAACGGCCTGTCGCACAAGACCGGCAAGCAGCAGAAGCTGCTGACGGAGATCATCGAAAGCGGTGGCCAGGGCATCTCGGTGCAGGATTTTGCCTCCCGCACCGCCGGCCTGCTCGAGCATTTCGTTGGCCTGATCGTCCAGCTGTCGCGCGAAAGCCTGCGCATCGTTTACCGCATCGACGGCATGGCGAAGGAAATGGACGCCGTGTTCGCGCTGCTGAAGAACGTCAACACGATCGCCGAAGAAACCAACCTGCTGGCGCTCAACGCCGCCATTGAAGCGGCGCGTGCGGGTGAATCCGGCCGCGGCTTCGCGGTGGTCGCGGGGGAAATCCGCAACCTCGCCCAGCACAGCAACCAGTTCAACGAGAAGATCGGCACCCACGTGGAGCGCTCGCGCACCGCCATGGAACAGCTGCGCGAACTGGTTGGCCACATGGCATCGCAGGACATGAACGTGGCGCTGTCGGCCAAGGGCGACATCGACCAGATGATGTCGACGATCACCGAGTCCAACCAGCGCACCAGCGCCGCGGCGGACGAGGCGGCCACGATCAACCGCGGTCTCGGCAACGACGTGTCCACCACCATCCGTTCGCTGCAGTTCGAGGACATCCTCAGCCAGCTGCTGCACCAGACGCGCTCGCGCCTGGTCGAGCTGCAGGAGATCACCGCCGACTGCACGCGCGACATCGAAGAACTCGCCTGCGCGCCGTCCGACCCGTCCGAGCTCGGTGGCCGCGCCCAGCGAGTGCGTGCCCGCCTTGCCGAGCAGCGTGAACGTGCCCGCCTGCGTGCCCGCGGCCCCGCCCTCCAGCAGTCGATGGCTGCCGGCGACATCGACCTGTTCTGAGGAAGACACCCATGTCCATCAACGTTCACAACGATGCCGAGCACGGCTGCCTCACCCTCCATCTGGGCGATCGCTTCGACTTCTCGATCCATCGCGCCTTCCACGATGCCTGCCTGGGCGACGTGCTGGCCGCGCGCAGCTACGTGCTCGACCTGGAGCAGGTGACCAGCATGGACAGCTCCGCGCTGGGCATGCTGATGCTGCTGCGCGAGCATGCCGGCGGCGATCGTGCGGAGATCCGTATCGTGAATGCCGGGGCGGATTTGCGGAATACGTTGCGTATTGCGGGGTTCGATAAGTTGTTCACCGTGCATTGAGCGGTTTTTTCAGGTTTTGAAACACGCCCCGGTATCGGGGCGTTTTTTTTGGGCTGGTGGGGGGTAGGGCGGGCTCGGCTGCGCCATCGCGTTGGGTGGCTCGGCTTTGCCATCGCACTGCCCGGCTCGGCTACGCCATCGCGTGCGGTTGTAGGAGCCGACGATGTCGGCGAACCCTTGCCATTCATTGGGCAAGCGAAGCCTTGCGCCTGTCAAAGCCGGCTTCGTTTTTCGCTCGGAAACGCCAACACGTATGTGATGCATGGCCTCTTTCGCCATAGCCACGTTTAGGGTTCGCGCACGTGCGTGCGCTCCTACAACGACGTCAGGGAAATGACGTGGATTTTTTGGCGTTTTGATTAGCTTGCGCGAATTCGTCGTTTTGCTCGATCCAGCGCGTCAGCGGCTTGACGCAGCTACACAAATGGCCGAATCGGCTTGGAATATGCGCGTTTATTGGCCAAATTTGCGTAATACGGCACAGGCGCGCGGCGTTTCATGAATCACCGGGTGTGACGTGGGTCACAGTCGATGTTCCGCTCCCACATGTCGGGAGCAGTGTCCAAAATGCCATGCGTTCGGAGGGGTGAATCATGAGCGAGCAGAAATTCAGCAAGGTTCTCACACGTACCGTCCTCGTCAGTTGCCTGCTCGCAGGCGCCGTGTCGATGACGGCCTGCAGTGGTCATGGCTCCACCCGCTCCGGCAGCAAGACGGGCACCAGCGTGAGCCCCGGTACGGCCGGCGGTCCCAGCGGCAGCGGTAGCGATGGCTCGGGAAGCGGTGGCTCCGGAAGCGGCGGTACGGGGAGCGGCGGCTCGGACACGGCGGGCGGACCGTCGGGTACGGGAAGCACCGGTGGAACGGGAACGGGCGGCACCGGCGGCGACAGCACGGCCGGTGGCCCCAGTGGCACGGGTAACGGCGGAACCGGCGGCGGCACCGGTGGTACCGGCGGTGGCACGGGCGGTACCGGCGGCACCGGCGGTGGTACGGGAGGTAGCGGCGGCACGGGAGGCACCGGCAGTGGCACCGGCGGCGACGGTGGCACGGGCGGTGGTACGGGCGGCGGCACCGGCCCGACGACCGCGGCAGCCAGCACGGCCGTCGGATCGCTGGCGACGGGAGCGGGCGGCATCATCGCGGCGATCGGCAGCACGGTGACCGGCGTCGGTGCGCAGTTGCCGACGACCACGGTGCTGGGCGGTACGGCGGGCCTGACCGATGCGCTGAGTTCGGCGGTGCAGGGCGTGGGTGGCGCGGTGACGACGCTCGGCAATGCGACCAGCGGCGGCCTGGGCCAGATCGGCAACATCGCCGATCCGGTCGGTACGACGACGGACAGCCTCGGCAACGTGGTGACGCAGGTGGGCGGTGCAGTGAACAACCTGGGCGACGGTGTCGCGACGGTGGGTGCGGGTACGCCGATCATGCCGATCACCCAGGCCGTGGGCAGTGTCGTGGGCTATACGGGCTCTGGCGTGGGGCAGGTGGGGTCGACGCTCGGCAGCGCACTGGATTCCGCCTCGGGCAACACGTTGACGCAGGCCGTGAGCAACGTTCTCACGCCGGTGGTCAGCGCGCTGGGCGACAGCGCCTCGCCGATCAACTCGGGCAACCTGGTCGCGGCGGTCGGCTCGGCAAGCGGCAGTCTGGTCAGCGGTGCTAGCGCGGGCGTGTCGTCGCTGGGTAGCAACATTGCCGCGGTGCAGGGACCGGGCGCGACGTCGGGCCTGACCGCAACTGCCGGCGTGGCGGTGCAGAACGTGGCATCGACATTGGCGCCGGTGGGCGCGGGCCTTTCCAACGGCCTGGGCAAGGCTGGCGTCGGCGGTGGCGATACCGTCGGTACCACGCTCGCTGGAGCTACCGCGGCCGTCACCGGTGCGGGCAACACGGTATCCGGCCTGGGTACTGGCGCGCTCGCACCGCTGGCTCCGGTGACCTCGGCGCTCGGCACCACGGTGTCCAGTGTCGGCAACGGCGCCACGGCGGCCGTCTCGAACGGTGGCGCGCTGTCGGGCGCTACCGCTGCGGTCAGCACCGTGGTCAACACCGTGGCCGCGGCCACGGGTAGCGTCTCGGGCGCCACGTCAGGTGGCGGCTCGACCGGTGCGGCTCCGGCCGGCCTGGGCGCTGCGCTGACCGGCGTGACCAACACGGTAAGCGGTACCGTCGGCGGACTGGTGGGAGGCCTCACGGGTGGCGCATTGAATGCGAACGAAGGCTCCAAGCTCGGCGTGAAGATCGGCCTCGGCGGCGGTACCCGCTGATCCCATCGTGATGTCGAAGACGGGCGGCGCTCCGGCGTCGCCCGTCCACCTGTTCCGTTTCCGGTCCGATGGGCCCAGGGGAGTGTCCATGAATCGATGGTTCGGCTTCCTTATCGGTATGGCCGTTGTGTGTTCCGCGCAGGGGCAGGTGCGTGCGCCTGCCAATCCGCTGCAAACCCTTCCCCGTACCGAGGCGCCCAGGCAGGCGCCGGTCAAGGTGAACGTCGAAGCGCCCAGCCAGGCTGTCGAGGCGTTGCTCGCCCGTCACCTGACGCCCACCCGTTTCGATGTGACGGGCGTGAAATCCATCCCGTTCGACAAGGTGGCCGCCGAGTTCGCGCCGATGCGCGGCAAGGACACCACGGTTCGCGACCTGATCGCCGCCGCCGACCGCGTCACGGCGATGTACAAACAAGCCGGCTACGCGCTGTCGTTCGCGTTCGTGCCCAACCAGAACTTCTCCGGCGGCGTGGTACGTGTGGCCATCGTGGAAGGCTATGTGTCCGAGGTGCGCGTCACCGGCGATGCCGGCAACATGGAGTCGCGCATCCGCGCCATCGCGGCGCACGTGGTCGGCGAGCGGCCGCTGCGGCAGGACACCTTCGAGCGTTACACCCAGTTGCTCGGCCAGTTGCCCGGGCTGACCATCGGCGCGAACGTGCCACCGCCCACCACGACCGACGGTGCAACCCGCCTGGAACTGAGCGCGAAGCGGCAGCGCTACGACGTCAGCTACGGCATGGACCTCAACCACCCCGGTGCGCAGGGCGTGTTCACGCTGCTGGAAAACGGTGCCACGCCGCTGAGCGAGCAAGTGAGCCTGTCCACGCTGTTTCCGAACGGCGGCGGCCAGCGCCTGTACGTGCTCGGGTACATGCAGCCGTTCGGCTCGCAAGGCTGGCAGGGCAAGGTGGACGCGACCCGCTATTGGGGTACGCCCGACACCGACAACCAGCTGCCGGCGTACCTGGACCACCGGCTCACCCAGGACCGGCTCGCCCTTTCGGCCGTCTATCCGCTGGTGCTGACCAACAGCAAGCGCCTGAACCTGACGATGGGGATCTATGCCTCCAAGCAGGATGATCGCTACCGCAATACGCTCAACGGCGCGATGGTGGCATTGCAATCGAGCGTTCGCGTGCTGAACGCCGAGTTGTCGTGGTTGCAGGTAGGCACGCAACGCACGCAGCAGTTCAGCGCCGCGGTGTTCCACGGCTTCGCGGGCATGGGTGCGTATTCCCGCGCGGTCAGCAACACCGGTCCGCTGGCCATTGCCACGCCCGATGTCAGCTTTACACGCTACACGACCAGCATGACCTGGGCCGAACAGTGGAAGCACCGCTTCGGCACGGTATTCCGGGCGACCGGGCAATACAGCGACAACGCCTTGCCATCCACCGAGCAGATCAACTTCGGCGGACCGAGCTACGCCTATGCATACGATCCCGGCGACGCCGCGGGTGACAGTGGCTGGGCCGCCTCGGCGGAAGTAAACCGCAGCTTCGTCATCGGCAGCCGATGGGTCAAATCCGTGGTGCCGTACGTCGTGTACCAGAGTGCTCATGTTTACCTCAACGGCGCGCGTCCCCTGATCGACAAGCTGGACTCGGCGGCGGTCGGGGTGAGGGTGTCGGACAACCGGCACTATTCGGTGGATTTCGCGCTGGCCCGCCCCACGGGCGACCGGCCGCCGGAAAGTAACGATCGCGATACGCGGTGGAACCTGACCTTCAGCTACAAGCTGATGTAGCCGCGGTTCCGTTCACACACCGGGTGGCACACCGACCCGGTGTTCACAAGCACGGCGGCACGATCCTTCCACGCCACCTGCCCGGAAGCCGCCCCATGCCCCTCTCGTTGACGCCGCCGCCCATCCTTTTCGACGAATCGCTCGAGCAAGTCGCACCCGATGAGGCGGAGACCGCCGAACAGCTTATCGAGACGCTGACCCGCATCAACGAGACGACGCTGGAGCACGAGAAACACGCTTACCGTTCCGTGCATGCGAAGAGCCACGGCCTGCTTACCGGTGAACTGGTGGTGCCGGACGGACTGCCGTCTGAACTCGCGCAGGGCATTTTCTCGAAGCCCGGGCGCTATCCGGTGGTGATGCGCCTGTCGACCGTGCCGGGCGACATCCTCGACGACAGCGTGTCGACGCCGCGCGGCATGTCGATCAAGATCATCGGCGTGGAAGGCGACCGTCTGCCCGGCAGCGAAGGCGATGCCACGCAGGACTTCGTCATGGTCAACGGCCCGACATTCGGCGCGCCCACGGCGAAGAAGTTCGCCGGCACGCTCAAGCTGGTGGCCGCCACCACCGACCGGGCGGAAGGGGCGAAGAAAGTCATTTCCGCCGTGTTTCGCGGCACCGAGCGCCTGATCGAGGCGTTCGGCGGCAAGAGTTCCACGCTGCTGGCCCTGGGTGGCCAGCCCGAGACCAACCCGCTGGGCGATACGTACTACAGCCAGGCGCCGATCCGTTTTGGCGACTACGTGGTCAAGGTGTCCGTGGCCCCGCATTCGCCGAACCTCACCGCGCTCACCGATGCCGAACTGAACGTCAACGGCAAGCCCGACGGCCTGCGTGACGCGATGGTCGAGCATTTCGCGCGCGAGGGTGGCGAGTGGGATGTCCGCGTGCAGTTCTGCACCGATAGCGAGAGCATGCCGATCGAGGACGCATCGGTGGCCTGGTCGGAAGAGAAAAGCCCGTACATCGACGTGGCCCGCATCGTGTTGCAGCCGCAGTCCGCATGGGATGAAGCGCGCAAGCAGGCGATCGACGATGGGCTGTCCTTCAGCCCCTGGCACGGCGTGGCGGCGCACCGCCCGCTGGGTTCGGTGATGCGCGCGCGACGCGTGGCCTACAGCGTGATGGCGAAGTTCCGCGCTCACCATAACGGTCTTGCGATCAGCGAGCCGAGGTCCCTGGACGACCTCAAGCTCTGACGCCTTACCAGCCCATGTAGTGACCGCCGTTGATGGCGAGATTGGAGCCGGTGATCCAGCCGGAATCCTCCGAGGTCAGGAAGGCCACCGCATGGGCGATTTCCTCTGGCCGCCCCAGGCGTCCGACCGGAATCTGGGCGACGATCTTCGCGCGGATGTCTTCAGGCACCGCCATCACCATGTCCGTACCCACATAGCCGGGTGACACGGTGTTGACCGTGATGCCGAAGCGCGCGTTCTCCTGGGCCAGCGAAATCGTGAAGCCGTGCATCCCCGCCTTGGCGGCGGCGTAGTTGGCCTGACCGTACTGGCCCTTCTGCCCGTTGATCGAACTGATCTGCACGATGCGACCCCACTGACGCAGGCGCATGCCCTCGATGACGGGCCGGGTGACGTTGAAGCAGGCATTGAGGTTGGTGTTCACCACCTCGGTCCACTGCTGGTAGTCCATCTTGTGGAAGGTGGTGTCGCGGGTAATGCCGGCGTTGTTGATGAGGATTTCCACCGGGCCGGCCAGGGCTTCCACCTCGCGGACCATGGCTTCGGCCGCGTTGGGGTCGGCCACGTCCCCCGGCACCATCACCACGTCGATGCCGTCGCGGATCATGTCCTCGCGCCAGGCGGTTGCGCGGGCCTCGTCGCGGTAGTTGGTGGCCACCCGGTGTCCCTGCCGGGCCAGGTAGCGCACCAGCGCCGTACCGATGCCGCCGGTGCCCCCGGTGACCAGCGCCGTGCGTTGCGTGATGCCCTGCTTCATGTCTGACCGTATCCGTGGGTGATCCGCTGCGCGGTAAGCCGACTTTTATAGCGTCGGCGTGTGGGTAAGACTACTGCGGCGAAGCGACGCAGGGTCGAAGACCGCCAGGGCATCGTGCAGGAAGCGCTCCGGGCGGGTGGCCGCAGAGTGGGACGGCACGCCCAGCTGCGCCAGCGCAAGGCGAAGGGCAGGCAGCGGATCGGCCGGGTCCACCGGCCACGACGCGGCCGATTTGGACAGCTTGCGCCCCTCCGCGTCGCACACCAGGGGCAGGTGCAGGTAACCGGGCGACGGCAGGCCGAGCCGGCGCTGGAGGTAGTGCTGGCGGGCGGTGGACTCGAGCAGGTCGGCACCGCGCACGACGTGGGTGATGCCTTGCCCGGCATCGTCCACCACGCAGGCTAGCTGGTAGGACCACAGTCCCTCCACCCGGCGGATGACGAAGTCGCCTGCCGTCGCACGGAGGTTTTCCGTTTGCGGGCCCTGCAGGTCGTCGGTCCAGGCGATGTCGATGTCCGGCGTGCGCAGCCGCCACGCCGCGGGACGCGAGGGGTCGGGCGGTGCCACACAGCGGCCATCGCGGTGCACGCCGCCGTAGGGCGCCAGATCGGCGCGGCTGCAGCTACAGGGGAAGAGGTCGCCCTGGTCCCGCAACTGTGCGAAGGCCGCGGCGTACAGGGTGCCCCGATCGGACTGGAACACCGGCGGCTCATCCGCGACCAGGCCGAACGCGTGCAGCGTCGAAAGGATGTCCGCCGCCGCACCGGGCACCTCGCGTGGCGGGTCGATGTCCTCCATGCGCACCAGCCAGTCGCCCCCGTGGTGCCGCGCGACCAGCCAGCTGCCGACCGCCGTCACCAGCGAGCCCAGGTGCAGCGCGCCGGTGGGGGAGGGGGCGAAGCGTCCCCGATAGCGGGAAGGAGGCGGTAGTGCCACGGGTTGAGTCGTTTCTCAGGGCGTACGGGACGCGATCGATCCAGTGTAGGCGATGGCGCCGGGCGGCGAGCCGCGCCGCGCCGAGTCCGGGCCGGAGGCGTGGGCCCCAGGCATTGAATCGTTCAGCGTCCGCCCCGAAAACTTGCCGTGCGCGGCGCCTTCCAGCCAGCCGCCCAGAGAGAGAAGACCATGTTCAAACGTATCGCCCTCTTCATCGCGACCAACCTCGCGGTCATCCTGCTGCTCACCTGCGTCACCCACGTGCTGGGTATCGACCAGTGGGCCGCCCAGCGCGGCATGGGCATCGGCGGCCTGATCGTCTTCGCCTCCATCTTCGGCATGGGCGGCGCCTTCGTCTCGCTGGCCATCTCCAAGTGGATGGCCAAGATGACCACCGGGGCCAAGGTCATCACCCAGCCGGCCAACGAGACCGAGCGCTGGCTGGTCGACACCGTGCGCGGCCATGCGGAGAAGGCCGGCATCGGCATGCCCGAGGTGGCCATCTACGACGCCCCGGAAATGAATGCGTTCGCCACGGGCATGAGCCGCAACAACGCCCTGGTCGCCGTCAGCAGCGGCTTGCTCCAGCAGATGGACCGCGAGCAGGTCTCGGCCGTGCTGGGCCATGAGATCGGGCATGTGGCCAACGGCGACATGGTCACGCTGACCCTGATCCAGGGCGTGCTCAATACCCTGGTGATCGTCCTGGCGCGCGTGGTGGGCCGCGTGGTCGACAGCTGGATGAGCGGCGGCCGCGAGCGTGACGGCGAGGGCGGCATCGGCTATTTCGTGGTGGTGATGGTGTTGCAGATCGTGTTCGGCCTGTTCGCCTCCATGATCGTCATGTGGTTCTCCCGCTGGCGCGAGTTCCGGGCCGACGCCGCGGGCGCCAGCCTGGCCGGCCGCACCTCGATGATCTCGGCCCTGCAGCGCCTGTCGGCCAACCACGGCGACACCTCGTTGCCGCAGACCATCCAGGCTTTCGGCATCTCCGGGCACCTCGCCTCGGGCTTCAAGCGCCTGTTCATGAGCCATCCGCCCATCGAGGAACGCATCGCCGCCCTGCAGAAGGGGCGGTGACCCACCTTTTTTCCTCACGGGGGCGCCCCCATAATCCGCTGCCTGTCCACCCATGAAGGAACGGCATCGTGAGCCAGGAAACCCGTAAGTTCGAAGCCGAGGTCGCCCAGGTCCTGCATCTGGTCACCCACTCCCTCTACTCGCACAAGGAAATCTTCCTGCGCGAGCTGATCTCCAACGCCTCCGACGCATGCGACAAGCTGCGTTTCGAGGCGCTGGCGGACCCCCAGCTGGCCGCCGACGATGCGGACCTGCGCATCCAGATCACCTGGGACCCGGATGCCCGCACCATCAGCGTCCGCGACAACGGCATCGGCATGAGCCGTGACGAGGTGGTCGCCAACATCGGCACCATCGCCAGCTCCGGCACGCGCCGCTACCTCGAGGCCATGTCGGGCGAGCAGAAGGCCGACGCCCGCCTGATCGGCCAGTTCGGCGTGGGCTTCTATTCCGCGTTCGTCGTGGCCGACAAGGTCACCGTCATCACCCGCCGCGCCGGCGCGCCGGATGTGGAAGGCGTGCGCTGGGAAAGCGACGGCAAGGGCGAATACCTGCTGGAGGACACCAGCGTCGCCGAGCGCGGCACCACCGTGGTGCTGCACCTGAAGGCCGACGAAGACGAATTCCTCAAGGCGTGGCAGCTGCGCTCGCTCGTCACCAAATATTCCGACCACGTGGCCTTCCCCATCCGCATGCCGGTGGAGAAGGACGGCAAGCCCGACCCGACCGAGTGGACCACGATCAATTCGGCGTCCGCGCTGTGGTCGCGTCCGAAGAGTGAGCTGACCGACGAGGAGTACCAGGGCTTCTACAAGGCACTGGGCCACGACTTCAACGACGCCCTGGCCTGGACGCACAACCGCGTCGAAGGCAGCCAGAGCTTCACCACGCTGCTGTATGTGCCCGAGCAACCGCCGTTCGACCTGATGATGGGCGGCCGCGAAGAGCGCAAGGGCCTGAAGCTGTACATCAAGCGCGTCTTCATCATGGATGCCGCGGAAGAACTGCTGCCGAACTACCTGCGCTTCGTGCGTGGCGTGGTCGATGCGGACGACCTGCCTTTGAACGTCAGCCGCGAGATCCTGCAGCAGAACCGCCAGCTCGAGCGCATCAAGGGCGCCTGCACGAAGCGCGTGCTGGACCTGCTGGAAAAGGTGGCGCGCGATGAGCCGGAGAAGTTCGCCACGTTCCTGGCCGGCTTCGGCAACACGCTCAAGGAAGGCATCGTCGAAGACACCGCCAACCGCGACCGCATCGCCAAGCTGCTGCGCTTCGCCTCGACCAAGGGTGAGGGCGCGGCCAAGACGGTGTCGTTCGACGACTACATCAACCGCATGTCGGTCGGCCAGGACACGATCTGGTACGTCACCGCCGACAGCTACGCGGCCGCCGCCGGCAGCCCCCAGTTGGAAGCGTTGAGGGCCAAGGACATCGAAGTGCTGTTGATGTTCGACCGCGTCGACGAGTGGATGCTGGGCTACCTGACCGAGTACGAAGGCAAGCGCCTGCGCAACGTGGCCAAGGGCGAGTTCCCGCTGGACGAGGCCGACAAGGCGAAGCAGGAAGCCGCCACCGAAGCCGCCGCCCCGCTGATCGAGCGCGCCAAGGCTCTGCTCGGCGATCGCGTCGGCGACGTCCGCATCTCGGCGCGCCTCACCGACTCGCCGTCGTGCCTGGCGCTGGCCGATTTCGACCTCGCCCCGCACCTGGCCCGCCTGCTGCGCGAAGCCGGCCAGGACGTGCCGGAGTCCAAGGCCGTGCTCGAACTCAACCCCGAGCATCCGCTGGTGAAGCGCCTGGCCGCCGAAACCGACGACGGCAAGGCCGGCGACCTCGCCGGGCTGCTGCTGGAGCAGGCCGAGATCACCGCCGGCGCGCAGCTGTCCGACCCCGCCGCCTTCGTGCAGCGGATGAACCGCGTGCTGCTGGCGTAAAGCTCACGGTGTCGCACCGCACCCGGTGCGACACCGTCCGTCTGCCCCGCAACACCCGCCCGTCGTAGGAGCGCACGATGTGCGCGACATGTTTTGAGGCCGAACCCATGACCTGGCGCGCCAGCTCGATGGGTACCGCGAAACCATGTCGCGCACATCGTGCGCTCCTACATGCCGCGCGGCGCAACAGGCGACGATGTTATCGTCCAACCCCATGTCCGCCTTGCTCATTCTCTTCGTCTGCCTCGCGCTCGGCATCCTCTGCCGGCGTTTCGCCAGCCTGCCCGAGGGCATCGTCCCGGGCATCAACTGGTGGGTGCTCAACGTGGCGCTACCGGCGCTGGTGCTGGCGCTCGTCCCGCAGGTCACCGTCGATGCCCACCTGTGGTTCCCGGTCGCGGGTATGTACATCACCTTCTTCGGCGCCTGGGGTCTGTTCGCGCTGTTGGGCAAACTCCTGCACTGGACGCCGCAACGGATCGGTTGCCTGACCCTCGTGGGTGGCTTCGGCAATACCTCGTTCATGGGCTACCCGCTGATGGAGGCGCTGCATGGCAAGCCGGGCTTGTCCATCGCGGTGATCGCCGACCAGCTCGGGTGCTTTCCGCTGCTGGCGGCGGGCGGCATCGTCGTGGCGTCGCTGTATTCGGGCAAGGGCACCCGCGCCACGGCCATCGTGCGGCGCGTGCTGACCTTCCCGGCATTCCTGGCGCTGCTGGTGGGCGTGCTGGTGGGCATGGCCGGGGGCTGGCCTTCCGCCTGCGAGAAGGTGCTGCTACAGATCGGCCAGACCCTGACGCCGCTGGCGCTGTTCTCCGTGGGTCTGCAGTTCCGTCTGCAGATGCGCAGGGAAGAAACCCTTCCCCTGCTGGCCGGACTGGGCTGGAAACTGCTATTGGCGCCGTTGGCCGTGCTGGCGTTGGGCCTCGCCACCGGCGTGGGCGGGCTGATCCTCACCGTCGGAGTGCTGCAGTCGGCGATGGCGCCGATGATCTCGGCGGCCATCCTCGCCGACCAGCACGGCCTGGAGCCGCGGCTGGCGAACACGGTGTTGGGCGCGGGGATCGTGCTCTCGCTGATGACGTTGCCGCTCGGCAACCTGCTGCTGCCAGCCGCGTGAGCGCTTGGTTTTGCCCCGGCGCGTCCGCACACTCAGCCCATGACCGATCAGACCAGTAGTTCCGGGGTTCGCGCTGACGTATGGCTGTGGGCAGCCCGCTTCTTCAAGACCCGCAGCCTGGCCAAGCAGGCCATCGAGGGCGGCAAGGTGGTGCTCAACGACGCTCCGTGCAAGCCGGCCAGGCCCGTGGTGGCCGGCGACACGCTGCGGATAACCCGCGGCGACGAGCGCCTGGTCTGTCTCGTGGTGGCGTTGTCCGCCAAGCGCGGCCCGGCGCCGGAGGCGCGCAAGCTCTACACCGAGACCGAAGAGAGCATCGCCGAGCGCGAGCGGTTGCGTGAGGACAAACGGCTGACGGGCGGTGCGCTGTTGCGTCCGGATTCGCGGCCGGACAAGCGTTCGCGGCGACTGATCCAGGACCTGAAGAAAACCCTCTGAGGTCCGAAAAAAACCGCCCCCGCATCCCATGTCCCGGGCTGCTGACTCGGGGATGGGGCGGGGGCGTCACGGAGTCGGAAGATGGAGAGTCGTAAGACCCCGTGAAATCGACAACGCCACTATAGGCAGCGCAGTTCCCGAGGGGAATTCGATTATTTAAATCGACCCGATAGGGTGACTCAATGGTTCAGCGCAGCATTTTTCGCAGCTTGTAGAGCTGGTCCAGGGCCGCACGCGGCGTCAGGTCGTCGGGATCCATCGCGCGCAGCGCTTCCTCCACCGGCGAGGGCAACGGCGGGGCGAACAACCCCATCTGCGGCGCGGCGGCCGGCGGTGTCGCCACGGCGGCCGTTACTTCGTGCCCCTGTTCCAAGGCAGCCAGATAACGCCGGGCATCGGCGATCACCGCCTTGGGCAAGCCGGCCAGCGCCGCGACCTGCAAGCCGAAGCTGCGATTGGCTGGGCCATCCTTCACTGTGTGCATGAAGACCAGCTGCTCGCCGTATTCGACGGCGTCCAGGTGGACGTTGGCGATGGTGGGGTAATCGCCGGCCAGTTCGGTCAGCTCGAAATAATGCGTGGCGAACAAGGTGTACGCACAGCTCGTCGCCGCGAGATGGACGGCCGCGGCGCGGGCCAGCGACAGTCCGTCGTACGTGCTGGTGCCACGGCCCACCTCGTCCATGAGAACGAGGCTGCACTGGGTCGCGTTGTGCAGGATGTTTGCGGTCTCGCTCATCTCCACCATGAAGGTGGACTGCCCTCGCGACAGGTCGTCGCCGGCGCCGATGCGGGTGAAGATGCGATCGATCGGCCCGATGGTGGCGGCGGAGGCCGGCACGTAGCTGCCGACATGGGCGAGCAGCACGATCAGGGCGTTCTGCCGCATATAGGTGGACTTACCGCCCATGTTGGGGCCGGTGATGACGAGCATGCGCCGCGCGGCGTCCAGCGCCAGGTCGTTCGGCTCGAACGGTTCGTCACGCACCTTCTCCACCACGGGATGGCGGCCGCGTTCGATGTGGATGCCGGGCACATCGGTGAGTACGGGTGCGGCCCAGTCGAGGGCTTCCGCTCGGTCGGCCAGGTCGGCCAGCACGTCCAGTTCGGCCATCGCCGCGGCGGCGATCTTCAGCTCGCCCAGGCGTTCGGTCAGCTTGTCCAGCAACAGTTCGTACAGCGCGCGCTCGCGCATCAGCGAGCGTTCCTTCGCCGACAGCACCTTGTCCTCGAACTGCTTCAGTTCCTCGGTGATGTAGCGCTCGGCATTCTTCGTGGTCTGCCGCCGGGTGTAGTGCGTCGGTGCCTTCTCGGAGTGCGCGCGCGAAATCTCGATGTAATAGCCATGCACGCGGTTGTAGCCGACCTTGAGCGTCGGGATACCGCTGGCGGCTTTCTCGCGTTCCTCCATGTCGACCAGGAACTGGTCCGCGTTGGTCGACAACTGGCGCAGTTCGTCCAGCTCCTCGTCGTAGCCTTCGGCGAGCACGCCGCCGTCGCGCAGCAGCACCGGCGGCTGCGCAATCACCGCGCGCATCAGCAGATCGGCCGTGTCGGCATGGTCGCCGATGCGTTCCACCAGGTCGTGCAGGAGCGGGCTGTCCAGACCAGCGATATCGTCGCGCAGCGCCGGTGCGGCGGCCAGGCCGTCGCGCAGCGTCGAGAGATCACGCGGCCGCGCGGAACGGAGCGCAACGCGCGCGAGGATGCGTTCCAGGTCGCCGATGCCGCGCAGGCGTTCGCGCAGCGTGGCGTGCCGGCGCGTATCGATCAGGCTGCCGATGGCCTGGTGGCGGCCACGCAGCACGCCGCGATCGCGCAGCGGGCGATTGAGCCAGCGGCGCAGCAGGCGCGCACCCATGGGCGTCACCGTCTCGTCGAGCACACCGAGCAGGGTGTTTTCCACGCGGCCGCTCTGGTGCGTGTCGATCTCCAGGTTGCGTCGTGTCGCCGCGTCCATGGCGATTGTCTCGCCGGCGTTTTCCACGGCCATGCCGGTGAGATGGGGCAGGGCGGCCTTCTGGGTTTCCTCTACGTAGCCCAGCAGGCAGCCGGCCGCGGCGACCGCCATCGGCATGCCGTCCACACCGAAGCCGCGCAGGTCGCGCGTACGGAAGAAGCGGCAGAGTTCTCGCGTGGCGGCATCGCCGTCGAAGTGCCACGGCTGTCGCTTGCGCAGGCCGGGCAGGGAGGCGACCAGCTTGGGCCAGGCCACGTCTTCGCCGACCAGGGTCTCGGCGGGTTGCAGGCGGGCCAGCTCGGCGGCGAGGCCCTCGGCGCCCGTCACCTCGGTCAGCAGAAAGCGGCCCGTGGACAGGTCCACCCAGGCCAGTCCGTAACCGGTCTGGCCGGCGGCGATGGACAGCAGCAGGTTGTCGCGACGCTCTTCCATCAGCGCGGCATCGGTCACCGTGCCCGGTGTGACGATGCGCACCACCTCGCGCTTCACCGGGCCCTTCGACAGGGCCGGATCGCCGATCTGCTCGCACAGCGCCACCGACTCGCCCAGCTTCACCAGACGGGCCAGGTAGTTCTCGACGGCGTGATAGGGCACGCCGGCCATGGGAATGGGCGCGCCGGCCGACTGGCCGCGCTGGGTCAGGGTGATGTCGAGCAGTCGCGCCGCCTTGCGGGCGTCGTCGTAGAACAGCTCGTAGAAGTCGCCCATCCGGAAGAACAGCAGGATATCCGGGTGTTCGGCCTTGGCCGCCAGGTACTGGCGCATGAAGGGCGTGTGGCCCGCCAAATGGTCGTCGTGTGCTAAAGCCATGATTTACCTGGACATGATGCCTTGTGGCACGCCGCCCGTGGCGCGCCGGTCGACCATGATACCGCCCCGGCGGCGGGCGAAGCCCGGCGCTTTTCCCTGGCTCGGGCGCGCTCATGCCTCTCGAACCCAGACAACACCAGGATCTGGCGACCTCGAGTTCTGGCCTAGTCGTTGGTGGAACCTAGCGATACAAGGCATTCGTCTCGACGCGATCGAAGCGCAGGATCATCGACGCGGCTCACCGCCGATCGGGTCAGAGCAACCCACTGCGCGGCAGCGGCCGATAGCGGCTCGATGTCCCGATCTGCGCAGTACCACGCCGTGCCCGGCAGGTCCGGATGATTAGCGAGAAGTCTCAGGACGCCTGTGGGATTCGGCAGCAGTGCATGGCTGATCGCGGAATCTATCGATTCCGTGCGCCCGGCATCGGTGACTGGGCGAAGTGCTGCCACGGCTTCAAGCCAGTCGGCTTTCCCTGATTCAGCCTGATTGAAAGCAACTGACCACTCGGTTTCGGACATCGACTGTGCGACCCGGGAGGCGCCTCCGCGGCGCACCGTGTCGAGAAGCTCCTGGCCTGATCGCTCAGCGCACTGCGATGGGGCAGTGCATTGGGTGAATTGTGCGCAAAGCCTTGCCGAGATGTCGGATAGATGCCCGGTCTGAGCCGAGATTTCCAGATCGCCAGCGTTAGCGCAGGTAGCCCCTGCCGATACACCAGCGCAGTGTTTTGCTTCTGCGGCATCCATCGTTGCTTGGGTTGGCTTGTCCAGCGTCATCTTGTAGGCGTCCAGAGCATCGCGAAGGTCGGCTGGCGACAGACGTTCCAGATGCGACGCCGGGCACTGCCGTGACAGTTCAGAGGTGGGCATGGTGCCCTGAGGCTCGGCGAAGGCGAGCGAAACATGCGGCAGTAGTGCGACCAACAAAACAGTTCTGAGACGAAACGTCATCGTATGCTTCCCCGCGGCCGAGGCCGGACATGGGCCGACGCCGGCCGATAGACGGAGGTTCGCTCGCCAGCAAAGCATTACAGGGCAAAAGTAGTGAATATTCTCTTTTTAAACGTGGAAGATTGCGGGCAAATAGGTCCGTGAGTGACATGGCGAGACGGTGTCACAGACTATCGCCCTTGAAAGTCCCGGCGCCGCGATCAGCGCGCTAAGGTGGGTCACCAGCCTCTTGCGAAGGTCGGCACCCGCGTCTATTAACTCAGGTCGTGCAGGTCTTTGCTCTGCGCAACCCCGACCGAAAAATGACGAAACGTCACCCGCAGGCCTTCGCCCTGCGGCGAGCAACACATCGGCCCGATCGAAAGTCCATCCTCCGCGGGAAAGGGACATAGCCGAAGCAGTGGCCAGCGATGGCCATCGGTCGAATATTGCACACGTAGCACGCCGTCCTTCAGCGTCATCCGTACCCAGAAACCGCCGGATGTTTCGGGCATGCGACAGGTCGCCCAGTCGGATTGCCCTTGGGTCAGCACACTGCCGATCATCCGTTCGCCGTCGCTGAACTCCACGCCGGCCTTGCACCATATCTCGGGGCTCGCCCGGAGCATAAGGCCGGCCTGTTCGTAGAGATGCTGGAAGTCCGCTTCGACGAAGACCTGTGCGGTGAAGTGGGCGGATACCGGGACGGCGAGTACATGACCGGAGTCGTGCACGAAACCGTAGTAGGTATGGCGCCAGAAATCGCCCTCCGGACCTGTGGTGACGTGCAGGATGCCGTCGGCGATGTTCCAGTGCGGCGGTTCGTTGAGCCAGGTTCCTTGTTCCAGCATGTTTTGTCTCCGGTCTTCGATGGTCGAAAGAGGCTAGCTCAATCGAGGGCGTGTGGGATTTCAGGAGACGTCTCGTAAGGGATCGCTGTTGATTTACAAATGAGAAACGTTATTGTTTCCGACCCGTGGCCGTATGACCCAGGCCGAGTTTGGCAATCGACGCCTGATCCATCGCATCGGAACTATTTTTTTGTAACAGCCCTAAAGCTTTCGGCAGGACGGCCGACAACATCGCGGATCGCCTATACAGGGGGCGGTCCCGTCATGGAGAAGCCGCGCTCGCGCGGGCTTCCCGCACATTCGGACGTGTGGAGTGGACAGCATGGGTTTTCAGGGGGCGCGCCGGTGGCGTGCCATGGGTCGGACGCTGCTGGTCAGTAGCGCCGTCCTGATAGCGGGGGTGGCGCTTGGGCAGACCACCCTCGACAAGCAGGAACAACTGCGTCGTGCGCAGCGGTTGGACCAGAAAGAGACCGAACGTCAGGAAGAACCGTTCCTGCCATTGCCGCCGAGGGCCGTCGAGCGGCTCGATGCGCCGTTGCCGAAGGAAACGCCGTGCTTTACCTTGCGGGCGCTCCGTCTGGAAGGCGATCGGGCCAACGAGTTCGGCTGGGCACAGCGTTACCTGGACCGGTTCGTCGGCCAGTGCGTGGGGCGGGCCGGGCTCGAGGCGTTGCAGCGACGTCTTTCCAATGAGCTGATCGCCCGGGGTTTCGTCACCACGCGTGTCGGCGTGCCGGCGCAGGACATCGCGCAGGGTAGTCTGCGCATGCTGCTGGTGCCGGGCACGATCCGGCGCATCCGTTTCGCCGAAGGCTCGCCGACGCTGGACTGGCGCACCGCATTTCCCCTGCGCGAGGGCGACCTGCTCAACCTACATGCCATCGAGCAGGGGCTCGAGCAACTCAAGCGTGTGCCGTCGCAGGACGTGACCATGGATATCGCGCCGGGCGGGGAGGTCGGCGAGTCCGACGTGGTGCTTACCGTGCATACCACGCGGCGATGGCATGTCGTCCTCGACGCTGGCGACGCCGGGTTGAAAGGCACCGGACGGTACCAGGGCAACCTCAATATGTCCCTGGACAACCCGCTGGGCTGGAACGATCTGTTCTCGATCGGCGCGGGCCACGCACTGGCCACGCACGCGGACGGCGGGAGCACCTTCAGCGAGAACGCGACCTACAGCGTGCCGCTGGGCTGGTGGACATTCAGCGGCTCGGTGTCCACGTATCGCTACCGGCAATGGATCGAAGGCTTCCAGAGGCGGTTCCGATCCACCGGCACGTCCACGTCCGGCGACGTGACCATCCAGCGCCTGCTCACACGCGGCACCTCGAGCAAGACCTCGGTCGAGGCACGCGTGGCGACGCGTAGCGCACACAGTTATATCCAGGGCGTGGAAGTGGGGATCCAGCGGCAGCGCGTGGCGAGCGCCGAGCTGGCCCTGGTGCATCGCCATTACCTGGGCCACGCGCAGCTCGACGCGCGCCTGGGCTACCAGCGCGGCACGCCGTGGTTCGGCAGCCAGTGGAACGCCTACGATCCCGCGATCGGCTTCCCGACCAACCGCTACGGGCTGACCACGCTGGACATCTCGCTAAGCCAGCCGTTGCAGTTCGGCATGCAGGCGGCGATCTGGGACAGCAGCCTGCGCCTGCAGAACTCGACGGATCACCTGCCGGCCGCGGAACTGCTGACCATCGGCGGCCGTTACTCGGTACGTGGTTTCGATGGCGAGCAGACGCTCGCCGGCGAGCGCGGCGGCTACCTGCGTAACACGCTGACCTTCCCCATGGGGAACCTCGCTCCGTATATCGGTGCGGACATCGGCCGGATCTCCGGACCCGGCTCGCAGGCCAGCCACAAGCAGTTGGCAGGCGCCGTGATCGGCATGCGCGGCAGTTACCTCGGCCTGAGTTGGGACCTCTTCGCGGGACGGCGCCTCCATGCGCCACGTGGTTTCGATACCGAGCAGCCGGCGACCGGCTTCCAGCTGATCTACCAGTTCTGATTTGCCAGACGACGCCGCCGAGCGGCGATCCAGGGAACATGTCATGAAGACGAGCAAGGAAACGACGGGCCGCCCGCAGGGCGCGCGAATCGCCGGTCAGGCGCTGCTACGCAGCGTGCCGCTCGCCGTGGCGCTGGCCGCGGTGGGCATCCCGGTGGTCTCCTGGGCCCAGGTGGTCCCGGATGCCGCGGCAGGCGCCCATCAGCCGAAGATGGACTCGGCGGCCAACGGGGTTCCCGTCGTCGACATTGTCGCGCCCAACGGTGCGGGCGTCTCGCATAACAAGTACCAGCGCTTCGATGTCGATCAGCGTGGCGTAATCCTCAACAACAGCGGGGCGATCTCACGTACGCAGCTCGGTGGCTACATCGCCGGCAACGACAACCTGAAGAACGGCGAAGCCTCGCTGATCCTCAACGAGGTGACCTCCAGCCTGCCGAGCAGCCTGCGCGGTTACGTCGAGGTGGGCGGCAAGGCCGCGCCAGTGGTGATCGCCAACCCGTATGGCATCACCTGCGACGGCTGCGGCATTATCAACAGCCCTCGTTTTACCCTGACTACCGGCACGCCGGTGTTCGGTGGTAGCGGCAGTCTGGACGCATTCCACGTCACCGGCGGCAGTATCGCCATCGGCAGTGGTGGGCTGGACACCGCGACTATCGATCGTACCGACCTCATCGCCCGCGCGGTTCAGGTCAACGGGAAAATCTGGGCGAAGGACCTCAGCGTCGTCGCCGGTAGCAACGACGTGGGTTACGCGGATGCGAGCATCCGTGCCGGTGAGGCGACCGGAGCGCGCACCGGCGTGGCGATCGACGTCGCGGCGCTGGGCGGCATGTACGCGGAGAAGATCCGCTTGGTGGGTACCGAGGCCGGCGTCGGCGTGGTCAGCAGCGGTGTCATCGCGGCCCAGGCCGGTGACCTCACGCTCAGCAGCGCGGGCGAGGTACGCCTGGGCGGCACCACGGTCGCGATGAACCGGCTGGGGCTCGACGCGGCCGGTCCGGTCACGCTCGACGGCACGTTCGGTACGCAGACGGGCGATGTGTCGCTGACCACGCAGGGCGCATTGACCTTGCACGGTAGCGTCATCGCGGCGAATGCCTTGAGCATGCGCACCTATGGCGACATCGACCAGTCCGGCCGGGTCAATGCGGGTGGCAACCTGACGCTCACCACGTCGGGTGTACTGCGCAATAGCGGGGTGGTCTACACCGCGCAGTCATTCGATGTCTCGACGGGCGCGGGCCTGCACAACGACGGCATCGTCTATGCGACGGGCAGCGGTCGCGCGTCGGCCGGCGGCGCGGTCGAGACGACAGCCACGAGCACGCTGCATGCCGGTAACGTCTTGTCGGTGGACGCGGGCGCCGTGAGCAGTCTCGGCGTCATGGATGCCGGTGGCGCGCTTGCGATGACGAGCCGTGGCGACACCACGCTCGACGGCGCCGTTCAGGCCGGGGCCGACCTTTCCGTGCAAGGCGCCGGCGCGGTCGCGAACCGGGCCAACGTCGTCGCCGGGGGACGCCTGGATGTGCAGGCGGCATCCATCGGCAACGAAGGTCCGGGTGTGCTCTCGGCCACCGGCGCCCTTGCGGTGACCACGGCCGGTACGCTGGTCAACCAGGGCACCTTGTATGCCGGCGGCGACATGTCGCTGGCAGCGGCAGCGCTCAGCCAGGCCGCGACGGCGCAGATCTACGCCGGCGGCAGCGTCCAGGCGCGGGTCTCCGGGGATACCGTCAACGGGGGCAGCCTGGTCGGTGGTCTTGGCCTGAGCGTGGATACGCACGGGCTGGTCAGCACCGGTGAACTGGGCACGCGGCAGGGCGATGCGTCGCTGACCAGTGCGACCGACATGACCCTCGCGGGCAGTACCGTGGTCGGTGGCGCGCTGCGCACTCGCACAGCCGGTAACCTGCAGCAGGCGGGGCAGCTCACCGCCGGCTCGCTGGATGTCGACGCGGCCACACTGTCGAATACCGGCTCGTTCTACGGTCGTGGCGACGTGGCCGTGCATACGTCGAAGGACCTGACCAACAGCGGCTCGCTTTACGGCGACGGTTCGCTGGCCCTCAATATCGACGTAAGCGTGGTCAATACCGGCACGCTGCACGCAGGCGCCGACCTCGGCGTGCAGGCGCGCACGATCGACAGCGGCAAGCAGCTCGACGCGGGCAGGGATGTACGCCTTTCGGCGGATACGATCCGCACGGCAGGTACGGTGCAGGCGGGCCGCGATCTCTCGCTGACGACCCGCGGTACGCTGGACAACGATGCACAGGTGGTTGCCGGCCGGGACCTCGGCGTCAATGCAGCCTCCGTGACGAACACGGGCGCCTTGTCCGCCACCCATGATCTGGCGCTGACCGTCACCGGTGACGTCGCGAACAACGGCAAGATCTACGCGGGCCATGGCTTGAGCGTGGATGCGAACGCATTGTCGCTCGGCGCATCCGGCGCGGCGACCGGGGCGGATACCGCGGTCGTGAACCTGCGCGGTGATCTCCACAACGCAGGCAACCTCGTCGCGGGCACATCGCTGAGCGTTACCGCCGCAAGTCTCGATTCCAGCGGCTCGCTGGGGTCGACGCTGGGCAGCGTGCGTCTCACGTCCACACAGGGCGACGTGCGCCTGACCGGCACGACCTCCGGCGCGGGCGCGCTGGTGGTACGTTCAGCCCAGGACCTCATCGTCGACGGTACCCTCAGCGGTGCCTCGCTCGACATGGGCGCGGCGCGTTCGATGGCCTTGGCGGGATCGATCCATGCAGCGGGTTTGGCGGCATTCGATGCGGCGCAGTCGCTGACGTCCACAGCTACCGTCTACGCCGATGGCGATCTCTCGCTGCACGCAGGTACCACGCTGGATGCGTCGGGGATGGTACACAGCGGCACCGACCTGAGTGCGTCAGCCGACGCGCTGACGACCCGCGGCGTACTCGATGCGGGTCAGGATCTCCGTCTTCAGGCCGCGACGACAACGCTTGGCGGCACGCTGCAAGCAGGGCGCGACGTGGCGTTGAACGCGACATCGACACTGACGAACGGAGCCCAAGCCGTCGCGGGGCGCGACGTATCCATCGAGGCAGCTACGGTTACCAATGACGGTGCGATATCCGCGACGCGGACGCTCGCCATGACCGGCAGCGGCGATCTCACGAACAACGGACAGATCAGCGCGGCGGAAGCCATCGACCTCGTGTTGTCGGGCGCCTTCACCAACGCGGGACGCCTCGTCGCCGGACAGGGTCTGTCCATCACCGCGGGCAGCCTCGCGAGCTCCGGGCAGCTCGGCACCCTCGCGGGCGACGTCGCGCTGAGCGCGACGCAGGGTAATCTCATCCTCAGCGGCAAGACAGTATCCGCCGGTGGCCTGCAAGCCACCTCGGCCGGCGACCTGACGCAGATCGGCGCGTTGAGCGCGAAGACGCTTGTGCTGGGTGCGACGAGCGGGATCGACCTCTGGGGCAGCACATACAGCGATGCCGATGCGACGCTGAGCGCGGGAACGAGCCTCGCCGTCGACGGCACGCTCTCGGCGGGCACCCAGGCCACCTTGTCGGCGGCCCAGGGCATCACCGTGGGCACCGCCGGCGTAGTGCATGCCGGTGGCGACATCCAGGTCGATACGGCATCGATCGCCTCACAGGGGACATTCGACGCAAGCAACGACGCAACACTGAATGCAACATCGATCGATCTGGCAGGACGCGTACAGGCGACGCGGGACATTCATCTCTCCGGCGGCACGCTGCATAATGCGTCGACGATGGTCGCCGCGCGAGACGTCATTCTTGGTGGCACCCAGGCGACCAACCTCGCCAACGGCGCGATCAGCGCGCAGCGCAATCTCGCGCTGACCGTCGCGCAGGATGTCGTCAACGACGGTGTTCTTTACGCGGGTCAGCTCTTCACCCTCGACGCGACCCGTTTCAGCCAGGGCATTCAGGCGCAGACCACCGGCCAGGCCGGGCTGACCGTGGGCCTGAGCGGTGCGCTCGACAGCGCGGGTAGCATCGTCGGCGGGAATGGCCTGGCTATCCAGGCCGGAAGCCTGCGTAGCACCGGCCAGCTCGGAACCACGCAGGGCGATGTCGACCTGGCGACGATGCAGGGCGACGTCACGCTCGCCGGCACGACGGTCGCCGCGGGCAACCTGCGCGGCACCTCGGCCGGTGCGCTGAGCCAGACCGGCTCGCTCAGTGCGATGACGGTGGACCTTTCATCCGCGGGTGACCTGACGCTGGCGGGCGATACGTCCAGTCATGCGGACATGACCCTGGGTACCGCGACGGCGTTGCACAACAGCGGCACGGTCTACGCCGGCAAGGGGCTTGGCGTGCATGCCGGTGGCGGCTTCGACAACAGCGGCGCGATCGGCGCGCAGGAGGCCACGACGCTCGATATCGGCGGTGCCTTCACGCAGACGGCGTCCGGCACGCTGCAGGGCAACGGCGCACTGACCATCGTGGCTGGCAGCGTCGACAGCAAGGGTGTGATAGCCAGCGCCCAGGACCTGCAGCTGACCAGCCATGGCAACGTCGCGCTGGCGGGAACCACCCAGGCGGCCGGCATGCTCCGTATCGATGCCGATGGCGATCTCGCCAATGCCGGCAAGCTGGCGTCCGGATCGGCGATGACGCTGACCGGTATGCGTATCGCCCAGGCATCGACCGGCAACCTTTCCTCCGGCGGCACCCTGGTCATCGCCGCGCGTGGCGTGCTGGACAATCAGGGCACGCTCTATGCCGGCAAGGCACTGACCCTGGGTGCCTCCGCGCTCAACCAGGGCGCCTCAGCGCAGATGTATGGCGCGGACACCGTCGCCATCGACGTGGCGGGTGCGTTGCAGAACGCCGGTAGCCTCGTCGCGGCGAAGGGCATGGACCTGCGCGCGGGCAGCGTCGCCACGACCGGCACGCTCGGTACGCAGCAGGGTGACATGGCCGTGCTCGCGCGACAGGGCGATCTCACGCTCGGCGGCACGGTATCGTCCGCGGGTCGCCTCGATGTGTCGACCGCCGCCGCGCTTCACCAGAGCGGCCAGCTGACCGCCACGACCCTCACGTTGACGGCGCAGGGCGACCTGACGTCCGATGGCGATATCGTCGTGCAGGATGCCGCGCTGAAGAGCGGGGGCACCCTGAGCCAGAACGGTGCCCTCGGCGCGAATGGCATCACCCTCGTTGGAACGACCGTGAACAACAGCGGTCGCACGCTGTCGTCGGGCGACCTGACCGTGCGTGCCCAGACCATCGGCGTCGACGGCGTGCTCGGTGCCGGCGTGAAGCAGGACGGCTCGCTGGGCACCAGCGGCACGCTGCATACGCTTGCCGACGCGGGCCTGACGGCGCACGGCAGCCTGCTGGCCGGTGGTGCGCTGGACGTGCAGGCCGGTGCGCTGGACCTTTCCAACGGCACGCAGCGCGCGGGTGGTGACGCCACGCTGCTCGCTCGCGTCGGCGATATCGACCACACCGGTGGCGACCTCGCCATCGGCGGCGTGCTGACCGCGCAGACGAACGGCAAGCTCACCAACCGCAGCGCGAACGGACGGACGGCGCGCATGCAAGCGGGCCAGCTTTCGCTGACCACCGGCAGCCTCGACAACGGCGCCGGACAGCTCCTGCAGACCGGGATGGCGACCACCTCGATCAAGACCGCCGGCGTGCTCGACAACACCGGTGGCACGATCGCCACCAACGCGGCAGGCCTCGCCTTGCGCGGCACCCGACTGGTCAACACCGGTGGCAACGTGCAGGTGGCGGGTACGGGTGTGCTCGATATCAACGTGTCCCAGGACATCGACAACCGGCAAGGCACTCTCACGGCCAACGGCACGACGCAGGTCGTCGCCGGCGCCGGCGTCGCCAACGATGGCGGCCTCATCAATGCGCACGGCGGGACGACCGTTTCCGGTGCGTCGCTGAGCAACACCGCCAACGGTGCGATATCCGGAAGCACGCTGGACGTAACGGTTTCCGGCGCGGTCGGCAACAGCGGTGGCCTGCTCCAGGCGACGTCTGGCACCACGCACGTCGGTGCGGGCAGCCTGAGCAACGTGGGCGGTGCGGTGCAAGCCGCCAACGGCGCGGTGAACCTCGGCATCGTCGGCATGCTGGATAACCGTGGCGGCACGATCGCCGCCGGCTGGGCCGCGCAGCTCGATGCGGCGAGCCTGAGCAACGTCGGCGGCGTGGTCTCCGGCGGTACGCTGGGGCTGCAGGTCGGCGACACGGTCAACAACAGCAACGGCTTGTTGCAGAGCCGCGGCAACCTCGACCTGCGCACGGCGAATGGCCTCACCAACAACGCGGGCCGGATCGAAAGCAACGGTGCGACGACGTTCAATGTCGGCTCGCTGGCCAACGTCGGCGGCCGTATCGCCAATGCGAGCGGGCAGGTCACCCAGGTCAGCACCGGCGGCGCGATTGACAACCGTGGTGGCACGCTCGGCGGACAGGGCGACGTCAATCTCACGGCATCGTCGATAGGCAACAGCCAGGCGGGTACGCTGGTGGCGGCGGGCAACATGACGCTGTCGACCGGCCAGCTGGACAACAGCAACGGTACGGCATACGCCGGCAATACCTTCACCTTCACCAACGGTGGTGCGACCGCCTACAACGCAGGCGGCAAGATCACCGCCGGTCGCCAGCTCAACCTCAGCCTGCTGACGATGGAGAACAGCGGCGGCACAGTGCAGGCCGGCATCGACGGCGTGGGCGGCGTGGGTAACGTCGTGCTCGACATCCGCAACCTCGTTGGGCAAGGCACCATCGTCGCCAACAACACGCTGGGCATGCACCTGGTCGGCGACTACATCCAGGCGGCGGGTTCGAGCATCAAGGCGATCGGTGGCTTCAACCTCGCGGTGGATGGTCAGTTCGTCAACAACGGCAGCATCCAGGCGGTGCAGGGCCTGAGCATCAGCGCGGCGAACATCACCAATAGCGCCGGGGCGCTTCTCAACTCCTCGAACACCCAGCTCAACACGGGCGGCACGATCGCCAATGACGGCAGCATCCAGGGCGACACGGTCGGCCTCCATGCCGGCTGGGTGAACAACACCGGCACGATCATGGGTGGCGACGTCATGGTGCAGGCGGGTACCGTGATCAACGGTGCCGATTTTGGCACGCAGACCACCAACGCGGCGTATCAGAGCGGTACCATCGCCGCGACCCGCAATGTCGATATCTACACCAACTACCTGCTCAATCGCGACGCGCAGGTATTCAGCCTGGGCAACATCAATATCGCCGGCGCGGGTCGCAATGGGCAGGGCAAGTTCGACACGCGCGCCGGTCAGGTGGACAACTATTCCGGCTCGATCCAGGCGCAGGGCAGCATCCTGCTGGCGGCGAACCAGATCAACAACGTGCGGCGCGTGTTGCAGACCGACAGCCATACGTTGACGCAGGCGGAGTACGACGCCTCACAACCGCTACCGCGCTCCGACTACACCTATGCCATGAACAAGGTGCAGGAGTACGAGACCTGGACCGAGTACCACACGATTTCGCAGTCCACCGTCGTGGCCGCGAGCGCGCAATCGCAGATCGTCTCGGGTGGCAACATCTCGCTGTACGGCTCGGTGAACAACAACACGTCCACGATCGCCGCTGCGGGCTTCCTTGCCATCAACCAGGCCGGTGCGGGTGGCGGTACCGGCATGGTGTTCGGTAACGAGAATGTGGCTAACCAGTCGCTGGCGTTGGGGCGCACGATCCAGGCCGTTGCCGTCAACCACCATATGGGCTGCGGCTGGCAACAGAGTCTCTGCCGCCCCGGTCAGGAAAAGGAATCGTACACGCGCCGCCCGGATACCGATCCGACGCATTACATCCACGACAATTACAACGCGTTGCCTGCCGTGATGTCGGGCAGCCAAGGCGTGTCGATCGGCGGCGTGAACGTCAGCAACGGCGGCGTCACGGCCGACGGCCGTTCCGTGTCCAACGCGCGCCTCGACCCGAACGCGCAGGCGATCGGTCTGTCGACCGCGAACAAGGGCGGCGCGGAGGCCGGCGGCGGTATCGCCATCGGTGCGCAAGTCGACCCCGCGACCGGCCATGCACCGCAGGTGCTCGGCGGCGCGGGACAGCCGCTGGCGGGCGTGACCCTGCCGACCGGCGGTATCTACTCGGTACGCGCGGCCGGTGCCGGCCAGAGCGTGACCGTGGATGGTGGCACTTCATCGGCGCCGTTGACCGGCGGTAGCGGTGGCAACACGGTCACCGTCGACGGTCCGACCGGCGACAATCTCGTGCGCAGCACGGGTGGTGGCCAGCGCGTGGCGGTAGGTGGCGTCGATGCGGGCGTGCTCTCGGCCGCCGCCAGCGGTGCGTCGGCGCGTTCGGTGGGATCGATGGGCAGCGCCTATCTCACGGCCTTGCTCGGCCACGCACCGAGCAGCAACTACCTGATCGAGACGAACGCACGCTTCGCCGACTACAGCCAGTTCATCAGCAGCGACTACCTGCTCGACCACCTGGGTGTCGATCCGGCCCGCACGATGATGCGCCTGGGCGACGGCTTCTACGAGCAGCAACTGGTCACCCAGCAGGTGACCCAGCTCACCGGTCGTGCGTATCTGTCGAATTATGCCAGCGGCCTGGCCGAGTACCAGGCGCTGATGAACAACGCCTCGAACGTGTCCCGGGCGATGAGCCTCAGCGTCGGCGTGGCGCTGACGGCCGATCAGGTCAGCTCGCTCACCCAGGACATCGTCTGGCTCGTGCAGCAGAACGTACAGGGTCACGAGGTGCTCGTCCCGGTCGTCTACCTGGCCGGCGGCAGTCTGGGCCTCACCGCGCAGGGTGCGGTGATCGCCGGCAAGGACGTATCCATCGACGCCAGCGGCACGCTCGCCAACGATGGCTTGATTCGCGGCCAGAACAGCGCCGTGCTGTCCGCGCAAAACCTGCTCAACAGTGGACGGATCTCCAGCGATGGCCTGACCGCGCTCTCGGCGAGCAAGGATATCGTCAACACCAACGGCCGTATCGACGGCGCCGGCGTGGCGCTCGTGGCGGGTGGTGACATCCGTTCGGAGAACCTGACCGGGCTTGGTGTGCGTGGCCTGGCGGGTTCCAGCATCACGGCCACCCAGGGCTTGCAGATTAGTGCCGGCCACGACCTGTCGTTGACCAACACGTTGGTTTCGTCGGGCGGAAATGCGCTGCTGACGGCCGGTCACGACCTGTCGCTCAGCGGCCATGGCGTATCGGCTGGTGGCAGCCTGGGCCTGATGGCGGGCAACAACCTCTCGTTGTCGTCCACCGTCACCACGGAAACGCCGTATCGCTGGAGCAGCATCACGACGACGCGTGCCGATGGTATCGGCCTGAGCGCCGGCGGCAACCTGTCGCTGGTGGCGGGCAACGACATGACCCTGTCCGGCTCGACACTGCGTGCCGGCGGTGACGCGATGCTCCAGGCAGGTCACGACCTGACCCTCGGCGCCGTGCAGACCGGCAACCGTTGGAACACGCAAACGCTAGCCACGCAGATCGATGCGGGCGGTTCGCTCGGCCTGTCCGCCGGCCATGACCTCAACGCCCAGGCCGCGACGCTGAAGAGCGGGGCGGACACGGCGCTGCTCGCCGGTCACGACCTGTCGCTGACCGCCGCCGCCAATGGCAATGCCAATCACGTCACCCATCAGGTGACGACCCTCGACGCCGGTGGCAACCTGAGCATCGCCGCCGGCAACGACGCATCGCTGCAAGGCACGCAGCTGACCGCCGGCAAGGCCGTCGGCCTGCAGGCCGGCAACGACCTGATCCTGGCGACCGTCACCGACAGCACCTCGCAGACGTCGAGCTGGAAGGAAGGCAAGAAGCGCATCACCCAGACGACCACGGATGACACCGTGCGCGGCGTGGCGGTGAACGCCGGTACCGGTGTGCAGATGGTCGCGGGGCACGACCTCACGCTACAGGCGGCGGAGGTCAAGACCGCGGGGGATATCGTGCTGGGTGCGGGTCACGACCTGTCGCTGGCGACGGCCGACGAGACGCATACGGTCGTTACCGATACGAAGAAAAAGAAGAGTGGCTTGCTCAGCAGCAAGACCACCACGACGCACGACGAAACCTCCAAGACCCTGGCGGTCGGCACGAACCTCGACGGCGATAACGTCAGGCTGGTCGCCGGTAACGACCTCAATGCCACGGCCGCTTCGGTCACGGCCAAGGAGGCTATCGGCTTGTCGGCCGGTCATGACGTGAACCTGCTGACGGGTGACGACGTCTACGACGAAAGCCACAGCAAGACAACCAAGCGCTCGGGTATGACCCGCGGGCTGATGCCGGCCGACTACAACTATCAGACCCAGACCAGGGCGAACGCCGACGTCAGCGAGGATCACGTAGCGATCGGCACGCTGCTGAGCGGCGACACGGTGACGGTCAGCGCCGGTCACGACCTCACCACGCAGGCGGCGCAGGTCGCCGGCACGCATGATGTGACGCTTGCCGCAGGCAACGACCTGAACATCGGCACGGCCGTGAGTACCCACGCCGAAGGTCACAAGCAGAGCGTATCCACCTCGGGCTTCATCCAGAACGGCCTGAGCGTCACCATCGGCAACCAGAAAACGAAGAACACGCTGGAGGTCACCCAGGTCGATGCCACCGGCAGCATGGTGGGCAGTACCGATGGCAAGGTGACCATGGCGGCCGGCAAGGACGTGCATATCACCGGCTCGACCATCCTGAGCCAGACCGGCACGACCATCGTGGGCCAGAACGTCACGATCGACGCTGGCCTCGGCACGCTCGATACCAAACAGACCCAGTCGGTGCACTCCGGCGGGATCAACGTCGGTCTCACCGGTGGCATGGCCAGCGCGGCGCAGGGTGCGTACGAATCGGCGCATCGCGGCGGTCAAGCCGACGACGACCGGCTCAAGGCGTTGTATGCGATGCAGGCGGGTTACGGCATCGTCGATACGGTGAAGGGTGCCGGTGCCGCGGTGGCGGGCGCCCAGGGAAAAGCGGCCGGGGGCAACGTTCCGGACGCCGACGGCAACACGGCCAGCGGCGCGGAGGGTGCGGCCAAAGCCAGTGGGGTCAGCCTGCGTATCGGTTTAGGTGCCAGCACGGCGAACAGCCGCGCCACCACGCATGACGACACCACGGCAGGAAGCACGCTGCGCAGCAGCGGCGACATCACCATCGCCGCGACCAACGGCGACCTCAACGTCATCGGTAGCCAGGTCGACGGCAAGAACGTCAACCTGGCCGCGACCCACGACCTCAACCTGCTGAGCCAGCTCGAAACGCACACGCAGAAGAGCAGTAGCGCGAACGCCAGTGGCGAAGTCGGCTTCAGTGTCGGCAGCCAGACGGGTATCTACGTGACGGCATCCGTCGGGAAGGGCATCGCCCACGGTAACGGCACGACGAATGCCAACACATCGGTCAGCGCGACCGACAAGCTGAGCCTAATCGCGGGTAACGATGCCAACATCCTGGGTGCGCAGGCCAAGGGTGAGACCGTCGTCGCGGCGATCGGCGGCGACCTCAACATGGCCAGCCACCAGGCCACCAACGACTATGCCAGCCAGTACTGGCAGGTCGGCGGCACCTTCGTATACGGCTACGGCAGCCAGGTCAGCGTCGCCGTCGGCAAGACCACCAGCAACTACACCAGCGTCGACCAGATCAGCGGCATCGGCGCCGGCAAGGGTGGCTACGACATCTACGTCGGTGGCAACACCGACCTGAAGGGCGCGGTGATCGCCAGCTCGGCGGACGCATCGAAAAACACACTCAGCACCGGTTCGCTGACCTTCAGCGATCTTCAGAACAAGGCCGAGTACCACTCCTTCAGCGCGAGCGTATCCGGCGGCGGTGGCGGCTTCAGCGGCAACATGAGCGTGCCGCAGTCGAAGGATTCGAGCAGCACGACCAAGGCGGGTATTGCCGAAGGGACGATCGACGTTCGTGAGCAGCCGCGTCGGGATCTGAGTGGGTTGGATCGGAACCCGGACATCGACGCTGGCGGTTTGAAGACGATCTTCGATCAGAAGAAGGTGGCTGAGCGGCAAGAGATGGGGCAGGTGGCTGGCTATGTCGGCATGCGGAGCGTCGGCGAGCTAGGGGAATACATGGAGCAGCGTGCCGCCACGGATGCTGACAAGGCAGCATGGTCCGACGGCGGGCGTGACAAGGTACTGCTGCATGGCCTGGTGGGTGCCGCCACGGCAGCTCTCGGTGGCGGCAATGCCGTTGGCGGCGCACTAGGCGCTGGAACCAGCGAAGCCATGTCGGCATATCTTGTCAGTCACGCCATCAATCCCAATTCCGACGAGGGCAAGACATTGATGCAGCTTGCATCGATTGCCGTCGGGACAGCAGCCGGTGGCGGGTCGGGTGCGTCTACGGCTCTCGATGGGGAGCGGTTCAATCGCGAACTGCATCCCGACGAGAAGGCCCGAATTGCAGAGCTGGCGGGAAAAGACGATGTCAAGTTGGCGCGCCTGACCGCTGCTGCCTGCTATCTGGTCCAGTGCTATGCAGAATATCCAGTTGATAGCGCTCAATACGTCGACTTGAAGAAAGAGGCTGATTACGGTGCGACGCTGACCAATGAAGTCGATCAGCTTTCGCATCAGACACAATCCGTATTTATCTCGACCGTTGGCTATCAGGGCTACACGGAAAAGAAGCTCTTCGACTACGGTTTGGGCGATAAGGTCAATGATTACGCCTCCCAAGTAAACGGAACCTACCAGCTCGGAACACGTGCGGGTGGCGCGGTGCAGATGGTTGGAGGCGCCGCGGGAGCCGCAGGTAGCCTGGCATTCGGCGCAACTACCTGCGAGACCATCGTAGGTTGTGTAGCAGCCGGAGCGATGGGTACAGCGAGCGTGGATCAAGCAGCTGCAGGCGCGAATACACTTTGGTACGGGACACCGACTTCGACACTCGGAAGCCAGGTCCTGCAGAAGACAGGATTGTCCCCGGAGATGTCGGAGCTGGTGTACGGTGCGCTGCAGTTGGCACCGGCTGCTGTGGACGCGTACATCGTGAACAATGTCGCGAAGGCGCAGACGGCGGCGAATGAGGCGGCTCGCGAGACGTACCAAATACCTTGGAGCAGTCCAAGTGTGGAGTCCGTTTGGATCAACTCGTCAACCGTTAGGCAATCGCAGAACTCCGTTTCCTACGCTAAGAGCGGCGGCTACACGCTCGACGATATTTACCGTGGACTCGTTGAGAATCCTTCGGATCCTCGGCTTACGATTGACGCAGTCACGATGAATGATGGAATTCTTACCAGCCTGGACAACTCTCGTCCTGCCGCGCTCAATGCAAATGGTTCCGGCCGAATCCTTGTAAGGGTTAGGGACTTCGATGAGCTTCTAACTCCGGAGCAAGTCGATAGGTTCACTGTCGTACGTGGGGGGGAGGTGCGAACTCCGACTACTTGGGGGGAAGCTATTGATGCACGGATTTGGAAACAAGGTGATCCTTTCATGACTACATATCCCAATGGATCGCATGAAATTCCCAAGATCACCGGTGCTCCAGCTGATAGTATTTGGAGCCAGTTCAATCAATATCCATGGAAGAGGTAGTCGTGGAAACGCAAAGCGACCTGAGAATGTACGTTTTTGAAGAATTGAAGGCGCAGGAGGTTTTTATTCCTGAGAGGTACTTGCAAATGCTTCGACTTACGCCTGCCGATAGAGTGATAGAAGGCCTAAGTCCTTGGGCTTTTCTTCCCACGCCAGAACGTTCCGTCGCGTACTGTTCGGAAGCATTTGGCTCGGCCGTGCTGCCTTTTGCGCAGGCCGTCGGTGAAGACCTCATAGCTTGCTTTGTCGTCACACCGTTCAAGTCAGTAGATATAGTTCTATTGAATCCTTGGGCCGATGATCCAAGAGAACGAATTAGAGCAAGATTTTCCACCTACGAAGATTGGCTCGAGTACGCAGAGGAAATTTCTCGAGTTGTTACCGAGCGAGAGCGCCTAGAGGATGAAAGTTGATTCAATAAGTTGCTTTCTTTAGCCGCTCGGAAAGGAACTGGTGGATGGTCGACAGAGTAAATTCCGCCGGTATTCGTATATAGAACTAGATCTTTATTAGTGAGATTGCCGTGCCAGCTAAGTCGCGATGAAGATTGATATCTATACGTATCGCTGTGAGCCGTTCGGCCATGTATTTCAGGCATATCGGTTACCGCCAATCAGCTACGGTGAGTTCCTGCTTCGGGGATGAGACTGGCTCTAGTCTTGCATATTTAAATGCACTGACTGATCCTACATTGCTCGAAGTTGGGTCTATAGTGGAGAGGCTGAGTAAGCCTGCCCTCTCAATGAACGATAGTGCTGAGATTACGCAAAGAATTTATGGCGTCGCGGCATGTGATGCTGATATTGAAGGGCGTCTCTTTAAAATTGGTCAGTTTCCTGGATGCCCGATATGTTCTTCGACTAGTATGCGGTCTTGGGCATTCACCAATCCGCCCAAATGGGCGGAGATCAATTTTCTGTCGGCACGCATAAATATTGGGATTTACTCTCCGATGAGCAGAAATTTGCTCGCGTGGAATTGATAATGGCTTCGGCAGATCTGGTGTAATGTAGGCGCCCGTAATTACCAGTTCGGAACACGTGCGGGCGGAGCAGCACAGGCATCCCGAGCTTCTGGAAGAGGCTTCGTATATTCGCTGAGGCTGCAAGCACCGTAGACTGGGCCTCAACGGACGACGTGTTTCTCGACGTCATCCGGCGAGGCAAGGTGATCGTGCAACGCCTTTGCTGATGTCAGCGTAGCGGACTTTCCGGAGACCTCCAGCGCCGCGTGCGGGCACTGCTCCTTCGTCGTAAGCACCGGATTGCATCGCACCGTCACCCCACCCGGAAGCCCCACTGAGTAACCCTGCTCCGAAGGCTCGTCAGCCGGGTAATCCGTGCTTATCAACTGGGCCCCGCCAGCCAAGACGACGTTGCGGCGTGCGGTGTCGTTCTTCAGCCCTTGCCCCTGCGCCGGATCGTCGGTCCGCGCACGCACGATATAGCCACGACGCACCAGCGCGTCGATCTCGTCCGCCGAGCATTCATTGCACTCGGTGAACGCTGCATCGGCGGCACCCGGCGTGGCGTTGGTGAAGATCAGCCGTCCACGTAGCGAGGGATGACCCTCGCTGTACACACCTTCCACCTTGCGCTGGTCGAGCAGGAATACGACCTTGCCGCGTGCCTTGCCCAGCGTGGGCCAGCCGCCCCCACGCACGGCTTCGTCGAGGCTGGTGTGGTCGCCGCGCACATCGTCGGGAACGATCATCTCGTCGCGCGGGAACACCGACGCGATCTCCGCGTCCAGGGCATCGAAGACGGCGGGCGTGAAGGGTTCCGGCATCACCGTAGGGATCTTCGCCTTGAGCGGCTCGTCCTTGGTTTCCACAAGCACGAACAGCGGCGCGTGTCCGGGGTGCGCGCGCGACCACGCACGCAGTTCGGTCAGGCATGCGGTGAACGGTTGGCAGGTGCTGCGTTGGTCCACGCCTTGGATATGCATGACCTTGAAGCCGGGCTTCTCCCAGACGCCCGGCGCCGCGGTCGGCGGATCGGGCGGGAGGCCGTTCATCGCGATGAGGTGGTCGATCGCCGGGTCGAGGTACAGCCCGCCCTTGGCATCCGCGAACACATCCAGCTCCACCTGGCGCACGCCGTCGTCGAGCTGGCGGGTCAGGGAAGGGTGGCGATAGTCGATCGCCGCGAACTCCTTCGGCGCTTCCTTCTGCATCACCCGCGTGGCGCTGGGTGCAAAGCCAGCGTGATAGCTGTTGTGCGTGCCGATGACCTGGATCTGGTTGAGGCGAAGGTCACCCGTCGCGGCGAACGCGGCCGATGCGACGAGGAGCGATGCCGCGGCGAGCGGCAGGAGGCGGAAACGAAGGGAAGCCATGGGTATCCTCGGGGCGATCAGTGGCGGGCACGTGTGCACAGGGCGAAGTCGGGGTCGGACAGGGACGGCGGGGGAGACGTGGTGCCCCAGCGCGAGGGCGACGGCCCCATGACGAGGTCGAGAATGCCGCCCTTGTCGATCTGGCCGTGGCGGAACCATGCGGCATCCAGCGGTTTTCCGTTGAGCGTGGCCGACTGCACATAGCGGTTCGTACCGTCCGGCGTGAAGTTCGTGGCATGCACGGTAAAGGTCTTGCCACCGCCCAGGTCGATCCGCGATTCGCTGAATGAGGGCGTGCCGATGAGGTAGACGTCCTGGCCCGCGTTCGGATAGAGACCCATCGACTGGAAGGCGTACCAGCTGGACATCGCGCCGGAATCGTCATTACCCGGAATGCCCGAGCGATCCGCGCCAAACGCGCGGTGCAGGAACGTCGTGACGCGATCGGCGGTGAGGTCGGGGCGTCCTGCCCAGAGGTAGAGGTCCGGGATCAGGAAGCCCGGCTCGTTGGTCATGTCGAAATGCAGGTTGTCGAACACCGTGTCCAGGCGCTTCACGAACGCCTCGTTGCCGCCCGATAGTGCGATCAACCGGCGGACGTCCTGCGGGGCGTAGAGCGAATACGTCCACAGATCGCCTTCGTAGTAGAAGTCCGGCCACGTGCCACGGCGCACCAGGTACTGCGCCGCCCAGCTGCCATCGGCATTACGGGGACGAAGAAAGCCGGCGACCCCCTCCTGCGTGCTCGTGGCATCCCACAGGTTGGCCCAGTTACCGGCGTGCTCGCGGTAACGCTTTGCCTCGTCGGCGTGGCCCAGGCCGCAGGCCACCTCGGCGATGGCGAAATCGTCGTACGCGTATTCCACAGTGCGCGATCCGGCCCGCTCGGTGGGCTGGGCCACGTAGCCCAGGCGGTTGTAGGTCTCCAGACCGCCACGTCCTTCCTTGCGTGCATCGGTGGGGGCGACGGTGGCGTCTTTCATCATCGCCTTGAACGCCGTGGCGTAGTCGATGCCGGTCAGCCCTTTGACGTATGCATCGGCCACCAGCACATCGGCATTGCTGCCGCCCTGCGTGCGTCCGTTGTCGTTACCGACCCGCGCATCGGGCATGTAGCCGGTGTGGCGGAAGGTATCGACCAGCGAGCGCGCGATGTCGCGCTGCACGTCCGGCGCGATCAGGGTCAGTAGCGGGCCCTGGCTACGGAACGTATCCCAGATGGCCTGGAAGTCGTCGTAGTACGGCTCGTTCGAGGTCCACTTCGGGTTTTCGCCCGTGTGGTCGGACGGCATCATCATCGTGTGGTAGAGCGCCGTGTAGAACATGCGGCGCCGGGTCGCATCCGCTCCCCCGATCTCGATACGTCCCAGTGCCTTGTTCCACGCTGCCACCGCCGCCTGGTGCACGCCGTCGAAATCCCAACCGCGCGCTTCGGTCGCCGCGTTGCGGCGGGCCTGGGCTTCGCTGACGAACGAGATGCCGACCTTCGCCTGGATCGCCTGGCCGCCTTTGACCGCGTAATCGAACGAGACACCGAGTGGCATGGCGCCGGTGGTGCTCACCGTCGATGCGTTGCTCACGGCGGTGTCGTGCCACGTACGCGTGCCCGACGCCGGAGTGTCGACGATCATGTCCACATACACATCGTACGGGCCGCCTTCGTTCCAGCCACCGACGTAATGCCCCACGCCCGTGACCTCGGTGGGCGAGACCACGCGCAGTTCGCCGCCGAGGAACCGCTGGCTTTCCGGGCCGGTGTCCTTGTAGAGCAGGTCGAGGTCGAGCGTGATGTGGCCGTCCCCGTCCTTCGCGAAGGTGTAGCGATGCATGCCCATGCGGCGCGTGGCGGTCATCTCGGCTTTTACGCCGTATCGCGTGAGGTCCACGGCGTAGTAACCGGCGGCGGCCACCTCGTTGGCCCGTGGCGAGTGGAACGCGCCGGGTTCCAGTTCGCCGGTGGTGGCCATGACGCGCACGTTCTCGTATTTGCCCGATCCGCCGCTGAGGTGCAGGTGCGAGAAGCTGCGGATGTCGCCGGTGCTCTGGAAGCCCTTGCGATAACCGTAGTCGCGCAGGTCCGGGCCGACCTTGACCATACCGAAGGGCAGGGTGGCGCCGACGAACACCTCGCCGAACCAGTCCGATCCGATGAGCGGATCGACGTCGCCGGCATGGTCGGCGGCCTTGGCGGCAGGCGTCGCGAGGATCAGGCAGGCGAGGGCGACAGCGAAGGTGTTTCGTACCGTGGAGCGGTGGGTATGCATCGATGCACTTTCCTGTTCAACGGTCCGATCAGAACGTGTAGGTGGCCTGCACGGTGTAGTTGCGCCGTGCCAGGTAGTAGTACGTCGGGTCCTTGGCCAGGCCGTTGCCCTGGATCGCGGTGCGATGGTCGAACAGGTTGTTGGTCGACAGCTGTAGCCTCAGGTCGGGCGTGAAGCGGTAGCCGATGTTGAAATTGGTGTAGTTGTAGCGGGGCAACCGCGTGTTCGGGTTGTACGTGGCGCCGCCGGTCTCGCCCACGCCGGCGAAGCGCGTGCCCACGTACTTGACCAGGAACGAGCCATAAAGCGGGCCATGGTCGTAGATGAAGCCGGCATCCGCCGTGGACATCGGCGCATTGGCGATCTGCCGACGGGTCGTCTTCGAATACGCGCTGTTGATGCTGCCGTTGGCCGTCACGCTGAACCCGGAGTCGCCCAGGATGTGGGTGAGCTCACCTTCCACGCCCTTGTAGATCACACCGCCCTGGTTCACGAACACGCTGACCAACGCGCCGCCGGGTCCGATCGGTTCATCGACGCTGGTGACCAGGTTGCCGAAGTCGATGTAGTAGACGTCCACGTCCGCCACGGTGGCCGGGGTCTTCCAGACCACGCCGGCCTGGTAGTTCGTGGTGGTCTGCGGCTCGACGTTGCCGGTGCCGGCTGTGCCCTGCAGGATATTGACCTTGGGCGCCTGGAAGCCTTTGGCTACCTGCGCATACGCGGCCAGGCTCGGCAAGAACCGGTAGTTGGCCGCCACGGAGGTGAGCGTGGTGGCAAAATGGCCGCTGCCGCCCACCGGCAGGAAGTTGGAGACACCGTCGAGCGTGCGGTCGAACACGATCTGCTTCACGCCCGGCACGATGCTCAGGTTCTCCAGCGGATGCCAGTCGATCTCGAGGTAGCTCTGCGTCGTGTTCGTGTGCTGGCGGGTGTCGATGATGTTGGCGTTCGGCTCGCCCTTGAGGACGCGCGGCGTCATCGTGGAAAGATCCACCGTCACCTGGTCCTGTACCTGGTAGGTGCGCTCGGCCCAGACACCCGCTTTCACGGTGCTCTGGAGCCAGCCGCTACCGACGTCTTTCTCCGCGGTGAGGAAATCGCCCACCGCGCGATACCGGCTGTTGTTGAACGCACCCGGGACACCGCCACCGGGTAGGAGTGCGTTGTTCGGCACCGCACCGATCAGGCTCACGGCCCCCGGGCCGCTGTCACGCAGGCCGTAGGTGTAAAACTTGTTGTCGACGCGCCAGTCGCCGTAGTCGCCATGCAGTTGTAGGTATTCGAAATCGGCATGGCGGTCGTCGATGTTGTAGCTGGCGTAGCCCTGCGAGGTCGGATCGTCGTTCAGGCCACCGAATTCCAGGCCATAGAGGTCGGTGCGCTTCCGGGGCTGGGCGGTGAAGGTGTTCCACTTCACCTTGTTGTAGTCGGCTACCAGGGTGAGCGTTGTGTTGTCGCCGACTGGTTGGTTGACCTTGAACAGCACGTTGTCCTGGCGAAAGCCGGCGTGGTCGATCAGGCCGTCGGATTCGGTGTGGCTGTAATTGACCGAGGCCTCGGTGCCGATCTTGTTCATCGCACCGGTGTTGCCGGTGCCGGCCACCTGCCATGTGGCGCCGCTGCCGTACATGGCGGACACCTGGCCGGACGGTTTGTCCGTGGTGGGTGCGGAGTACAGCGCCACGGTGCCGCCGAAGGTCGCATTGCCGAGGTTGCTGGCCGTTCCCGGGCCACGGTCCACCACCACCTTGTCCAGGGACGGCCCCGGAAAGAACGCCGTGGTGGCGTGGCCGAAGGCACCGGGATCGCCGAAGGGAATGCCATCGAACGTCACGTCGTATTCGCCGTCCTGGAAGCCGCGGATGGTGGCGCTCTTGCTGGACAGGCCGGCGCCGTTCGGAGCGGCATTCACCGCGGAAGGCGTGAGTTCCACCAGCGCCAGGTAGTCCGCCTTCGGTGTCGCGATCGTATGGATGAAATTCGCGCTCAGCACCGACTGCGGCTCGATTTCGAACAGGTTGCCTTGTGAAGGCGCGAGTGCCGCGGCGCTGCCGGGCGGTGCGAGATTCGGATCGTCCACGCCTGCGGATACCGCGACACCTTGCAGGGTGGTCGTCTGTTTCGTGATGTCGGCGTCCGTGGTGCCCGCCGTCGCGCCGATAGCGGTGGCGAGCGCCGCCAGGCCGAAGCCAAACCGTACCTTCTGATGCATTGCGTCGAAACTCCTGCGTAAATCGGCCGCGCGGTGGCCCGCAACGGTCAGCTCTGACGAGGCCGAAGGGCATGGGATGGAAGCTGTGGGGGAGGGGTGTTTAAAACAGTAATCAAAGCTATCGTGTGCACGTGACAGTGCCTTGACGTTTACATGGCGTCTGGTGCGGAAAGCCTGCGTCTTGCGTTGCAACGTGCGTGCACGCATGGAAGAACTATCATGCGAAACCCTTCAACTGATCGTCAGAATTTGCGATCACTGCTTTCGAGGTGGACCCATGAAAAGCGTTACGCGTCGAAGGAAGAACGACGCGCGTCCGGCGATACCGCTGGACACCAAGCAGCAGCCGGTCCAGCAGCGTTCGCTGGAAACTTTCGAGTCGATCCTCGAGGTCACTGCGCGGCTGCTTGGAGAAGTCGGCGTGGAACGGCTTTCGACGAACCTGATTTGCGCCCAGGCGGGCATCTCGCCGCCGGCGCTGTATCGCTATTTCCCCAACAAGTACGCCATCCTCAAGGTGTTGGGCGAACGCCTGATGGCCTGCCAGAACAAGGCCTATCGCGCGTGGCTGGAAGAGGAACAGGCACTGGAGTACGACGGCTCGCGCGAGGCCAGCATCCGTGGCCTGCGCGACATGCAGGCGGCGATCAATGCCGCCACGCTGGCCTTTCCCGGTGCCGTGTGGATCATGCGAGCGCTGCGCGCCATACCCACGCTGCGCCATATCCGTCTCGATTCACACGACGACGTGGCGGAAACGAGCTTCAAAGGTCTACGTGACCGCTACCCGAGCGCGGACCCGGAAGCGCTGCGCGTAGCGATGAGACTCTCCACCGAGGTGATGTATGCCGCGACGGAAATGGCGGTGGATCATCCGACGATGGATGGCCATGTCATCAACAGCGAGGTTGCCGAGATGGTGGTGCGTTACTACGACAAGTTCGTCGAGGGCGAAAAGCGCGAGGCCGAAAAGCGCTAGGCGTTCGCGGAACGGGTTGGCGCGGGTCATGGCGAATCGTTCACTCTTTCGCTGTTACCCTCCCGCGCGGGAACAGGGGTTACCTCTCATCGGGAGTTGCAATGCGTGTGACGCGAAAGGATAGGATCCAGGTACGTGGTGCCCTGCGCGGGTGCGGCCTGGCCGTGGCGCTGGCCCTGTGCCATGTGGCTGCCGCGGCCCCGACCGGCCAGGACGAGGCGACACGTAACTACGACGCGCAGGATGTGCGGCTCAATGCCGTGTACAAGAAGCTGATGCAGTCCCTGGACGAGCCGGGACGCAAGGCGCTTCGCGACGAGGAGCGTCAATGGGTGGCCGGGCGCGACCAGTCCTGTGGCGTGCCCGCGGGTAGCACGGCCAAGAACGAATGCACCACCACCCAGGCCAGTTTCCGGGCCGACGAGCTCGTGGCGCGCCTGAAAACGGCCGGTGGTTCGCGCGCGGCCAACCCCCCGTCCACGGCGGGCGCTGTCGCAGGCACCGCCATCGTCGGCGACTGGGGCTACCGTAGCGACTGCAACCTGGGTCATGCCGCTCAGCTCGGCGTCACTGCGTCGACTGCAAAAACGGCAGAAGGCACCTGGTCCGACGGTACCCATCAGTCCGGCAGCCAGGGTCGCTTCAAGGGCGAGTGGCGGGACGGCAAGCTGTACGCCCGTTTCTGCGCCGATCCGGCCGAGCGCGGCGGCTATCCCGCGTGCCCGGCCTACGGCGACGTTTCGGCCTATGTCGTGCCTGAAGGCAAGCGGCTGGCGTGGTACCAGGCCGAGGGCCCGGCCAGCGAAGGCAACTATTCGAAATACGTCACGCTTGATCGCGTGCCGAAGGGTGGCAGGGCGCCGCTCGATACCCAATGCAAGGACGCCCCGTAACACCGACCGTTAACCAGGAGTTGGAAGATGCCAGGATTGACCGATAACGAAGCCAGGGCGCTGTCGTATTTCGCCATTGGCGTGAGTTCGGAAGGCGGCGATGTCGCCTATAAACTGAGTTTTGCGGGCAATGTACGCAACGACGCGAACGGCAACCCCGCGATGCACCCGATCGGCAACAGCGGCTTTTCCATCGGCACGCTGCAGACCGACCTGGGCCAGCATCCCGAAGTGGCCACGCAACTCACCGACGCGTACCAGACGTGGGCCCGCACGGCGCATCCGGACTGGGCCCTGAATGCGGCCCAGCGCACCCAGACGATCGACGACCTGGGGCGCACCGGTCGCGAAATCACCGCGCAGCACGGTCGTCCGCTGGACGCCACGGTCAAGTCGCACCTGGACAGCTTCATGGCCAGCGACGCCGGCGTCGACTTCGTGCACCGGCACGATACCGCGCAGGTAGACCGCCTGATGACCAAGGCGATCGGCCCGCTCCAGCAGACGCCGTTGTACCAGCATGCGTCGGAGCAGGACCAGGCGCGGCTGATCACGATGACCGCCAAGCTCTACAACCAGAGTGAGGTGTACGGCAATCGCCTGGTCGGGCAGCTGCAGAACAACGAGCACCACAGCGTCGACGACGTCAAGCACTCGATTGATCGCTACCCGGATTACGTGCGCGACGGTCGTGACCACGCGCTGGCCGGCACGGCGCTGTTCAACGACATGCAGGCCACGGGTGCGAACCATCCGCTGCGTCCCGCGTGGGACCACGTGCTCACCAACCCGACAGTTAATCCGACGCAGCTTGGCAACGATCCTACCCATCCCAACCTGCCGCATGAGTACGCCGCCATCCGCGATGCGTTCACCGATCCGGCCCACTCGCGTGGCATGGTGCAGGCGCTGGGTGAGGGCGGTTCCTATGCGAATACGCAGAACAAGCGCGGGTTCGTGGCGGAAGGTCGCGACCTGGTGACCTGGGATCGTTCGGGCCACGCGCAGGCGCTGGTCAACGGCCAGTGGAGCACGCTCAACAGCCGGGACATTTCCACCCACGTCAACGCCGACAAGACCCTGGACGTGAACGTGCATCGCAACGGCGCCGACGAGCGGCTGCTGCATGTCACCCATCCCGGCCGTGTGCATAGCCAGCCGGCCGCCGCGCCTGCCGCTCACGGACAGGCCGCGTCGCATGGGCAGGGCGCACCGCAGCACAGCCAAGCCAGCGGGGATCACATCCAGCGCGCCGGCACGCTGCGCGAACACGATCGCGCTCCACAGGTCCAGGTGTTGCAGGGTCAGCTTGCCGCTCTTGGTTACAAGGGCGCGGACGGCAAGGCGCTGCACCCGGACGGCGATTTCGGCGGCAACACGAAGCACGCGTTGCAGTCGTTCCAGCGCGATCACCGGCTGACCGAGGACGGCATTGCCGGATCGAAGACGATGGATGCATTGCACGCTGCTACCCAGCGTCCTGTGGCCCAGAGCGCGGGCCTTGCCGATCCGTCGCACGCCGGTAACGCGATGTACAAGCAGGCGCTGGATGCCGTGCACGGGATCGATGCGCAGCAGGGGCGCACGCCGGACCAGATGAGCAACAACTTTGCCGGCTCGCTGGCGAACAAGGCCCACGAGCAGGGCCTGACCCGGATCGACCACGTCGTGCTCAGCGACGACGCCAAGCGTGCTTATGCGGTACAAGGCGAGTTGAATTCGCCGTTCAAGCGGATCGCCGAGGTGGACGTGGCCCAGTCTGTGGCCAAGCCGCTGGAGCAGAGCAGCCGCGAGTGGCAGCCGGCGTTACAGCCGCAGAACCCGGCGCCGCAGCCGAGCCAGGCACAGCAGCAGAGTGCGCCTGCGCCGACGCCGACGCCGCCTGAGCCGATGGCGCCGCATCGCTGAGGCACAAAAAAACCGGCCGCCTTTGGGGCGGCCGGTTAGCGGCGGGTAGGGCGGTTCGCTCACCGCGGGGGGCCGCCCTGCTGAAAGTTTTGCTGTTGACTCTCGGCGTGTACAGCACGACCGAGAGCCTCCACGTCGCTCTGTGCCAACGTGCCGCCTGGGCCACGCGGCGCGATTATCGCTCCGGTACCCCGGTTTTCTCGATCGCAGGGTCGCTCTGCCACTTGAGCGTTGCGTCGATGAGCGCGTCGTCTTCCGTGTCGGTGATCTTGCCGGCCTGGCAGGTGCTCTGTTTCAGTGGTTTTGGCTGGCCATCCTTGATGACCGTCAATCCGCCATCCTGAAGGTTGTTGGCTCCCGATACCGAGTAGACGACGTATTTGAAACCCGCGTTGGTGAACGCATACGCATATCCGCCGCTGTTACCGCCGAACATGAGGTGGGTACGCGTGAAAGCGGATGTTTCACCGCTGGCAGGGTAGGTCAGCTCCGCCTTGGCTCCGGCCCGGCCATAACCGTAGTAGAAACGGCCCGCGCCATGTGCGACGTCACCCGCTGCGCAGATGGAGACTGTCTTGCTTCCGTCAGCGAGCGGGCAGGAGAACACAGGCTGGTCGCCTTTGGCGCACATCGTCGGTGCGGACGTGGCGACGCCGGCGTTGGTTGAGAACGGCGCCATGGCGGCGATCAGTAACAGGGTCCTGGAAAGTAACTTCATAGGTCAATCCGGTTAGTGACATTTCGCCAAACTACACGCAAGCGGCGAGTCATCAGATCGTCAGCGGCTCGACCTTCGCCTTTTCCATCAGGCGCGAGGTGAAGTACTTGTCCTGGTAGTACCGGATCTTCTCGCACATCACCGGATGCGGGATGCCCTCGTAGAGGAACACTTCCTTCTCCGTACCCATCGCCTTGAGCTCCTGCGGCAGCATGAGGGCGCGCTTCTCCTCCGAATGGCTCTTGGAGATATCGCCCTTCTTGCTCTTGGTGATGTTCTCGCGGCGCACCGTGGTGTACCCGAGCATGTCGGAATAGTCGTTGGCATCCTGCTGCTCACGCGGCGCGTAGACGATCTGCAGCGCATGGTTGGTGATGACCGTGCGCGAGACGTCCTTGCCGTAGGTGGCATCCAGCTGGGCCATGCTCTGGATGATCGGCAGCAGGCGGATGTTGTAGCCGGCCATATACGACACGGCGGACGCGATGATCTCTACCTTACCGATGGAGGTGAACTCGTCCATCAGCAACAGGCACTGGTGCTTGAGCGCCGGGTTGTTCTGCGGCAGCTCCTTGGTATTGAGGTTGATGAGTTGGCTAAAGAAGAGGTTGACGATCAGTCGGCTCTCGGACAGCTTGTTGGGCTGGATGCCGATGTAGATGGTCATCTTCTTCTTGCGCACATCGGTCAGCAGGAAGTCGTCTTCGCTGGTGGCCGCATCCAGCACCGGATTGATCCAGGCGTTCAGCGGTTCCTTGAAGGTGCCGAGGATCGACGCGAAGGTCTCGTTGGCCTGCGACAACATGTTGGCGAACGCCGACTGCGCGTTGGCGCTGAGGAACGGTTCCTTCGACAGGCGCGTGTAGAGCTCGCGCAGGTCGGTGCCGTCACCCGAGGACAGGCGGTAGATCATGCCCAGAGTGGGCTTGTTGCGCAGGATGGCGGGCAGGCCCTTGTTCTCGTCGTGCTCGTACTTCTCGCACAGGTACAGCGAGAACGCCATGAAGGCATTGCGTGCCTGACTGACCCAGAATTTCTGGTCGTCCGAGCCGTCCGGGTAGAGCATCGAGGCGATGCTCATCAGGTCCGACACGCGGAACGCCGGATCGGTTGAGACATAGCTCAGTGGATTCCAGCGATGGGTGCGGCGGTCCTCCGCGAACGGGTTGAACAGGTAGATTTCCTGTCCCTGCGACTTGCGCCAGCCGCTGGTCAGGTCGAAGTTCTCCTGCTTGATGTCCAGGACCACGATGGATTCCTGGTAGTCCAACAGGTTGGGGATGACCACGCCGACGCCCTTGCCCGAGCGTGTGGGTGCCGCGAGGATCACGAACTGCTGCCCGGGCAGGCGGACCAGCTCGCCCTTGAACTTGCCGACGAGGATGCCGTTGTCCGCGGGGGAAAGCATTTTCTGCTTGCGCAGGTCGGCGGCCGTGGCGAAGCGGGCGTCGCCATGCATCGCCTGCTTCTTCTTGCGTGTGAGAAAATACAGGCTGACCAACCATGCGGCCAAGGGCACGAAGAACCCGATGCCGCCAGCGGCCTTGATTTTCCACGCATACGGCTGGACCCGCGGGAGGTCAAGAGCGCGGATATATTCGTAGTAGGTGGCGAACCTAAGGGGCACCTGGCCCAGGCCGAGAAACGACAGGGTGAGGTAGCCCGAAAGCATCTCTCCCATGCCCAATGCGACGAGCAGAAGCCCGGCCGCCCAATATCCCCTGTTTTTGCTCATGCGTTTTTCGCCTTAGACCTTTGAATCACAAGGGGAGCGACGCCTTCGTCGCCCCTTCCTGGTACGCGTTTTGTGTGCCCGGATTGTAGCGCCCCGGGCTGATTATTCAGAGACTTGGACCTGACGTGTGGTGATGCCACTGATGAGTCGCTGGTACGGCATCGTCATGATCACGGTTCTTTTGCCTACTTCGACGGGTGGGCGGGAAGGGTGACGGCAAACGGCATCCGCTTGTCCGGGTCGGTCATCAGGAAATAATGCCCCGTGACCTTGATCTGGCCGTGGTCTTCGTGGAAGCCGTCCTTGCCCTTACCAACCCACGATGAGTAGGCGGTATCGACGCCCGGCACGTCAGCGCGTTGATCGCCCACGATCTTCCCGTCAGCCGGAGAGAGCTCCACGACGTCCAACAGCGTCTGAGAGAGCGCGGTAGCCGAGTCGGTGTCGCTCTGTACCAGCACGAAAAGCGAGCCACCCATGGCCAAACAGTGCGTGGCGCGGTTCTGGTAATAGTCGGGGGAAACAGGGATAGCGGTCACCCAGCGTGGCTGCTGCGTCCGGGTATCCTTGAAATAAACGAAGGCACGGCCGTTCATGCCTTCCTCCGTGACGTCGCCCGCGACGCATTCACCGCCTTCGGCGGCCGTCGAGCCATAGAAGCTGAAGTCCTCCGGCACCTTTGCGGACGCGGCCTTCGTGGTTGGCGTCTTAGCGGCGGCTGCTGCGATGACAGCACACGGAAAGGCGGCCATCTGCATGGCTAACAGAGTCCCCAGAACGCGCGCGTTCCAGTGGGCGGATATCGGACTTTGGGTCGCCACGCACATCTCCTGTTTGACGATCGGTAATAGTCATTCCGATGGAATCGATAAACATGCCGCCACCCGCTAGTGCCTACCACGACGATGTGAGGCGTGCCGGCTCAGGGACCGTGGCCGGGTGCGCTGTGATCGCGGGTGGACGGCTGCTGAGCCTGTGCTTGTGCCTGAGCCTGCGCCTGCGAGGCTTGTTGCGCCGCACGCGCCCATGCCTCGCTGCTCTGGGCCACACTGGTACTCACGGCCTGCTCGGTGGGCACCTCGGTAACCCGCTTCAGGGGTGATTCGGGAGTGCCCTGCACGCCGTAGATGCGCCGCGCATCGTCGCTCAACACGGCACTGTCGATGCGCTGCAGTCCGTCCTGGCGTGCCTTTACCACCAGGCTACCGGCAACATTGTCACTGATCCCGTCCGGCTGGCGACCCTGCGCCTTGTCCATCGCATGCACCGCTTGCTGTGCTTGCTGGAACAAGGGGTGGTCCGGATGAGCGGCGTGGTCCAGGGGCACGGTCGGCTTGTCATGGCTGAACCACGCGCCCGGGTGTGTCACGGTATTCCACGCGGCATGGGCTTTTTCTTCGGCGGCATGGAAGCCGTCTGCGATATCGCGACCTACGTGCTGCACGCCTTCCTTGAGATGATCGAAGCCTTCCCTGGCCTGCTGCGTCACACGCTCGACGCCGTGCTCCACGGCAAGTACCCCGGCACCCACCGCCTCACCCACGCGGTGCTCGATGTTGTCCCTCAGCTCGCCGATCGCCTTGGGAATCTCCCAACTGGCGGACAGGCCCAGGCGGATGTCGCGAACATCGTTGCGGTAGCGATCCACCATATGCTCGTGCGCCGCGTACCGCGCCTGGTTCTCCGGATCGATGATGGAGTGACCCAGCAGCTTGCTGTTGGGCACGAAGTTATCGATGGCGTGGGCGCTGAAGTCCGTCGCTTTGATGGGGTTGCGCGGAGTGAGGATGCCGCCGTCGTCCTTGTAGCCGGCGCGGGATAGCGTGTCGATGTCCTGCTGCGCCGCGTAGATGCGCACTTCGCCGAAATGCGGGCTGGCCGCACTGACAAGATCACCGGCGCGTACGTGGTCGATGACCTGCGTACCCCCTTCGGGTACGTTACCCCGCAGGCTGGCGGCGCCATAGGCGTTGAAGGTCTCGCCGTGCAGGCCGAACTTCGACGCGTTGAGCTCCGCCAGCGTACCGCCCAGGGAGTGGCCGGTCACCGTCACCTGCAGGGGGCGATGGTGCAAATCGGCATCGAGTTTGGCGCGATCGAGCACGCGCTGCGTAAAAGCTTCCGAATCGGCCTGCTGGAGGTTGATCCCCGCCAGCACCATGCCAGCGTCCACGCCGCCGTCCTGCACGGGTTCGCGTTTGAACTCGGTGCCGCGATACGCGATGACGACCTCGCCCGTATCCATGCGGCGGTAGGCCGTGGCCTGGAAGCCGGTGACGGGATTGTTGGCCACGTCGATCGCTTCGTAATTGACGCCACCCAGTTGCTTGGGTTTGTTGAGTACGGGATCCTCATAGGCATCCTGCGAAAGCAGCGCGTAGTCCGTCGATGAGAGGCTCACGGATGCTTCTCCTCGGCATGCAGCGTCACGGAGAACGTGGCGTTGGCTTCATCCTGGTACTGCGCGCGATCCGCCTCGCCCACGTCGACACGATCCATCTGTGTCGTGGCATAGGAACGGTGGGAGTAATACCGCGTGGCGGCCTTGCCCTTGAGCAGGTCGTCATGGAACAGCGGCGCGCTGAAGTCGACCTGCTTCACCCAGAGGTTGGCACTCGTGGCGACTACCGACCAATGGCAGACGCCCTTGCCGAAATAATCCTCGTCTTGCAGGAGGTCGGCGAAGATCTCGCCTTTGTAGACGTTGTCACCAGCCGGCGTGAGCTTGACCGGCACTCGCTTCTCCGGCGGCACCGTGGCGCCGGTGACCGGCGTCAGCGGTACGCACGCTTCGTTGGCCACGCGATAGTCCACCACGCCCTCGATACGATCAAACGGACCCGGCGCACCCTCGACCTTGACGGTGATCTCGTAACGCATCCGGGGATGGGGATTGAGCTTGATGTCGGGCTGGGTCATGGAGGCACCGTAGGCAGAAGAGTGGATGACGAACAGGGTGGCGACGGTTAGAGCGAGTCTTCGCTTCATGGCTGGCTCGTGCTCCTATCGGCTCATCGACGGGCCGGAATGGGTGGGCGGGGTTTCGTTAGAAACCGCGTGCTGTGCTGTCTGGCTGGCAACGACGGACGAGGTGGCCTGGGTCGCTTCGAGCTCGCGCCACGCGCTGCTGCTGCGTTCGATGGACGTAGCGATGCCGATTTCCGTGGGCACCTGGGCGGTCTTACGGAATGACGAATACATGTCGCCGTCCACGGCATAGGCCCGGCTGAAGTCGTCGCTCATCGTGACCTGATCGATACGGCTAAGGCCTTGCCGGCGGGCCTCGACGGTCAGAGCCGCGGCGAGGTTCTCGCTCATGTGGTCGGGCTTGCGGCCGGTATCGGCGTCGATGGCGTGGACGCCGCGTAGCGCCTGTCTGTACAACGGGTTGTCGGGGTGCGTGGGGTCGTCCAGCCGGGGCGGGTGGAGCAGGCGCTCCAGTTCGGCGGAGTGCGTGGGTGACCCCCAGACGCCGCTGGCGACGGACTCGTGGACGAGGCCGAGGGTGCGGGCACCGGTGATGGCGGTGGTGCGTGCGTGGTCTGCGCCGACTTCCATCGCATGCCCCGCCGCCACGGCGCCGCGTTCTGCGGCCTCCACGACGGGCTTGCTGCGCTCAACCAGTTCGTTCCAGTCGTGTTCTAGCCGGTCGATGTAGAGCTGGCCGGCACGGATAGCCAAGGCCGGTGCGACGACAGCCGGTGTGGTCGCGACCTGCGTGACGATCTCGCGAGACGTGAGCACGTCGGATCGATAACGATCAACCAAGGTGCTGTTTGCCCTGTAACGGGCTTCACCTTCGGGCCCGAGCAGCGGTGTCTCGTCGCCTTTGGGGATGAAGTTGGACATCGAGTGGGAGCTTGGGCTGACGGCAGATAACGTCGAACCTAGACCGGTGTGCGGCCTGTCGTAGCCGGCGTGCTTCAGCGTCGTGATGTCGTCGGCGGTGGCGTAGATTTTTACTTCGCCGAAGTGTCGATTGGCGGCACTGACCGGGTCGCCGGCCCGCACGTGGTTGATGACCTGGTCGCCGCCCTCTGGCGTGCCACGTATCAGGCCGGCCGCACCATAGGCATTGAAGGTTTCGCCTTTGAGGCCGAACTTCGCGGCGTTGACTTCGGCGAGGCCGCCGCCGAGGGAGTGGCCGGTGACGGTGATGTCGGGCTCTCTGCCTGCTGCGCGGGCTTCTCTCGTAGCACGAGCAATCACTTCACGCGTGAATAGCTCAGATTCGAACTGCTGAAGGTTGATCTTTGACGCCGCCATTGTGGTGTCCACCAACGCATCCAAAGGATCGTCTGTTCCGCGGAACGCAATGACAACTTGTCCTGTATCGACATCGCGATAAGCTGCTGCGAAGAAGCCCGTTAGGCCATCCATGGCAGTGGATTCGACGGAGAAGGTGCGATCTCCATTCTTAATGCTTCTGTCAAGAGGGTTTGCGGCGTAAACCTTGGTGGCGAGAAATGCATAGTCCTCTGTACGATTCGTCATTGCTGCGTCGCCCTTGCCGTAACTCTGATAGAGAACGTATCCGCTGCATTCCGATATGCATTTCGGTCTGTGTTGCCTATGTTATGTGTATCGACATTGCTGTCGCGATAAGAATCAAAAGAGTAGTATCGCGTTTCGTCTTTTTTCGAAGAAAAGTTTTTAGAGGTTAGTGGGGTGGTGAACCTCATTCGGTTTTTCGTCACATTGACCATGACTGCTGCTAACGACCAATGACATGTTCCTAGAGAATAGTAGTCTTCGTCCTTGATAAGGTCCGCGTACATGTCTGCCACGTACGTCGTCTCGCTCAGCTTAGAAAGCTTCAGTGGTACATGCTTTTGGGGAAGCAGACGAGCACCGGATATAGGCTGCTCGGGGACGCAATCGAAATTCGACACGCCGTAGTCCACCGAGGCTTCGATGTTGTCGAAGGGGCCGGGCGCGCCTGCGATAGTCACGGTGATCTTGTAACGCATCGTCGGATGCGGATTCAGTTCGATCCTTGGGTCTTCCATGTTTCCACCACATGCAGTCAGTAAGAAAAACAGGCCGGGGACGGCGACCTGCACGATTCTCAGGGAAATCGCTAAATGAGCTACCCGGAGAGGTGCGCTAGGGACGAATCGCGCGAAACGAATGGAGCGATAAATGACCATCTGAGTGTGCGTCAGTCGCTGTTGTCGTCTAGGGCGACGTTCTGGTGGGCGCCGGCATGACGTTCGGTTGGTTTGTCCATGGTGATTTGGTCGCTCTGGTAGCCGCGTCCGGTCAGTCGTACTCTGTTCTCATCGTTCGCGGTCGTGTAATTGTCGAGCGCAATGTAAGAGTAAACTTCTATCTTGTATTTCATTGGATAGCCTCCCGTGCCGACAGCGTCACTGAGAACGTCTTCGATGGGGCGGCGTAGGCATTGCGATTCTCGTTGCCGGTTATGGCAAGACGCGTCCCACTTTCGTTGTAGGCGTCATAGGAGAAGTAGCGAGTAATCCCACCTTTTTCAAAGAATCTCGGCACGAAGAGCGGCGTGTCGAACTCCATCTTGCCATGGCGTGCCCGAATGCTTACCGCCACGAGTGACCACCGGCAAATGCCGTGCGCGTAATAGTCCTGGTCCTTCATTCGGTCGACGTATACCTCGCCTTGGTATTCGCCGTCTCCCGCTTGTTGAAGCTCTATTCTTACTCGCTTTCGAGGAACGATTCTTGCGCCCGATATCGGTTGTTCGGGGGCGCAGTCGTTATTAGTGACCTGGTACTGCGCGTCGGCTTCGATCGTGTCGAACGCTCCTGGCGCATCGGCGATGCTCGCCGTAATCGTGTAGCGCATCGTCGGATGCGGATTCAGTTCGATCCTTGGGTCTTCCATGTTTCCACCACATGCCGTCAGTAAGAGAAACAGGCCGGGGACGGCGACCTGCACGATTCTTCGGGCAACTGTTATACGAGTTGCCTGGAGATGTGCGCTAGGGACGAATCGCGCGAAACGAATGAAGCGATGACCGATCATCAGAGGGCGCTTTAGCCTCCGTTATCTTCGGGCTGCAGGCCCATGGAGTATTCATCGATCTCCTTGCCGTCGACCCACCCCGTGGCGCAATCGCCTGTGTAGTGACCGTCCGGCTTGAGCGTGCACGCGGTGCCGCTGGCTGGGCGACTCCATTCGACCTTCGCATCGGCACCCTTGCACATTTCGTTGCCCTTGCAGAGCTTCACGGTGCGGGTTGGGATCGCCTTGACGAGGGCGCGGAGCAGCACGCCGTCCTTGCGTTGCGTGGCCTGGATACAGATCAGCTGGTTTGCCCCCACGTGGGCGACGGGTTTGGCGGCAGCCGCCTTGAAGTTGTCCCCGAGCGTTGCGCCCTTGTCCGCCCCGATGACACCGAACGACATATTCGATGTGCAGTCGTCGCCGGCATCGACCGCTACGCTGTCGATGGTGCAGGCGGTATTGCCATGCTTGTCGCCGGTGCAGGTCACGGCGGACCCGGGTGACGATGCCTGAAGCAGCGCCTGCAAGGCGCGGGCATCGCCGGGCGCGGCAGACGCTGTTGCTGTAGTCAGGAGAAAGGTCGCTGCCAGCATCCATCCAGAGGTCTTCATGATCACAGCCCCGCCGGCGATGTGGGTTGTTGCTGCTGCGCCTGCTGTTGCGTCGGCTGGCTCCGGGCCTGCTCGGCGACATGCTGCTGCACGGCCTCGCTGCTCTTTTCCAGCGGTGTGGCCATGCCTTGCATCGTGTTGACCTCGGCAATCTGTTTGAAAGGTGAGTTGAGGTCGCCCTGGACGGCGTAGGTGCGGGTGGCGTCCGGGCTGAGCATGACGTGGTCGATGCTCTTGAAGCCGCCCTTGACGGCGTCGGCCGTCACCGATCCGGCCAGCTGGTGACTCTGGATGTCCGGCGTGCGACCGTGCTCGGCATCGATGCGGAACACGCCGTCTTGGGCTTGGCGGAACATCGCGTGGTACGGGTTGGCCGGTGAATCCAGGCGAGGGCCGGTGTGCGCCTGCTTGTCGAGCGCTTCCATCGTCTTCGTGCCAACGACGCCATCCGGGTCCAGCCGATGATCGCGCTGGAAGCGCTCAACGGCGGCCTTGGTGTGGTCACCGAAGCGGCCATCGGGGTTCAGGGCATGGCCGTTGTCGTCCTTGTAGCCGAGGCGGATCAACGATTCCTGGAGCGCGGTGACCTTCGCGCCTTCGTCACCCTTGCGAAGGGTATCGGGATGTGCCGCCGTCGGTTTTGCTTCGACGTGCTTCGGCTCGGCCTTCGTATGCGCGGTGGTATCCGCGTGTTGCCCGGTCTGCGTCGTGGCGTGACCATGGACCGGCTCGTGCGTGCGGAACTCGGGCTTCGCGCGCAGGGCGCCCACGATTTCCATGTTCTTGGTGAAATACGACCGGGCGTCCATCGTGACCGCTGCCGGGCCTGTGGACGTCTGCGAGCCTATGAACTCGATATTTCCGTGCGCGTCGTAGCCCTTGAAGATGGCGACATGCTGGTTCGACCCCGTCTTGCTCTTCAGCATGAGGATGTCGCCCGGTTGGAGATCACCGGGATGCTTTGATGCATCCGCCTTCGAAATGACATCGAAGTGCTTCTGCGCATAATCGGTCGTCTTATTGCCGTTATAGAGCGCATGCGTGCTGAACGGCTGGTCGCCTACGTCGTAGCCCGCGTTCTTCATGCCGCGCCAGACGAAGGACGAACAGTCGACGCCACGGTAGCCGTCGCCGTCCAGATCCTTCTCTGTACGACTCCGGTCAGTCACGCCATGAGCCGAGTTGGTCTTGTTTTGCGAGTCGGGGCGGCCGTATTCGAACTTCATCCCGGAATGGAAGAAGTGCTCGTCGGCGGCATCGAGGATGTCTTTGCTCATGGCGTTATTCCCTGGGCGTCATCGCGGGGGCGCGTGAAGGCGTTTCGGCCTCCTGGACCGGCTGCCGGGTGTGTTCGGTAGCTGCGGCGGGTTGCTGGGCCAGCTTCGCGATGTCCGCGCTGCTTTGTTCGATCGGGGTGTTGACGGCCTTTGCGGTGTCGACTTCCGCCATGCGTTTGAGCGGTGAATCCAGCTCGCCCTGTACGGCATAAGCACGGCTGCCATCGTCGCTGAGCACAACATGATCGATCTTCGTCAAGCCCTGGCGCTTCGCTTCGACGGCTGCCGCACCAGCAAGCTGGTCGCTCTGCACATCGGACGTGCGTTTGTATTGGGCATCCAGTGCATGGACGGCCGTGCGGGATTGTTCGAAGAGGACATAGTCAGGATGCGCTGGATTATCGAGGCGGCTGGCCGCAGCGGTACGCTGAACCGCGTCTTGATGCTTGGCCTGCGCGATGGCTTCCATGGTCTTCGGTCCGGCAACGCCATCGGCCGCGAGGTGGTGATCGCGTTGGAAGGCTTCCAATGCGGCGCGTGTACCGGGGCCGAAGACGCCATCCGTATGCAGTTCGCCGTGCGGTCCAGCTGTATAGCCCAGACGCGCCAAGCTGCCTTGCAGGAGACGGACATCCTCGCCTTTTGCGCCCTGGGTGAGCGTGGTCAACGGGGCAGGGGCGTCCGCCGGATGCGACGGTTGCGGGCGTCCGACGTTACCTTCGGCAAGACGATGCATCACCTCAGGATTCAGGCGGCGCTGCCAGTCTTCGAAGCGGTTCTCGCGATCTTCCAGTCCGTTGTATTTACCGTTGACGGCTTTGGTCGCCGCGCGCACGTCTTCCTTCGCGTTGTCGGGAACGCGGTTCTCCCAGTACCACACGGCGATCTTCGACGCGTTCTGGGGATCGGCGGCGAGTTCGGGATGCTTGACCAGATCCAGGTCGAGTGCCTCGCCCGCTGCGCGGTAATTCGCCTTGCCGGTGAGCTGGATGTAGCCGCGCCCGTGGTACTTCCAGCCGTCGCCCGGCTCGTCGTTGCCATTGCGGCCGCCGTACATCAGCTCGGCCAACTTCTCGGGCTTGCCCATTAACGCCTGCTTGCGTGCGGCGTCCAGGGCTTCCGGACCTTCGCGCCAGGCCGACTGCACCGGGATCTGCGAGATATTGCGCGTGTAGCGAAAGCTTTCTTCGAGCCGGTTCAGCCCGTTGGATTCATGAGTGACCTGGGCCATGAAGTTGGCCAGCTCCCTCGGTCGCGTGATGCCCGCCGCAGTCGCGTCGTTCAGCACCTGGGTTTCACGATCAATCGCCATGTGGAGCTCCTGGTTGACTCGCGTGCCTTGATGCGTCCTCAAGCCTGTCTGATCCGCTGTCCTTGGCGGAGGCCGTTATCGAATGCGTTATAGGGGGCTGGACTCAGCGCATGCGTGAGTCGGGGGCGCGGACGCGAAGCGCGGCAAGGCCAGTCTGCCTGGGACAGAGGCGCCGGCTTGGACGGGTGCGCACAAGGAACAGCGGCCGGAGCGTGCCGGCGGGAAACGATCAATCGTCATGTGTAACTCCTGGTTGATGTCCGGTTGGCTTTGCCTCTTGCTGGCCTTACCCGCCTTCCTGGTGGGGCGTTGCGTCATCTGACTTCAGGGTAGTGTCGGTTCCGGCAGGTGACTGGGGTCGAAATCACTGAAAAGCACCGTGCCCAGCTCTTGACTTGTCAGGTCGAGGTGTTTCTCTTTGCCGGTCTCCGTGTCGGTTACCTTCCGGGCCACTCCTGAGGTGATCCAGTTCTTTTTATCACTGACGTAGGTGAAGGTGTACTCATCTGTCCAGCGTTCGCGGCTGCCGCCGCCGACTACGATGGTGAACTGGCCTTTGCCGATCTTTGAATAGGCATAAGGGTCACCGGAAACGCCGCCGCACAGGGCGCAGGGGATGATGTGGGCGTTTGCGGCTGCCTTGCGTAGTTGTCCCGCGTCGTCACGTACCAACAGTACGACGTTGCGGTTCGGGCCTTGCCCCAGTTTCTCATCACCTTTTGCAGGGGGATCGAGCACCAGTAGCACGTCGGCGTGGCCGGCGCCCGTCAGGTCGCCCCTGACCGACTCGAGCACCTTGGCGCCATCGGTGGCGAACGCGGTGAAGTCGTCCATGGCGTGTCCTTTGGCCGTTTTTGCGGCAGTCGGGGCGGGGGCAGGGCGGGCGTAGGGGTTGGGGGTTTGGGCGTTAGCATTGAGAGCGATGCAGAGGCAGACGAGGAGCGGCACTCGAAGCGATCCGGGATCTTTTGTCATTTGATGGCATCTTCTGTCTTTTCATCTATGCAATGCATTTACAAATGTCAATGATAGCCTGGGACAAACTCGGGAGACCCCCCGGCTGAATCCCAACCACCCGGTTGTCGTCCTATGGGGCATACAGTCTGATATTGCTCCATGGATAAAGTGTCGTCTGCAGACCAAGCTCTACCGTAAGGATAAGGTTCGCACAAAGGAGAAATCATAAAAGCTGTGCCTCCTGTGTACGGAGCCAATGGCCACCAACACCGCGCAGGGTCCAGTTGTCCACGAGTGCAGAACAAGAATGGATCGCTGCCTCGGTAAGTGAGGGTTTGGGCAGTTGCGGTTGTGCAAACAATACTGAATGTGAGAAAAAGCCAGAATTTCATGAGGATTTCTTCTTCCCTTACGTGCGCGCCATGGCGTGGTGGATAGTTGCCCCTGCATTCCACTTAATCTGTTCCGGACAACTATGCTTGCTGTAAACCATCTGGAAACCGGTCGTTGATCGGTAACGTGACAGAGTATTGAACTCCGCTTTGTCACTTCTCGTAGCAGTAGTTAATTATCAGGCCCACCGCGACCTCTCTTTTTTTGAATTGCAGCTCATTTGTTATAATGTGTGAAATCAGCTCGTAACTTTAACAGCCATTGCCACATGGGCACTCGAGGTTTCCACTTCCTGCCTCTAAGCGGGTGTCATATTTGGCGAATGTATTGAAGAAAAAATAAAACCAATACTACGAGGCAATTAAAAAGTCTAATATCAAATCACTTCGCCTTTCGTTTTTTTGTCTTATGCCTTCGAACATCCAATTGTAGCTTGAGCCTGACTCACCAAATGAATTTCTGTATAGGTAAAAAGTTTTAGCGAACTCGCCGAGCTAAACTACAAGCGCTATACACTACTTTGCATCCGTTCGTTGAATCGTTACATTTTTCCATAGCAATGCCTTCAGCAGACGCTTTGTCCGGACCTCTTCCTGATCCCCAACCTTGGGTACCCCAACCGATTGCCGCGCATTGATTGGTGTAGACCATCTCTAGCTTGCAGCTAGACCCGCCATTACTGCGGCATTCTTGAAGCGCATCTCTACTGGCCTGAGACTGGCTTGATCGATCAGTTACAGTGCCCGCCTTGCCGGTTGTGCTATCAACTGCGATCGCGCCCCACGTTTTTTCCCATACTGCTCTTGGTGCAGGGACAGACGCATTTTGTCCCGCATTATAGCCGGGCATTCCTGAAGCATCGGGGGGAACACAGTTTCCCCCGCCAGTGTCGACCCCTGTTGCGCATTGAGCCCAAACACTAGAGCTCGCAACCAACATTAATGCCGGAATAAAATGAAAAATAAGCTTGTGAAGCCTTTGCATATTATCGGCCCTCTCTTTGTTTAATGACTTCAGGTTGAGACGAGTAGCTCGAGCCTGATGTCAACATTTGATTTCCATTGCTGAAATTTGATAACGGAGCGGCCTCCTTGTGTCCTCGCCCTCCTGAACCTGCATCGGTGGACGGCGGAATGTAACTAGGAGTTCCAGGCGGTCCATAGCCGCCACCGCCACCGCCGCCCTGCGGCTCAGGCTTGATATGACCAAACGGCGAGTAGGCATTGAACTGACCAAGCGTGCCTTGGAAGAAGGCGGCTGCCATAGGCGGAGCGCTGATGATCATCGTAGTTAGCAAAATACCGAGTCCACCCTGTTGCAGAGCCATACTGTTGATGCCATCCGTAGCGGTGCCATCGCCCAAGGGGGGCATTGATGCCAGATACTTGACCGCAAAGGCGGCGGTAATGGCTGCCATCATCTTCATGGCAATCGTCACCATGACGCTCAAGACCGCCAGAGAAAACACCGTACCGATCCCGTATAGCAGCCACTTGTTGAACAGTTGCTTTGTGGGCTCGAAAAGCAGGCACATGATGAAGATGGGGCCAAAACCAACGAATAGCGCCAAGGCAATCTTATTCAAGAGCAGCATCGATCCAGCGATAACACTGGGTCCAGCGATGCCGATGCCGGTAAACCATCGATCGCGATCTTTGTCTGCTTGTGCGGCCTGGTTGCCACCAGTATCGATGGCATCGATCGTTCCCATTGCCAGCTCCATGCCAGCAAGGTTGTTGTCGATATGCTGGAACGGGCTGCCATCCTCGCCGGTGACATATTCGGCGATGGTCGTCGACATGCCGTCGCTAAGGCTCCAATACACTGACGACGATGTATAGGCTGCGGTGGTTGCGATGAAAACCACCAGTGTCGCCTTCAGTGCGTCGCCTACCAGCACCATCATCGGCTGCCGCGACTGCCCGGTCACGATACGGAAGCCCTGGAACATGATCCACACGGTCAGCACGACAGTGGCAACCACACCAATGATTGCGGCCGAACTCGACAACAGCTTCCACTGCATGATGTCGATTTCAGTGCGCAAGAAGTCATTGATCGTCTTGAAAAAGACGAACTGGGTGGCGGAGTCGAGCGGTCCGGCGAACATGGCTACTCCCGAGTGACCAAATAGACTACTCATTGAGTCGACCATGGCACGATATTCCTTTTCATAGAGGTTGCACCCTCGGCACTAATAATGGAGCGCAGGTCATCAAAAGCCATTCGATTCACCAACGCCCAATGTCTTCATGCCCGCTGGCTTGTCTGACTGTGCTCCCTTGAGCGCGAGCTCCAAGGCAGCACCCGTAGCTAGTCCTTGGATGACGGAGTCAAGCGAGATACTGCCTATGCCAGGAATGGAGATGCCGCCAGTGGACGAGGACGGATTTTTGCCTGTCGACGCCGCGTTAGCAGCCAAAGTCTGCTTTGCTTGCAGATAACGTATGTTTGCCTCGTACGCGTAATTCACTGTCTGCATCTGCTGGTAGTCCAGCTGGATCAGGTTGTAAAGCGCCGTGAGCTTGTTGGTGTTGTCTTCCAGCTTTCCGTACTGGTTGGGATCTGTATCTTTTATGTCTTTGCGCTCTGCCAGCAATGACCGAAGCATGGCATCACGCGTATTGGTATTTTCGTACATAGTAAGCATGTACTTGTATTGCGCATTCTGCAGGGCCACGATGTCTTGACAGGTGGTTTTCTGCTGGGGCGCGACCGTATTGCAGCTGGCACCATCGTCCAGTGCGGCGCTGCTGGACGCAGGAAGCGCTTTGTCCGGATCTTTCAAGCGAGGACCGGGCTTGGCTTCATCATACGTACCGATCACCAGCTTCCGATTGATGGCATCCAGTCGGCCATTAACCGTGTTGCTCTGGTAGTCGTCGCCGGCATTACCGATTGTTCTATTGGTGTTATCGGTATGGCTTTCGATGCTGTTTGACTTGCCCTCAATATTGCTTAGATGGCGGTTCGCATCCGCATCATTCACCGACCACTGGGCATTGGCGGTCGGCGCAGCAAGACATAAAGCGAACAGCATAGCAGCGCTGCTGGCCATGCGACGCAGCAGCTGCTTGGCATGAATGGCTTGAGGAAGGTGCTGGATCATGGTCGACTCCATCGTCAATTCTAGATACGTCTTCAACGCGTCGCCGTGCGGGCGGTACGCGTCGATTGGGGGGAGGGGTTGGGCTTCTTACCACTGCCCTTGCGATTTTCGTAAAAAGTGGTCAGCCACTGGTCCGGATGCAATTGATCCTGCGTAACGCCTTCGCGATCCGCACACTGCGCGATAACCTCGTGCATGATCTCGATGTTATCCGTCGATGCAGAGATGACGGACAGGGCATCGTCCATGCCGCGCAGGTTGAGCTGGCAAACGGCGGATGCATGTCCCTGCTTGACCAGGAATCGACGTGACCGCTCGTCAAGGCCGACGACCACTTGATACTCGGCCTCCGTCAGCTTCAAACCGTTTACGTAGTCCTCGCGGCTGGCGTTCGGGTTCGGTAGAAGGATCATGGTCGCAGTCTGCTCGATCAGCGCCGCAGAAATATCACTGGCCAGAGCGTCTTCCGGGCTCTGCGTCGCGAAAATGCCCATGCCGTTCTGTTTACGAATGGTCTTCTGCTTGTTCTTCGCAAACTCCTTCAAGCCGCCCTTGCCATCGAGGATCTTCCAAAACTCGTCCATGACGTAAATCAGGCGACGGCCATCGATCAGTGCTTCGAGTCGATGCAGCAGGTAGTTGATGACCGGTGCGCGCACTTCCGGATTATCAATGATGTCCGTGTAGTCGAAGCCGATAATATTGGCGTTCGTCAGATCGACGGTGTCGCGCGGATTGTCGAAAACCCAGCCAAGTGAGTTACCGGCGGTCCATTTCCGCATGCGGATGAACAAGCCGTCGTCACCCAGGTTGGGCAGACTCTTCTGGAAGTTCGTCATAGTACGAAGGTGCATCGGCGTATCGAGGATGTTCTCGACGGCGCGGAAGATGTCTTCTTCTTCGCGTGAGCTGTAAATCACTTTGGCTGCGAGTACCTTGATCAGTTCGCCAAGGAATTGCACGTTCTCTTCCGTGCGCTCGCACTGGAACGGATTGAAGCCGGTCGGCTTGCCGTTTTCCAGGGCCAAGTAGTTACCGCCGCATGCACGCACGAAGATCTCCGCACCTCGATCCTTGTCGAAGAAGAAGATGGTCGGTGCGGGGTCGAGCTTCTGGACCTGGCTGAGGAGAAAATTAATAAGCGCCGTCTTACCGGTACCGGACTTACCGATCACCATGGTGTTGGCGATGGCCTTCTCGCCAAAGGAATTCTCGGCAGGATGCGTGGCATGGAAGTTGAAATAGTACGGCTGACCGTTGGTGGTCTGCAGCGTCGTTACGCAGTCACCCCACGGGTTATTGTCTTTCTTGCCCGTGGCGAAGTTATGCAGGGGCGAGAGGCCTAGGAAGTTCAACGAGCTGACGTTGGCCAGGCGCGTGCGGTATTTCCAGTTCCCAGGGAACTGCGCGTAAAACGCAGAGGTAACGGCAAGGTCTTCCTTGACGGTAACGAATCCGGCGTTCGACAACTCCGCGCGCGTAGCGGCGATCTGCTGCGACAAGGCATCTTGGCTCGTGGCATACACGGCCATGGTGAAGTGATACTCACCGAGGACGAAATTGCCGGACGCAAGTTGGTCCATGGCGTGGTCCATTTCGATGATCTGACTTACCGCCTTGTCGCCGGACGAGATCATCATGCCCTTGGTTCGTTCGAGCGCCTTCAGCGCGTCGGTACGCCCCATGGGACTGAACGAGTGGGTGATGACATATTCGAAGTCGAGGTACTTGAGCCCGTTGAGGATGCCTGGATAGGTAGCCTCGACATATTCCTTGACGTTCAGGATCGCACCGAAATGATTAACGCCGTTCGGCGTCGTCAAGACGAAGTCACCCGTTTTGGCCGAGAAACGCTGCCGACTTACTGGAAGGTAATCCGGCACGGAAGCATTGAGCACCGGCACGGGTTCATCGATGCGATTCAGGATATAGCCGTAGAGTTCGAACACTTCTGAGAAGACGATGCCGTTGGGCGTCTCGTACATGCTCAGGCGCGATGGCGCGTAGTCCTTCAGCACGGCCTCTACGTTGGTGGCTAGCTCCAGGATCGTGGCAATCGCTTGCGTTTGTTCAGTCTGAAGACGTGAAACGTCGGCGGATTTTTCAGCGAAGCGTTTGCCGGAAACGACAGGTCGATACAGCATCGTAAGATAAAGCTCGTTCTGCATGAGCTTCTGGTTCGACAGTGCTTCGTAATAACCGTCAGACAAGTCCTGATTGAACGCATGTTCGAACTGGGACTTGTTCTTGATGCCGCGTCGGCGACGGATGTCGTGTACCCAGAAGGCGACATTGACGAAATCAGGCGCGCGCAACGTCTGCAGCATACGGTTGAACGTGTTGTGGCGATGTTCGATTTCCCACTCTTCGCGTCCAACGAAGGGCAGGCCTGCCAGGCGCCACACCAACAGGAAATCGCCGCCTGTCGTTTTGACGACTGTCGGAGAAACGTGGGTGGAGAAGGGTATGAAGTCGCCGATCGAAGCGTCTGGTGTAAACATGGCCTGAGTACCGTTGGAAGCGCGGAAAGGCCCTGGCAGTTACCTGCCAGGGCGAGGGAACGCTCTATCGCTTGGCCTTGCCTGGCTCGCGGTAGATATTGGGTGAGAACACCCACATGCCGTCATGATCCTGCTGGTTCCTGACCTTCGTACGGAATTGCAGGCGTAAAGCCAGCAACCGAAAGATCATTTCATCGCGTCTTGCCATCTGACGCATGATGAACGTCACGATCGGGATCCAGATCAGGAACCACAGGTTGAAATACATCGCCATCAGCAGGCCGCTACCTGCCCCCATGAAAAAGGGCAGATACGGCACGCCCATGAACATGGCGGGACGTGTGCAGCCGCGGAAGAGGGCGTTTTTATGCATGGAAGTGGAGGAAGCTCATGCCCATCTGCACGGCGTCGATCAGGAAGGAGCTGGCCGCACCGCTGCTCGAGGTGCAAGCGCCCGACGCGCCGCCGTCGCCACCGACCACCATCTTTGCTACCTGGGCCGCAGCACCGATCAGTACGCCACCGATCAGAGCCGGCGCTACATCGGCGATGCGCTTGTGGGCAAACGCAATCTGGTAGCCCGAGAAGATCACTGCAATAGTCACGACGACGATCGATGCCGCGTTCAGCAGGCTGTTGATGTTCTGGAAGAAGCCGCAAACCTTCTTGGATGTCTCAGTGACGTCCTGAGCCAGACCAACGGTCGGCATAAGCAGTACGGCGGCGATCATGAGGAAGAGCACCATCTTGGTCGTCTTGTCGACATTCACGGTGGGAAGCTTAGGCAGGGCCATCTCTACGTTCCTTTTGGGTTTCAGGTCTTTTGGAAATGCCGCGGGTATCACGACAACTTGGAACGGCTACGCAAGTTGTAGCCGGGTGGTGACGACCTATCCCTGACAGGGCGGGGATAGGTCAAAAAACAAAGGCACCATCGCCCCTCCCTTGTCGGGTATCGGCCGGATCGCCGGCGGGAACAGATGGGGTTGCCGGTGCGGCAGCTGTTGGGGCCATCGCGGGTGGATCGTTGGGTCCATGGACCTCTGGGACAAAGATCTGACTGTCTTGTGCAGGCGCCATACCATCGGGATTCGCTGAAATACCGATCTGCGCCATGGCTGCAGCGGTACCCGCGTCGGTCTGAATTCGGCCCTGGCCTGTCGATACATTGTTGGAGGCAGCGGCTGCTCCCACCTGAGACATCAATGCGGCCGTAGCTGGATCCGTCGGGATCCGTCCGGGCGCAGGCCCACGTGTAGGTGTAGGAAGCGTTTGCCCCGTTAACGGCATCTGCATACCGTTGATGCCCTGGAGCGCCTGGAGGCTACCCGCAGTAGCCGAGTCGACAGCCTGCGCTATGGATGCTTCGTCGGGCAGCGGCTGCGTAAAGGCGACGGCTTCGACCGGCACCGTTCGGCTAGGTGTACTTACGCCCGCCGCCGACGCCACGGCAGGAGCAATGGCTGCCGAGACAGCGGCATCGGCTACACTTCGCATGGCTACGCGGTAAGCGGAACTATCGGGGCTATAGACCTGACTACCCTTGATCGTTACCGGCTTGGGCGAACTTACCAGTTGAATGGGAATCGCCGTCGCGTTTGCCGCTGCCGAGCGGGCCATGGAGTCGAATATCTTCTGGACGTAACCGTCCTGGTACCCGGTCGTGAAGTTGCCCGAGTAGTAACAACTGAAGGCCTTGCCCCAATCATTACCGGCGCTGGCGTAACACTGGGCCAGTATCCGCGAGCCGGCCACCAGGTTCGGGCATACGTCGAAGGCTTTCTCGTAGGTGTCCAGTCCGAACTTGCCCAGATTGGCGCGATTGACCTGCGCCACTCCCAGGGAGAAGTTGTAGCCTTTGTCCTCGAGCATGCGCACCGTTGCGACGGCTTCACCCAGGTTCTGTGGTTGACGGACGAGCTGCGCGCCAACGACGCCGATCGCAAACGGATTGCGCGACGATTCAACGTTGACGACGTGCTGCATCACCTCAGCCGATACGGCAAGGTTAGGGCAAGCCATCATTTCCAGTCCTGGTACCACCGTTACAACTCCTGAATAATGTCCGGGTTGGTGTGAGCGTTACCCCCCGTCGTCGCCGAGCAGGCGAGCGGGGTTGAAATCGATGCCGGTTATATGTCGTCGCCCGGCGTGAGCTTTGATATGAACGACGATATCGATGGTCATCATCAGCAATCGCTTGATCGTCGAGAATTCCAGTCCAGCACCCTCGGTTGAGGCCTTCACCATCAGCGCCAGCTGATCCCAGGTTTGCTCGACACTGCCCGCATGGCAGCTTGTGATCGACCCTGGGTGTCCCGATGCGCAATTTCGGATGAAGTAAAACGACTCATCGCCACGGAGCTCTGCCAGGATGATCCGGTCCGGCTTCATGCGCAGACAGGCTTCCATACAGCTTTTTGCGGTGACGTTTGTTGTGCTCTGGCCACCCTTCGAATAGATCAGATGCACCACATTAGGCTGATCGATGAAAAGCTCGCGTGCATCTTCGATGGTGACAAGCCGCTCGTCGCTTGGAATGTGGCCAACCAGGGACTTCATGAAGGTGGTCTTGCCGCTGCCGGTCGCACCTGAAACGACGATATTTTTCTTGCTCTTCACCGCGTGGCGAAAGAAGTCCGCGTAACGCCGCTCCGCGCGAAGTTCCAGCAATTCACGATCGGCTTGGCTGATCGTGTTTGCACCCTCGAGGATCTCGTCAAAGAAGCCATCGTCCTGGTACTGAGCGAGTGACTTGTTATGTTTGGATGGCAGCCGGATCGTGATCGATACACGACCGGCCTCGACGGCAGGCGGAATGACGAACTGCGCACGTTGGCCTGTGGGGAAGGTCAGGGACACCACCGGATCGATATCGGTAATGCGCTGCCCCGTATTGCTCTCATTGACGACCGCAGTGCAGAACTGGCGTGCCCGTTCGAATGTCAGCGACGGCACATCCACGCGTTCCCACAGGCCCGCTCGCTCTAGGTAAAGCTCACCCGGGCGATTGATGCAGATTTCGGTCACGTCCGACGAGGCGAGATAGTCCCGGACGCCCAGCACTTCGTACTGGTAGTCCAGGAAATCGTTGCCGACGGCGGCGATAGCGGTCTCAGTCATTGCTTAACGGGTCCGCATCAGTACCGGGCGACCACGCCGCTGAAATCGACATCCTTGGCGACATAGATAGCCAGAACGGTACCCTGATTGATGGTGACCGTAGCGGGGCGGTTGGCGGCGCGCTGAACGGCTGTATTGGCGATGCTCTGCATAGTCGATGCCGTATTGCTTTCAAAGGGGCTCTGCGTCACCACGCCGTTGCTGATCGTGGTTTGCCGAGGGCCGTGCTCGGCGGCTTCGTACTTGAAGGCGTCACTGAGCATCGAAATCAACAAGGCGGCGCCGATACGGCTGCCCCAATGCGCGTTGTAATAGCCGGGGTGACCCGCGCCGCCCAAGGCGTCGACGCCCGGACTGGCCATCGAGACGTCGATGCCCGTCGGGGTGACGATACGGTCCCAAATGACGGCGACGCGAGGCCCGTTCGGTTCCATTTCGTACTTGCCGAGAACTTTAGAGCCCTTGGGCAGGAGCAGACGCTTACCCGTGAACGAATAGACCGGCTCCGTAACCACGCAGGAGGTGAAGCCCGGGATATCCGTAATGATTCGGGTTTCCAGTACGCAACGAATAAAGGTACCGCGGAGCATCAGTGTGTCCGGATGCGTGAGCGGCTGTGCGTTTGAAACGTCCGGCAGGCTCTTGCCACCGTAAGCGCCGTTGATCGGCACGCCGTTGATGGCATTGGGGTTGGAGCCAGGGAATCCCGGCATGCCCATGCCACCGAAACCCGGCTGCTGCGGCTGCTGCCCACCTTGGTAGCCGCCACTGCCACCCACGGCTTGTGCCGCCTCGGTGTCCATCATGCGGCGCTCCACGAGACTCGGGCCAGTGCGCTGGCGCGGCATTTCCGCGGGCTGCATCTGGGCGGGCGTCGGTAGCGGCGGAGGCGGCGCGAGCGCGATCGGCTGCGGAAGGGCAGGGGCTTCCGGTTCGGGAATCGGAGCGACCTTGGGCGCGGTGGGCACGCTGACCGTCTCGTCGCGAACTTTCTTCGGCGGTGCGGCTTTATTCGAGCCACCGCTCAAGAGGAAATACGCGGCGAACAGAAGCAGGGCAATGATGCCGCCCAGGAACACCAGCGCGCGCCGATTCATCCGTCGAACATCCGACGCCGCTAACTGCGGAGCAGCCGCGTCAAGATCCGGCGGAGGCGCATGCCTCTGATTTGCGGAATACGGGTTGCCCGCAAGCGGGTCTGCCTGCTCGCGCGGCCGGTCCTGTGGCGGAACCTGGCTCTCGCGATTCTCTTCGTCCGGATGGTAGGGATTATTGGGGCTCACTTCTTGGTGTTCCTTCGCAGACCCACGACGTTGTTGTCGTGCCGGATAACCAGGTAGTTGTACGTGCCATGGACAACGATAGTGTTGCCCTCGACTGTCGTGTTCACCACCGAGTCCTCACCGTGTTCCTTTTCACGCATGTAGACCGTTGGGAAATTCCCCGTTGGGAACTGCTTGAGGTCAGGCATCTTGATATAGGTAAACCGGCCATCGTCGTAGACGTTGATCGGTACCAGCCACGGAGCCGTCTTACGCTTCTTGGCATAGTCGTAGTTGAAGTTGTAGTCGCGACCCTTGACCAGCGCGGTGTCCAGCTCCGGTGTGGCCTCAACCTTCTTGGTTTCAGCAAGGAAGCTGGTGTCCGCGGGGTAGGTGAAAGTCACCTTGTATTGAACACCTGCGCGTCGCGCCTGTTCCAGTGTCTTCCAGTCGGTTGCTACCACCTTCAATTCGAAGATATAGGAGTGGGTGGCTGTACGAACCATCATGTTCGTGTCGACATCCACATTCTTCGGCTTGACGTAGAAGACGTTGTCGCGGCGGGTCAACTCCCAGCCGCTGCTGAAACCGGTGCTGAAGTCGAGAATTTTCTCGTTCGGGCTCAGCTCGATTTGCGTCGTAATGCCAAGGCCGGTTCGCACCGTGTAGATGTGGTCAGGCTGGTACTCATACGGCGTCACCGTCGTCTGGGCAATTGCGACAGAGGACAGGCTGCCCGCGGCTATCAAAGCGGCGATGAGAAGATAGTGTGTTTTGACGCGCGTCATTAACGGCGCCCTCCATTGGCGGCGTTTCGAGTGGCGGGAGCCTGAACCTGCGGAGACCCAGCAGATGGTGCTTGCTGAGGCTGCGCGGCAGGCGCGAAGTTAGGTGCTTGGGCCGGGATAGCGCTTTCAACGGGGACCGGCGCCGGTGCTGCGTTAACCTGCTGCGCGGCGGGAGCGCTGCCAGCGACGGACGCTGCTGCTGCGGGCGTATCGGCGTCGGTCGCCGGCGTTTCCGGCGGCGGGGCATCGCCGTAATCGTTGTCGACCCGATAGTCGGTGACCTGGAAACCCAGTGGATTTTCAACCCGGTACTGGTCGTCCATCTTCAGATTGGGCTTGTAGGAGAACGCCATCGTTGCGATCTTGCTATCAAGCGGTACGGTCTGCCCGGAGGTCTTGTTGTAGACGACCCGCTGGAAGCGGACCGTCGCGCCCTTCGGTGTGCCGCCGTCATCACCGCCGATCAGGACTATGCTGAGGATCTTCACGCGGATGGCGCGATCCCGACCATAGATTTTGAACGGCGCATTCGGATTGCCCTGCGCGTGCATGTCCGTGTACGCCTTGGCCACGTTGGGCGCAGCCATCGTCAGCACCGTAGCCCAGTCACGCAAGCTGATCATCGTCACGTCGAACGATTCGCGGGCGAGAATGAAGTGCGCGATGTTGCTGCGATTGATGGCCTCGCTTGCTGTGATCCGGCGATTGATGACATCGTCCGTGATTCGGGCAACAGAGCTCGTGCCGGTATAGGCATCCGCCATGACGATGTACGGCACCTTTTCTTTCAACGGGAGCATGTAGAACATGCCACCTGCAAGAACCAGTGACATGCTCGTGGCGATGAACGCCACCATCCATGCACGACGCTCGCTCTTCCTGGCGAGATCGGCCACGGTGATTTCGAAGTTGACGCTTTGCGCGACGGCCGCATCGATCTTCGGGGAGCTTTTCTTATTGAACATGAGTGGCGACGGCCTGAGGTTCTTCGGTTACTTGGTCGTTGAGGGCGCAGCAGCCTGACCCGCCGGGGCAGGAGGCGCGATCGCGCTCACTTCCTCGACGACCAGCTGAGGCCCGTCCACGAGGACAGCGACGCCCTGGGGTGCGTAGATCGCACTCAACTGGGACGCAGCGTCCCGCAGTTCACTGGTATGGATGGCGGAAGCCGACTTGGGAAGTGTGAAGTCGGAGCGAAGCTTGTAGTTGAGCTTGGCTCCCGTATCAGTCGTCCACCGAGTCAACATGACCTTCAACGTGCCATCCATCGGCGCCGCATAGTAGGTGTACGGTACGGCGAGCGGGATCTCGACCACCTTGTCGTCGTATTTGTTGACCGGCTTCCAGCGGCCGCCGAAGTCCTTGGCGGAAGGCGTGCCGCACGCGGTCAGCACCAGGGCGAGGCCCGAGGCGAGGAGAAGGGTGCAAGCGGGGTTGAGGATTTTTTTCACGCGTGGCTCGTAAGTCATGTAAGGCAAAGAAAACATCAGCGGCCCTCGTCGTCGGCCTGGCCGGGACGCGGGGTCGAGAAATCGTTTACATCGCTACGAAACTGACGACCCAGCCAGATGTCCGGCGCCTGGCCGGGTCTGGTTCGGTCGATTCGCCACGACGCGAAGCGCGTTCATGGCAAACACTCCCCTTGAACAGCTGAAACCTAGGGCCCAACGGCCACGAGCGTGATGCAAATCGTCCATAAAACATCCTGTATCAAGCGCCTGGGCGCCGTTGCACTACGTAACCGCTAAAGACCGGCCGAACGGGTTCCCGGAGCGATGTGATCAATCGCCACTTGCGGTTGCCGCGTTGGAGCCTTGAGGTTTCCCCCACCCTGAATGGAGCTAGTCCACGTTGTTAAGATAAAGCAATATCCACGCGCTGACTAGGGGTCTGTATACGCGTTTCTGCGGCCGATATCACACAAATTCCGGCTGTAACGTGAATTACGCAGCCCGAAGGTGACGTGGATCACGTTCGTAAGGCTGGTGTAAGAGACATGGCGAAATGTATACATTCCGTGAAGTGGTCTTTTTGCGCATATCTGGATCCCTTGCTCGTAACGGTGTCACGGGTATATGTCAGGTTTGCTACATGCCATTAGCGGCGCTGTGGAACTGGGCCGGCCCGAGAGACGACATACTGACCGAGGCATCGGTGAGGGAGCAGTCGTCCACGCCCATGCTTTTGGGTCAGTTGCGCCCGCGTAAGTTCTCCGGGCGTGCCCGTGCGCTCAACGAGCCAGGCGATGCCAGCGTTTGTTGACATACACGCACACGCCTCCCTCGGGACAGGGGCGCAAACTCCCACGTATCCGCGCCTCATGCAGTTCACCTGCCCAGGCGGTGTCTTCTCTGTAGATATAAGTGCTCCAGCCGATGGTGCATGTGGCAGCAGCGATGGCCAACAGGGCGCCTCCTGTGGCGAACAGGGCTTTCCAGACACTGAGGGCGTGCAGCCGCTTGAGCGCATGGATCTTCTCCTCCAGACCCGTACTTAGTCGTGTGACCGTCGACGACGCGCCCACAAGCACATGCTCGAGGTCGGCCGTCGCGGCTTGCGTGCTCGACAGGATCGCCTTGCCCGCGTGGGACATCAGATCGGTCGTGGCCTGTCGTGCGCTGGCTTCCGCGGTGCTGGCCAGGGCGTTTGCCGTGCGCGCCAACTCCGTCTGCGCCCGTTCGGTCTGGCGCGTCAGCCGCTCGCCAAGGTCTTTCAGTCCCGCGGCCAGCATGCCCAGTTTCACCGCCAGTTCTTCGACGTCCGTTCTATCCATGTGTCCTTCCATTCCTCGTCTCAGAGCGACATCCCCGGGCCGCTTCGTTGCGGCGCGGCCATGACTTCCTGTTGCTGTAGCTGTGCCTGTTGCGCCGCCAGTGCGTCCTCGGCCGTCTGCTGCCTGGCTTGCTCGCCATCCATCAGGAACTCGCGTCCGCCCGGTGTGTTCGCATAGATCTGGCCGACCCGGCAAAGGGCGTCGACATCGCGATAGTGTCCCGCCTGGCACAGCGCCTCGAACATGTCGTGAATCGAAGGCTCCTTCGAAGCGGCTTCCGTCCGACCGGCGACCATGTCATCGGCGTAGGGCCCCCGGCTGTCCTTCAGATGCCGATGCGCGACCTCTACGGTGTCCAGGGTCCGCGGACCGGCCACGCCATCGACGGACAGATCGTGGTTGCGTTGGAAGTCCATCACCGCACGGCGCGTGGCATGGCCGAAATCGCCATCGATACGCACGTCGTAGCCGAGTTCGTGCAGTTGTTCCTGCAGGTGGCGAACATCGGCGCCGTGCGCTCCGGCCCGGAGCGTCGCGGCCGTGAGCGCGCCTGCGGGTTGCGAGGCCTGTAACGGCTCACGTCCGAGCAGGTCATCGGGGGTGAGGGTCTCCTGGCGAAGTCCCTCGACCAGTTCCGGGGTGATGACCGTCGCCCAGCCTGCTACGGCCTCCACCCGCTCGTCGTAGCCATTGGTACCGCCGTTGATCCGTCGCGTTACCGCTTCGACATCGGTCCGGTCGACGTGCTTTAGCCGCTGGTGCCAGTAGGCGACGGCGACATCGGCCGAGACCTCGGGGTCGGCGGCGCGCTCGGGGTGCTCGATCAGGTCGATCCCGACCAGGCGCCCGTAGGTTTCGTAGTTGGCGCGACCGGTCAGCTGGATGACGCCGCGTCCATGGAAACGCCAGCCATCGCCCGGCGTCGTGTTACCCAGGTCGGTACGCCCGTCGTAGAAGAGGTTGGCAGTCGCTTCCGGGTCGCGCGCGGCGAGCACGGCGGCCACTTCGTCACGGGTGTGTCGTTGGCGAAGCTGTCCGACCACGCTCATCGCCCGGTCGGCGCTGCGATAACGGAAATCCTCGTGGGTGCGGGTGAACCCGGCGGATTCCACGGCGGTCTGGCCCATGAGGTTGGACAGCTCCGCGGGCGAGGTAATGCCGCTGTCGATGGCGCGCTTCAGCAGCTGCGCGGAATGCGGATTGAATCGAGGCGTGCGCATAGCCGGGTCAGTCGTCCGTCGAGGTGCGCGTGTCCAGCAGGCGCTGCAGCGGCGCCACCTTCAACCCGCTCATGGGGGTAAGCGGAAAGTCGCGCGGGGAAGCGATTTCGCCGTATGCCATGACGACATCACTGTTGGACCCGGCGTTAGTCAGTACATAGCCCTGGCTCATGGAGCTGACGTACCAGTGGCCGTCGGCACGGTGATAGACAAAGGCAAAGGTCGTGTGGCGCCGTACGCCCTGGTTGCTCCAGGTGATCGCTCCCGGTTTGACCAGCAGGTTGTCGCGATAGGCCATTTCCCTCGGGCGATCCATGACCGGGTTGTCCACGCAGTCGATTGCCTCGCGGCTCCGCTCGGCCTCCTTCCATGTGCTTTGCGCGCCGGTGCCGGGGCCCGAACCCGTGAAGACGAGCAGTTCGCACGCGTTACCGGCTGAGATGTCGGGCTGTTCCTTGAACCGGGCGCCGCGGTACACGGCGATCACGAGGTCCATGGCGCCATCGCCCGTGGCATCCGCCTTTTCATAAGCGAGGACAAGGTCGTCTGGTGCGAGGACTGCGCGGACCTCGTCTGGCACCGCAGGCATGGCATCCACCGCAGCCATGGCAGGCAAAGGTGGCGCGAAGAATAATGCCGCCATCGCACCGAGTACGATCGAACGGCAATAAACGGTTGCCGTCACACCGCGGGAGATGCGGGATGGCTGACCGGTCCTTTCCATGGGGCGTGCTCCTTTCCAGGGCGCGCCGGAGCGCACCATCGGATCAACATCGAAGGGGAGTGCAGGGACGCTGTGCCGCAACCGCTGGCACGACGCCTCGTTTTTGAATGGCAATGTAGGTGTGACGTTCTACGTCACTAATGGGTTGCCATCGTAGCCGTGCGTCGTGGCCGCGACAATGCGTTCGGCATAGAACTTTTCTGAAAAATCGTCAGCATGTGGTGGGCGTTGCATCGACACGCCGACACGATCCGGGTTAGAACCTTGGCCTTTATCGACAGGTAGCCCAGGTATGGCCACACAGAACATGCCCACCGACGATGACCTCATGGTGCTCGCCCAGGCCGTCGCCGCTGCCGCCCAGGAGCGGCGCGTCATGGTGGCCACGGCCGAATCGTGCACGGGTGGGTGGATCGCCAAGACCCTGACGGACCTGGCCGGGAGTTCGGCCTGGTTCGAGGCGGGTGTGGTCACTTATAGCTATAGCGCCAAGGAGTCCCTGCTCGGGGTCAACCCGCGCACCCTGGAGCGCACGGGTGCGGTCAGCGAGGAGACGGTGCTGGAAATGGTCTCGGGTGCCCTGGCGCGCTACGGCGCGGGCGTCGCCGTGGCGGTTACCGGCATCGCGGGCCCGTCCGGCGGCACCCCGGACAAGCCCGTCGGCACCGTATGGATCGGCTGGAAGCGCCGCGGGGGCTACGCCCACGCCAGTCTTCACCATTTCGACGGCGACCGCGAGGCCGTCCGGCGACAGACGGTGGCGGCCGCACTTGTTGGAATGGCTGCCGAACTGAAGGGCTGAACCCCCCGGGCTATGGCAAACTTGGGGATTGCGGATCGCAGTCCCTGAGACGACGGTCCGTCAAGATACCTACCTACACAAGAGACCGGATATGACGATGGACGACAATAAGCGCAAGGCGCTGGCGAGTGCCCTCGGCCAGATCGAAAAGCAGTTCGGCAAGGGTGCGGTCATGCGTCTTGGCGACCGCGTCGACGACAACATCGACACGGTGTCCACGGGCTCGCTGGGCCTGGATATCGCCCTGGGCATCGGCGGCCTGCCGCGCGGCCGCGTGGTCGAGATCTACGGCCCGGAATCCTCGGGCAAGACCACCCTGACCCTGCAGGCCATCGCGTCGTGCCAGCGCGCGGGCGGCACAGCGGCCTTCGTCGACGCCGAGCACGCGCTCGACCCGAGCTACGCCGAGAAACTGGGCGTCAACGTCGCCGACCTCCTGGTCAGCCAGCCGGACACCGGCGAGCAGGCCCTCGAGATCGCCGACATGCTGGTGCGCTCGGGCGCCGTGGACATGGTGGTGATCGACTCGGTGGCCGCGCTGACCCCCAAGGCGGAAATCGAAGGCGAGATGGGCGACTCCCACGTCGGCCTGCACGCCCGCCTGATGAGCCAGGCCCTGCGCAAGCTCACGGCCAACATCAAGAAGACCAACTGCCTGGTCATCTTCATCAACCAGATCCGCATGAAGATCGGCGTCATGTTCGGCAGCCCGGAAACCACCACCGGCGGTAACGCGCTGAAGTTCTACGCCTCGGTCCGCCTGGATATCCGCCGCATCGGTGCGGTGAAGAAGGGCGACGAGGTCATCGGTTCGGAGACCCGCGTCAAGGTCGTAAAGAACAAGGTCGCGCCGCCGTTCCGCCAGGCCGAGTTCGAGATCCTCTACGGCGAGGGCACCTCGCGCGAAGGCGAGATCATCGAACTGGGCGTGCGCGAGAACCTGATCGACAAATCCGGCGCCTGGTACAGCTACAAGGGCGACCGCATCGGCCAGGGCAAGGAAAACGTCCGTCAGTTCCTGCGTGACAACCCGGGCATCGCCAACGAGGTCGATACCGAGCTGCGCGCCCGCCTGCTGGTCAAGGCGGGTCCCAAGTCCGAAGCCTCCACCGAGGCCGACGAGCTTGAGGAAGTCTGATAAGGGCACCGGGCAGGGCGACGGCAAGGCCGCTCGCCCCACCCGTACCGCGTACGACAAGGCGCTGGGCCTGCTGGCCCGGCGCGAGCATTCCCGCCGCGAACTCAAGCAGAAGCTCGAGCGCGGCGGTTTTGCGCGTGACGAGTCCGCTGTCGCCCTGGAGCGGCTGGGCGACCAGGGCTACCAGGACGACGACCGTTTCGCGGCCTCGCTGTTTCGCAGCCGGGCAGGGCAGGGCTACGGGCCGGCCCGCATCCGTGCGGAACTGCGCAGCCAGGGCGTCAGCGACGCCACCATCCGCGAGTTGATGGAAAACACCGATATCGATTGGCACGATCTGGCCGCCGGTCAGCTCCGTCGGCGCTATGGCGGACCCTCGGCCGACCCGGCTGAACGGGCCCGGCGGGCGCAATTCCTCTTGCGTCGCGGCTTCGCCGCCGCCACAGTACGGGGTCTAACTCACGCCGATGCGGAAGACGCCGACGACGATTGAAGGCCACCAGCCTTGATTGGGACGGAGCGTCGACGCAACGCGTCTCGCAGCTCCCAAGCCACGATCGCTCATGAAAACCGCCGAAATCCGTTCGACCTTCCTCGAGTTCTTCCGGTCCAAGGACCACACCATCGTGCCCTCGGCATCGCTGGTGCCGTCGAACGACCCCACGCTGCTGTTCACCAACTCCGGCATGGTCCCCTTCAAGAACGTGTTCCTGGGCAGCGAAAAGCCCGGGTATGTCCGTGCGGCCGACGTTCAGCGCTGCCTGCGCGCTGGCGGCAAGCACAACGACCTGGATGCCGTGGGCTACACCGCCCGCCACCACACCTTCTTCGAGATGCTGGGCAACTGGTCGTTCGGCGATTACTTCAAGCGCGATGCCATCAGTTACGCCTGGGAACTTCTGACGGGGGTCTACAAGCTGCCGGCGGAGCGCCTGTGGGTCACCGTGTACCACACGGACGACGAGGCCTTCGATATCTGGAACAAGGAAGTGGGCGTGCCGGCCGAGCGGATCGTGCGCATCGGCGACAACAAGGGCGCGCCGTTCGCTTCCGACAACTTCTGGCAGATGGCCGATACGGGCCCGTGCGGACCGTGTACCGAGATCTTCTACGACCACGGCGCCGATGTGGCCGGTGGCCCCCCAGGCTCGCCCGACGAAGACGGCGATCGCTACATCGAGATCTGGAACCTGGTCTTCATGCAGTTCGACCGGGCACCGGACGGTACGCTGACGCCGCTGCCGGCGCCTTGCGTCGATACCGGCATGGGCCTGGAGCGCCTGGCCGCCGTGCTGCAGCACGTGCACTCCAACTACGAGATCGACCTGTTCGCGCACCTCATCGCCGAGGCGGGTCGGCTGACCGGCACCGCCGACCTGTCGAACAAGTCGCTGCGCGTCATCGCCGATCACATCCGTGCCTGCTCCTTCCTTATCGTCGATGGCGTGCTGCCCTCGAACGAGGGGCGCGGCTACGTGCTTCGCCGCATCATCCGTCGCGCCCTTCGCCACGGCTGGATGCTGGGCGTGCGTGGCGACTTCTTCTGGAAGATGGTGGCCCCGCTGGTGGCCGAGATGGGCGAGGCCTACCCGGACATCGCCCGCAAGCAGGCCTTCGTGGAGCAGGCGCTGCGCACCGAGGAAGATCGTTTCGGTGAAACGCTGGAACACGGCATGCGCCTGTTCGACGACGTGGCCTCCAAGTCGGAGAAGGTGATCCCGGGCGAGCATGCGTTCCGCCTCTACGACACCTACGGCTTTCCCGTGGACCTCACCGCAGATATCGCGCGCGAGCGCGGCATGAGCGTCGACATGGACGGCTTCGAGCGCGCCATGGGCGAGCAGCGTGCCCGCGCTCGCGCGGCCAGCAACTTCGCCACCAAGGCCCAGCTGCCGGCCGAGGTGGCCAGCGCCGTCGCGCCCACCGTCTTCACCGGTTACGACAGCCTCGAACTGACCGATGCGACCGTGGTTGCCATCGTGCGCGACGGCAAGTCGGTGGATCGTCTGTCGGACGGCGAGCAGGCCTTCCTGCTGCTTGACTGCACGCCCTTCTATGCCGAATCCGGCGGCCAGGTCGGCGATACCGGCATACTGCGCAATCCGGCGGGCGCATTGGCGGTGGAGGACACGCAGAAGGTCGGCGGCGCGTTCTTCGCGCACTTCGGCACGTGGCAGGGCTCCGCACCGCTGAACAAGGGCGATGTGGTGGGTGCGTCGGTGGATGCCGCCCAGCGCCAGGCTACCGTGCTCAACCATTCCGCCACCCATCTTTTGCACGCGGCGCTGCGCACCGTGCTCGGCGACCATGTAGCCCAGAAGGGTTCGCTGGTGGCACCGGAGCGCCTGCGCTTTGACTTCTCGCATTTCAAGCCGCTGACGGCCGACGAACTGGCGCTGATCGAGCGCATGGTCAACGACGAGATCCGTCACAACGACGCTGCCGAAATCCACAACATGGGCTACGACGAAGCGATCGAGTTCGGGGCCATGGCTCTGTTCGGTGAAAAGTACGGCGCCGAAGTGCGCGTGTTGAAGATGGGCGATTTTTCCACCGAACTGTGTGGTGGCACCCACGTGTCGCGCACGGGCGATATCGGCCTGTTCAAGATCGTCTCCGAATCCGGCGTCGCCGCCGGTGTCCGCCGCATCGAAGCGGTGACCGGTGCGGGTGCCATGGCGCGCGTGGCCGATGAGGAGCGCGTGCTGGGCGAAGTGTCCGGCCTACTCGCCGCCACGGGTGACGACGTGATCGAGAAGCTTCGACAGCTGTTCGATCGGCAGAAGAAGCTCGAGCGCGAGGTGGAGTCCTACAAGTCCAAGGCGGCCAGTTCGGCCTCGGCAGGCCTGGCCGAGTCGGCGGTCGACATCGCGGGCATCAAGGTGGTCGCGGCCCGCGTCGAGGGCCTGGACGCCAAGTCCCTGCGCGACAGCGTGGACGTACTCAAGCAGCAGCTGGGCGACTGCGCCATCGTGCTGGCCGGTGCGGTCGACGGGCGCGTCGCGCTCGTGGCCGGTGTCGGCGGCTCCGCGCTCGGCCGGGTCAAGGCGGGCGACCTGGTGGGCGAAGTCGCCTCGAAGATCGACGGCAAAGGCGGCGGTCGTCCCGACATGGCCCAGGGTGGCGGTGTAGATAGTCCGGCATTGCCTGGCATCCTTGCCGCCATTCCGGGATGGGTGCAATCCCGTCTGGGCTGAACGGCGAGTGGGCTACGCGAGCATGGACGGCTGTAAGGCCGTTTGTGTAAACGTCTTCACGTGCTTGCGCGTTGCTTACCCGGGATTGGCTCAGCTAGTATGATCCGAATGCCGAAAGCGTTTTTCGGTATCGATCCTTCGGATCGGAAATGGCAGGACAGCTGGTCAGCGACACACACAACTAGAGCCGGGGAAGGCAGTTCGGCCTTCGATGGTCGAAACGTCAATCCATCGACGGCAAGCACTCGGGGTGAGGTTGTCGTTGGTGGGGAAGCCAATACCTGATTTTATGGAGTATCAATCATGCTGATTCTGACCCGCCGGGTCGGTGAAACCCTGATGATCGGCGACGAGGTGACCGTCACCGTTCTGGGTGTCAAGGGTAACCAGGTGCGCATCGGCATCAATGCACCGAAAAATGTCGCGGTCCACCGCGAAGAGATCTACCAGCGCATCAAGAACGAAGGCGACGCCGGCACGCATACCGGGGACGACCACGACCAAGACCAGTAAGGCCCGAGGCTTTACGAGGCGTGCAAGGTTAAGTATCCTTGCCGGCTCGTGAGGGCAGGTTCTTCACGACAATCCCGGAGAGTTGCCCGAGTGGCCGAAGGGGCTCCCCTGCTAAGGGAGTATAGGGTCAAAAGCCTTATCGAGGGTTCGAATCCCTCACTCTCCGCCAAAACATCTAAGCCTCGGTTTTCCGGGGCTTTTTTGTGCTCGCGAGAAATGTGCTGGCGTGGTGAGTTTGACCGGGACACTCTCAGTGCTGGCTGCCCAGGTACACATCGAGAATGCCTGCGACCAGCTTGTAAGGCTGCGATGCCTGAAGGTTCGTCAGGACGATCACCGTCAGGTGTCGATCGGGGATCGTGGTGATCCAGACGGCCGCGCCGCCCCCGGTGTGTATCGTTACATGTCCCTGCTGGCTGTCGTGCATGAGCGCCAGGCCGAAGTCGCCGGTTTTACCGTCGGTCATCACGTAGGGTTTTGCCATCAGGGCGAGGCTTTCCGGCTTGATGATCTTGCCGTTCCACAGCGCGTTCTCCCACGTGGACATCGCCTCGATATTGCCGCTCAGTCCCGCCGCGGGCAGCAACCATTCCGTCGCGATCTTCGAGCCAAAGGGGTGGATGCCGTCGGTGGAAAATACCGGTGCGCCCTTCGCATCGAGCTGGAGCTTCGAGTGATCGGCCGTGGGCTGCAGGGCGGTATACAGCGAGGCACGACCCGGCACGAGCGTCCACGTATCCCCCCACCGTAAGCCGGTGATGCCCAGCGGTTTCAGCAAGCGGTCGTCGATATATTTCTCGTAAGGCATGCCACTGACACGCGCGATGATGTCGCCGAGCAACATGTAGCCGGTCTGGTTGTAAGCCATCGACGCGCCCGGCGCTTTGACCGGTTTGCCGGCAAGCAAGGCCATCAGGTCCGCACGCGTACCCGCCAATGGCAGCACGTTGACGGTATCGTCCACCACATTGTCGGGAAGGCCGGATGTGTGTGAAAGGCAGTGGCGGATGGTGACGGGCAACCATGAGGCAGGGAGTTCCAGAAGATACTTCCTGACCGGATCGTCGAGTGCGATCTTGCCTTGCTCCACCAGTGTCATGATCGCTACGGCGGTGAATTCCTTGGTCGTGGAAGCGAGCGGATACAGCGTCGCGTTCGTCGCCGGCACGTTCAGTTCGACGCTGGCGAGCCCGTAGCTCTTCTCGAACACCACCTTGCCGTCCTTGATCACGGCGACGGATGCGCCGGGCGTATGGCGAGCCGCCATGTCCTTGGCGACGATGGCGTCCACCTGGGTCGCCATGGAGGTTTCCGCATGCGCCAGCGGCGCCTGCGACAGGACGATGGCCATCAATAGACCCGCGAGATGCTTTGCCATGGCGGCGCCTGCTCCGGTGAATGACTGGATGCATCCTAGAGAGGGCCAAGCCCCAACGTACGTGCCGGTCGGCCTCCGTACTTGTGGCCTACCGCGAGCCGGCCAGGTATCGGTCAGGCGGACCTTTCCTCGTACTTCGCCATGAAAAAACCCTCGGAGATTGGACGGGTGTCCAACTTCCGGGGGGCAGTTCACCTCCTGTGGCCTCGCCCTTAGTCCTTACGCTAACATCCCGCCTCACGGAGATATAACTAAGAGGAAGGGGCAGATGGCTCTGCGATCTGTTATGTGGCTAAGGGCTCTTGTCGCCAGCGTTTCCATGATTGCCTTGAGCGCCCACGCCGCAACCGAGTGTGAGCAGAACTATTCGTCCAAGCCCAGCGCCGACGGTGGCACCATCCATCAGAGCTTCGTCGGCCTTTACGGTGTCGACACCGCCCAGGCCATGACTAGCCTCGAATCCAGTGCGCGAAAGATCGGATTCCAGCCCCTCGGTGAACCCCACGTTGCCGCCGATGGCCTCATCACGCTGGCTGTCGCGCAGAAAGCTACTGTCAAGGCACGCGGCTTTCCGATCGTCATGGCAGTCTCGCCCCAGACCGACTCGGCCATCATCGCGTTTCAGCTGGCCAAGGGCGTGGGCGCCGCGACAGCGATGGGCAATATCTGCTCATTCTTCGACTCGGCCGGCCTGAAAGGTAATACCACGAATGCCAGCGGCAAGAAGAGCGTAGCCAACGCCCAGCTTGCCCTGCCGCTGCTCGGCAGCCTCAACGGCACGATGATCGACGTACAGGCGGCCAAGGCCACGATGGCGGCGAGCGAAGCCGCCAGCGGTCAGGTTGCTGCGGATGCCGCCAACGCACGTGGCGCGGCACCGGCCATCGTCGACAAGCGGAAGGTGATCACGCCCAAGTCGGTCTTCGATCCGAAGGCTGTCGATGCCAGCGCGCTTGCGGACGGTAATGCGACCATCAGCGGCATCACATGCGGTGTTGTCGGCGGCCAGAATCGACCGGCGGCTGATCAGGCCATTACGCTGTTCCCGTATAGCCCGTATCTCAAAGAAGCGATCGATCTGATCGATTCGAATCGTTATAAGGGTAATAAGGTCAGGGTGGATATCGATAAGCGTGTTTTCGACACCCACCTCGATGGCAAGACCAACAGCAATGGCGACTTCCGCTTCACCCGGGTAAAGCCCGGTCGCTACCTGGTGATGACGGTATTCAGCGGCACCGCCACCTCGGTTCATAACAACCTCCGCTCGTCCTACGATCCGTCGCGAAATACCATATACGAGTGGACTGAGCAGGAGGAATCCACCTCGTCGGCGACGGATGTCCTTCAGGCTGATGTCACGGTGAAACAGGATGGCCAGGTGGTTGATGGTGTGGTGGTGAAGCCTATGGGCAATGGTCGATTTTTACCTGTACTCAGCAGCGTGTGTAAGTGGCATCACAACGGCTGACGGTTCCAGAAAGCCCTCCAGGATGCCGACTGGGATGGTGACCAGGTCACTCTCTGCCCTGATTGACCATCCGGACATCGAACCGACGGGGCAATGTTCGGCCACTCTCCTGCATCCGGCTCGTCGCACTCCCCGCCATTTTGCAAAAGGCCCTGTTTAAACAGGGTTTTTTGTGCCCGCTGAACGGCCCCGTCAGCGCGCAAGGCGGCAAGCCCCTTTCCCCCGGGCATCCCCATTATCCTCCGCACTGGTTCCCCCACAGCTGCGCACCCCCATGCCTGTCCCGTTGCCTCACCGACTCAATCCGGGCCGGATCGCCGCACTTCGCCGCAGTGGCATCCTCGACGAGCCCGGCGGCGTGCAGTACGCACATCTGGTCGAACTGGTGCGGATGATGCTGGGCGTGCCGGTGGCCATCGTTTCCATCGTCGACGAGCACCGCCAGGTGTTCGCCGGCCACAGCGGCTTGCCCGAGCCGTGGTCGTCCCGAGGGGAGACGCCCATTACCCACTCCTTCTGCCAGCACGTGGTGGACCGGGGCGCGGTGCTCTCGGTGAACGACGCCTTTGCGGAGCCGCTTGTGCGGGACAACCTCGCCATTCCCGACCTGGGGGTGGTGGCCTATCTGGGCGTGCCCATTCGGCTGCCCGACGGTGAACTGATCGGGGCACTGGCCGCCATCAACACCCGGCCGCACGCCTGGACGGTGCACGACCAGCGTTTTCTCGAGTCGGTGGCGGTCATCGTCGACAAGGAGATCCGCGTCGGTGCGTCGGAGCGGCGCTACCGCACGCTGTTCGCACAGATGCGCGAGGGCTTTTATGTCGGTGACGTGGTCCGCGATGGCAACGGCACGGTGGTCGACTTCCTTTTCGACGAGGCCAACCCGTCCTTCAACCACCTCACGGGGCTGGGCCCCGTGGAGGTCAACGGCGCCTTGCTCAGCCACATGGCACCCGGCGCATGCGCTGAACTCCTGCCGGTGTTCGCGAACATCGTGGACAAGCAGGTACCCGGCGTCCATGTCGCCCGCTCCACCCTGCAGGCGGGGCGCTGGTTCGAAACGCGCATGACGCCCCTGGGGTCGGACCGCCTGATCGGCTTTGTCAGCGATGTGACGGAGCGGCGCACGCGGGAGGAGCTGCAGGAGGTGCTCAAGCACGAGATGAGCCACCGGCTGAAAAATACCCTGATGATGGTGCAGGCGCTGGCGACGCAGACGCTGCGCGCGGTGCCCGAGCGCGCGCCGGTGGAGGCGCTGGAAGAACGCATCACGGCACTGAGCTCGGCCCACGACATCCTGTTCGACAAGAACTGGGAAGGCGCCTCGGTGGAGGCGATCTCCCGGGCGGCCCTCGGGCGCCTGTGTATCGACAGCCGCATCGACTTCCGCGGACCGCCGGTCGAGATCGGCCCCAAGGCCACCTTGTCTCTATCGCTGCTTCTGCACGAACTGGCGACCAACGCCCTGAAGTATGGCGCGCTGTCGAATGACCAGGGCCGTGTCGAGCTCGGCTGGACGCAGGAGGGTGGCGATTTCCTGATGACCTGGCGCGAGGTGGATGGCCCGGCCGTCATGCTGCCGTCCCGCAAGGGCTTCGGCTCGAAGCTGATCGCCATGGGCCTGGGTTCGGGCAGCGTGAAGACCGAATACCTCGCCGAGGGCCTGCTGCTGCAGCTGTCCTCACCGGTGTCGCACCTGCAACAGGCCTAGGCCGGCGATACAAATAAAAACGCCGGCACTAGGCCGGCGTTTTCATAACGAACGTATTCGTTGGTCGGGGAGACAGGATTCGAACCTGCGACTTCTACGTCCCGAACGTAGCGCTCTACCAGGCTGAGCTACACCCCGACGGGAGCCGCGTATATTAGCCATGCACCCGCCGGATGGCAACAGGGCGCTCCGACTTTTTTTACCATCCCGCCACGGGGGCCGGCCCTGGCCATCTGCTAACCTAGGCGGCTGCCGCGTGGCGGCGCCCGTATAGCCTGTCCCCAAGAGGAATTGCATGGCACTCACCCCGGCCCGCACCATGCCCGGTGTCCTCGAGCTCCTGCCGCTCGACCAGATCGCCTTCCAGCGCATGCTGGACACGATCCGTCGCAACTACGAAAAGTTCGGCTTCCTGCCGATCGAGACACCCGTCATCGAGCACAGCGACGTCCTGCTGACCAAGACCGGCGGCGAGACCGAGCGCCAGGTCTATTTCGTGCAGTCCACGGGCGCGCTGGGCGCGGCGGCGGAGAAGGACGCCGGCGGCGTGCCCGACCTGGCGCTGCGTTTCGACCTCACGGTGCCCCTGGCCCGTTACGTCGCCGAGCACGAGCACGACCTCAGCTTCCCGTTCCGTCGCTACCAGATGCAGCGCGTCTACCGGGGCGAGCGTGCGCAGCGCGGACGTTTCCGCGAGTTCTACCAGTGCGACATCGACGTGATCGGCAAGGATTCGCTCTCGGTGCGCTATGACGCCGAGATTCCGGCCGTCATCTACAACGTGTTCAAGGAACTGAACATCGGTGCGTTCACCATCCAGATGAACAACCGCAAGCTGATGCGCGGTTATTTCGAGAACCTGGGTATCGCCGACGCGGAGCAGCAGATGCTGGTGCTGCGCGAGGTGGACAAGCTGGACAAGCGCGGCGCCGACTATGTGCGCGACACGCTCACCGGTGACGCGTTCGGCCTTTCGGCCGAGGTGGCGGCGAAGATCCTCGCCTTCGTGCAGGTGCGTTCCACGTCCGTGGCCGATGCCTTCGCCCACCTGGATGCGCTGGGTTCCGGCTCGGAAACCTTCGAGCAGGGCAGGGCCGAACTGAAGGACGTGCTGACGATGATCCGCGACTTCGGCGTGCCGGAGACGCATTTCGCGCTCAACCTGTCGATCGCGCGCGGGCTCGATTACTACACGGGTACGGTCTACGAGACCACGCTCAACGACCACCCCGGCATCGGTTCCATTTGTTCGGGCGGACGCTACGAGAACCTCGCCGGGCAGTACACCAAGTCGCACCTGCCGGGCGTCGGTATCTCCATCGGCCTCACGCGTCTCTACTGGCAGCTGCGCGACGCCGGCCTCGTATCCACCGCGCGCAGCACCGTGGACGTGCTGGTGACGCAGATGGACGCGGCCCAGTTGCCCACCTACCTGGCCGTGGCCACCGAGTTGCGCAACGCCGGCATCGCCACGGAAGTGGTGCTGGAAGGCGGCAAGCTGGGCAAGCAGTTCAAGTACGCCGACCGCGCCGGCATCCGTTTCGTCGTGGTGCTGGGCGAGGACGAGATCGCCAAGGGCGTCGTTACCGTGAAGGACCTGCGCCGCGAAGACCAGTTCGAGGTGGCACGCGCCGACCTGATCAAGACCTTGCGCGTCGAACTGGCCCAGGCCGACATCGGTCGCTGATCCTCCCTTTTACTTCGCACGGCATCGCCCATGACCTCTTCTATCCTTCTCGATGGCCGCAGCCTCACGCGTGCCCAGGTGGCGGCCATCGCCCGTCGTGGCGTCTCGATTCGCCTGGACGACGCGCAACTGGTCAAGGTGAAGCGCGCGGCCGACTTCCTGGCAGAGAAGGTGGGTGGCGGCGAGCCGATCTACGGCGTGACCACGGGTTTCGGCAGCAATGCCGACAAGCTGCTGGGCGCCCACCGCGTGCGCGACGAACTGGCCGGTGGCAACCCCGAGCCGCGCGAGGGTACGCTGCTGGAGGAACTGCAGCACAACCTGATCATCACCCATGCGGTGTGCGTGGGTAAGCCGTTCGCCGAGGACGTGGTGCGCGCGATGCTGGCCATTCGCGTCAACACGCTGATGAAAGGGCACTCCGGCATCCGCGTGGAAACCCTGCGCGCGCTGGCCGAGTTGCTCAACCGCAACGTGATCCCGGTGATCCCGGAGAAGGGCTCGGTGGGTGCCAGTGGCGACCTCGCGCCGCTTTCGCATTTGGCCATCGTGCTGCTGGGCGGTGGCGAAGCCTTCTACCAGGGCGAGCGGCTGCCCGGTGCGGAAGCGCTGAAGCGTGCGGGCCTGGCCCCGGTGCGCCTGTCGTTCAAGGAAGGCCTGGCGCTCAACAACGGCACCACGCAGATGCTGGCCACCGGCGTGCTCGCGCTGGACACGATGGACATGCTGATCCGCACGGCCGACCTGGCCGCGGCGATGACACTGGATGCCTTCGCCGGTCGCACCGGCGCCTACGCCGAGCAGGTGCACGCATTGCGTCCGCATCCGGGCCAGGTGGCCGCGGCGCGGAACATCCGCGGTTTGCTCGATGGCTCGACACTGGCCGACATCGCCTATCACATGGTGCCGCGGTTCCGTCCCTGGTTGTCCGACTCGTGGGCCGATCCGGCGGACCAGGGTCACCGTTTCGACATCGGCTGGGACTGGGTGCCGGCCACGCAGCGGCATGGCAAGGAGGCGTTCTACTCGCGTTTCCTGCCCTTCAAGGGCGGCAAGAAGCACCAGCCGCAGGATGCGTACTGCCTGCGCTGCGCGCCGCAGGTGCATGGCGCCGTGCGCGACGCGTGGGAGCAGGCCTGCCGCGTGTTCGACGTCGAGCTCAACGCGGTGACCGACAACCCGCTGGTGTTCCCCGATGCCGAGGATGCCCAGGTCATCGAGGACCAGGTGATCTCCGCCGGTCATTTCCACGGCATGCCGCTGGCCCTGGTGATGAGCTACGTCAAGGCATCGATCCCGGTGCTGGCCTCCATCTCCGAGCGGCGCACGGCCAAGCTGGTGGACCCGGCCAACAACGACGGCCTGCCGGCCTTCCTGATCGGCAACGAGGACGCCACGGATTCCGGTTTCATGATCGTGCAATACACCGCCGCGGCCCTGGTCAACGACCTGGCCACGCGTGCGCACCCGGCTTCCGTGTATTCGATCCCGACCAGCGCCAACGCGGAAGACCACGTGTCGATGGGTGCCAACGAGGCGCGTCACGTGCTGGAGATGACCGAAGACCTCGGCCATGTACTGGCCATGGAGCTGTATACGGCCGCGCAGGCGCTGGAGTACCGCCAGGACATGCTCAACGCCGCCCGCACGCTGGCCATGCGCGGCGACTGGCAGGCGCTGGCCGCGAAGGTCGCCGGTGCGCCACGCGCCGATTCGCCGCACTACGCCCGTTTCGAGACGGAAGTGCGTGCCTTGATGGATGCCCTGGCCGGTGCCGAGGACTTCCATGGCGGCGTGGCGGTGCGCAACGCCCTTGCCACCGTGCGCGAGTACATCGCCTTCATGCAGCGCGACCGCGCGATGGACGGCGAAGTGCGCCTGATGTGCGAACTGGTGGCCTCCGGCCGGCTGGTGGCCGACGCCTGATCAGGGCGCGCAGAAGTTGAGGCTGGCGGCGGCTTCGTCCGCCGGCGACCAGTCGTCCAGCATGCCTGCGCGCACGCCGGCCAGGTACTGGTACAGCTGGGCGTCGTTGGCCAGGCCCAGCTTGAGCATGGCCGAGCGCTTCTGCCGGCTGATCGTCTTGAAGCTGCGCCCCATCGCCCTGGCGATCTCCGCCAGCTGGTAGCCCTGGGCATAGGCCCGCAGGACCTCCACCTCGCGTGGGGACAACCGCGTGACCAGTTCCTTGTCGGTGGGTGCGCAGTCCGTCTCGTGGAACAGCCGGCGGATGGCCGGGCTGAGGTAGCAGCGGCCGACATCCGCCGCATGCACGGCCACCGGGATATCGCGCAGGCTGGTGCGTTTGTCGAACAGCGCCGCCACGCCCATGTCGAGCAGGCTGCGCAGGATGGCCACGTTGGACAGCATGGTGAGGACGACGATGCCGGTGTCCGGCCGCAGGGCGCGTATGCGGCGGATCATCGGCATGCCGTCCGGACGGCTGCCCTCGGGCATGGAGAAGTCGGTGACGACGACATCGCACGGGTGATCGGTCAGGGCGTCGAAGAGGGCATCGGTGTCGTGCGCACGCGCCACGATGTCGTAGCGGTGCGACCTCAGGATGGTCTCGACCCCTGCAACCACGACCGGGTGATCGTCCGCGATGATCACGGTGCTCGGCATGGGTAGGGCTCATGGAAAAGATGGCGTCATGGTGGCGGGGAGCCGCGGCGCGGTATATGGAACAAAAGCGCAATTCGGGGTCGCCGCTTGCCACGATTCGGTTGCCCAAGTTAGTATGCGTTATCGTATTAACGCATTAGTACATTATGAAGCGACGCCACCTCGATCCCGAGACACCCGCGGACTCCGCCGAGGCCAGCTTGTGCGAGGCCCTGGCCGGCCTGGCCACGGTCGAGGAGATGCGGGCCTTCCTGCACGACCTCTGCACCCCGGCCGAGATCGAGGTGATGGTCGATCGCTGGCGCGTGGTGCCGTTCCTGCTGGAAGGGCGGTCGTACCGCGAGATCCACGAGCGCACGGCGGTCAGCATCACCACCATCGGGCGCGTCGCCCGTTACCTCAACCAGGGCAATGGCGGCTACATGGCCGCCGCCGCCCGCCGCAACGCCGGGAGTGCCGCATGAAGCCGCGTGATCGACTGCGCATCGCCATGCAGAAATCGGGGCGGCTCACGGAGCCCGCCCAGGACCTGCTAGCCCGCTGCGGGCTCAAGTTCCGCCAGAGCCGCGACAAGTTGTTCTGCTTCGGCGAGGGCGAGCCGGTGGACTTGCTGCTGGTCCGTGACGATGACATCCCCGGCCTCATCGCCGAGGGCGTGTGCGACCTGGGCATCGTCGGTCGCAACGTGCTGCGCGAGTTCCAGCTGTCCAACCCGGCGGCCGGCACCGGCATCGACGAACTGCGCTCGCTGGGCTTCGGCCACTGCCGGCTGTCCATCGCCGTGCCCCAGGACGATACCTACGAGAGTCCCGCGCAGCTCGCCGGGCAGCGCATCGCCACGTCGTACCCCGGTCTCACCGGCGAATGGCTGCGCACGCATGGCATCGACGCCACCGTGTTCATGCTCAACGGCTCGGTGGAAATCGCGCCGCGCCTGGGTACCGCCGACGCCATCTGCGACCTGGTCTCCAGCGGCGCCACGCTGGTCGCCAACCAGCTGCGCGAAGTGGCCGTGGTGATCGAGAGCGAAGCCGTGCTGGCCGGCCATGCGGAACTGCCGCTGGACGAACGCGGCGAGATCGCCGAACTGCTGCTGCGCCGCCTGGACGGTGTGATCCAGGTGCGCGACTCGCGCCTGATCCTGATGCAGGCGCCGCGCGCGGCGCTGGCGGAGATCACCCGGCTGCTGCCCGGTACGCCGGTGCCGACCTTGACCCCGGTGGACGGCGCACCCGACCAGGTGGTGTTGCAGGCGCTGTGCGCCGGCTCGGTGAGCTGGCGCCAGCTGGAAGACATGAAACGCGCCGGTGCCCGCGACATGCTGGTGCTGCCGGTGGAGAAGATGCTGGCATGAAACGGATCGACTGGACCTCCCTCGACGACACCGCGCGCAACGCCGCGCTGGCGCGTCCCATGCAATCGCGCGCCGCCGACCTGCGCCAGGGCGTGGAAGCCATCGTGGCCGACGTCCGTGTACGGGGCGACGTGGCCCTGCGCGAACTCACCGCGCGCTACGACGGCACCTCCCTCGACGACCTCGCGGTCACCGACGCGGAATTCGACGCCGCCGAGGCGCGCCTTGCACCGGCGCTGAAAGCCGCCGTGCGCGAGGCGGCCGGCCGTGTCGAGCGCTTCCATCGCGCCGCCGCGCCTACCGAGGTCGCGGTCGATACCGCACCGGGTGTCCGCGTGGAGCGCGTGCTCCGGCCCATCCGTCGCGTGGGTCTGTACGTGCCGGCCGGTGGTGCACCGCTGCCCTCCACGGCGATCATGCTGGGCGTGCCCGCGGCCATCGCCGGTTGCCGCGAGGTGGTGCTGTGTACTCCGGTGCAGGCGAACGGACGCTGCGACGATGCGGTGCTGTTCGCGGCGCGTGCGACGGGCGTGCATCGTGTGTTCAAGCTGGGCGGCGCGCAGGCGATCGCCGCGATGGCCTACGGCACCGCCTCGGTGCCGCGTTGCGACAAGCTGTTCGGGCCAGGCAACGCCTGGGTTACCGAAGCCAAGCTGCAGGTGGCCGGCGATCCCGCCGGCGCCGCCATCGACATGCCGGCCGGTCCGTCGGAAGTGCTGGTGGTCGCCGACGCCGAGGCCAATCCGTCTTTCATCGCCGCCGACCTGCTCTCGCAGGCCGAGCACGGGCCGGATTCCCAGGTGCTGCTGGTCAGCCCGTCGGCCGACCTGCTCGATCGGGTCGAAGTGGAAGTGGAGCGCCAGCGCCGCGAACTGCCGCGTGCCGAGGTCGCCGCCGTGGCGTTGTCGGAGAGCCGACTCGTCCTCGTTGCCGACCTGGCCGAGGCGATCGAGGTCAGCAACCGCTACGCGCCGGAGCATCTCATCATCCAGACGGCCGACCCGCGCGCGTTGCTCGCCGATGTGGAATCGGCCGGCTCGGTATTCCTCGGCGAATGGACGCCCGAATCCCTGGGCGACTATTGCAGCGGCAGCAACCATGTCCTGCCGACCTATGGCTACGCGCGCAGCTACAGCGGCGTGTCGGTGGCCAGCTTCCAGAAGCAGGTGACCGTGCAGGAAGCCACCGCCGAGGGCCTGCGTGCCATCGGTCCGTGCGCGGCGACGCTGGCGGAAGCCGAGCAACTGGAAGCACACCGCCGTGCGGTCACCCTGCGCCTCGCCGCCATGGAGGCCGCCGCATGAGCGTGCTCGATCTTGCCCGCGCGGATATCCGCGCCCTCGCGCCTTACTCCAGCGCACGCATGGAAGCGCAGGGCGGTACGGTGCTGCTCAACGCCAACGAATCCTCGCGTTCGCCGAACATCCCCGGCGGCGAAGGCCTCAACCGCTATCCCGATCCGCAGCCGCGCGGCCTCGTCGACACGCTGGCCGAGTTGTATGGCAGCGTGAGCGAGCGCGTGCTGGTGACCCGCGGCAGCGACGAAGCCATCGACCTGCTCACCCGCGCGTTCTGCCGCGCCGGGCAGGACGCCGTCCTGGTGTCGCCGCCCACGTTCGGCATGTATGCCGTGTGCGCGCGTATCCAGGGGGCGACCGTCATCGAATCGCCCTTGCCGGTCGATGGCGCGCTGGATGCCGACACGCTGCTCGCCGCCGTCACCGACGCCACGAAGCTCGTCTACGTGTGCTCACCGAACAACCCCACCGGCAACCTGGTGGATCTGCCCACCATCGAGCGCATCGCGCGCGCGTTGCAGGGCAGGGCGGTGCTCGTGGTCGACGAGGCGTATCTCGAATTCAGCGGCACGCGAAGCGCGGTGGGCCTGATCGACGCGTACGACCATGTCGCCGTCCTGCGTACGCTGTCCAAGGCCTGGTCGCTGGCTGGTGCACGCATCGGTACGCTGGTCGCGCGGGAAGAGGTGATCGCGCTGCTGCGCCGGATCATCCCGCCGTACCCGCTGCCGTCGCCGTGCGTGGACGCCGCGCTGGGTGCGGTGTCCTACGAAGGCCGCCGCCTGCAGCGGCATCACGTGCACGAGGTGCTCAACGAGCGCGCGCGCATGGTGGTCGAGCTGGCGAAGCAGCCGGGCGTTCGCGCGGTGCTGCCTTCGCACGCCAATTTCCTGGCCGTCCGTTTCGACGATGCGGCCGGCACCTATCGCCGCCTGCTCGCCGCCGGCGTGGTGGTGCGTGACATCACGAAGTATCCCGGCCTGGGCGATGCCTTGCGTATCACGGTAGGCACGGGCAACGAGAACGACCGCGTGCTCGCGGTGCTGAGGGCAGGGGCATGAGCCGCAAGATCCTTTTCGTCGACCGCGACGGCTGCCTGATCGAGGAGCCGGCCGACCAGCAGATCGACAGCTACGAGAAGCTGGCATTGCTGCCGGGCGTGATCGCCGCGTTGCAGCGTTGCGTGGCCGCCGGCTACGAGCTGGTCATGGTCACCAACCAGGATGGCCTGGGCACGCCGTCGTTCCCGCAGGAAACCTTCGACGGCCCGCATGCCTTGCTGCTGCGTATCCTCGCCTCGCAGGGCATCACCTTCCGCGAACAGCTGATCGACCGCAGCTTTCCGCACGAGCACTGCGACACGCGCAAGCCGGGCGTCGGCCTCGCGCGCCACTGGCTCGCCGACGACGGCTGGAGCCGGGCGCAGTCGGCCATGGTCGGCGACCGCGAGACCGACCTGGCCTTTGCCGCAAACATGGGGGTGCGTGGCTTCCGCGTCGGGCCGGAAGGCATCACCTGGGCCGAACTGGTCCATGCCTTGCTCGATGCCCCGCGCACCGCCGAGGTGGTACGCAAGACGAAGGAGACGTCCATCACCGTCGCCGTCGATCTCGACCGCGTCGCCGATCCCGTCGTGCACACCGGCCTGGGCTTCTTCGACCACATGCTCGAGCAGATCGGCAAGCATGGCGGCTTCGCCCTGCAACTGCGCTGCGACGGCGATACGCACATCGACGAGCACCACACCATCGAGGACTCCGCGCTGGCGCTGGGCCAGGCCCTGAAACAGGCGCTCGGCGACAAGCGTGGCATCGGCCGCTACGGTTTCGCGTTGCCGATGGACGAGAGCGCGGCGCGTGCGGAACTGGATCTTTCGGGTCGTCCGTATTTCGTCTTCGACGGCCAGTTCCCGCGTGAGCGTGTCGGCGACATACCGACCGAACTGGTGCCGCATTTCTTCCGTTCGCTGTGCGAGACGCTGGGCGCCAACCTGCACCTCACGGTGCACGGCGACAATGCGCACCACATGGTCGAAGGCTGCTTCAAGGTCGTCGCCCGTACACTGCGCCAGGCCATCCGCCGCGAGGGGTCGGAACTGCCCAGCACGAAAGGAAGCCTGTGATGCGCGTGGTCCTGGTCGATGCGGGCGGCACGAATATCGGCTCGGTGCGTTACGCGCTGCAGCGCCTGGGCACGGACGCGACGCTGACCTCGGACGCCGACCGCATTCGCGCCGCCACGCATGTGATCCTGCCCGGTGTGGGTGCCGCCGCGCCCGGCATGCGCAGGTTGCGCGAGGCCGGTCTGGTCGAGGTGATGCGCGGCCTGACCCAGCCGGTGCTCGGCGTCTGCCTCGGCATGCAGTTGCTGTGCGCGCGTTCGGAAGAGGGCGATACCGAATGCCTGGGCGTAATCCCGGCCACGGTGCGGCGCTTCGACGAGCAGCCGGGCCTGCGCGTGCCGCACATGGGGTGGAACACCCTGCGCGCGACCCGCGGCCACCGCCTCACCGATGGCCTGCGCGAAGGCGACGCCGCTTATTTCGTCCACAGCTACGCTGTCCCCACGGGTGACTACACGCTGGCGTCCAGCGAGCACGGCCTGCCGTTCTCCGCCGTCGTCGCGTCCGGCAACTTCATGGGCATGCAGTTCCACCCCGAGCGTTCGGCGGGTGTCGGCGCTCAACTCCTGCGGAATTTTCTCTCGCTATGACGTTACCCATTCCCGCGATCGACCTGCGCGAAGGCAAGGTCGTGCGCCTGTACAAAGGCGATTACGCGCAGCAGACCACCTTCGCGTTCGAACCCGAGGCGCTGGCTGCACGGTATGCCGACGAGGGGGCCGGTTGGCTGCACGTCGTCGACCTCGACGGTGCGCGTACCGGTCGCTTCGAAAACCTTCCCACACTCGCGGGCATTGCTTCCAGCGGACGATTGAAAGTGCAGGCCGGCGGCGGCGTGCGCGATGAGGACGGTGTGCGTCGCCTGCTGGACGCCGGCGTGCAGCGCGTGGTGGTCGGCAGCGTGGCGATGCGCGACCCGGAGACCGTGGCCGCGTGGATCGGTCGCTACGGTGCCGATCGCATCGTGCTCGCCCTCGACACGCGTTTCCGTGACGGTCTCTGGAAACTGCCCAGCGCGGGCTGGACCGCCGACGAAGAGCGCACCCTGGACGACCTGGTGCCGTGGTACCAGACGGCAGGCGCGCGTCATCTGCTCTGCACCGACATCGACCGCGACGGCACCATGACCGGTCCGAACCTCGCCCTCTATCGTCACCTGGCCACGCTGGCGCCGGGCCTCGACGTGCAGGCGTCCGGCGGCGTGCGCTCGCTGGACGATATCGCCACGCTGGCGTTGCAGGGCGTAGCCGGGGTGATCCTCGGTCGCGCGTTGCTCGAGGGCGCCTTCGCGCTTCCCGACGCCTTCGCCGTGGCCGACAAGGCGAGCGCGTCATGCTGAGCCGCCGCATCGTTCCATGCCTGGACGTGCGCGACGGCCAGGTGGTGAAGGGCGTGCGCTTTCGCGACCACGTGGTGGTCGGCGAGATCGTCGAGCTGGCCTTGCGCTACCGCGACGAAGGCGCCGACGAACTGGTGTTCTACGACATCACGGCCAGTCCCGAGGGTCGCCGTGTCGATCGCGACTGGGTCGAGCGCGTGGCGCGCGAGATCGACATCCCGTTCTGCGTCGCCGGTGGCATCCGCAGCGTCGACGATGCGCGCGAGGTATTGCACGCAGGTGCCGACAAGATCTCGATCAACTCGCCTGCGCTGGAGCGCCCGGCTCTCGTCGCCGAGATTGCCGATGCGTTCGGCGTGCAGTGCGTGGTGGTAGGCGTCGATAGCCTGCGCGACGACGATGGCGAATGGCGCGTGCGCCAGTACACCGGCGATCCGTCGCGCACGAAGGCGCTGCGCAAGCGCACGCTGGAGTGGATCGATGAAGTGCAGGCGCTGGGTGCGGGTGAGATCGTGCTCAACTGTATGGGCACCGATGGCGTGCGCCGTGGTTACGACATCGAACAGCTCAGCGCCGCGCGTGCCCTCAGCCGCGTGCCGCTGGTCGCGTCCGGCGGTGCCGGTACGCCAGCACATTTCACCGAGGTGTTCCGTGTGGCGGACGTGGACGCGGCGCTGGCCGCCAGCGTGTTCCACAGTGGCGACATCGGCATTCCCGCCCTGAAACGCGAACTGCGTGCGCAGGGCATCGAGGTAAGACTATGAGCGTCGCGTCAGACGATAAGTGTCGAGGTGGGACGATGAGCGAGATGACGACACCCGATTTCGCCAAGGGCAACGGTTTGCTGCCGGCCATCGTGCAGCATGCGCGCACGGGCGAGGTATTGATGCTGGGCTACATGGACGAAGCCGCGCTGGCGAAGACACGCGAGCTCGGCCTGGTCACGTTCTTCAGCCGCAGCAAGCAGCGCCTGTGGACCAAGGGCGAAACCTCCGGCGACACGTTGACGCTGGTCGATCTCCGGATCGATTGCGACGCCGACACCTTGTTGGTGCAGGCGATCCCGGCCGGTCCGACCTGTCACACCGGCACGACCAGCTGCTTCGGTAACGATGTGGCGCCGTCGCTGGGGTTTCTCGGCGAACTGGATGCCCTGGTCGCCTCACGCCACGCGGAGCGGCCGGAAGGCAGCTACACGACGACGCTGTTCGAAGGCGGCATCCGCCGGATGGCGCAGAAAGTGGGCGAGGAGGGCGTCGAGACGGCCCTCGCGGCGGTCGCCGAAGATGACGACGCATTGATCGGCGAAGCCGCCGATCTGGTCTTCCACCTGATGGTGGTGCTGCGTGCCCGGGGCATCGGCTTCGATGCGGTAGCCGCCAGGCTGGCCGCCCGCCACCGCTGACCGTCACCACGACCGTGTAGGAGCGCACGATGTGCGCGATGGGGGTGCCTCCGTTATGGAGGGTGCCTCATCGCCGCTTCGTTGGCTTTTCGCGCACATCGTGCGCTCCTACACAGGTTCGTTCGTAGACGCCGGTTTCGTTGGTTACCGGTTACCGCTGCGGTTGCCGCCACCGGCACCGCCGCCGCGATTGCCACCGCCGCCGCCGCCCGGACGCGGGCCACGGTTGCCGCCGCCACCGCCGCCCGCACGCGGACCGCCACCGGCGCGATTGCCACCGCCACCGCCGCCTGCACGGTTACCGGCGTTGCCACCGCCACCGGGACGACCGCCGCGATTGCCGCCGCCTTCGAAGCGCGCGCCACCGCCGCCACCCGGGGCGGCACGGTTGCCGTCGCGTGCCGGACCGGCGGCACGATTGCCACCCGGGCCCGCAGCACGATTGCCGCCCGGACCGGCGGCGCGGTTGCCACCGCTGCCTGCAGCGCGGTTGCCATACCCGCCACCGCTGCCGGTATTGCCGTAGCCGCCACCAGCGCCCGCGTTACCGGTGTTGCCACCGCTGCGGCCGGCCGGACGCGGACCACGGTTGCCCGCGCCGTTGCCCGTTGCATTGCCTGCATTGCCGCCGCCGGTACGCGAGTCGCCCGCGAACCAGGTGCGCACGCCCGGCAGTTCCTGGCCCGGTGCGACACGACGCTTGCGCTGCGCGCCGCCGGCGGCATTGCCACCGCGTTCCGGACGCGCCACGTTGCCGTTGACCTCGCGACGCGGGGCGCCGCCCTGACCGCCACGGCCGCCAGCGCCGCCGCCGCCCGCACGACCACCACGGCCGCCGCGCGGGTTGTCGTCGCGCAGGCGATCGAACGCGGTCAGCTCACGGGCTTCGTCGTGACGGCCCGAGCTCCAGGCGCTGGCGCCACCGGCGTTCGGCTTGTATTCGGTGACATGGCGCGGCGCGCGGCGCTGGTGCACCACGGCGCTCAGCGTCAGCACCGGCGCGGGAGCGCCCAGGCCGGACCGCTCGCGCAGTTCCTTGATGGCGGTTTCGTCCAGCGATTCGCAGTCGCCGCGGCGCAGCGCGCGCGGCAGCTCGACGGTGCCATAGCGGATGCGCTTCAAGCGGCTGACGAGGAAGCCGGCGAAATCCCACAGGCGGCGGACTTCGCGATTGCGGCCTTCGCGGATGGTCACGCGGAACCAGCTATGGCTGCCACCGCGGCTGATCGTGGCGATCTCGTCGAAGCGGGCGGGGCCGTCTTCGAGTTCGACGCCGGCCTTCAGGCGCTCGATGGTCTCGTCGGGCACTTCGCCATGCACGCGGCAGAGGTATTCGCGCTCGAGCCCGCTCTTGGGATGCATCAGCGCGTTGGCCAGTTCGCCATCCGTGGTGAGCAGCAGCAGGCCGGTCGTGTTGATGTCCAGGCGACCCACGGCCACCCAGCGCGCACCCTTCAGGCGCGGCAGCTGTTCGAACACGGTGGGGCGACCTTCGGTGTCGTCGCGCGTGGTCACCACGCCTTCCGGCTTGTGGTAGACCAGCACTTCGGCGTCGTTGCGGTTGTCGGTGGCGACGACGAACTGCTTGCCGTCGATCGTCACGCGATCGCCGGCATGCACGCTGGCGCCGATGGTGGCGACGGTGCCGTTGACCTCGACCTCACCGGCCTGGATGCGCTGCTCGAGCATGCGGCGGGAGCCGAGGCCGGCGTTGGCCAGGACCTTGTGCAGGCGCTCTTCGAGCTGCGGGCCTTCTTCGGTGCGGTTCTCACCGCGCTTCAAACTGAGTACGGAACGTTGCGGCGCATTCATGCGCGTGACTCCTCGGTATCTTTGCGGGCGTCGTCGACGACGTCGCCTTCGGGGTTCTCTGCCTCGTCGGCAGTGGGGGAAGCCGCGGCGACGTCATCGTCGCCGGCAGGCAGGTGGTTCGCCACGTCGATGTCGTCGCCCTCGTCGGGCGCGGTCTCCGTGGCGGTGTCTTCGATCGTCGGGGCCTCGGCCTCGACATCATCGGCAGGTGGGGCGGGCGTCGGGTCTTCGTCGTCCACGTCGACCGGAAGATCGGTCGGCAGGGACGCCTTGGCGGGAACGCCGTCCGCGTCGCCCAGGCGAAGCTGCGGGTTGAGCTCCTCCAGGTCGCGGATCTCGGAAAGCGGGGGCAGGGCGTCCAGCGATTTCAGGTTGAAGTAATCGAGGAACAGCCGGGTGGTGCCGAACAGGGCGGGCTTGCCGGGTACGTCGCGGTGGCCGACGACACGGATCCACTCGCGTTCTTCCAGGGTCTTGATGATATTCGAGGACACCACCACGCCACGGATCTGTTCGATCTCCGGACGGGTGATGGGCTGGCGGTAGGCGATCAGCGCCAGGGTCTCGAGCAGGGCGCGCGAGTAGCGGCTGGGCTTTTCGGCCCACATCCGCGAGACCCAGGGATGCACATCACGGCGGACCTGGTAGCGCCAGCCGGTGGCGACTTCCTTCAGTTCCACACCGCGACCGTCGGTATCGTGCGTCAGGGAGGCCAGGGCGACGACCAGGTCGTCGTCGGTGACTTCATCCTCTTCGGCGAAGATCGCCTTCAACTGCGCGACCGTCATCGGCTGGGTCGACGCGAGTAGCGCCGCTTCCACGATGGGTTTGAGTTGTTCGGGTTGCATAGGCCTTCGGGTGCTTGCTTGGGTCAGGCGAGCGCTTCTTCGCGCGCGGCCTCCGTCTGTACCTTCGTCTTCAGGTAGATCGGCCCGAGGGCCTCCTCCTGAACGATCTCGATGAGCATTTCCTTGGCGAGCTCGAGCATGGCCAGGAAGGTGACCACCACGCCGAGCCGGCCTTCGCTGACGTCGAACAGCGTTTCGAACCGGCGGAAACCGCCACCTTCGCTCAGCGTGCCGAGCAGGTCGCCCATGCGCTGGCGGACGCTGAGCGGCTCGCGCTGGATCGCATGGTGCGTGAACAGGTCGGCGCGTCCCAGCACGTCCTTGAGCGCCAGCAGCATCTCCTTCAGGTCCAGCGGCGGCGGCACCCGGACCACGGTGTGCTCGCCGACGAAGGCGTGGACCACCGCCGTGTCGCGTTCCAGCCGGGGCAGCTCGTCGATATCCGCCGCGGCCCTCTTGAAGCGTTCGTACTCCTGCAACCGCCGTACCAGTTCGGCACGGGGATCGTCTTCCAGGCCTTCTTCCGCCGGAGGTCTCGGCAGCAGCAGCCGGGATTTGATCTCCGCGAGGATGGCGGCCATCAGCAGGTATTCCGCCGCCAGCTCCAGGCGCATCACCTCGCGCATCATCTCGATGTAATCCATGTACTGCCGGGTGATTTCGGCGACGGGGATGTCGAGGATGTCCAGGTTCTGCCGGCGGATCAGGTAAAGCAGCAGGTCCAGCGGACCTTCGAACGATTCGAGGATGACCTCGAGCGCGTCCGGTGGGATGTACAGGTCCTGGGGCATGTGCAGCACGGGTTGCCCGCGCACCAGCGCAAGGGGCATTTCCTGTTGCTGCGGAATGCCCGCGAAGGCACCCGGCATGTTTTCGACCACCTGGACGTCGATTGTCTCGTTAGTCATCGGCACACGTCAGAAGGGTCGCGAGTGCGACCGGGAACGCAACAATCGATGCCGTCCGGCGGCCATACCGCCGCCTCGTCCGGCATGCCACGCATCGTCGCCGACGAGCGAAAGGCCTTGCCGCTGGACACCCCAGGAGGGTCACCGCCTGTGAAGAATCGTCGGAAGCTGTCTGCTGCCGGTCCAGAAGACGGACCGGGGAGGGCATGACGCCCGAATAAGTTCACCCGAATGGACACAGGGTATCGCCTGTGTCCGCGCAAGTCCAGCGGGGCCATGCGCCGGGCACTCCGCGGTTTTGGCACAATGGGCGAATGCAACCCGCCGACCGCGCGATCATCCACGTCGACATGGACGCCTTCTACGCGTCCGTCGAGGAGCTGGACGACCCCAGCCTCGTGGGCAAGCCGGTCATCGTGGCCGGTCTCGGGCGGCGCGGCGTGGTATCCACGGCCAACTACCAGGCGCGTACCTACGGCGTGCGCTCGGCCATGGCCACGGCCGAGGCGCGCCGCCGCTGCCCGCATGGGATCTACATCTACCCGCGCCATGCGCGCTACACGGAGATATCCCGGATCGTGTTCGGGGTGTTCGCCGAGGTCACCCCGATGATCGAGGGCCTGTCGCTGGACGAGGCCTTCCTCGACGTGACCGCCAGCCTGAGGCTTTTCGCCTCCATCGAGGCGATCGGGCGCCGGGTCAAGGAGGCGATCCGGGCCCGCACCGGCCTCAATGCTTCGGTGGGCATGGCCCACAACAAGCTGCTGGCCAAGCTGGCCAGCGAGCTGTCCAAGCCCGACGGGTTCCTGGTTATCCCGCCGGACCAGGTGCGTGGTTATCTCGATCCGCTCCCCATCGGGCGCATGTGGACGGTCGGCAAGGTGGCCGAGGAGGCCTTGCAGCGGGTCGGCATCCGCACCATCGGCGACCTGGTGCACGCGGATGCCTGGCGCCTGAACAAGGCCGTGGGGGAGCGCCATGCCGCCCAGCTGCGCCAGCTTTGCCGGGGCGAGGATCGCCGCCCGGTGGTTACCGACGCGCCTGAGGTGTCGATCGGCGCGGAGTGGACCTTCGAGTACGACGTGGAGGACCTGGGCATCGCCGAGGCCTGGCTGCTGCGCCAGTGCGAGCGGGTCGGCGCGCGTGCACGCAGCCGTGCCGTGGAGGCGCGTACGGTATCGGTCAAGCTCCGCGAACCACCCTTCCTGACCCATAGCCGCCAGGCCCAGTTGCCCGTTCCCGGCAACGCTACGCCCGATATCTTCGAAGTGGCACGTCGCTTGCTTCATGTCTGGTGGAACCAGCATCCGCGACCGCGATTGCGGCTGCTGGGGGTGACGCTTTCGGGTTTTGACGCGCGGCGCGGCGACGAGCAGCAGGACATGTTCGCGGCGCCCGCAACGAAAAAACCGTCCGATGGCGTGCAGGATCTGATCAACGGGCGCTTCGGCGCCGGGGCGCTGGTACGTGCGGGTGTGCTTAAAACGCGTGGCAGCGAATGAACGCTTACGTTAAGGAGCGGAACCTCCGACTGCGCTAATGTGTCCGTTTGTGACACGAAAGGTAAGTCGGTCGAGGTGTGACCATGCAAATCGCCACAAGCACGAACGTTGAACCGGTATGGACCCAAAGGCAGATGTCGTCTGACAAGGAAGGAATGCGTTACCGCCACGCGCGCATGAAAGTGCACAGTGCCGTGCTGATGAGCCGTGGCGGCGAAGCGCACCCCACCGACCTCGTGGATATCTCCGCCACGGGCGCCTTGCTGCGCCGCCCGCTCGGCTGGCGCGGCGAGCCCGGCCAGACCTGGGTCCTGGACATGATCTTCGGCCACGACCTGCACATCCACATGGAAGCCAGCGTCGCGCGCGTGTCCGCCCGCCAGATCGGCCTGGAATACACCCTGATTCCCGAAGACAAGCAAGCCGCGCTATGGGAACTGCTGGGTGGCTATGCCGATACCCTCGAGGCCTGGCAGGACTCGTAATACGTCACAAGCCCCCCCCCCTCGAAACGCACGCGCCCGCCAAAACAGAGGTGTAGGAGCGCACGATGTGCGCGACCCCTCAGCCTCCACCGACGCGAATGAAGCCCTCCGCCCCAAACAGGCGAGCGCTTCCGTGAACCCGGCCTTCGCTCTTCTGGCGCACCATCATTTCTTCCGACGCCCGGAAACGCTCGCACGGATGCCGTGCACCGCCTCATTGGCCATAGCGATGTTTAGGGTTCGCGCACGTGCGTGCGCTTGTGTCTTTTCGATGGGGTAGATTCGAAGTCGAGAGCGGAGTGTGGCAGGCCGATTGTGCGCGGTGCCTTGAGCACGTGTAGGAGCC
>NZ_JBSRXP010000003.1:0-503973 GCF_054055715.1 Luteibacter sp. PvP120 | reverse complement strand
GACGGCCGGCCGTTTCCGCTGAGCCATGGATGGCGAATCGGAAACCCCCGTTCGAAGCCCGACCCGCCCCGTAGGGGAATAGATACACGGCCGCGCACGCGGCCCTTCCTTGACGGGTCGCCGCAGGCGTGGCCCCGAGGGTGGCACCCGCCGGCTCTTGCTCCCAGACGCCAAGGCTCGAGGCCCAACGCGATGCCGCAGGCGAGCCCTCCACGGCAATCCGCGATGGCCCTTCCTACACAGCCAGCAGACCGCCATCCACGAAGAGTTCGGTACCGGCGATGTAGCTGCTCTCGTCCGACGCCAGGAACAGCACGGCGCGGGCCATTTCATCCGGCTGCCCCAGGCGGCCGAGGGGCACCACCTGGTTGAACATGTCTTCCACGCCCGGCCGCGTGTCCAGGTAGCCGCGCATCAGCTTCGTTTCGGTACCGCTGGGCGATACCACGTTGACGCGGATGCCGCGGTCTTTCAGATCGGACGTCCAACTGCGGGCGAACGAGCGCACGGCCGCCTTGCTTGCGTTATACAGCGACTGACCCGGGAAGCCCTTACTGCCGGCCACCGAACCGTTGAGCACCACGGCGCCGCCCTTGGCCATCAGCGGAAGCGCTTTTTGCACGGTGAAGATCAGGCCGCGCACGTTGAGGCCGAAGATGTGTTCGAAGGCGGCTTCATCGATCTCACCCAGGGGACGTGCGTCGGATTCAGCGATACCGGCATTGCCGAAGAGCACGTCCACCTTGCCGTGGTCGCGCTTGACGATGTCGTACAGGCGGTCCAGATCGTCCAGACGCGAGGCGTCGCCCTGGACGCCGATGGCGCCGGCGCCGATCTCGCGCACCGCTGCATCGAGCCGGTCCTGCCGGCGGCCGGTGATGTAGACCGTGGCTCCCTCGGCGACGAAGGCCTTGGCCGTCGCCAGCCCGATACCTTCGCTGCCGCCCGTGATGACGACTACCTTGTTCTCGAATCGCTGTGCCATACCAGAGTCCTTATGAAGTGGAGGGTTGCTCCACTTAGTATATGGAGGCATCATCCACTTATCAATGGAGGGAGTTCATGAACCGAAAGCTCGTCACTGACGAGACACCGCTTCGTGCGGATGCCGCGCGTAACCGCGAGCGGATTCTCGAGGCGGCGGAGGCGGTGTTCGTCGAGCGTGGGGCCGACGCCTCGCTCGAGGAGGTCGCCAAGCGCGCCGGGGTCGGCATCGGCACGCTTTATCGTCGTTTCGCTACACGGGACGAGCTGCTGGCGGCGCTGAGCGACACGCGCCTGCTCGAGCTTGCCGAGGCCAGCCGGACGCGCGATGCCCTTGGCGAGGAAGCGTCGGTGCGCAGCTTCGTCCGTGAGCTGGTCGGCCACACCACCCATTACCGCGGGCTGGCTGCGTCGCTGGGCGCCGTGCTCAAGAGCGGCGCTGCGGGGTGTCAGGCCAGCAGCCAAGAAGCGCAGCGTCTGCTCGAACGCGCACAGGCGGCGGGCGTGATCCGTGGCGACGTGACTGTGGGTGACCTGGTCTGCGTCGTGATGGCCATCTGCCTGTCGGTCGAACAGGATGTCACGACGACATCGCGCGTGGATCATCTGGTGGGCGTTTTCCTGGACGGCATCGGCACGCGCTGAGCGCGTCCATCCGTGACCGATACCCATGGCGGTGTAAACGTTTCGCTGGCAGTCTCGGCGGGTTATCGCGCCCTCGGAGCCGACCATGCCGCACCCCATCCGCCTTGGCTTTTGCATCGCGCTCGGCCTCGCCGCGGTGCCCGTCGCGGTCTGCCCCGCGCACGCCACCGACACGGCCGCCGCGCCTTCGAACGCGCAGATCGCGTCTCCCGACATCGAAAGGAAGGTCGATGCGCTGCTGGCGCGCATGACGTTGCAGGAGAAGGTTGGCCAGCTTTCGCAGTACGCCGCCCAGGGCGGATCGACGGCGACGGACACCGATGCGTTCGCGCCGAACCCGGAAACACGCACGAAGGTCGACACGATGGCGCTCGCCCGCAAGGGTGAATTGGGCTCCGTGCTCAACCTGGTCGGCGCGGCGAAGACGCGGCCCTTCCAGGAGGCCGCGCTGAAGAGTCGCCTCGGCATCCCCTTGCTGTTTGGCGCGGACATCATCCACGGCTATCGCACCATCTATCCGATTCCGCTGGCGCTTTCGGCGACGTGGGATCCGCAGCTCGTGCAGGACCTGTCACGCATGGCCGCGCTCGAAGCGACCCGCGGCGGCGTGAAATGGGTGTTCTCGCCGATGGTCGATGTCTCGCGCGACGCGCGCTGGGGTCGGTCGGCGGAGGGCGCCGGCGAGGATGCGTACCTGGGCGCGGCCATCGCCCGCGCGTATATCCGTGGCTACCAGGGCAACGACCTGGCCGACCCTGAAAGCGTGGCGGCGTCGGTCAAGCATTTCGCTGCGTACGGTGCCGCCGAAGCGGGCAGGGAATACAACACCACCGACATGTCCGACGTGCGTCTGCGTCAGGTCTACCTGCCGCCGTATCGCGCGGCGGTCGACGAGGGCGCGGCGACGATGATGAGCGCGTTCAACGCGCTCAACGGTGTACCGGCCACGGCCGATCCCTACCTCATGACCGACGTGCTGCGGAAGGAGTGGGGCTTCAACGGCTTCGTCGTCAGCGACTACACGGCGATCATGGAACTGACCCATCACGGCATCGCGCCGGATGCGGCCACCGCCACGCGCAAGGCGCTGCAGGCGGGCGTGGAAATGGACATGATGAGCCATTACTACGACACGCAGATTCCGGCGCTGCTGGACCAGGGCACGCTGTCGATGGCCACGGTGGACGAAGCCGTGCGCCGTGTCCTGCGGGTGAAATTCGCCCTCGGCCTCTTCGAGCACCCGTACGCGCGTGGCGTCGAGCCCACCGGGCCGTCGGCCGCGAACCGTGCGCTGGCCCGCCGCGCGGCGGAGGAGTCATTCGTGCTGTTGAAGAACGGCACGGTCGGGGCCAAGCCATTGCTGCCGCTCGACGCCCATGTACGACACGTTGCCTTGATCGGTCCGCTGGCGGATGCGGCGAAGGAGATGCAGGGCCCGTGGGGTGGCGCGCGCACGTTCGACGATTTCACCACGTTGCGCAAGGGACTTGGCGACCGCCTGAAAGCGAACGGCGGTGAGCTGATCTACGCGCAGGGCACGGCAATCGATGGCGCCTCGGAGGCCGGTTTCGCCGACGCGCTGAAGGCGGCCGCACGCGCGGACGTTGTCATCATGGCGCTGGGAGAGGCCGCGCACATGAGTGGCGAAGCGGGCGCCCGCGCCCACCTGGGGCTGCCGGGCAACCAGCAGACGCTGCTCGAACAGGTCGTGGCCAGCGGTAAGCCGGTGGTGCTGCTGGTGTTCTCCGGTCGTCCGCTCGTACTCGACTGGGCCGACCGGCACGTGCCGGCGATCATGTCCGTATGGTTCCCGGGTGTCGAGGCGGGCAACGCGGTGGCTGACGTGGTGTTCGGCGACGTGGCGCCCAGCGGCAAGCTGACCATGAGCTTCCCGTATACGGAAGGGCAGGAGCCGCTGTACTACAACGCGTTCCCGACGGGACGCCCTGCGGGTGACGCCGATACGCGGAAGCCTCCGTCGCACGACACGACCTTCGTGTCGCGTTATATCGACACGCCCAACGCAGCCCTCTATCCGTTCGGTCACGGCCTGTCGTACACCACGTTCGGCTATTCGGACGTACGGGTCTCGCGTGCAAGCCTGCCACTCGCGGAGGCGAACCGACCGGGTGCGAAGGATCTCGTCACGGTGTCCGCCACGGTGAAGAACACCGGCTCGCGCGCGGGCACGGAAGTGGTCCAGCTTTACGTGCGCAACCTCGGTGCCAGCCTCGAACAGCCGGTGCGTAGCCTCCAGGGCTTCCAGCGGGTAAGCCTGCAACCCGGCGAGTCGAAGCAGGTCACGTTCCCGCTCGGCTTTGCCGAGCTCTCGTTCTGGAACCGCCAAAGCGTCCAGGTGGTCGAGCCGACGCGCTACACGGTGTGGGTCGGCGGCCGTTCCACGGCCGACCGTGAAGCCGTATTCGAGGTGACGCCGTGAGTGCCGTACCATAGCGGCATGGCTGACAAACCCCACGATTTCATCGATCAGTACCAGGCCCTGGTCCGCGACGGGCTCGAGGCCTGGTCGCGCCAGTTCGACCCCAAGGCCGAGGCGGTGGGCGAGGTCGGTCCCGCCGACATCATGTCCCGCATGTTCACCGGCCTCGGTGGCTACGGCGACTGGATGCGCTCGTTTACCGCCGGCGAACCGCTGGCAGCGCCTTTCGCGATGGGTGGCACGCCGCCCTTCGGCGGGGCAGGTCCCGGCCCGATGCCGTTCGGACCAGGCGGCCCGGGCATGCCGCCGTTCATGGCGGGCGCCCCTGGCACGGGGCCGTTCGGCTATGGCGCGCCGCCCGGCGCCACGGCTCCGCCCGGCACGCAGCACTTCGACGACTGGGCCCGCGTGGCGCGCGAAGCGTTGTCGATGCCGGCGTTCGGCCTGACCCGCGAGCAGCAGGAAGAACAGCAGGCGCTGCTACGCGCGTGGATCGACTACGCCGAGCACTACCAGCGCTACCAGACGCTGCTGCAAGGGGTGCAGGATCGCGCGACGGCGGCGTTGCGCCAGCAGGCGCCGCCCACCGATACCGACTCGATGCGCTCGGTGTACGACCGTTGGGTCAACCTCGCTGAAGAGAGCTATGGCGAGGCTGCGCTGTCGGAAGAATTCAAGGACGTCTACGCGGCCCTGGTCAACGCGCAGATGCAGCTGAAGCGGCTGCAGCAGAAACAGGTCGAGCGTTTCGCCGTCCAGGCCGGCATGCCCACCCGGACCGAGGTCGACAGCCTCGGCGAGCGCCTGCAATCGATGCGCCGCGAGTTGCGCAAGTTGCAGGGTGTGGCCGCCGAGGTCGATGCGCTGAAGGCGGACATCGCCGCGCTGCGCGGTTCGGGCACGAGCCCCGGGCCTGCGGTGAAGCCGGCGTCGGCGAAGAGGGGCGGTACGACGAAGGCCCCTGTGAAGAAGGCTGCCGTGACGAAGGCCGCCGTGAAGAAGGCCGCGGTGAAGAAGACTCAACCGAAGAAGCCGGCTACCCGGGGCACTAAACGATGAGCGACCACCCGTTCGCGTTCGACCCCGCCCGTGCGCAGGCCGAAGTGGAAGCCTTCCGGCGCAAGCTCGAAGCCGGCATGGAAACGCTGAAACACGTCGGCCCGATCGAACTCGGCACGACGCCGCGCGAAGCCGTCTATACGGAAGACAAGCTCACCCTATGGCACTTCAAGGGCAGCAGGACGCCAACGGCGACGACCCCGTTGCTGATCTGCTACGCGCTGGTCAACACGCCGTGGATGGTCGACCTGCAGGAAGACCGCTCGATGGTGCGCAACCTGCTCGAGCAGGGTGAGGACGTCTACCTGATCGACTGGGGCTACCCCGACGGCGCCGACCGCTGGCTCACGCTGGAGGATTACATCGACGGCTATCTCGATCGGTGTGTCGACGCGGTGCGTGCACGCCACGACGGTGAAGCGCTCAACCTGCTCGGCATCTGCCAGGGCGGGGTGTTCTCGCTGTGCTACGCGGCGCTGCATCCGGAAAAGGTGCGCAACCTCGTCACCATGGTCACGCCGGTAGACTTCCATACGCCGGACAACATGCTGTCGCACTGGGCGCGTAACATCGACATCGACCTGTTCGTCGACACGATGGGCAACATCCCCGCCGACCTGATGAACTTCGCCTACCTCACGCTGAAACCGGTACGCCTCAACCAGCAGAAGTACGTCAGCCTGGTCGATATCCTGGACAACCCGAAGGAAGTGGAAAACTTCCTGCGCATGGAAAAGTGGATCTTCGATTCGCCGGACCAGGCGGGCGAGGCGTTCCGCGAGTTCGCGCGCGATTTCTTCCAGAAAAATCTGCTGATCAAGGGCGAGGCGATGATCGGCGCCCGCCGGGTCGACCTGAAGCGCATCACGCAGCCCGTGCTCAACGTCTACGCCGAACAGGATCACCTGGTCCCGCCCGCCGCGTCGACGCCCATGGGCGAGGCGATCGGCAGCGACGACTACACGGCCCTGGCCTTCCAGGGCGGCCACATCGGCATCTACGTCTCCGGCCGCGCGCAAAAGCAGGTTCCCCCCGCCATCCACGCGTGGCTGGCCGCCCGGTAGGAGCGCGCGATGCGCGCGAAACACCCCCGCGATACGCCACCCGACCGCGATGCGCCACCCCCATTGCCAATGCGATAATGCGCCGATGAACACCCACGCCTCCCACGATTCCATTCGTGCCGTGCAATGGCACGGCGACCGCCTGCGCCTGCTCGACCAGCGGCGGCTTCCCGCCGAGGAAGTCTGGTTCGATAGCACCACGGCCGACCAGGTCACCACCGCCATCCGTGACCTGGCCGTGCGCGGCGCGCCCGCGATCGGCATCGCCGCCGCGTGGGGCGTGGTGCTGGCGGCGCGGGCAGGGCAGGACCTGCCGGCCGCGATGGCCACGCTGCGTGCGGCGCGGCCCACGGCGGTCAACCTGATGTGGGCGCTGGATCGCATGAACCGCCGCATCGCCGAGGGCGCCGACACCGATGCGCTGACGCGCGAGGCCCAGGCCATCCAGGACGAGGACCTCGCTGCCAACCGCCACATGGGCGAACTGGGCGCGGCCCTGATCGAGCCGGGCTCGCACGTGCTCACCCATTGCAATACCGGCTCGCTGGCCACGGCCGGTTACGGCACCGCGCTCGGCGTCATCCGCGCGGGTGTCGCCTCCGGCCATATCGAGCAGGTCTACGCCGGCGAAACCCGCCCCTGGCAGCAGGGTGCGCGCCTGACCATGTGGGAACTCGTACGCGACGGTATCCCCGCGCGCCTGATCGCCGACTCCGCCGCGTCGCACCTGCTCAAGGACGGCAAGGTGACGTGGGTGATCGTGGGGGCGGACCGCATCGCCGCCAACGGCGACACCGCCAACAAGATCGGCACCTACCAGCTGGCCATCGCGGCGCGGCACCACGGGGTCAAATTCATGGTGGTGGCCCCGTCGACCACGGTGGACATGGCCACCGCCCACGGCGACGACATCGAGATCGAACTGCGCGACGCGGCGGAGCTCCTGTCGATGTCCGGAACGCGCACCGTGATCGAAGGCGCGGACGCATGGAACCCGGTGTTCGACGTAACCCCGGCCGGGTTGATCGACGCCATCGTCACCGAGCGCGGCGTGATCCTCAAGCCCGACGAGACACAGATGCGGACACTGTTCCCGTGAGCCATGTCCGCCGCGAACTGCTGTTGTTCGCGGTGGGTGGCGTGCTGGGCCTGCTGGTCGACGCCGGCATCGCCCAGTCGCTGGTCAGCTTCGCCGGCTGGAACATCTACACCGCGCGTATCGTGTCGTTCCTGTCGGCTGCCACGGCCACCTGGTGGTGGAACCGCCGGCACACCTTCGCGCACCGCCAGTCCGGGCGAAGCGCGCGCGCGGAATGGCTCCACTGGATGGGCCTGATGGCCGCCGGCGCGGTGGTCAACAACGGCGTCTACCTCGTCGTGCTCGAGGCGTTTCCCGCGCTGCGCCCCTGGCCCGCGGTGGCCGTGGCGGCGGGCTCCGCGGTCGGCGCCACGGCCAATTTCCTCTTCGCCAGGACCCTGCTTTTCCGCAGCCGGAAAACAGCCGCGTAAGTAATTGTTTTTACGCCGTTTTTAGCTGTCTTTTCGACACCCGTTGTGATACTATCGACAGGTTGGGTCGGCCGCGTCGCGATACCGCGACACATGCGGGCGACGGGGGCATTTTGATGGACATCCAGGAAGCCGTTTGATGGCAGAACTCGCCAAAGAAATCATTCGCGTCAACATCGAAGACGAGATGCGTCAGAGCTATCTCGACTACGCGATGAGCGTCATCGTCGGGCGCGCGTTGCCCGATGTGCGCGACGGCCTCAAGCCGGTACATCGACGCGTTCTGTTCGCCATGAACGAGCTGGGCAACGGCTGGAACCGTGCCTACAAGAAGTCGGCCCGCGTGGTCGGTGACGTCATCGGTAAATACCACCCGCACGGCGATTCGTCGGTCTACGACGCGATCGTCCGCATGGCCCAGCCGTTCTCGCTGCGCTACATGCTGGTCGACGGCCAGGGTAACTTCGGTTCGGTCGACGGCGACAACGCCGCCGCCATGCGATACACCGAGGTGCGCATGTCGCGCCTCACGCACGAACTGCTTGCCGACATCGACAAGGAAACCGTCGACTTCGGGCCGAACTACGACGAAAGCGAAAGCGAGCCGCTGGTCCTGCCGGCGCGCGTGCCCAACCTGCTGGTCAACGGTTCCGCAGGCATCGCCGTGGGTATGGCCACCAACATCCCGCCGCACAACATGACCGAGGTGATCAACGCCACGCTGGCGCTGATCGAGGAACCCTCGCTCGGCGTCGACGAACTGATGACGCACATCCCCGGTCCGGATTTCCCGACCGCCGGCATCATCAACGGCTCCTCCGGCATCGTCGAGGCCTATCGCACGGGCCGTGGCCGCATCCTGGTGCGCGCGCGCACCGAGATCGAAACCGAGGCCAACGGTCGCGAAACCATCCTCATCCACGAGCTTCCCTACCAGGTCAACAAGGCACGGCTGATCGAGAAGATCGCCGAGCTGGTCAAGGAAAAGAAGCTCGAGGGCATCAGCGAGCTGCGCGACGAGTCCGACAAGGACGGCATGCGCGTGGTCATCGAGATCCGCCGCGACGCCATGGGCGACGTGGTGCTGAACAACCTGTTCCAGCAGACGCAGCTGCAGGTCACCTTCGGCATCAACATGGTCGCGCTGCTCGACGGCCAGCCGAGGTTGATGAACCTCAAGGACATCCTCGAGGCGTTCATCCGCCATCGCCGCGAAGTCGTCACCCGTCGCACCATCTTCGACCTGCGCAAGGCACGCCAGCGCGCGCACATCCTCGAAGGCCTGACGGTCGCCCTGGCCAACATCGACGAGATGATCGAGCTGATCCGCACGTCGGCCTCCTCGCAGGAAGCCCGCGAGCGCATGGTCGCGCGTCGCTGGGAGCCGGGCCTGGTCAAGGCGCTGCTCGCCGCCACCGGCGCATCCTCCTCGCGTCCGGAAGACATGGACCCGCGCGACGGCCTGCGTGACGACGGCTACCAGCTGTCCGAAGCCCAGGCCACCGAGATCCTGCAGATGCGCCTGCATCGCCTCACCGGCCTGGAGCAGGAAAAACTCTCCGACGAGTACAAGGAAATCCTCGAGGCCATCCGTGGGCTCATCGATATCCTGGAAAACCCGGCGCGCCTGCTCGAAGTCATCCGCGAGGAACTGGAACAGATCCGCACGGACTACGGCGACGCCCGTCGCACCGAGATCCAGCATTCGCAGGAAGACCTCAACGTCCTCGACCTCATCGCGCCCGAGGATGTCGTGGTCACGCTGTCGCACACCGGCTACATCAAGCGGCAGCCGGCCAGCCTCTACCGTGCGCAGAAGCGCGGCGGCAAGGGCCGTTCGGCGTCGGCGCTGAAGAACGAAGACGTGGTGCAGCAGCTGTGGGTGGTGAACACGCACGACACGCTGCTCACCTTCACCAGCACCGGTCGCGTCTACTGGCTCAAGGTGTACCAGATGCCGGAAGCCGGCCCGGGTGCGCGCGGCAAGCCCATCGTCAACCTCCTGCCGCTGGGCGAGGGCGAGAAGGTGCAGGCCTTGCTGCCGGTGCGCGAGTACGATCCGACCTGCTTCGTCTTCTTCGCGACCCGACAGGGCACGGTGAAGAAAACACCGCTCACGGAATTCGCGTTCCAGCTGCAGAAGGGCAAGGCCGCCATCAACCTCGACGAGGGCGATGCGCTGGTCGATGTCGCCATGACCAACGGCGAAAGCGACGTGCTGCTATTCGCGTCCAACGGCAAGTCGGTACGCTTCGACGAAGGCACCGTCCGCTCGATGGGTCGTACGGCCACCGGTGTGCGCGGCATGCGCCTCGCCGACGGTTCCGAGGTGGTCTCGCTGATCGTGGCCAAGGGCGAGGGTGACATCCTCACCGCCACGGCGCGTGGTTACGGCAAGCGCACCGAGCTGCAGGAATTCCCGAAGAAGGGCCGCGGCACGCAGGGCGTCATCGCCATCCAGTGTTCGGATCGTAACGGCCAGCTCGTGGCCGCCACCCAGGTCACCGAGACGCAGCAGCTGATGCTTATCTCCGACCAGGGCACGCTGGTGCGCACGCGTGTGTCCGAAGTCTCGCAGCTCAGCCGCAATACGCAGGGCGTCACCCTGATCAAGCTGCCCAAGGACGAGACGCTGATCGGCATCGTGCGCCTGGAAGCGGAAGAGGAACTGGAGATCGACGGCGAACTTGCCGACGATGTCGCCATGATCGACGGCGAGGCGGCGGCGGACATGCCGCCGGTCGAAAGCGGTCCGGTGGACGACGACGGCACCGAACCGAGCGACGCATAAGCCGAACGACGCGTCACGAGAAACCCCCGCGGTATCCGCGGGGGTTTTTTTTCAGCCGTCGATCGCCTGCAACATCGTCTCCGCCGTCGACACGCGGAACTCGCCGGGCGCCTCGACGTTCAGCACCTTGACCACGCCATCTTCCGCGTAGAGGGCGAAACGCTTCGCGCGAATACCCATGCCATTCTTGGTGCCGTCCAGTTCCAGGCCCATGGCCTTGGCAAACGTGGCATTGCCGTCGCCGAGCATCAGCAGCCCGTCGGGCACCCCTTGCGATTCGCCCCAGGCGTGCATCACGAAGGCATCGTTGACGGACAGGCAGGCAACCGTGACCCCACGTGCCGTGAAATCCTCCAGGTGCTGGATGTAGCCGGGCAGGTGCCTGTTGGAGCAGGTCGGGGTGAAGGCACCGGGTACCGCGAACAGCACGACCTTGCCCTTACCGAGGACGTCGGTGCTGGAGACGGTCTGGATGCCGTCCTGGAAGACGGCGAGCGTGGCTTCGGGAATGCGGTCGCCGACGGCAATGGTCATGGCAAGGTCCTTGGGGTGATGGAAGTGCCGAGTGTACGGGAAGGCGCTTTTGCTGAAGCGACGGCAACCGTTGCCCGCGTGCTCTTGAATCGCGCCGCGGCGGTCATATGTTTCATCCCAGACGGCCAGCGGGCCGAAAAACCTCTTGGGAGTCAAACAGATGAACCAGCTTCGTCAGGTGTCGTTCCGTCGTGCGCCGGTGTTCGCCAGCGACGTCCGCAACGTGTTCGATCAGTTCTTCGGCGCCGAGATCCCGGCGAACGCAGCCACAGCCAGCGCTGAAAGCGCCTGGGCGCCGCGCGTGGATATCCGTGAAGAAGCCGGGCGATTCCTCATCCTGGCCGACGTGCCCGGGGTGGACCTGGCCGGTATCGAGATCCAGATGGAAAAGAACGTGCTGAGCATCTCGGGTGAGCGCAAGGCGTTCGCCAGCGAGGCCGAAGGCAGCTTCAGCCGCGTCGAGCGTGCGGCGGGTGCGTTCAAGCGCCGGTTCACGCTGCCGGAGAGCGCCGATGCCGAGGGCATCACGGCATCCGGCGCCAACGGCGTGCTCGAAATCGCCATTCCGAAGAAGGCCCAGAGTGCGCCACGTCGTATTGTAGTTAACGCCGCGGGCTGATTCGCTCTAAGCTTGGAAGCCTGGCCCGCGGTGGACACGTTCCGCCGCGGGCATTTCGTTTTTTGGTTGTCGACACAAGCCCGGGAGAGCCTGTGGAGTTCAAGGATTACTACGAAGCCTTAGGGGTCAAGCCCGATGCGACCGACGCCGAGATCAAGGCGGCGTACCGCAAGCTTGCCCGTAAATACCATCCCGACAAGAACAAGGAGCCGGGGGCCGAGGAAAAGTTCAAGGCGATCAACGAGGCCAACGAGGCCCTGAAAGATCCCGAGAAACGCCGCCAGTACGACCAGATCCGCGCCGGCGGTTATCGCCAGGGCGAGCAGTTCCGTCCGCCCCCGGGCTTCGGCCAGGGCGGTGGTGGCTTCGACTTCGGTGACATGGGTGGCCGCGGTGGCGGCGACTTCAGCGACTTCTTCGAAAGCCTGTTCGGCGGTGCCGGGCGGGGCAGGGGGCCGCAGCAGCAGGCCCAGGCGCGTCGCGGCCGGGATATCCAGGCCAGGATCGAGACCGACCTGCAGACCGCCTTCACCGGCGGCAAGACGCGCGTGGTGCTGAACGACTCGAACGGCGGCGAGCGAACGCTGGAAGTGAAGATCCCGGCGGGCATCGCGTCCGGGCAGACGATCCGTCTGGCCGGACAGGGCCACCCGGGCGCCGGTGGTGGCCCCTCGGGCGATCTGCTGCTGGAGATCGGCATCCGCGACGATGCGCGCTTCCGCCTCGACGGCCGTACCGTCACGCACACGCTGCCCATCACCCCGTGGGAAGCCGCGCTGGGTGCCACGGTGCCCGTGCCGACCCTTGGCGGCCACGTGGACCTGCGTATCCCCGCCGGCTCGCAGTCCGGTCGCAAGCTGCGCCTCAAGGGGCGTGGCCTGCCGGGCTCGGAGCCCGGCGACCAGATCGTGGTGCTGGAGATTCGCGTCCCCGTGCCGGAAACGCACGAAGAGCAAGCGGCCTACGCGGAGTTCAAGGACGCCTTCAGCGGCTTCGACCCCCGTCGCGCCTGATCCCCGCCCGCCCACGTGGCCCACCCGGCCCATCCGGCGGGCGGCGTAGGAGCGCACGATGTGCGCGAAAAGCCAACGAAGCGGCGATGAGGCAAGCCTGCAAAGGTGAGGCAAGCCCCATCGCGCACATCGTGCGCTCCTACAGGTATGGTCCGGACCGTCCGGACCATACAGACATCGTCCGGCCATGCGTTGTGCGGCCAGACGTTGTCCGGCCCGGCGTTCAGGCCGGCAGGTGTTCCTTCAGGGCGGCGATCAGTTCGTCTTCCTTGATGGGCTTGACCACGTAGGCCCTGGCGCCCTGGCGCAGGCCCCATACCTTGTCGGTGTCCTGGTCCTTGGTGGTGACCAGGATGATCGGGATGTGCTTGGTCGTCTCTTCCTTGCTGATGGTGCGCGTGGCCTGGAACCCGTTGAGGTTGGGCATGACGACGTCCATCAGGATGAGGTCGGGGATCTCGCGCTTGGCGACTTCGACGCCCTGGGCACCGTCCTCGGCGGTGATGGCCTCGTGGCCCAGCTTCTCGACGATGCGCTTGATTCCCAGCAGCTGCGACGGCGAATCGTCGACGATCAGGATGCGAGCCATTCACTTTCCCCCGGGCAAAGCCCGATGTGTTTCCTTGGTGACCCCCGCCATCCGGGCGGGCATCTTCGATAACCACGCGTGACGGTAATCCGTCACGCGTTGCGCCTCTGGCGATGGGCCATTCTACCGACCGATGCGCCCGTATCAATGGCCGGGCGGATTAAACCTGCCTCGACAGCGACTTAACACGGCCAATGCCGCCCTCAACCGCCCGTATCGACCGATGTGGCGGTGATCCATTTCGGCGTGTAGCTGGATTCGTAGTGCTGCATCCAGTTGAACAGGGCGTCGATGTCGTCGCCGAACCACACCTGGTCGCGCTGGGTCGACTTGACGAAGCCCTCGGCCACCATGTGGTCCATGCTCGCCGCAAGGCCCTGGTAAAACCCGCGCACGTCCAGGAAGGCGCAGGGGTAGCTGTGCAGGCCCAGCTGGGCCCAGGTCAGCATCTCGAACATCTCGTCCATGGTGCCGAAGCCGCCGGGCAGCGCGACGAAGGCGTCGGACAGCTCGTACATGCGCGTCTTGCGCTGGTGCATCGTCTCGACCACCTGAAGCTCGGACAGCCCGGTGTGGGCGACCTCCTTTTCCACCAGCTGGCGCGGAATGACCCCGATGACGCGGCCGCCCGCGGCGAGCACGGCGTCGGCCACGGTGCCCATGAGGCCGACCTTGCCCCCGCCGTAGACCAGGGCGATGCCCTCGCGGGCCATCCGCTGCCCGAAAGCCGTGGCCGCTTCGACATACGCCGGATGCGAGCCGCTGTTGGATCCGCAGTAGACGCAGAGGGATCTGATCTCACGCATGGTTGAAGTCTCCGATGTATTTGTAGGAGCGCACGCTTTGCGCGAACCGGTCTGGCGCGTAGGAGCGCACGATGTGCGCGAACCGGCCAGGCGTGTAGGAGCGCACGATGTGCGCGACATGTTTTGAGGCCGAACCGGTGAGCCTGTGCGCCGGGTTTGGGCGTGTCGCGGCGTGAATCGCGCACATCGTGCGCTCCTACGGTGTTCCGGCAACATTCCGGCAACGTGCGTACAAACAACGAAGCCCGCCCTTGCTTGGGGCAGGGGCGGGCTTCGGTGGCGCGGGCTAGGTCAGTTGCCCTTGTGGATGGCGCGCTTGTCGACCGAGAGGGCGGCTTCGTGCACGACTTCCGACAGGGCGGGGTGGGCGTGGACGATGCGGGCCAGGTCTTCCGACGAGCCCTTGAACTCCATCGCCACGACGCACTCGTGGATCAGTTCGGAGACCACCGGGCCGACCATGTGCACGCCGAGGATGCGATCGGTTTCGGCGTGGGCGATCATTTTGACCTGGCCGATGCCCTCGTTCATTGCTACGGCGCGACCGTTGGCGGCGAAGGGGAAGGCGCCCGTCTTGTAGGGGATGCCTTCTTCCTTGAGCTGCTCTTCGGTCTTGCCGACCCAGGCGATTTCCGGCTCGGTATAGATGACCCAGGGCACGGTGTCGAGGTTGATGTGGCCCGGCTTGCCGGCGATCAGCTCGGCCACCATGACGCCTTCCTCGGAACCCTTGTGCGCGAGCATCGGGCCGCGCACGGCATCGCCGATGGCCCAGACGCCATCGACGCCGGTGTGGTTGTGCTCGTCGACCACGATGCGGCCACGCTCGTCCAGCTTGACGCCGGTGTCGTCGGCCAGCAGGCCGGCGGTGTAGGCGCGACGGCCGACGGCGACCAGCAGCTTGTCGACGACCAGCGTCTGCGCGGCGCCGTCCTTGTCGGTGTAGCCCAGGTGCACTTCGTCACCCTTGACCTCGGCGGAGGTGACCTTCGCATTGACCTTGATGTCCAGGCCCTGCTTGGCGAACTCGCGGGCGGCCATCTTGGCAATGTCCTGGTCGGCCACGGCGAGGAACTTCGGCAGGGCTTCCAGCACCGTGACCTCGGCGCCGAGGCGTTTCCACACGCTGCCCAGCTCCAGGCCGATCACGCCGGCACCGATCACGCCCATGCGCTTGGGCACCTCGGTGAGGTCGAGCGCGCCGGCGTTGTCGATGATGTGCTTGCCGTCGAACTTGGCGAACGGCAGCTCGATGGGCACCGAGCCCGAGGCGAGGATGACGTTGGTGGCCGAGATGGTCGACACCGTGCCGTCGTTGCCGGTGACTTCCACTTCGTTGCCCTTCAGCAGCTTGCCCTTGCCGAAGAACGAGGTGACCTTGTTCGCCTTGAACAGCATGGTCACGCCGCCGGTGAACTGCTTGACGATCTTGTCCTTGCGGCCGATGAACGTGCCGATGTCGATCTTCGGGTTCTCGGCGGTGATGCCGTGATCCTTGAAGTTGTGCGTCAGGTTGTGGAACTGCTTGGACGAATCCAGCAGCGCCTTGGACGGGATGCAGCCCACGTTGAGGCAGGTGCCGCCCAGGGCCGCCTTGCCGTCCTTGCCGACGAACGCGTCGACCACGGCGGTCTTCAGGCCCAGCTGCGCGGCGCGGATCGCGGCCACGTAACCCGCGGGGCCCGCACCGATGACGATGACGTCGAACTTGTCGCTCATTGCTTTGCTCCGGATGAAACGGCGGAAGGGTGCTGCCGCCATATATGGGGTCGGAACGTGAAAACGGGAGTCTTTCGACTCCCGTTTTCACGTGACTGAATCAACCGACCATCAGAGGCCGAGCAGCATCCGCTGCGGGTTTTCCAGCTGGTTCTTGATGTCCACGAGGAACAGCACGGCATCGCGGCCGTCGATGATCCGGTGGTCGTACGACAGGGCGATGTACATCATCGGGGCGGCAACCACCTGGCCGTTCTCGACGATCGGGCGCTCCTTGATGGTGTGCATGCCCAGGATGGCGCTCTGCGGCGGGTTGACGATCGGGGTGGACAGCAGCGAACCGAAGGTGCCGCCGTTGGTGATCGTGAACGTGCCGCCCTGGAGGTCGTCCAGGCCCAGCTTGCCGTCACGCGCCTTCTTGGCGTAACCGATGATGCCCTTCTCGACGTCCGCGAAGGACATGTCCTGCACGTCGCGCAGCACCGGCGTGACCAGGCCCTTCTCGGTGGACACGGCGATCGAGATGTCCTGGTAGCCGTGGTAGATGATGTCCGAACCGTCCACCGAGGCGTTGATCACCGGGTAGCGCTTGAGGGCTTCCGTGGCGGCCTTGACGAAGAAGCTCATGAAGCCCAGCTTCACGCCGTTGGCCTTCTCGAACTGCTCGCCCAGGGCCTTGCGCAGCTTGACCACCTCGGCCAGGTTCACTTCGTTGAACGAGGTGAGCATGGCGATGGAGTTCTTCGACTGCATCAGGCGCTCGGCGATGCGCGTGCGGATGCGGGTCATGGCCACGCGCTCTTCCGGACGCGAACCCGGGGTGGGCTTGGCGGCGGGCGCGGCGGCAGCGGCCGGCGCGGTGGCGCCACCCTTGCCGGCGTTGACCAGGTCTTCCTTGGTCACGCGGCCGTCGCGGCCGGTGCCGGCGACCTTGGACGGATCGATGTTGTCTTCCACGGCGACGCGGCGGCCGGCGGGGGAGAGTTCGTCGACGCCCTTCGGGGCTTCCTTGGACTCGGCCTTCTCGGCCTTGGGCGCTTCAGCGGCGGCAGCGGCCGGCGCCGGGGCGGGCGCGGCAGCGGCGGCGCCTTCCTCGATCACGGCGATGACCTGGCTGCTGGTGACCGTCGAGCCTTCCTCGAACTTGATCTCCTTCAGCACGCCGTCGACGGGCGAGGGCACTTCGAGCACGACCTTGTCGGTTTCGAGATCCAGCAGGTTCTCGTCGCGCTTGACCGCGTCACCGGCCTTCTTGTGCCAGGTGGCGATGAGCGCGTCGGAGACCGATTCCGGCAGGACCGGGACTTTGACTTCGATGGACATGCTTGCCTTACTCCGCTGCGTGATCGGTGCCGACGGGCGCCACGAGCGCCTGCTCGACAAGCGCCGTCTGTTCGGCGATATGGGTATTGAGGTGGCCGGCGGCCGGCGAGGGCGAGCGCGAGCGTCCGGCGTAGGACAGGCTCTGCTTCGGCCCGATGCAGGCTTGCAGGTGGTGGCGGATCTGGAACCAGGCGCCCTGGTTCATCGGTTCTTCCTGGCACCACACCACTTCCTTCACGGAGGGGTATTTTTCCAGTTCGGCCGTGACTTCCGGGCGCGGGAACGGATAGAGCTGCTCGACGCGGACGATGGCCACGTCGGTCAGTTCACGCTTCTGGGCGTCCTCGAGCAGGTCGTAGTAGACCTTGCCCGAGCAAAGCACCATGCGCTGGACCTTCTTGGCCGGCAGTTCGCGGTGCTCGCCGATCACCAGCTGGAACTGGCCGCGGGCCAGTTCGTCCAGCGAGGACACGGCGAGCTTGTGGCGCAGCAGCGACTTGGGCGTCATCACGATCAGCGGCTTGCGCACCGGGCGCACCTGCTGGCGACGGATCATGTGGAACGCCTGCGCCGGCGTGGTCGGCACGCAGACCTGCATGTTGTCCAGGGCGCACAGCTGGAGGAAACGCTCCAGGCGCGCGGAGGAATGCTCCGGACCCTGGCCCTCGTAGCCGTGCGGCAGGAACAGCGACAGGCCGCAGAAGCGATCCCACTTGGCTTCGCCGGAGCTGATGAACTGGTCGATGACGACCTGGGCGCCGTTGGCGAAATCGCCGAACTGGCCTTCCCAGATGGTGAGCTGGTCGGGCGAGGTGGTGGCTTCGCCGTATTCGAAGGCCATGACGGCTTCTTCGGAGAGCAGCGAGTCGATGACGTCGACGCGGGCGTCGGCGCGGATCTTGGACAGCGGCAGGTAGACGTCGTCGCTCTTCTGGTCGTGCAGCACCGCGTGGCGGTGGAAGAACGTGCCGCGACCGGCGTCCTGGCCGACCACGCGCAGGTCGTTGCCTTCGGCGATCAGCGTGCCGTAGGCCAGGTTCTCGGCAAAGCCCCAGTCGCCCGGGATCTCGCCGGCGGCCATCTTGCGGCGGTCGTCGTAGATCTTGGCGACACGCGGGTGCAGCGTGACATCGGAGGGGATGTCCAGCAGCACGTCGAGCACCTTGCCCAGCTGCTCGCGCGGCACGCCGGTGTCCACGGACATCGACAGCTTGTTGTTCTGGAAACGGCTCCAGTCCACCGGGATGTCCCGGGTGGGGTTCGGATTGATCGCGATCAGCGGCTCGCCCTTTTCCAGGCGCGCGCGGTAATCGTCGAGCATCTTCTGGCCGTCGTCCGCGCCGATGGTGGAGGCGGCGACCAGCGACTGCGCGTAGAGGTCGCGCGTGGTCGGTCGCTTGCGGATGACCTGGTACATCAGCGGCTGGGTGGCCGCCGGCTCGTCGGCCTCGTTGTGGCCGTGACGGCGGTAGCAGACGAGGTCGATCACCACGTCCTTCTTGAACTGCTTGCGGAACTGGTAGGCCAGCCGGGTGACCTGGATCACGGCTTCCGGGTCGTCGCCGTTCACGTGGAACACCGGCGCGTTGACCATCTTGGCCAGGTCGGTGCAGTACAGCGTGGAGCGGGCGTCTTCGCGCTTGGACGTGGTGAAGCCCACCTGGTTGTTGACCACCATGTGCAGCGTGCCGCCGATGGCGAAGCCACGGGCCTGCGACATCTGCAGGAGTTCCATGTTGACGCCCTGGCCGGCAAAGGCGGCGTCGCCGTGGATCAGCACGGCCAGCGACTTGTCGCGCGCGGTGTCGCGACGGCGCGACTGGCGCGCGTGCACGGAGCCGGCAACCACCGGGTTGACGATTTCCAGGTGCGACGGGTTGAACGCCAGGGCGACGTGGACGCCGCCGTTGGGTGTCTTGACGTCGGTGGAGAAGCCCATGTGGTACTTCACGTCACCCGTGTGGATGGCGCTGTCGTCGTGCTCGAACTTGCCTTCGAACTCGTTGAAGAGCTGCGAGGGCGCCTTGCCGAGGATGTTGACCAGGACGTTCAGGCGGCCACGGTGGGCCATGCCGATGATGACTTCCTTGACCCCGTTGTCGCCGGCGGCACGGACCACGTCGTCGACCATCGGGATCAGGCTGTCGCCACCTTCCAGCGAGAAGCGCTTCTGGCCGACGTACTTGGTGTGCAGGTAGCGCTCCAGGCCCTCGGCGGCGGTGAGCGCCTCCAGGACACGGACCTTCTCGGCCTTTTCCAGGCCCGGAGAACCGGCGGCTTTCTCCAGCCGCGAGTAGATCCACGAGCGCTGCTCGTAATCGGAGATGTACATGAACTCGGCGCCGACGGTGCCGGTATAGATGTGCTTGAGCTTCGCCAGCAGGTCGCGCAGCTTCATGCGCTGGCCGCCACCGGCGAAGGTGCCCGCGTCGAACTCGGTATCCAGGTCGGCGTCGGACAGGCCGTGGAAGGCCAGGCCGAGGTCCGGGGTGTCGATATCCGGGACGGTGAGGCCGAGCGGGTCGAGCTGGGCGGCGATATGGCCGCGCGAACGGTAGGCCGTCAGCAGGCGCAGGACGCCGGCCTGTTTCTGGGCATACGCGTTGTCGGCCGAGCCGGCGGCGGGCGCCGCGACCGCGCCACGGCGCTGTTTCTGCGCGGCCTCGATGCGGGCGATGACGGCGGAGTGGGGGACATCGCCAGCCTCGCGGCCCTTCAACGCCTTGAAGTAGCCATCCCACTCGGACGACACGGAACCGGCATCGGCCAGCCAGGCCTCGTAGATCTGCTCTACGTAGTCGGCGTTGCCGCCGGCGAGCTGGGAGGATTCGGAAAACTCGCGGATCAGGTTTGCGCTCACGTCACCACCGGCACACACGAAAAAGACGGGTTGCCGCTGGGCGCAAGGGGGCGCGCCGCGGCATAAGAATCCGTTAAGTATAGCCCCGTGGCGCTACACGGCGCCAACCCGAATTCACGTAGGGGATGCCTTTCAGATCCCGAGTGGTCTTATCTGCCAGGCGGGCTCGGCCCGCTCCCAGACCTCGTCGAAATAGGCCATGAGACGAGAGGTCTCACCGGGTGCGTCGAGGTCGCCACGGGCTTCGAAGCGCCCGGCCACCGGCCGGAACAGGTAGCCACTTTTCGTATCGCAGATGAACGCCGATGCGTAGGCGAGGTGCACCTCGTCGAGCGGGACGCGGATCGACACCGCCGTAGGCAGGCGCTGGGCGAGGGCGACCAGCCGGTGACCGTCGCGGTGGGCCTGCTCCGCATCGTGGGTGAGGATGCGGACCTGGGCCTGTCGGCCACTGGTGGCGAGTCGGCGCAGTTCGGTGAGAATCGCCTCACTGTCCAGCTCGCCCACGGCCATCCTCGGCAGGTACAGCGCGGCACGGTAGCGCGCCTGGCTGAGCAGGCGTATCTGGGCGAGCTCGAGGCTGGTGCGATCGTCCGCGGCCAGCACCGTGTCCGCCGGCCCGTTCACCGACGGCGGCCCTTGCGGACGGCGAGGGCGCCCTCGTTGACCAGGGCCAGCAGCAGCTCGCGTTCGGCCGGCGAGGGCGCGCGGTCGAGCCGAACGTCGCGCTCGGCGGCCAGCCGCTCGGCCAGATCGGCCGGGCACGCATAGGCGTTACCACTGACGAACAGCGTGGCGGCCTTCTTGCCGCCGACCCAGGCCAGCCGGGCGTACGGATGGCGAACCAGGCCGGCGCCTGCGGCCAGTGCCTTATCCAGCGCCGCGGCGGTGGTCGCCTTGGGCGGGGCGGCAGGCGACTGGGCGTTGCGGTAGCGGGTGATGAAGCGCCCGAACCAGTCGGCCAGCAGGTCGCGGTCCAGCGCGCCGGCGAAGGGCAGCGCCTGGCGCAGCCGGTTGAGCGCGGCTGTGTCGATCTCGCCGATGCGCTTGACCGGGGCGAGGTCGGCATCGGTGTAGCGCAGCTCGTCGGGCATGCGCTCGGCGAGGAAATCGGCAAGATCGCCGGTGAGCTCCGCCTGCGAGGGCGCGCGCATGCCGACCGAGAGGGTCATGCAGTCGCCGAGGGCCACGCCGTCGTGCGGCACGCCGGGCGGCAGGTAGAGCATGTCGCCGGGCTCGAGCAGCCACTCGTGGGTGGGCAGGAAGTCCTTCAGCTGCTTCAGCTCCACATCAGTGCGGAAGTCCAATGGGGCGTCCGGGTCGTCGCTGATGGCCCAGTGACGCTGGCCGATGCCCTGGATCAGGAACACGTCGTACTGGTCCACGTGCGCACCGACGCCGCCACCGTCCTCGGCGTAGGAGACCATCACGTCGTCCACGCGCCAGTTGGGCAGGAAGGCAAAGTGCTCGAGCAGCGCGGCGACATCGGCGTCCCACTTGTCGACGTCCTGGACGAGGAGCGTCCAGTCGCGCTTGGGCGTCTTGCTGAATTCGGCTTCTTCGAAGGGGCCGGTTTTCACCGTCCAGCGGTCACGCTTCTCGTCGTGGACGATGAGGCGAGCCAGCACCCCTTCTTCGCAGGCCAGGCCGGCGAGGTCGTTGGGCTCGATGGGCGGCTGGAAGTTCTCGAAGGCGTTGCGGATGAGCAACGGGCGCTTCTGCCAGTAGTCGCGGAGGAAGTGCGCGGGGGTCATGCCCAGGGGATGGGTGGACGTGCCGCGGACTTCGATGGGGAGGGCTTTGCGGGTGGGGGTTTGGATGGCCATGGGGCGGGATTGTAGCGTGGCGTGCAACGGGGGCGTGCGGCGGGGCGCGGCCGGCCCGCGGCGGAGGGCGCGGCCGGGTCGGACCTTGGGGCCTTCGACGCTGCCCTTCGGGGCGGGCCGTAGCTGCGCTTTTGCTCGAATCAGGGTGCGCGGCCCTCAGCTCAGGCGGCCCCAAGATCCGACCCGGCCGCGCCTGCATACGGTGTCGGTGCTCGGGGGAAGAGCTTGGGGCGTCGCTGCGTTTAAGAGGTCTTGGGTTGGGTGCTTTTTGGCGTGCCGAGCGTGGACTGGATCTGGTCGAGTTCGCGCATGTAGGATGCGCTTTCGCCGGCGCTCAGGAAGCCTTGGGTTTGGTGGTCGGCACGGGCCTTTTTTACGACCTGAGTGATTTTGGTCGACAGGGCGCTGCTCTCGGGTCGGGAGAGATGACCCGATTTTTCCGCAGTGGTGATTTGCGCGGAGAGAGATTCGGCTCTTGCGGTGAGTCGTTGGAGAAGGGCGTCTTTGGACGGTGCTTGTGCGAAGGCCTGCGCCGTTGCATCCGACGTTGCTGGCGAGGTTTGCGCCAGGACGGCGGCGGGGGCGGCCACCGCAAGCAGGGAAGCAATTGCGAGGGAGATGTGGCGTTTGGCGGTCATCGGCGGGCTCGCAGTGGTTGAGTGCGAGCATTGTTCGGCGTGATCGATGAACTGTCGATGTGGGCCATATCGCAAAATGATTCGACATGCTGCGACAGCGGGTGTCAGGTTGTGAACTCTTCTTCCCGCTGCTTGGTCGCTTCTTCATCCGTTCCTGGCGGCGGGAAGTGGTACCAGGCTTCATGCGGCGATGCGCGCTTGCATGACAGGCAAGTGGTCATGGACCAGAAGTGACCGCAGCCCGGACAGCAGCCAGCCGTCCAGAATGTGTTCCACCATGTGCGGCAACCCGAGCCGGGTTCACCGGATGCGCAAACCCATCGGCTATCTGGCTTGGGTTCCCAGCTGCAAAGTGGGCAGTAAATGTGGGGCTCGTTACTCATCGAGAAATCACTCACGAGGGCGACCGGTCGCGAGAATAGGCGCGATGTTAGAGCTTGTCTGTAAGGGAACCCCTACAGGCATAGACGCGTCGAGAATCTTTCGCCGCAGTGAAACAACGCCTGTGATGCATCAGCGCATGACACGGACGATTCTGCCTGCATGCTGTACGCGGCAGGCTGGAGGAATACATGGCGGAATCGTTCTCAAGACAACCCCCCAACCTTTTTGCTAGGTTGTCTCCGTTGCCTGCGGACCCACTATCCACCCCGCAGGCAACCATCGCTCGAAAGCGGTGAGAAGCGCGGACCAGGGGTGTGACAGCACCACAAGGTCCGCTGACCCTAATCAACGAGAAAGGTTGACCATGGCTACGCCAAAGCTTAAGGCATTCTCACGCGCGCCGCTTCCCGGTGGCGCTTCCCTCAACGGTTACCGGGCTGTCTGCCGCATCCGCAGACACGGTTGAAGAACCGCGGCGCCTGCCGTTGTCCTGAGACGTTTCGAGCCGAGCACACACGGCGCGTTGCCGCGTGTCCGACGGTCGACGGCTGACGCTGCATCCACTTCTGCAATCACGCCGCCCGGCGCCCGGTCACGGGCAGGCCGATGAGACTCATCGTGCGAGCGATGGTGGCACGTGCTTACCCATGGCGTGCCACGACTCGGCAACACGGCGGCATCACGGAGAACACCATGGACGAGAACGGACAAACGGGTGAGGGCAGCATGGCGATCGCTGCCGACGCCAGCGTCAACACGCTGCTCAATGACGCGCATGCATGGCTGCGTTATGCGGGCGGAATCACCGGCTTGCTGGTCGAGTCGCTGGAAGACGACGACATCCTTCACCGCCAACGCACGATGCTGGCACTGGATGCAGTAGGGACGCTCGTTTCAATGGGTGTGCAATGCGTGGCGCACGCACAGAAGAAGATGGAGTGGGACAAGCTATAACATGCTTCTCCACCCCTTTTGCCTCTGTATTCGTAGAGGTGCTGGGTGGTTACGCTCTGAGCGAGTTCGGCCACTTGTGGCCGCTGCTCGAGCGCAGAGTGTGACCACCCAGCGCCTCGTCGCCGCACCGTGCGAGCAACCGCGGCTCCGGTATGGCGGCTTCGAGACAAGCCCGGGCCATGCAAGAAGACCCTACAAAAAAACCCGACTCACCCGAGCCGGGTTTTCATGACCACGTAACCCACAGAAACTTCAGATCGCGCGAGCCAGCTTGTCCGCCAAGCCGATATACGAAGCAGGCGTCAGTTCCGCCAGCGCACGCTTCGCATCGGCCGGCAGGTCCAGCCCGTCGATGAAGGCGCGCATCGAGTCCTTCGTGATGCCCTGGCCGCGGGTCAACGCCTTGAGCTGTTCGTACGGTTCCGGCAGGCCGAAGCGACGCATCACCGTCTGCACGGCTTCGGCCAGCACTTCCCAGCTGGCGTCGAGGTCGGCGGCGACGCGCTCGGCGTTGACGTTGAGCTTGCCCAGGCCCTTGAGCAGCGACTCGATCGCGACCAGCGAATGGCCGTACGCGGTGCCGAGGGCGCGCAGCACGGTGGAGTCGGTGAGGTCGCGCTGCCAGCGGCTGATCGGCAGCTTCTCGGCGAAGTGGCCGAGCAGGGCGTTGGCCAGGCCGAAGTTGCCTTCGGCGTTCTCGAAGTCGATCGGGTTGACCTTGTGCGGCATGGTCGAGGAACCCACTTCGCCGGCCTTCAACGCCTGGCGGAAGTAGCCCAGCGAGATGTAGCCCCACACGTCGCGCGCCAGGTCGATCAGGATGATGTTGATCCGGCGCAGCACATCGGCGAACTCGGCGATGCCGTCGTGCGGTTCGATCTGCGTGGTGTACGGGTTGAAGGTGAGGCCCAGGCCGTCGACGAACTGCGCGGCGAGTGACGGCCAGTCCACGTCGGGATAGGCGATGACGTGGGCGTTGTAGTTGCCCACGGCGCCGTTGATCTTGCCGGGGATCTCGATGGCGACCAGCTGCTTGCGCTGGCGCTCCAGGCGCGCCACGACGTTGGCGATCTCCTTGCCCATGGTGCTGGGCGAGGCGGTCTGGCCGTGCGTGCGCGACAGCAGCGACAGGCCGGCGTGCTCGTGGGCGAGGGCGCGCAGGCGGGCGATCACCTGGTCCAGGGCGGGCAGCAGCACGGACTCGCGGGCGTCGCGCAGCATCAACGAGTAGGCGAGGTTGTTGATGTCTTCGCTGGTGCAGGCGAAATGGACGAATTCCTTGGCCTGGGCCAGGGCGGGATCGTTGCCGATCTTTTCCTTGATGAGGTATTCCACCGCCTTCACGTCGTGGTTGGTGGTGGCCTCGATCGCCTTGATCCGCTCGCCGTCTTCGATAGAGAAGCCGTCGGTGATGGCCAGCAGGCGGGTCACGGCCTCGGCGGGGAAGGCCGGCAGCTCGACGATACCCGGGTGGGCGGCCAGGGCCAGCAGCCAGTGGATCTCCACGTGCACACGCCGGTGCATCAGGCCGAATTCGCTGAAAATGGGGCGCAGCGGCTCCACCTTGGCGGCGTAACGGCCGTCCAGCGGCGAAAGGGCGGTGAGCGTGGCGTGGGACATGGAGGCGTTCCTGGGGCGTTTCGGTCAGTTCTTTAGTATACCGTTCGGGTAAAGCATTCGCGCACAGCGTGCGCTCCTACATGGTTTTATTGGAGGTTTCTTATGGCCCGGTTCCGTATCGAACGCGACAGCATGGGCGAGCTGAAGGTGCCCGCCAAGGCCCTTTATGGCGCCCAGACCCAGCGCGCCGTGGACAATTTCCCCATTTCGGGCCTGACCCTGCCGCGCGAGTTCATCCGTGCGCTGGGGCTGATCAAGTCGGCGGCCGCGGAGGCCAACGTCAAGCTGGGCCACCTGGACAAGGCGTCGGCCAAGGCCATCCGCGCGGCGGCGGAGCGGGTGGCGGCGGGCGAGGTGGACGCGCATTTCCCCATCGATGTCTTCCAGACCGGCTCGGGCACCAGTTCCAACATGAATGCCAACGAGGTGATCGCGCACCTGGCCGAGGCGGCGGGTAGCACGGTGCATCCCAACGACCACGTCAACGCGGGCCAGAGCTCCAACGACGTCATTCCCACCGCGATCCTGGTCAGCGCCACGCTGGCCACCACCGAAACGCTGCTGCCTGCCCTGAAGCACCTGCGCAAGACGATCGACGGCCGGGCAAAGGAGCTGAAGAAGGTGGTGAAGACGGGGCGCACCCACCTGATGGACGCCATGCCGATCACCTTCGGCCAGGAGCTGTCCGGCTGGTCGGCGCAGATCGACGACGCGATCGAGCGGATCGGCGACACGCTGAAACGCACCCGGCGCCTGCCGCAGGGCGGCAGCGCGGTGGGCACGGGCATCAATGCCGATCCGAAGTTCGGCCCGGCGGTGGCGGCGGAGCTGTCGAAGCTGACCGGCGTGAAGTTCGAGTCCGCGGCCAACTACTTTGCCGGCATGGCGGCGCAGGATGCACCGGTGGAATTGTCCGGCCAGTTGCGCACGCTGGCCGTGGCGGTGATGAAGATCGCCAACGACCTGCGCTGGATGAACTCCGGGCCGCTGGCCGGCCTGGGCGAGATCGAACTGCCGGCGTTGCAGCCGGGGTCGTCGATCATGCCGGGCAAGGTCAATCCGGTGATTCCCGAGGCCGCGGCCATGGTGGCGGCCCAGGTGATCGGCAACGACGCGACCATCGCCATCGCGGGGCAGTCGGGCAATTTCCAGCTCAACGTGATGCTGCCGGTGATCGCATACAACCTGCTGCAGTCGATCGAGATCCTGGCGAATGTCACCGTGCTGCTGGCGGACAAAGCCATCGCGGGCTTCAAGGTCAACGAGGAACACATCCGCGAAGCGTTGGACAAAAACCCGATCCTGGTTACCGCGCTCAATCCCGTCATCGGTTACGAGAAGGGCGCCGCGACCGCCAAGCAGGCGTACAAGGAAAAGCGCCCGATCATGGACGTGGCCCTGGAAACCACGGGCCTGTCGAAGGCGGAGCTTGCCAAACTGCTCGATCCCGCTGCACTTACCAAGGGCGGCATTCATGGCGGTGGTGGCGGTGGTGGCGGCTGATTCGCAAGTTTTTGTAAGCGGAGTGTGATCGGTTAGGCTTGTTATTGAGAACTATTCGCATTATCGTTCGCGTCGATCCTTTCCCGGCTCGACAGGACGTTATGCAACGCCAGATCGGCATTCTCAATTCGCTCCACTCACCGTTGCTCTGCGAGATGATCGGCAGGGCCGGTTACGACTTCGTCGTGCTGGACCTCGAGCATCAGCTTGTCTCACCCGATCAGCTGATGCACGCCATCCGCGCCTGCGAGGTGGTGGGTTGTGAGCCGTGGGTCCGCGTACCCGAAGTCGATGCGAAGCTGATTGGACGCGTGCTGGATGCCGGTGCGCGGGCCGTGGTGATACCTCGCCTGGAAACCGCCGCACAGGCACGCGATGCCGTGGCGGCGGCACGTTTTCCGCCGCTGGGGCGTCGCGGCATCACCGGCGGCCGCGTCACCGGCTTCGGCCGGGAACCGCTCGATACCTATATCGAGCGCGCCAACCGCGATATCCGCATCGTGCCCATGATCGAGAGCAGGGCGGGCGTGGAGGCCATCGACGAGATCCTTGCCGTGCCCGGCGTATCGCTGGTCATGGAAGGCGCGCTCGACCTGTCGCTGGATATGGGCCTGGGTCCCCAGCCGTTGCACGCTGACGTATGGGACGCCCTGTTGCACCTGGCGGCGCGTTGCGCTGCGCACGACATCCCTTTCTGCGCCAACCCCCGCACGGCCGAGCAGCGTGCCTACTGGCTCGCGCACGGCGGAGCGTGGCTGCTTGCCGGTGAAGACCGTGGCCTGTTGCAGGGCGCGTTGCGCGCACGGGCCAGCGAACTGCGTGAACCGTAATCCCTCTTAATTCATGCCAAGGAAACGTTCCATGAAGCACCGCCTCCGCCAGCGGCACATCGTTATCGCGCTGGGCCTTGCCGTGCTCGCGCAAGCCGTGTCGGCACAGGACGCCACGACCGCCTCCACCATGGCCACGCCGCCGGACAAGGCGCGCAAGCTCGATGCCGTGACGGTCACCGGCAGCGTGCTGGGCGCATCGCGGGCGGAGGACGTGAAGACGTATGCGGGCAGCCGTCAGGTGATCGATCGCGAGGCGCTGGCCACCGGTGCCAATCGCTCGCTGGACGATGCCTTGCAGCGCGTGCCGGGCGTGAAGGTCTTCGACGAGACGGGCACCGGCGTGCTGCCGCAGATCGCGTTGCGCGGGCTGTATGAAAGCCGCAGCGGACGCGTGCAGGCGCTGCTGGACGGCATCCCGCTGTCGCTGGCGCCGTATGGGCAGACCAGCCTGTCGCTGTTCCCGGTGACGCTGAACCAGATCGATCGCATCGACATCGTGCGCGGCGGCGCGGCCGTGCAGTACGGTCCGAACAACGTGGGCGGCGTCATCAACTTCGTCAGCAAGCCCATTCCCGATACGTGGCGCACCACGGTCGGCGAGCGCATCACCGCGTATGGCCGCGGCCAGATGCTGCGCGACACCTCGGTGTCCACCGGCGGCTACCTCACGCCGAACTTCGGCATGCAGCTGGATGCCGATTACCTCAAGGGCGAATACTTCCGCAGACACAGCGGCACGAACGTCAAGAACGTCCGCCTGCGTACCGAGTGGTGGATCAGCGACGACAAGCTGCTCAAGGCGGATGTGCAGCGCTACGTCGCGCGCATGGACATGGCGGGTGCCTTGTCGGTCGCCGATTACGAGGACGACCCGCGGCGGGCCACGCGGCCGCTGGATCGCTTCCACGGCACCACCACCCGCGCATCGCTGACCTACGAGCAGGACCTGGGCGCCTGGTGGCTGTTCGACTCGTCCAAGTTCAGCTGGAGCAACTTCAGCTCCAACAGCGAGCGAAACTTCATCGTTGGCATGCGCCGTTCGTCCGCACAGACCTGGCGTTCCGACCTGCCGCCGCAGCTGCTGCAGAGCGCACCTCGCGGCTTCAAGGTGTACGGCACGCAACCGCAGTTCAGCCTGCATATCGACGGGCCGGTGACCCAGCAATGGACGGTGGGCGCGCGTGCGGTGCACGAGGACATCGATTTCCTGGTCGGCAACACCGGTCTCGACAACGGCGTGTACACGCTGGTGCGTGACTGGCAGTTCCGCGATCGTGCCTGGGCGGCCTACGTCAGCGATGCGATCGGCTTTGCCGACGACCGGCTGACCGTGACCCCCGGCGTGCGCTACGAGCACCTGGATGCCACCTACCGCAACCTCGCCAACGGCGTGAGCTTCGAGAACAACGTGCGTAACGCGCTGCCGGGCCTGACCGTCGGCTTCAAGGCGTCGGACGCGTGGTACGTGTATGCGGATGCGCAGCGTTCGCTGCGCGCGCCGCAGGTCACGCAGATCGTGTTCGGCGACAACCTGGATTCGGAGCTGGCCTGGAACTACGAGCTGGGCGCGCGTTTCCAGCCCACCGCGCGGACGGCCATCCATGCCGACCTGTATCGCATCGACTTCGACAAGCAGATCCAGCTCGACAACACCACGCGCACCTACGGCAACATCGGCAAGACCATCCACCAGGGCCTGGAGGCCGATGTGGCGTGGTCGCCTGAAGCGCTGGATGGGCTGAAGCTGACCGCCGGCTACGCGTACCTCGACGCCGAGCAGCGCTCGGGCGCCTTCGAAGGCCTGCGCGTGCCGTACACCTCGCGCAACCAGGTGAACGTGGGCGCATCGTACACGCGCGGTCATACCACCGTCGCGTTATCGGGTTACTACTTCAGCAGCGCCTTCACGGACACCGCCAACACGCGGGCCGAGAACGCCATCGCCTCGGTGGGCCGCTTGCCCGCGTACGCGGTGTGGAACGCGCAGTGGACGCAGACCCTGCTCACGCAGGGCACGTCGGTGCTCACCGGGTCGCTGGCGCTGAACAATCTTTTCGACAGGCAGTACTGGTACAGGGGAATCGATACCAGTCCGTGGGGTCGCCAGCCGGCCCCGGGTCGCAGTGTGACCCTCGGACTGGAGCTGGCTTTCTAACGCTCCACGTTACAAGGAACTTCCCCCATGGTGTCCTCCCCCCTCGTCATCCTCGCGCACATCGCGCATCCCGCCGTCCTCGACGGCTTCCTCCCCGCCGCGCATCGCCTCGGGCTGCGCGTGGTCATCGCCACGGACCGGCGGCTCGACCATCTCGAGCGCCTGAGCGCGACCGACACACCCGTGGAGGTCGTCGCCTGCGACGTCTTCAATCCGCTGGCCGTGATCGACGCCTTGCGCAATGAAGGCATCCGGCCGGCGGCGGTGTTCTCCAACAGCGACCACCTGCAGACCGCCACCGCGCTGGTGGCGGCGGAGTTCGGCGTGCCGTGCAAGGACTGGCGCGTGTGCTACGCGGCGAAGAACAAGGCCGCCATGCGCGAGCGGTTGCGCGAGCGCGGCCTGCCGTGTCCCTGGTTCCACATGCTGGCGCCGGGCGAACAGCCACCGGCGGACACCCCGTATCCGGTGATCGCGAAGCCGCGCGAAGGTGTCGCCAGCCTGGATGTCCGTCTGTGTGCCACGGCCGACGACCTGCTGACGTACCTGGAGGCTTTCCGCCGCCATGGGCCGGAGCGTGCGGTATTGCTGGAAGCCTTCATCGAGGGCCCGCTGTTCACGCTGGAGACCTTGGGTGACGGGCATCGCGTGCAGGCCATCGGTGGCTTCGACGTCACGTTGTCGCCGCCGCCTGATTTCATCGAGCGCGAGGCGCACTGGAACGGGCCGCATGGCGTGGCCTGCCGCGAGCAGGCGCTGGCCCAGGTGATCGCCTTCGGCGTCGGCTTCGGGGTGTGCCACAGCGAGTTCGTCGCCACGCCGGACGGTCCCGTACTGATCGAGATCAACTACCGCAGCATCGGTGACGGCCGGGAATTCATGCTCGATGCGTTGCAGCCGGGCGGCTGGTTCGAGCGGATACTGCGGCTTCACCTGGGTCATCCGCTGGAAGATGCCGTGCCCAGCGAGCGCCGCGCGATGGTGCGCTATTACGTGGCCACGGAGGAGGGCACGCTGTCCGCCTCGCCGACCGATCGGGAGGAAGCCGGTGACGGTGCGCACGGGGTGTTCCGCGCCCTGCGCAAGACCGGCGACGAGATCCGCCTCACCCGTTCCAACAAGGATTACCTGGGCGCGCTGAGCCTGGTGGCCGATAACGACGACGATCTGGCCCGCGCCTTGTCGCGTATCGAGTCCGGCCTGCGCTGGCACATCGCTCCGATGGAGTCGCACGGATGAGCGGCCGTGCGGACATGACGGACGAGGCGTACATCGTGCGCCGGATCATCGATACCTGCCTGCGCGAGGACGTGCGTGGTATCGCCAGTCGGGGCGCGTTCGCGCAACCGTCCGCAGCCATCCGCTCGCACTGGAGCGGCACGCCGCCCCAGGGTTGGTGGCGGATCGATCACCTGCCGGCTGGCGTGATCTGGTTGCCGGCGGCACCGTGCGACGCGATGCAGGCTGTGCGCGCCGATGCGTCGCGCTGGTTGCGCAACGACGGTACGTGCGTGGTGGAAGAGGGTGGGGCGGCCTGCTGGCTGGCGCACCTGTCGGACGGGCTGGACGAGGAAACCGTGGCCCTGCACCGTGCGTATGCCGACGAGGCGGCCTGTGCCATCGCCCATCGTGGCCTGGCGCGCGAGGCGTTCGAGCGCGATGCCGCGGTGCTGGCCCACGCACTGGACCACCCGACGTGGGACCAGCGCCTGCTGGCCTGCGATCGCCTGGCCAGCTTCCGCGATCATCCCTTCTATCCAACCGCCCGGGCCAAGTCCGGCTTCGACGGTGACGACCTGCGCCGTTATGCGCCGGAATACGATCCGTCGTTCGCCTTGCGCTGGCTGGCCGTGCCGGCGGCGCTCGTGACCATGACCACGCCGCCGCCGGGCTTCTGGCCGTCGATGGCGGACGTGGGCCTGCCGTCCGCGCTGCATGCCACGCACGCGCTGCTGCCGGTCCATCCGCTCACGTGGTCGCGCCTGGGCGAGGGCGGCGAGGCCGAGGGACTGGCGTTGCCGCACGGGTCTCACCGCGCGCCGCACGCGTGGTTGACCGTGCGGCCGACGCTGTCCGTCCGCACCGTGGTGCCGGTCGATCATGCGCGCGAGCACCTCAAGCTGCCCCTTCTGATGCGGACGCTGGGGGCGCTCAACCTGCGTCTCATCAAGCCGTCCACGTTGTACGACGGGCACTGGTTCGAGCGGGTGCTGCGCCGCGTGGCCGAGCTGGATGGCGCGCTGCGCGACCGCTACGTGCACGTGGACGAATCGCACGGCGGCCATGTGGACGAAGCGCGCCATCTGTCCTGGCTGGTGCGCCGTTACCCCAGCCTGGACGACGCCACCCTCGTTCCCGTCGCGGCGCTGTGCGCCACGCTGCCCGACGGTCGCGCCATGGCGATGCACCTGGCGGATCGCTGGTATGGCGGTGATGTCCTTGCCTGGTGGACGGCGTATGCCGGGCTGCTATGCGACGTGCACCTGCGCCTGTGGCTCGTGCACGGCATCGCGCTGGAATCCAACCAGCAAAACGCCGTGCTGATCCATGAAGCGGGCCATCCGCTGCGTCTGCTGATGAAGGACAACGATGCCGCGCGCGTCCTGTTGCCGCGCCTGCGCGGCACGCTGGGCGATCTGGAGACGTACGGGCCGCTGCGCGATGCGCGCATCGCCGTGGACGACGATGCGGCGCTCGCACGGATGTTCTGCACGATTACGCTGCAACTGTGCCTGGTCGCGGTGATCGAAGGGCTGGCGGAACAGCGCGCCGATCTTCGCGATGCGATGTATGTGGTGTTGCGCGACGCGCTGGAACACACGCTGCGTGTGCTGTCGGGCGAGGGCGTCGATATCGCGCCGGCACGCCGCCTGCTCGATGCGCCACGCCTGCCGGTGAAGTACCTGCTCAGCGCGGGCAGCCTGCTCAGCAAGGCGGCCAGCGGCGCGGCGGACATCAACAAGTTCTACGGCGAGAGCGGGCCCAACTTCATGCGGGATACGCGTGACGACAGGCTTGCCGGTGCGTTCGTCGCGCAGGGTGCGGGTTGATGCGCATCCTCGGCCCGGTGCTGTTCGCGCACTATCTCGCGGCATTCACGGCACTGGGCATGCCGTTGTTCATGCCGCGGGTACTGGGTGTGCTGGCTCCCGGCGCACCGACCTGGCTGGTGGGCACACTGTACGTCCTGCCCACGGTCTGCACCGCGCTGACCGCCACGGCGTGGGGGCGCTGGGCGGACCGGCATGGACGCCGGCTGTCCTTGCTGCGCGCGCAGGCGGGGCTGGCCGTCGGTTTCCTCATCGCCGGCTTTGCGCCCAACCTTCCGGTGTTTGTCGCGGCGCTGGTCATCCAGGGCACGTTCGGGGGCTCGCTGGCTGCAGCCAATGCGTATCTGGCGACGCAGTCGAAGGCCGGCACGCTGTCGCGCGCGCTGGACTGGACGCAGTATTCCGCACGGCTGGCCATGGTGACCGCACCGATCCTGCTCGGCCTGGCCACGCGCACGGGGCTGACCCACGAGCTGTACGGTTACCTGGCCGTGCTGCCGTGCCTCGCGCTGCTGGTCACCTCGCGCCTGCCGCGCGATGTGCCACGCGTTGTGGCGCCCACGACAGCCGCTGCATCTACGCCGCCGGTGCCAGCCATCACCGGCATGCCTCATGCCGGGGACATCTCGCCCACATCGGTACTCGCGGGCCTGCTCGCCATCCAGTTCCTGTTCTGCTTCGCGATGGTGGTCACGTTCCCGTATTTCCTGCCGTACAGCGAGCACCTCGGCGTACGCGACGATGGCGTGGCGGGCTGGTTCTACAGCCTGCCGCACCTGGTCTACCTGGTCGCCATGCCCTGGCTGCGGCGGATGGGCACCTCGCCGTTGACCCTGCTGGCGGGGCTGGCCGTGCTCGCGCTCGCGTGCGTGGGGCATGCCGTGCTTACCGTAGATACTTGGTTGCCGGTCATGCGCGTGATCTACGGCGCCGGCATGCTGCTTTCCTTCGTCGGGCTGAACCGCGCCATGGCGGCGCAGTCGCACGAGCGCGGCGCGGGCACGTTGTTCGGCCGTTTCGACGCCACCGGCAAGTGGGCCGGTGCGCTGGGTGGCGTGGTCGCCGGTTCGCTGGTGGCGCGCTACGGCCTGGCGATGCCCTTCGTGGCTGCCGCGATCACCGCCGGCGTGGCCTGGTTGCTCGCCGTCGCCGTCTATCTTCCCGCCACACGGAGAAACGTCCATGTCCCCCCACGTCATGCGTGACCAGTGGTACGACGCGCTGGCCCAGTCCCAGGCCATCGCGTGCTGGCTCAACTGCTACCTGCGTGAGTTCGCCTTGCCCGCGGGCGAGGTGGATATCGATACGTCCCATGCAGACGATCCCGTGGCGCTCGGCCACGCCGGTGGCACAGGCCTGCGCATCCGCTTTCCCGAAGCCGGTTACGCCATCGCCGTGCGTACGGGTCGCATGAGCCGGCTCGGTCGTTGCGACTACGTGTCGGCGCCGTATCTCAAGCGTCCCGGTGAGCCCTGGCGCTGCGCGGATGCCACCAGCCTGGTGCACTTCCTGCTCGAGCGCGTGGCGCCCGCGGTCGGCTTCAACGCCGATCTGCTGGCGCAGAGCGTCAACAGCGTTGACATCACGCGGCGCCTGCTGGCCCGCGGGCTGGACAAGGTGGCCAGCGGCGACAGCCTGCTGGATGCGGAGCAGGCCATGATCTGGGGCCATGCCATGCACCCGACCCCGAAAAGCCGCGAAGGCGTACCCGTCGAGGACGTGCTGGCCTGTTCACCCGAGGCAGGCACGCGGTTTCCGTTGTACTGGTTCCGTGTCGATGCGGGCCTGCGCAAGCGCTACGGGATCGACGTGGATGCGACGCTGCTGCGCGCCGCGGGCGGCGAGGCGCTGTATCCCTGCCATCCCTGGGAGGTGGAACGGGTGCTCGCCAACCCGGCGTTCCAGGCCGCACGCGCGCAGGGGCTGATCGAGCCGGTGGGCGAGCGTGGTTTGGCGTTGGGTCCCACCTCGTCGGTGCGCACCATGTACCACGCGGACCTCGACTACTTCCTCAAGCTGTCCATCCATGTCCGCCTGACCAACTGCGTGCGCAAGAACGCGTGGTACGAACTGGAGAGTGCGGTGGCGCTGACCCGGCTGCTGGCGCCGGTATGGGCCGACGTGCGCCGGCGCGTGCGCGGTTTCGATGTCCTCACCGAACCCGCCGCCACGACGCTGGATTTCGGTGCGGCCAGCGAGGATGCCGACGCCGTGCGTGAACTCACCGAGAGCTTCGGCATGCTCTACCGCGACACGCTGGACGGCGCCACGCGCACGCGGTATCGCCCGGCCGTGGCGGGTGCGCTGTTCGCCACCGACCGTCACGGAGAACGGCCGTGCGAAGCCATGGTGCGCGAGCATGCCGAACGCGCCGGCCTGCACTACACCGCGGCCGCCGAGCGCTGGTTCGACAGCTATGCCGCGCTGCTGCTGGATGGTGTGTGGCTGGCGTTCTTCGACCACGGCGTGGTGCTCGAACCCCACCTGCAGAACACGGTGCTCGGTTTCGAGAATGGCCTGCCCACGCGCGTCTGGGTGCGTGACCTGGAAGGCACCAAGCTCAGCGACGATGCCTGGGCCGGGCCGCGCCTGGCGGACATGTCGCCGCGTGCCCGCGATTCGCTGCTCTATCCGCGTGACCTGGGTTGGAAGCGCGTGGCCTATTGCGCGCTCATCAACAACCTCGGCGAGGCTATCTTCCATATCGCGTCCGGCGCGGGTGCCGGTGCCGCGTTCGATCAACTGGAGCAACGCCTGTGGCAGGTGGTCGGCGGTATCGCCCGACGCTGGGGGCAGCGTTTCGGCGCGGAGTCGTTGCTGGACGCGCTGGTCGACGGTGCCGATCTGCCGAGCAAGAACAACCTGCGTACCCGCCTGTTTCGCCGCGCGGATCGCGAGTCGGATTACACCGCGCTGCCCAGCCCGCTCATCGACCGGGCTATCCCGCGGGCTGCGGCATGAGCCTGGCGCCCGATCCGACCGGGGCCGTCGAGGCCCTGCATCGCTGGCGTGCGGACACGGACCAGCCGGTGTGTGCCTATGTGTACGACCTGGAGGCGTTGCGTCGTCATGCCGAGTGGATGATGTCGCTGTTGCCGGCGCGTTGCGAGGTGTTCTACGCCGCGAAGGCCAACGCCGAGCCGCCCGTATTGCGGACGCTGCGCCCCATCGTCCATGGCTTCGAGGCGGCCTCCGGCGGCGAACTGCGCTGGCTGCACGAGCACGAGCCCGGCAGCCGCTTGCTGTTCGGCGGCCCGGGCAAGCTGGACGAGGAACTGGCACTGGCCGTGTCGCTGCCCGACTGCGCCATCCATGTGGAAAGCGTCGGTGAACTGACCCGGCTTGCGGCGATCGCCGAGCGGGCGGAGCGCCGCGTGCCGGTCTTCCTGCGGATGAATATCGCCTTGCCCGCGCTGGGCAGCACGCGGCTGATGATGGGCGGCCAGCCTTCGCCGTTCGGGCTGGACGAGGACGCGTTGCCTGATGCGCTGGCGTGCCTGCGGGCATCTCCGTGGCTGGCGTTGCAAGGGTTCCATTTCCACCTGATGTCGCACCAGCCCGATGTCGGGACGCATCTGGCCCTTGTGGATGCCTGCCTGGCTGCGGTGGCACGTTGGAGGCAGGCCTACGGCGTGGAAACGACGGTGGTCAACGTCGGCGGTGGCTTCGGTGTGGACTATGCGGAACCATCACGTTCGTTCGATTGGGCCCGCTTCTGCGCCGGCCTGGACGAACATCTTGCGCGGTATCCGGCGATGACACTGCGGTTCGAGCCGGGGCGCTATGTCAGCGTCGCATGTGGGTTCTACGCGATGGAGGTGCTGGATATCAAGCGCAACCATGGCCGCTGGTTCGCCATCGCACGCGGCGGCACGCATCACTTCCGCACGCCCGCGGCGCAGGGACACGACCATCCGTTCGTGACGGTGCGACGCGGCGGTGCGCCCGTGGTCGTCAACGAGGAGGTCACCCTCGTCGGCCAGCTGTGCACGCCCAAGGACGTGCTGGCCCGCGACCAGCGCCTCGCGTCGCTGGCCCCCGGCGACTGGCTGGTGTTTACACTCGCCGGCGCGTACGCGTGGAACATCTCGCACCAGCATTTCCTGATGCATCCCCCGCCGACGATGCTCTTCGTGTAACCGCCCATGGATCGGGCGCATCCGACCATGGCCTTCGTGCACCCACCCATGCTCTTCCTGCACCCACGCATGGTCTTCGTGCACCGACCCATGGTCTTCGTGCACGCATGGTCTTTGTGTAGGAGCCCACGATGTGGGCGAACCCCCAGCCTACGTGCAGCGAATGAAGCCATGCGCCGCATCCGTGCCAGCGTTTCCATGTGTTGAACGAAGCGGCTTTTAAAGCGCCTTAAAGCCGCGTTAGGGGAGTCTAAAGACGCTCGCTTGTGCATGCGGGCGGCGTCTTTCGCTGTAGCTACGTTGAGGGTTCGCCCACATCGTGGGCTCCTACACCATACAAAAACGGCCCTTGCGGGCCGTTGTCGTTCTGCAATGAACGGCCCCCGTGGGGGCCGTTGTCGTTCGTGCTCAGCTGTCGTCGCGCCAGCGGCGGAACCAGATGGCGCCGGCGATCATGACTACACCGGCGATCGCACCGATCCAGGCAGACGGATTGGCCAGGGCGCTGTAGTGGTAGGCCAGGTCCATGCTGTTGAGCAGGGCCGCCGGGTTGTCGTGGCCGGTGACCACCAGCGTGGAGGACTTGGTGACCCAGCCACCCGGGGCCAGGCTGCCCAGCAGGCGTCCCACGATGTTCTTCCAGAACCAGCCGCTTTCCATGCCAGCGGCACCCATCAGGTTGAACCAGGACACGATGACGCCGGCGCCGAGGGGCAGGGCGATCGCCCAGAGGAACGGTTTGCTGCGGGCCCAGGCGGAGCAGAGCAGCAGCCAGCCGATGGTCGGCAGGGCCCAGATGGCGTAGAGCGGGATGAGCAGCACCATCTTCAGCACCACGCCCACCGGATGCGCTTCCATCAGCAGCCGCCAGACGCTCAGGCCGTGGACCTGACCGACGATGGCCACCACCAGGGCGAGGCATAAGCCGACGATGACACCGACCACGATCGCGATCACCGGGGCGAGCACCGCGGCACTGGCTACCTTGGACAGCACGGTGGAGGTGTCCGACACCGGCAGCGACTTCCAGAACAGGATGCTGCGATCGCGACGATCGTCATACAGCGCACCCAGGCAGTAGAAGAAGATCACGATGGCGGCCACCGCCAGGATGATGCCGGCCACGGCGTAGAGCATGATGTCGATGGCGGCGCCGGCGTTGCGCAGATCCTCGAGGCTCATGCCGCCCTGCAGGTGCATGTCGTCGAAGTGGAAGCCACCCATGCGGCCGTTGTTGCCGAACATCTCGCCAACGGCGATGCCCATGAGGTTGATCGCGAGGAAGACGATGCCGGAGATCACGGGGGCCCAGAAGAACCCGCCCTTGTGTTCCCAGAACTCGCGCTTGACCAGCCAGTAGAAGGTTTTCATACGTAGGTGCCCTTCATGGTGGCGACGAAAAGGTCGCCGATCGACGGACGTCGTACCTCACCCAGCTGTTCCAGCCGCGCTCGATCCACGTTGTCGAAGAGGAAGATGCTCTTGCCGAACACCTGGCGCTCGTCCAGCGGCCCCAGTTCCCGGGCGGCCTGCGCGTGCTCCGCGCCGACCAGCACCTCGGCGAAGCGCTCGCCCAGGCTGTCCATGTCGGTGTCCAGCACGATCTTGCCGTCGCGGATGAACATCAGGTCGGTGAGGATGTGTTCGATCTCCTCCACCTGGTGGGTGGTCACCACGATGGTTTTCTGCTCGTCGAAATAGTCTTCCAGCAGGGTCTGGTAGAACTGCTTGCGGTAGAGGATGTCCAGGCCCAGCGTGGGCTCGTCCAGGATCAGCAGCTTCGCGTCGATCGACATGACCAGGGCGAGGTGCAGCTGCACGATCATGCCCTTGGACATCTGCTTGACCTTCTGTCCCGGCTGCAGCTTGGTGCGGGCGAGGAAGGCGTCGCATTTGGCGCGATCGAAGCGGGGGTGCGTGTTGGCCACGAAGTCGATGGCGTCGCGCACCTTCAGCCAGCGTGGCAGCACCGCCACATCCGCGATGAAGCACACCTGTTCCATCAGTTTGCCGCGCTCGCGGCGGGGATCCATGCCCAGGACGTCCAGCTGCCCTTCGAAGGTGGTGAGGCCGAGGATGGCTTTCAGCGCGGTGGTCTTGCCGGCGCCGTTGGGACCGATGAGGCCGACGATGCGGCCCGGACCGATCTGGAACGAGGCGCCGTCCAGGGCCAGCGACGACTTGAAGCGCTTGGTGAGGCCGGTGGCGGTAACGACCGCGGTCATGATGGATCCTCCGTGGAGCCGTGGGCTTCACGCATCAGGGTTTTAATGTCGAGCCCCATGCGCTGGAGGCGGGCGAACAAGGCCGGCCATTCCTCGCGCAGGAAGCGCTCCCTTTCACTTTTCAGCAGCGCGTCGCGCGCCCCATCGATCACGAACATGCCAAGACCCCTCCGTTTCTCAACCAGTTGTTCGTCGACCAGCTCCTGGTACGCCTTGGACACGGTCAGCGGGTTGATCTGAAAATCCCCCGCGACCTGGCGTACCGACGGCAGCGGATCGCCCTCGTTCAAGGCGCCATCCAGGATCATCGCCACCACGCGTTCGCGGAGCTGGCGGTAGATCGGGATGCTGTCGTTCCAGGTGATGGACATGTAATTCATTCCTTCGCCGTGCGGCGCAATGCATTTCCAAACGAATAGTAGGGCATGGCCATCTGTGCGCCGATCAGTGCGGCGGCACGATCCTCCGCGCTGCGACGAAGGGTGGCAGCTGCCGAGTCCAGGTTGGCTTCGCTGCCCAGGGCCGCCTCGCGCACATCGGCGGCGGTGGGGCGGACGTTCAGGGCAGGCAGGTCGACGACGCGGACGCCGTTGACGAAGGCGGGCACGCTGGCCAGGGCGGCAACACGGTCGTCGAAGGAGCGCAGGGCGAACACGCTGGTTCCGGCGATGAGGACAGAGACGGTCAGTGCGATGAGGTTCGGCGCTTTCATGGGACGACTCCGAGGACGTGCTGCCGGCGTGGCGCCGTGCAGGTGTAGTTGTGGTTGTGGTTAGAGGGAAGCGACGACGGGGGCGGCGTCGGCGTAGACGACGATCGGGGCCAGGTTGGTGACTTTGCTGCCGTTGATGACCGAGACCGGGGCGGCGGAGGTGGAGGTGCTGCTGAAGACGGCCAGGCTGGCGACGGCGAGGGCGACGGATGCGGCGACAGCGACGAGGTTCGGGGTTTTCATGGTGTTGCTCCTGCGGTGATGTGGGTGACCGGTGTTGTAGTGAACTATAACACCAGATTTTTAGTCGTCAAGCGGAATCGTTCGGGATTCTTCTATGACTTGTGGCCTAGGCCGTGCCGCGCTGTGCTGGTGAGGTGGGCGGCGGGCACACGGTCTGATGCGGGTTCGGGGGATAGGGTTTAAGGCGGGGCTGTGTGAGTGCGATCGGGCAGGGTGTCGCGGGGGGATTTCGCGCACGTGCGTGCGCTCCTACGCGGCGGTGGAGCGGCCAGGTGAGCGCGGCGGTGGAGAGGCCGGGCGAGGCGGGGATGCGGGGAGGCGAGAAGGCGAGAAGGCGAGAAGGCGAGAAGGCGGGACGAGGCGGCTGGATGTGGAAGCGGCCGGCCCTGGGAGGGGCCGGCCGCGAGGGCGATCGGTGTGCGGGGCGCCCTGCGGGGGCGCGGGGGTGGCTTAGAGTTCGGCGCGGAACTCGATGCCGACGACGCGCGGATCGTTGACGAAGGCGGTGCGGTTGTTGAAGTCGATGCCGCCGGTGATCACCTTCTTGTTGGTGATGTTGCGGCCGTAGAGCGCGACCTCGCGCTTGCCGAAGTCCCAGTTGTAGCCGACGCGGATGCCGCCTTCGAGGAAGGGCTTGCTCTTGAACTCCGCCGAGTCGTACAGGAAGAAGTTCACCTCGCTGCGGTAGTTCCAGTCGGTGTAGACGAAGAACTCGCCGCTTTCGCCATAGGGGATGCCGTAACGCGCGGTCCAGGTGCCGATCCACTTCGGCGCGTTGGGCAGCGTGTTGCCGTCGATAAGCGCGTTGCCGGCGAGGTTCAGCGGATCGAGCACGGTGCAGCCGCCGCCGCACGGGGCGATGGCCAGGTTGCGGTCCTTCAGCTCGGTGTGGTTATAGCTGCCGCCGGCGGTCATGTAGAACTGCGGGGTGAGGTAGGCCTCCAGGTCGAACTCGGCGCCGTAGCCTTCGGTCTTCTTCGCGTTGATCAGCTGCGTGACGTTGGTGGCACCCCCCACGGCGGTCAGCTGCTGGTTGTGCATGTTGTACTTGTAGATGTCCGCGTTGAAACGCAGCTTCTGGTCGTCCGTGGTCGACTTGAAGCCCACTTCGTACGAGGTGATCGTCTCCGGCTTCGCGGTGGAGATGCTGTTGGCGAAGTTGATCCGACCCTGCACGCTGGGCGCGCGGAAACCGTTGGCCACGCGTGCATAGACGTTGGCGTTCTTGGTCAGCTGCCAGGTGCCGGTCAGGTCGCCGCTCCAGCGCGAGTCGGTGGGGTCGGAGGTGAGCGGACCGACCGGGCCGGTGAAGCCCAGGAAACGCTCGGCACTGAACTCGCGCTTGTCGTGCGACCAGCGCGCGCCGGCACGCACGTCGAAGCTGTCGGTCACGTTGTAATCGGCCGAGCCGAACACCGCCCATGCCTTCGTGCGCTGGCTCTGGTCCACCCAACCGTTGAGCACGTGATTGTTCAGCGTGTCGTAGGAGAAATTGCTGATCGCGATGTCTTCGTCGAAGTAATAGGTGCCCACCTGCCACTTCAGCCGGTCCGACGTGTCGTTGGACAGGCGGAATTCCTGGGTGATCTGGCGATCCTTCGGCAGTGCGTCGGCGGTCTCGGAGGGGAACGGCGTGACGCGGTTGGTGGCGCTGGCGCGTGCCGGCGTGCCGGACGCGTCGTAACCGCCGTCGACATCGCCCAGGCTGTAGGTCGTGGCGCGCTCAAGGCCCGTGATCGAGGCGAAGTTGAGGTCGCCGAAGTGCCAGTTCAGGTGCAGGTTGCTGCCCCAGGTGAACAGGTGCTGCTTGTTGTCGCCATCCTGCGACACCGAATCGCGATCGAAGCCCGGCACGAACTGATTGCTGCCCAGGGTGATGGCGTTGGCGCGGTTGACCATCGCGCTGCCGTCCAGCCAGCGGCCGTGCACGTTGATGAGGGCGTCGAAGTCCTCCGTGGCCTTGTACAGGGCCTGCAGGCGGATGGCGCGGTCGTTGTAGCCGCCCAGGTCGTCCTTCTTGCCGGTGTAGTCGTTGTCGATCCAGCCGTCGCGGTGCTGGGCCACGGCGGACACGCGGCCGGACCAGCTGGAGCTCAGCTTGCCGCCCAGCGCGGCCTCGGCGTTGGCGGTGCCGTAGGAGCCGTATGAGACGCGCGCATAGCCCTCGGTTTCCTGCGTCGGCTTGCGCGATTCGAACTTGATCACGCCGGCCGGCGAGTTGCGGCCGAACAGCGTGCCCTGCGGACCGCGCAGCACTTCCACCTGCTCCAGGTCGAACAGCGGGAAGCCTTTCAGGATGGGGTTTTCCTGCACGATGTCGTCGTAGACCATCGACACGGGCTGCGAGGCGTTGAGGTCGAAATCGCTGTTGCCCAGGCCGCGGATGTAGAAGCGCGGGAACTCGCGGCCGTAGGACGTCTCGGCATACACGCTGGGCGCACGCGAGGCGAGTTGCAGCACGCCGTCGCCGGCCTGGCCGAAGGCCTCCAGCTTCTCGGCGGTCACAACCGTCATCGAGATCGGCACCTTCTGCAGGTCTTCCGTGCGCTTTTCGGCGGTGACGCTGATCGTCTGCAGCGTGGCGGTCTTGCCCGGCGAACCTGCCGGCGGTGCCGTCGGTGCCGTGTCCTGGGCGAAGGCCGGAACGGCGCCGAGGGAGGCGGCGATGGACAGGGCAATGACGAGACGTCGCGGCGTGCGCGTGCTTGCGAAGGACATGGTTTGGGTTCCGCCTGGGTGTACCTGGGATGGAAGTGCCTCGCCGAATCCGTCGAGCCGATCCCCTGGCGAGGGCGCGTCGCCGCGAATTATCCCTTGTTACGTCCGCATGACGAAAGTGTTGCAGTGCAGAAATCCATCCATTCGCAAGAAATCGCGTCGTGTCACGGAAGTGAAACCTGCCACCGATACCTTGCCGCCCGTCGAGCGTGAAAACGACGTTGGCAGCATAAAGCGTCTTTATCGGCGACGTTTGAGCATTTTCTCAAGACTTTCGGAGCGGTGGCATGAAGAGACTTCCCCTGGCAGCGGCTTTCTGGACCCTGTGCGGTACCGCGGCTGCCGAAGGTGTGCCCGAGGCCGCCATCGAGTTGTACGTCGACACCGCAACGCGGCAGATTTTTGCCGAACCGGGTCCCGGGCGGACGCGACTGGGCAAGTTCGCCCAGGTGCAGGAGGGTACGTCCACGGCCCCGGGCGGGACGACGGCCGGCGCCGTCGCGGCTTCGGGCGCCGGCGTGCCGTCGACGTCGACATCGACGCAAGTGGCGTCGGCAGGCGGCCCGACCGGAGCGGCATCGGCCACGGGCCACGCGAAAGCGCCTTCGTCCGCGAAGGCCTGGTACGACCGCATCGGCATCCGTGGCTACGTGCAGATGCGCTACAACCAGGAGCTCGGCGACGACGCGAAGGACCTGAAGTCACCCGGCGACCGTTACATCGGGCGTGAGCAGGGTTTCGGCATCCGTCGCGCCCGCGTGGTCATCAGCGGCGATGTCACCGACCGGATGTCGATCTACATCCAGCCCGACCTTGCCAGCACGCCGTCGGGTTCGAGCACCGGCAACTTCGCCCAGCTGCGCGATGCCTACGCGGATCTGTGGCTCGACAAGGACAAGACCTTCCGCATCCGCGCGGGCCAGTCGAAGATCCCCTACGGCTGGGAAGACCTGCAATCAAGCCAGAACCGCCTCGCCCTGGATCGCGCCGATGCGCTCAACTCCGGCGTCCGCGACGAGCGAGACCTGGGCGTGTTCTTCTACTGGACACCGAAAGAGATCAAGGAACGCTACGCCTACCTCGTGAAATCCGGCCTCAAGGGGTCGGGCGACTACGGCGTGTTCGGCGTCGGCGTGTACAACGGCCAGGGCGCCAATCGCCCGGATCGCAACGACCAGCTGCATTCGGTCATCCACGTGTCCTACCCGTTCAAGTTCGCCAACGGCCAGTTCCTCGAAGTGGGTGCGGATGCCTACACCGGCCGCTACAAGGTGAGCACCGCCGCGGCGACGATCGACGGTCGCACGTTCACGCCGTCGGTGGATGCACCGGTGGCGGGGTCCACCGATCGTCGTGTCGCCGCGCACGTCGTGTACTACCCGCAGCCGTTCGGCTTCCAGGCGGAATGGACGGTGGGCAAGGGACCGGAACTGGATGTCGCGCGGCGCACCGTGCGCACGAAGTCGCTGCGTGGCGGTTATGCGCAGGTGATGTACAAGTTCGACGGCGACGCGTATGGCTCGCTGATGCCCTACGTGAAGTGGCAGACCTACCGTGGCGCCGCCAAGTTCGACACCAACGCGCCGAGGATGTCGGTGGACGAGACCGAGGCCGGCGTCGAGTGGCAGCCGTCCAGCGCCGTGGAGCTGGCCGTGGCCTGGGCCAACATGCGCCGCACCGATGTCACGGCCGCTCCGTATCCGCGCATCGACGGGCAGTTGTTGCGGGTGCAGTTGCAGGTGAATTATTAGGCGGTAGGAGCGTGGAATCGCCCACATCGTGGGCTCCTGCATGATCGCCGGACCTGGGGGGGGGATCGCCCACATCGTTGGCTCCTACAAACGATGCGACGTGGCATGCGGTTGTAGGAGCCCACGATGTGGGCGATTTCTAACGCGGGCAATTCCTCATTTCTTCGCCTGCGAACGCTCCCGCGCCGCCTTGAATTCGCTCCCGTCCTTCCATTCCGGCCACAGGTCGCTGTCCGCCAGCTTCTCACCCAGCGCGTAGAACGCCTTGACGTTCTGGATCACGCCATCGAAGTTCCAGCGCATGTCGTAGACGTCGGTGGGCTGGTGGTAGCGGTGGGCGTTGTAGTCCTCTGCGGCAGCCTTACCGGCGGCCTTGCCGCCCTGGACCATGTCGATGCCGCCGCCGGCGGCCAGTGCCGGCACGCCGGCCTTGGCGAAGTTGAAGTGGTCGGAGCGGAAGTAGTGACCCTTCTCCGGCGTGTCGTCGCCGCTGATCACGCGGCCGTCGGCTTTCAGCACGTCGGCGAACAGGTCTTCCAGCGTGCCCTGGCCCAGGCCCGTCACTTCCATGTCCTTCGTGGGCCCGGTGATCGGCAGCGCATCCATGTTGATGTCGGCCACCGTCTTCGCCAGCGGGAAGGGCGGGTGCGCGACGTAATACTGCGAGCCGAGCAGGCCGGATTCCTCCATGGTCACCGCGGCGAACACCACGCTGCGCTTCGGCTTGTCCTGGGCGAACTTGCCCGCGATCTCCAGCAGGGCGGCCACCCCCGTGCCGTTGTCGATCGCGCCGTTGTAGATGGCGTGCCCGGGCAGCGCGGGGTCGTGGCCCAGGTGGTCCCAGTGCGCGGTGTAGACGATCGCCTCGCCGGGGGTGTCGGTGCCCTTCACCATGCCGATCACGTTGTTGCTCAGCGAGTGCGCGATGGTGCTGTCCAGGTGGATCGACGCCTTTGCCTCCAGCGGTACCGCCTTGAAGCCGCGTACATCGGCCTGGTGGGCCAGGTCGTCGAAGTTCTTTCCGGCCTTGGCAAACAGGCGCTGCGCCGCCTCGTGGGTCAGCCAGCCCGCCACCGGCAGGCGCGGGGCGGGCGACTCGTCCTCGGGCAGGTCAAGGCGCGGCATGGTCCAGCTGCTCTGCACCACGTTCCAGCCGTAGGCGGCCGGCTCGGTCTGGTGGACGATGAACGCCGCGGCGGCGCCCTGGCGGGCGGCCTCCTCGAACTTGTACGTCCAGCGGCCGTAGTAGGTCATCTCGCGCCCCTTGAACAGTTTCGGATCGTTGGCGTTCCAGCCCGGATCGTTGACCAGGATGATGACCGTCTTGCCCTTGACGTCCACGCCGTCGAAGTCGTTCCACTGGGCCTCGGGAGCGTCCACGCCGTAGCCGACGAAGACGATGTCGGAGTCTTTGAGGTCCACGTCGGATTTGGCTTGCAGGGTGCCGGCGACCATGTCCTTGCCGAAGGCGAAGGCTTCCTTGCCACCACCCTCGGCGATGTCGAGGGTCAGGGTGTCCTGATGGTTCAGCGTGGTGGACACGGCCGGCACGGTCTGCAGCCAGTCACCCTTGTTGCCCGGTTCCAGGCCCATCCGCTTGAACTGGCTGACGATGTAGTTGGTGGTCAGCCGCTCGCCCAGCGTGCCCGGCTTGCGCCCGTCGTACTCGTCTGATGACAGCGTGCGCAAGTGGGAGGCGAAATCGCCCGCCGTGATCTCGGGGCTGAACTCATGGTGTTCGTTGGCCACCGCCGGCAGCGGGGGCGGCGGCGACGTGGTGGCGCGAGCTGGCGCCGCCGGAGGCGTCGCGGCGGCCTTGTCCTCGTCGTGGGAGTGGCAGGCGGCCAGGGTGAGGGCGGTCAGGCAGGCAAGCGCGAGTCGACGCATCGTCGGGTATCCCCGGGTAGCGGAGGGTGGCCCCCGAGTGTAGCCGCATCCCCGGGCCTGTCGTCCCGGCGCCTACGTGGTCATAATGGAACGTTTGCCGTCACGGAAACCTCCTCATGCGCATCGGCATCGATTTCGGTACCAGTTATTCGGCCGCCGCCGCGGTGGTCGACGGCCAGCTCGAGCTGGTTCGCTTCGGCGACGCCCAGCAGTTCCGCACGGCGGTGTTCTTTCCCGAGGTGGTGCCGAACGTCGACGACTTCGTGCTGACGCCCCTGCTCGAAGTGCAGGTGGACGCCTTCGTGCGGGCTACCCGTGCTGACGAGCGCCAGGCCGGCCGCACGCCGCGCTCGGACCGCGACCTGCGCCGCGATGCGATCCGCGTGGTGCGCCGGCAGTGGATGGAGGAGCGCACGCGCGAGGCGTCCGCGTCGGTCGCCAGCTTCCAGGACGCCTTGTTCGGCGAGGAAGCGGTGGAGGCCTATCTGGAAGAGGGTTCGGGCAACCTGATCGAGTCGCCCAAGTCGATGTTCGGCTACAAGCTGGACCCACGCGTGCGCAAGACCATCGTCAGCATTGCCGCGCATATCCTCGAGCATGTGCGGCTGGTGGCGACCCGTCAGTTCGGCACGCCCGTGCGCGAGGCGGTGATTGGCCGGCCGGTGGAGTTTCGCAGCTCGATGGGCCCGGCCGGCGGCGACCAGGCCCTGTCGATCCTGCGCGAGGCGGCCGGCATCGCCGGTTTCGACGCGGTGGATTTCCTGGAGGAGCCGGCCGCGGCGGCCATGCACTACCACCTCTCCCTCGGCGAGCGGCAGCGCGCGATCATCGTCGATATCGGCGGCGGCACCACGGACGTGGCCTACGCGGAGCTTGGGGCAGGGCGGACACCGATCATGCATCGCAGCTGGGGCCTGCCCCGGGGCGGCACGGACCTGGACGTGGGCGTGAGCCTGCACAGCTTCATGCCCCTGTTCGGCAAGGACATCACGGGCGTGCCCGTGCACCATTTCGTGGAAGCCGCCAGCGTCCACAACCTGCCCAAGCAGCGCGAATTCCGCAAGCAGGACTACCGGTTCGTGGACGAACCGTTCCGGTCGCGCCTCCAGGCGCTGCAGGGCACCGGTTCGACCACGCGGCTGAACCAGTCCGCGGAGCGGGTCAAGATCGGTCTGTCGATGCAGGACGCGACCACCGCTTCACTGGATTTTATCGAGGCAGGTCTACAGATCCATGCCGTTTCAGCGGATTTCGACGCCGCGTCGGAAGATTTCCTCGACCGCATGGCGCGGTTGCTTCGCGATGCCGGCGCGGGTCTGGACGAGGCACCCGCGAGCGTCTTCCTGACCGGCGGTACGTCGCGCTCGCCCCAGGTACGCGCACGGGTCGGCGCCAGCTTTCCGGGGGTGCCCGTCGTGCATGGCGATCCGTCGCTCGGCGTGGTCGCGGGCCTGGCTCAAGCGGCGCTTTTGCCAATTTCATCAAAAGCTTGAGCGGTCGTTATGCCGATTCGGCAAATTCACACTTCACTGGCATTTTTTGCCTTACATGAGTAGTTATATGTCCTGACATCGTCATCCCCGGTATGGGTGAGCACGGGTCGAGGGGGATTCGGCGGGTGGGCAAAGTGCCTGCCCCTGGAACGTGGGGGTTGAACAGATGACTAAGAAAAATCACCCGGGAGAGCCGACATGAGTCGTCTCACGGATGCACAGGGGCTTGAAGATTACGACCTTGTCACGCTCGGCGCCGCGCTGGGCGTGTGCGATGTCGACCTGTTGACGTTGAGCCCGGCGCGCCCTCGCGCCGCGCTGTCCACGAAGACCCATGACGGGGTCACCTATGTCACGGCGCACATCGATTTCGACGTGCGCGGGGCACTGACCGTGCCCGAAGACGCCTGCATGCTGGTGTACCTGCACGAGGCCGGCGAACGCAGCTGGTGCCAGGGCATCAGCGTGGAATCGGAAATGGCGGTGACGCTGCTGCGCGGCACACCCACCGATTTCATGTTCGAGCGCGGTACCCGGTTCACTCTGGTGGTGGCGCCGTATGCCCGCTTCCGCTCGCGGTTCCTGGCGTCCGACCATGCCGACGTGGACATGGCCGCCCAGCGCTTGAGGCTTTTCTCAGTTACCTCGGATCATCTGAAGCGGGCCTACCGGCAGATCGCGGAACGCGTGCGCGAGCCGGTCGATACCGCGTTCGGCCCCGTGGAAGACCTGCTCGACGAGCACATCCGCGTGGCCCTGGGCTCGTCTTCGGAAGACCGTCCGGTGGCCTCGCGCGGTCGCCGTGCGCACTACCAGGTGATGCGCCGCGCGGAACGCTTCATGCGGGCCAACCTGCGCCGGGACATCTACTCCCAGGAGTTGTGCCAGGCCGCCGGCGCCAGCGAGCGTGGCCTGCGCTACGCCTTCGACGACCTGCTGGGCATCCCGCCCAACCGTTACCTGGCCATGCTGCGCCTGTGCACCGCGCATCGCAGCCTGGTCACGGCCGAAGCCGGGCGTCGGTCGGTCAAGTCGGTGGCGCTCAGCTGCGGCATGTGGGACCTCTCGCGGTTTGCGGAGAAATACCGCAGCGTCTTCGGCGAGCAACCGCGTGAGACGCTCACCCGCAGCGCACCGGCGGAAGAGCTCACTGCGGCCGAGGAATACGACGGCTGGTAGGGGCGCCACCGGCTTCCAGGAAGGCTTCCTGCCCATTTCGGGTTGCCTTCCTGACGGCGTAGCGGTATTGGTAAGGGCGTCCTTACCTTGCCTCCCATGCCGAAACGACTCGATATACGGCTCATCGCTCCCTCGGGATATGCGGAAGACCGCGCTGCCGGCCAGCGTGGGATCGAACGTCTCCAGGCCGCCGGCCACACCATTCTGGGCACCGACGTGCTCGACCGGGTCTGCCTGCGCTTCGCCGGCAGCGACACCGCACGCGCCGATGAAATCAACCGCCTCGCCGAGCCCGGCCGCCCCCTGCCGGACATCGTCATGGCCACCTGCGGTGGCTATGGGGCGATCGCGCTGCTGGACCGGCTCGACTACGCCGGACTGGCCGCGCGCTTTGCCGACGCGTCCTGCGCGCTGGTAGGCCACGGCGATTTCACCGTCGTGCAATGCGCCTTGCTGGCGCGCAGCGGGATTGGCTCGTTCCACGGGCCGATGCTGCTGCATGATTTCGGTGCGCCCTACCTGCGCGAAAGCACCTGGCGCGAGTTCTGGCAGACCGTGCTGGCGCCGCGGGCGGATTTCACCTGGAGCTGCCCGGACAGCCAGACCGACCTGCGGGCCAGCGGCGTGCTCTGGGGCGGCAACCTGTCGTCGCTGTGCAGCCTCACCGGCACCGGCTACCTGCCCGATATCGACGGCGGCATCCTCTACATCGAGGAAAGCGGCGAGCAGGCCTATCGCATCGAGAGGATGCTCTACGAGCTGAAGCTGGCCGGCGTCATCGATCGACAGTCGGCCATCCTGATCGGCAGCCTCGGCGGCCACCGGGTAAGCGAATACGATAACGGCTACGACATGGAACACGCGCTGGATCGCTTCGCCGCCGTGTCCGAGGCACCGCTGGTGCGCGGGCTCCGGTTCGGCCATGGGCCGGACAAGGTCACCTTGCCCTTCGGCGCGAGCGCCGAACTGCGTGTCGTCGATGGTGAAGCCACGCTCTCCGCCCGCGATTACCGCTACGCGGGCGAAGATGCGCGGGAAGGCGAGGCCTAGGACAACGCGGTGACCTGGGTGGCGCCGATCACGCCGATGAAGACGACGGACAGCATCCAGAACCGCGTGGGGTCGCGCCACACGCACACGCCCAGGCAGACCAGTCCCAGCACGCAGGACACGATGCCGGCAGCCGTGAGGCCCACCGCGACCAGTGACGGATCGCCGCCGCCGGAGGCGATCAGCATCGGGCGGAAGATGGCATACCAGGCAAGCACCAGGCAGGCGCCGCCGACGATGCCGAGCAGCCAGTTGGCGGGATGGTGTTTCGGCAGCATGTTGATGCCGAGGAAGATCGCGAGAACGGCGACAGCGAAAACGACGAGCAACAAGGCCATGCAGTAACCCCTTTGTCTTTGTCGTGGCCGGCGATCCCCATCGCCAGGCCGTTTCCCGAGCATGGCCCATTCCCACGCGCAGGTCATGCTGCGGCGCAGGAGGGGCATTTCGTCGGCCCAGCGGCCGTTTCGTCGGATTCGTCTTCGGCACGTGGCGTGCGCGTCGTATGCTCGCCCCACTTTCAGGACGGGGTACGCACGATGGGAAAGCGCATGAGCATCCGGTTTCTCGGTCGCATCGTGATGGCGTGGATCGCTGCGCTTTGCGTGCTGGAGGTGGTGTGGAGCAACGTGGGCTGGCACGACGACCTGCCGCTGCTGTTCTCCCTCGCGTGGTTCGTCGGCTTGTTGATCGCCCTGGGGCGCGGCGTCACGCATCTTTACCGTGTGCGTACCATCGCCGGACGGCTGGATACCGAGACGCTGTCCAATCGCCAGCGACGCCGTGTCGAGGTGCCTTACGCAGCCGATGAAGCTTACGAGATCGTCGAAAGCGTGGTGCGCGATCTGCTGCATGTCCACGATGTGTCGGCCACACGTGCCGGGCTGAGGGTACGGGCGATCATTCGCGAGCCCGATCACGAGCGGCCGCGCTTCCGTGGCCGCCGGCTTCCGCGGCTTCCGTTCGACCTGAATACGCGAATCACCGCCACCGTGACACCGGTCGATGGATCGTGCAGTGTCATGTTCGTGTGCGAGCCGGATGCGGGTGCCTGGACGGACTGGTTCAATCCCGACGGCGGCGCGTCGCTGGAATATGCGGAAACCCTGGTGCGTTCCACCACCCAGCGGCTGGCGGAACGACGCAACCGCGAGCGGGCCGACGTGCGCCAGACGACCATGGAGAAGGAGCTGACCGCGGCGCAACTCGGGCTGCTGCAGGCGCAGGTGGAACCGCATTTCCTCTACAACACGCTGGCCAGTGCACAGGAGCTGGTACGCACCGATCCGGCCCGTGCCGATCGCATGCTCGGTCACCTCATCGATTACCTGCGCCGCTCGCTGCCACGCACCGACGGCTCGCTGTCCACGGTAGGCCAGGAGCTGGAACGGTCCACCGCGTGGCTGGAGATCATGAAGCTGCGCATGGGCGAGCGCCTCCTCGTGCATGTGGATGTGGCAGACGACCTGCGGGATACGCCGATGCCGTCGATGATGTTGCAGACCCTGGTCGAGAACGCGATCAAGCATGGCCTCGAACCGAAGCCCGGTGGTGGTGGCATCTGGATTCGTGCCGGCGTCGACGGCGCGTCGCTGGTGCTTACGGTGGCCGACGACGGCCTGGGCTTCCGCAGCGAAGGGGCCGGCACGGGCATCGGCCTGCGCAACCTGCGCGAACGCCTGCGGCTGACCTATGGCGCCGCCGCCAGCTTCGCCATCGGCAACAATTTTCCCAACGGTGTGGCAGCGACCCTCACGCTGCCGGTGAAAGGAGCGTTCGATCATGCCTAAGTGCATCGTCGCCGAGGACGAGAAACTGCTTGCCACCGCGTTGCAGCGCGAACTGGCCGCGGCCTGGCCGGAACTGGAGGTGGTGGCGGTGTGCGAGGACGGCGGCGAGGCCCTGGAGGCCATCGCCACGCATCGCCCGGACGTGGCCTTCCTCGATATCCGCATGCCCGGCCTGACCGGCATGGAGGTGGCCGCGGCAGCCGCCGATGCCAGCCCCGCGACGCTGGTGGTGTTCGTCACGGCCTACGACCAGTACGCCGTGGATGCGTTCGAACGCGGCGCCGTGGACTACCTGCTCAAGCCGGTGGTCGGCCAGCGACTGGCACAGACCGTGGCCCGGCTGCGCAGCCGGCTGGCGGACGATGCGGAAAGACACGCCCGCCGCACCGGCGACGTGGCCCGCGACCTGATCGCGCGCTTCGAGGAGCCCGCGGCCGAACCGTTGACCTGGATCACCGCCGGCGCGGGCAAGGCCACGCGCCTGATCCTGGTGGACGACGTGATCTATTTCCGCGCCGACAACAAGTACACGCTGCTGGCCACGGCCGAGGGCGACGCGCTGGTGTCGCGTCCCATCCGCGACCTGCTGCGCCAGCTGGATTCGCGCACGTTCCGGCAGATCCACCGGTCCACCATCGTCAACCTGCGCCAGGTGGCTTCCGTGGAACGCGACGACAGCGGCAAGGGCTGCCTTCGCCTGCGCGGGCGACCGGAAACCCTCAGTGTCAGTCAGCCGTTCATGGCCATCTTCCGGGCCATGTGACCCAAGGAGTATCGCCATGCGACTGTTACTCGCCATCGTCTATTGCTTCATGAACCTGGCCGGCTGCACGGACGCGCAGAACCGCAGCCTGGTGATGACCGCCAGCGACAACGGCCACGTGACGCTCGACAGCCGCACGGACGTGCGCATGGGGCGGGCGCGTTTCGCCTGCGCGGCCAGCGACTCCGGGCAATGTCACTACACCGTCTTCGACGGTGCGAACGCGGTGCGTACGTTTGCCCTCGCCGTGCGCGAGGAACGGCTGGTGGATCGTTTGCCGGGCGGATTTTCCGTGTGCGTCACGCCACAACCGGGCGAGGTGACGCCCGCCTGCAAACCCGCCTGATCGTCTTTCCCCGCCGCGGGAGTCTGATGAACCGGCCCCCGCGGCCGGACGTGGGTATCAGGGCGAGCTACCCGGCGCGGTGACCGGCGTGCTACGCGGCACCACGGTGAAGGTGATCTTCGACGGGTGCGCGGCATCGTGGTGCACGGCGTTGTGCGCGATGACCCCGCTGGCCTCGTCGTAGTTGTTGCCGCCCGTGTTGAGGTTGCGGTCGAATCGCGGGAAGTTGCTGCTGGAGATCGCCACGCGCAGCTTGTGGCCCGGGTAGAACAGGTTGCTGGTGTCGATCGGCTGGAAGGTCACCTTGTACACCTCGCCATCCTTCATCCATACCGGCGGCTTGTCATAGCCCTCGCGATAACGCATGCGCTGGATGTTCTCGGTGAGGTTGAAGGCCTTGCCGTCGGTGCCCACGTCCATCACCTTGAAGGTGAAGTCGGTGTCCTTCGCATCGGAGGAGACATACAGCGTGACGGTGATCGGGCCGCTGACTTCCGTCGCCTCCTTGAACGGCTCGGAGTCGTACACCAGGATGTCGTTGCGGGCCAGCTGCGGGTTCTGGTCGAACGAGCCGAACTTCACGGCCGTGCCCTGGCAGCAACCGCCACCGCCGAGCGTGGTCACGGGGTTCATCGGGTCGTAGACGAAGCGGTCCGGCTGGTCCGTGCCGCCGGCCGCGGCCACTAGCTTGCCATCGCCGTAAAGCGTGTTGGCCTTGCCGCCGCTGGTGAGGAAGAGGTCGCGCGGGGTCGCGTTGGCCGGTGGCCACGTGGCCGAGTCGTGCCACTTGTTCTCGCCCATGACGTAGTACATCACCTTGGGCTGCTTATCGACGACGGGGCTGTCCACGCCCTTGAGGAACTTGTCGAACCAGCCGAACACCAGCGACTCGTAGTCGAAGCGCGCATCGCCCACGTCGAGGTCGCCGATCATCGTGTGCTCGCTGGCGCGGGTGAACCCGCAGTGCAGCGCCGGCGCGATGATCGCGTACTGCTGGTCGGCGACCTCCTTCGACGCCGTGGCACGCACGCGGTTGTACGCGGCCAGGTTGGGCGACACGGACACGTCGAACCAGCTCATGAACCACAAGCCCGGCCGGTCGATCTTCATGTTCTCGTGCCACAGGCCGCCCTTGTTCCAGGCCGGGCTGTTGGGCGTACGCGCGATCATGTTGCCGCCGGTCGGCACGTCCATGGCATCGGCGAAGATACCCTTGGGGCCATCGACCGCCTTGAGGATGTCTTTTTCGGGCAGGTGCCAGAACGCCTTGTCCCAGTCCACCGGCGGCATCTGCGGGTCCAGGTCGAACGCCTTGGACGCGCGGATCAGGTCCGCCTGCGAGGTGTTGGCGGGAAACATCGGCCGTACCTGGTTCTGTTCGCCGTAGATCCATGCCTGGAACAGCATCTGCACCGCGCCGCCGCGGAACCAGTTGCCTTGCTCGTAGAACGGGCCGACCCGGCCGACGCCGGCACCGAAGCCCTGCACGTTGAAGGCGGCCAGGCCCGGCTCGTTTTGCGCGACGACGGCCATCTGCCATTCCGCCGTGGACGAACATCCCGTGGTGCCCACCTTGCCGTTGGACCACGGCTGCGAGGTCATCCAGCGCACGGCGTCGACACCGTCGCTCACGGGTGCGCCGAGGATCTCGTAGTTGCCTTCGGAGAAGTAGTGGCCGCGCTCGTTCATGTCGACGTACGCGTAACCGTGCTTCACCGCCGTCAGCTCCCGGCTCATGTCGCTGGGCGCGCCGAGCTTCACGTCCCAGAAATTGAAGTTGTACGGGGTGCGCACGAAGATCGTCGGCACCTTACCCGCTGCGTTCTTCGGTCGGTAGACGTCGGCGGCCATGCGCTTGCCGTCGCGCATCTTCACCATCACCTTGCGATCCACCACGGCCACGGCCTCGAGCTGCCGCTCGATATCCTCGCGCTTGGCGATCGTCGCCTTCTGTTCCGGCGTCAGTACCTGCTGCGCGGCGACGGGACCGGCCACGAGGGCAAGGCAGCAAGCCGCCAGCACGACCGACGAGCCGGTCATGAGGGGACGAAGGGCAGGGCGCGTGGTCAGCATCAGGCAACATCTTTTTTCAGGGACGGTTCATCGAGTCTGACAAAACGCGCCCCCCGCGACAATGCCGCCGATAACCGCACGCAACACGTTCGCGCACGTGCGTGCGCTCCTACCCCCAAGCAACACGCCCACGTAGGAGCGCACGCACGTGCGCGAACCCTCAATGGCGCGATGGCGAAAGAGGCCGTCCCCACCCCCATGCCGGCGTTTCCGAGCGCAAAACGAAGGAAAGGTTTTGTACGAGGGATACGGCGACGGTGGATACCCCGAGGGATAGATACGTCGAGCGTTGGAAACCGCGAGGGTTAGATAAAGCGCGCCAGCACCTCGGTGACCAAACGATGGTCTTCCAGCGAGGGCAGGCCGGAGGCGGTGATCGCGCCGATGACACCCAGGCCGCGCAGGCGCAGCGGGAAACCGCCGCCGTCGTGGGCGTGGTCGGCGGCGGAAAGGCCGTAGCGTGCTTCCAGGGACTGGTTGGCCTTCGCCAGTTTCATGCCGACGGCCAGCGTGCTGGTGCCTAGGGCGAGCACGGTGTTGCGCTTGCGGCGTACCCATTGCCCGTTGGCGACGTCGGTGCCGGGCAGGGCGGCGTGGAACAGCGTGCGATCGCGCAGCGCGATCTCGATGGCCACCTTGCCGGAGCGGTGCAGGGCCGCTTCGCGCAGCGCGCAGCCGATGTCCCAGGCCTGCGCGAGGGTGAGCGTATCGAACTGCAGGCGCGCCTCTTCGGCGGCCAGTTCCTGGAGTGTCGGCTCGGTCACGTATCCCACCTCATGCATCAGCGTATGAGGTGGGATTCTAGCGTGGGGAAACTACGCCTGGCCGGCCGTCTTGCCCTTGCGGGCCTTGGCCGGCGCACGCGGCACCTCGGGCAGTGGCGCGCGGCGGGAGTGCGAATACACGTATGAAACGAAGGCGGCGGACGAACGGTCGGCCGGGGCTCCCTTGGGGAAGCGGTTGTCGGGTTTCAGAGGGGGCATGACATTCCAGAAGCGGCGTTGGGTCGACCAGGCGAAATCACGCGCGAGGGATGCCGCCCGGCGCGCCGGACGGTAACTGCACCATGCGCCTTCGATTGTTAGTTCGGTGTAAGGCGGCGCCCGGGACGATCTGCCGTATTCGCGCAATCGGGATTTTCGGCTGGGCTAGGCTAATCCCACCTCCACGGCCAGAGACTGCCATGCGCTCAGTTTTTCGTTTGCTTCCGCTGTGTTTTGCCACGGCGTTGTCGGTCGTCGCCGCACCGGTGTTCGCCCAGGGGTTCGCTTCCACCGGCCTGGGCCAGGCGTGGCCCAACGCGTCGGACGTGAGTGCCAGTTCGGCCTACCACGTCTTCGTTTTCGAGCGGCTGGGCACGCGCTATGTCCAGGTCAACGATCTGCACGGCAATGTGCGGGGCGCCTTCGCCTATGCAGGGAAGGACATCGTGGGCCTGCCGATCGGCCTGGATGCGGCCCGTGTGGCCACGCCCAGCGAACGGTCGGCAATGCGTCCCGCCGGTACGCGCACCATCGTGTATCGCGACGACACGATCACGATCACCGTCGTGACCAGCCCGGGCGGCATCGTGTATCTGCAGGCCGTGCCTTCCGACTGCAAGAATCCCGCGGAGTGCTCGAGCACCTTTCAGTAAACCGGAACCGGAACCTGGGCGGCGGGCGTCAGTCCGATACCGCCGTCCCACCGTGGGCCGGATCGTCGAGGGCGCGAGCGCGCGTGAGCCGCGCCATCTTGATCCGGGCAATGGGGATACCGATCAGCAAGGCGCCGGAGAGGACGAAGGCGAGGGCGATCTGCGCGTTGATCATCGGTGGGTCTAGCAGCGTCGTCGACGTGGTGGCCAGGACCACGCTGGCCACCAGGCCGGCCAGCGCACCGCCTTGCCAGCCGAAGCGCAGTGTGAGAGCCAGCACCGGTAGCGCAACGCTCAGGCGCAGCGCCATCAGCAGGCCGTCCTGTGTGTGACTTGCCAGCAGGCCGACCGCCAGCATGCCCGAGGCTGCCGCGACGATCAGTGCGGCCGTGCGCGGGCGGAGGCCACCGTGCAGCCATTTCAGGGACGCGGGCGCGTCGAAAGCCGTCTTCAGCGCCAGGATGGAGGGGGTGAGGGTCAGGGCGCCCAGGTAGGAGCCCAACAGGTAGGCGAAGAAGTAGGTGCGTGCATCCAGGTCGGGCCATGCACCGGGCGCGGCGGCCAGTGCCGCACGCAGCGCCAGATCGTTCAGGCCGGCGTTGAGCAGCGCGCACACCAGGGTGGTGGCCAGGATCAGGCCGATATTGAGCGAGCCGTCCGCGCGATGCAGGGCGAGCTTCCGGCGCACCAGCGCGACGACCGGCATGCATAGCGCGATCACCGGTATGCCCGTGACCAGCGCCCAGTTCAGGCCGAAGCGTGGCGCGAACAGCACGGCATGCTCGATGACCGGCAGCGTCTCGCCGAGCAGCAACGCTGGCCAGTAACGACGCGGCACCAGCATCAACGCGGACAGCCGAAGGCCGGACGACAGGTTCCAGTGGGAAAACGAGACATGTTGCGTCAGTTCGTAACAGGCGGCGTAGGCCGCGGCGATGGCCATCAGTGCGCCGATCGAGATCCGTTTCGGTTCCGCATCCTGCACGTTCGTCTCCTTACATGGTTCGCCAACGGCGTCGGCCTGCGGGCCAGCGCCCCCGTCGGTCGCCCCTGCCACGACCTGTACGGGCGATTGTGCGTGTGAAATCCTTTACGAACACACCGTGCGCCGTCAGTTTTTCAACGCTTGCCGTTTCCGCGCAGCGAACGGCCGCAAATGCCTGAGGTTCCAGGCGTGCGCCACCACGAGGGCGCTGGCGCCGCAGGCGACGCCCAGCGGATGCATCCAGCCGGCACCGACGCCCGCGACATACCACGAGCCGAACAACGCAAGGATGCCGGCCGCCGCCAGCAAGGCCGGGCCGACGCGTCGGTGGTACCAGGCGCCACGCGCCATCGCCAGCGCGCTGATGAGTGCGCCCGTGCCCACGAACCAGGGCTCCAGGCTGATCAACCGCAGTAACGCCATGGCGAGTGCCCGGTGCGGGGCATGGAAGGAATACAGCGCAAGATAAAGCGAAGGCACCGCGAATAGGAGCAGGGGCAGGGCCAGGCAATGGATGGCGCAGCCGATGGCCCAGAAAGAGGCAAAGCGATCGAATGAGCGGGAGGGCTGGCGCGGTACGAGGCAGGTCATGTAACTTATGTTATAACATAACAGATTGAGATGGCGTCATGAGCGAGCGGCAGTGGGATGGTGTATTGCGTTGCCGTGGGCTTCGATTCGCCTGGCCATCGTCGGATGCGGTGCTGATGCTGGACGACTTCGAGGTGGCGCGCGGCGAGCGGTTGTTCCTGTGCGGGCCCAGCGGAAGCGGCAAGAGCACGCTGCTCGGCCTGATCGCCGGTGTCCTCACGCCCAGCGCGGGCGAGGTCGAGGTGCTGGGCACACCGCTGTCGTCACTGGGCTCGTCGGCACGCGATCGTTTCCGGGCGGACCACCTCGGCTACATCTTCCAGCAGTTCAACCTGCTGCCGTTCCTGGACCCCATCGAAAACGTACTGCTCGGCTGCGCGTGGTCGCGCACGCGCACGGCGAGGGCTGGCGCGGTGCGTTTCGAGGCGGCGCGCCTGCTGGGTGCGCTGGGGCTGGACCAGCGCGCGCTCTCGCGACGCAAGACGGGGGAACTGAGCGTCGGGCAGCAACAGCGCGTCGCGGCGGCGCGTGCGCTGATCGGCGGCCCTGAACTGGTGGTGGCCGACGAGCCGACCTCGGCGCTGGATACCCAGGCCCGCGACACGTTCCTGCAGCTGCTGCTGAGCGAGTGCACGCGGCACGGCACCGGCGTGGTGTTCGTCAGCCACGACATGGCGCTGGCCACGCACTTCGATCGCGCGCTTGTCCTCGGCGACGCACCCTCCCACCGGATGGTCGCCTGATGAACATCCTTCGCCTTACGCTGAAAAGCCTGCGCCAGCGTCGCGCCGGCGTAGCCCTCACGGTGCTCACCATCGCGCTGAGTGTCTTCCTGCTGCTGGGTGTGGAGCGCGTGCGCACCGATGCACGGCAGGGGTTCGCCAGCACCGTGTCCGGTACCGACTTGCTGGTGGGCGCGCGGTCGGGCCCGGTCAACCTCTTGCTGTACGCCGTGTTCCATGTCGGCGAGGCTACCAACAACATTACCTGGAAAACGTACCAGGACATCCGCGCCATGCCCGAGGTGGCCTGGACGGTGCCGCTGTCGCTGGGCGATTCGCACCGTGGCTACCGGGTGACCGGCACCACCACCGATTTCTTCGTGCACTACCGCTACGGCGCGCGCAAGCCACTGGTGTTCGCATCCGGCCATCCGTTCAACGACCTGTATGACGCGGTGATCGGCGCGGAAGTGGCCCGGCGCCTGCATTACGCGGTCGGCGACTCGATCGTGCTGGCGCACGGCCTGGGCGGACCCGCCACGGCCATGCACTCCGATAAGCCGTTCCGTATCGCCGGCGTGCTCGCACCGACCGGCACGCCGGTGGATGCGACCATCGCGGTCAGCCTGGAAGCCATCGAGGCGATCCACGTGGACTGGCGTTCCGGCGTACGCCTGCCCGGCATGGCCTCCAGCGCCGAGCAGGCACGCCACATGGACCTGACCCCGCGTGCGATCACCGCCTGCCTGGTGGGGCTGCACTCGCGGCTGTCCGCCTTCGCCGTGCAGCGTGCCTTGAACGAGTACCCCGACGAAGCCTTGCTGGCCGTGCTGCCCGGCGTGGCGCTGGGTGAACTGTGGCACCTGCTGGGCACGGCGGAAAACGCGCTGCGCCTGGTCAGCGCCATGGTGGTGCTGGTCGGCATGTGCGGCATGCTCACGGCCTTGCTCGGCATGCTCAACGAACGTCGCCGCGAGATGGCCGTGCTGCGTGCGGTGGGCGCCTCCACCCGCACCGTGTTCGCACTGCTGGTGGCCGAGAGCACGTTGCTGACCCTGGCCGGCATGCTGGCCGGCTGCCTGCTGCTGTTCGTCGCCACGGGGTTTGCGCACGACTACGTGCTGGCCAACGCCGGCCTGGTGCTCGACGCCACGCCCGCGCCGCAGGAGGGATGGTTGCTGCTGGGCGTGCTGGTACTCGGCTCCCTCTCCGGATGCATACCCGGATGGATCGCCTACCGCCGCTCGCTGGCCGATGGCCTGCAGGTGCGCCTGTGATCGCGCGTGCGTGCGGCCTGGCCGTCACCGTGCTGTTGCTGACGGCGGCCTGCTCGCGCGGTGCCGACGACGCCGCATCCGCACCCGCCGGTACCGCCACCTCGGCCCTGGCCCAGGCGCAGGCCGCCGCGGACCAGGGGCGTCGGGAACGCGCGAAAGCGGGCGCCGAAGGTGTCGCCGCCGCCAATGCCTACGCCGCCGCCCATGGCGTGGCGAAGGCAAGCGCGCCGCCCGGCGCTGGCCTGCTCGGTCCCGTCGACGAAAACGGCTTTGCCGACCTCGACTGGAGCAAGATGGTGCCGCCGGAGGATTTCAAGGCGCTGGAAGACGCGCCACCGGTGCTGCACGTCGGCAACCAGCGGATGAAGCAGGTGGGCACGCTGCATACCGTGGCGGCGCTGGAAGGCAAGAAAATCCGCCTGCCGGGCTACGTGGTGCCGCTGGAGTCGGACGACGACGGCAAGATGATCGAGTTCTTCTTCGTGCCGTTCTACGGCGCGTGCATCCACGTGCCGCCCCCGCCGCCGAACATGCTGGTGCACGTGCGCCTGAGCAAGGGTATCGATACGCCCAGTCTGTACGACCCGGTCACCCTCAAGGGGGTCATGCGCACGCAGGTGACGCAGAACGCCATGGCCTCGTCCGCGTACACGATGGAGGACGCCACCCTCGAGCCGTACCGCAACGATGACGACGAGCGCCTGCGACGCGCGTTCGAATGACGGCGCTTCGCCGCGGTCGCGTGTGGATGCTGGTGGCGGGCGTCATGGCCACGGCGCTGGCCTTACTGCTGTCCTGGCAGGCGGACGAGCGGGGGACGGGCGAGCGGACACCACCGGCCACGACGGTCGAACCGTCGTCCGCGAGCCCGGCACCGCCCGATCCGCCGATGCCTCCGCCCGCGATCATCGCCCGCGGCACGGGGACGGAACAGCTGGGACCCCTGCTGCAGACGAACGCGGCGTTCGCCAACGACACGATCTTCCTCGTCGTCGCCTCGTTGCGCTCACGGTGCCAGCCTGCGCATGCGCACGAGCTGGCTGCCATGGCGGCCCAGGCGCGGTTGCCGATGCTCGCGGGCGTCACGGAAGCGATCGGCACGCAACCGACAGGGCGCACCTACCTGCTTGCGGCGGTGCGTGACGTGTCCGGTCGTGCGCCGTGCAGCGGGCCGTTCGACCTGACTATCGGCGACTTTACCCAGCGACTGGATACGGAGCGCTATGCCGCCGCGTTTCCGGACAGCTATTTCGACCCGACCATGGTCGTGATACCGCAGGAATTCACGAACCGTTCCCTGGCCGACCGCGCGCGCGACGAATGTGGCAAGGTGGCCTACGCCGTCCTGCCGCTGGATGCGCCCCGCGCGTGGCAATGCGCGGGCCTGCGCGCCCAGGGCCGCGAGCGCGTGCGTTCGCTGTGCGCGAAGGCCGGCGAGGCGGATGCCGCCGCCATGCAGATACGCGACGCGGTAGGCCGCATGCCCGCCACGTGCCAATAGTTCTCTAACCCACCAGGACCCGCCTTCTTGAAAGCCCTCCCGACGCAACGTTATTCCCTGCTGGCCGTGGCCCTGTCGATCGCGCTTGCCGCTCCCGCCATCGCCGGCGATACACCGCCGGCCAAGGGTACTTACGCGGCGTTGCCGAGCGAAACACCGGCCTCGTTCAAGCCGGTGCATGACGCCTTCGACTACGATTCGCGCGACGTGATGATTCCCATGCGCGACGGCGTGAAGCTGCACACCGTGATCCTGGTGCCGCGGGGCGCCACGCATGCGGGCATCCTGTTCACGCGCACGCCCTACGACGCCACCGAGATGACCAGCGCGGTGGAGAGCGGCCACCTGGGCGTGGCCGTCAGCCACGACGACGACGCCAGCGATGTGCTCGTGCAGGACGGCTATATCCGCGTCGTGCAGGATATCCGCGGCAAGTACGGTTCCGAAGGCGATTACGTGATGAACCGCCCCCTGCGCGGTCCGCTCAATCCCACGCCGGTGGACGACTCCACCGATGCCTACGACACCATCGACTGGCTGGTGAAACACGTGCCGGAAAGCAACGGGCGTGTCGCCATCCTGGGTATCTCCTACGACGGGTTCGAGCCGTTGATGGCCCTGGTGCACCCGCATCCTGCGCTCAAGGCCGCGGTGCCGATGAACCCGATGGTGGACGGCTGGATGGGCGACGACTGGTTCCACCACGGCGCCTTCCGACAGCAGAACCTCGAATACATCTACGAGCAGACCGCCTCGCGCAAGAATGCACACAAGTGGTGGTCCAACTACGCGGACGATTACCAGTTCTTCCTGGAGGGCGTCTCCGCCGGGGCGATCGCGAAGCAGTACGGCATGGAGCAGCTCGGCTTCTGGAACAAGCTGGCGGCCCATCCTGCGTACGATACGTTCTGGTCCGGGCAGGCGGTGGACAAGGCGCTGGCCCGCGAGCCGGTCAGCGTGCCGACCATGCTGGTCGCCAGCCTGTGGGACCAGGAAGACATCTACGGTGCGTTCGCCGTGTACAAGGCGATGAAGCCGCACGACGACGCGCACAAGCTGTTCCTCGTCGCCGGTCCGTGGTTCCACGGGCAGGAGGTCGGCGACGGCTCGAGCCTGGGTGCCGTGCGTTTCGGTTCCGACACGGGTCTGTATTTCCGCCAGAAGATCCTGCGGCCGTTCCTTGCGCAGTACCTGAAGGACGGCCCGGCCATCACCGCCCCGGTCAACGCCTATGTCACCGGTGACAACCGCTGGGAAACCGGGCCGTCGTGGCCGATGGACGGCAAGGGCGCCGCGACACCCACCCGCCTGCGCCCCGGCGCGAACGGCTCGCTGGTGCTCGGCCGCAGTGCGAGTGAGCCCGCCGGCACGGCCCAGTACGTCTCCGATCCGGCGCACCCGGTGCCGTACCGTCCGCGGCCCGTCGGCACGATGTCCGGCACGGGCTGGCAGCACTGGCTGACCAGCGACCAGCGCAACGCGTCGTCGCGCCCCGATGTGCTGACCTTCACCACACCCGTGCTGACCGCGCCCGTGCGCATCAGCGGCCAGCCGAAGGTGCACCTGGTGGCCAGCACCACCGGCACGGACAGCGACTGGGTGGTGAAGCTGATCGACGTGTATCCCGACCAGGTAGCGGCGCAGCCGGAGATGGGTGGCTATCAGCTGGGCATCGCCATGGATATCTTCCGTGGCCGTTACCGCGAAGGGTTCACCGTCGGCAAGGCGATCACGCCGAATGTGCCGCTGGCCTATGATTTCAGCCTGCCCAATGCCAACCACGCGTTCCTGCCCGGCCACCGCATCATGGTGCAGGTGCAGTCCAGCTGGTTCCCGTTGTACGACCGCAATCCGCAGACCTTCGTGCCGAACATCCTGTTCGCGCAGCCGACGGATTACCGCATGGCTACGCAGACCGTGTCGCTGGGCGGTGCGGACGGCACGTACATCGAGCTACCGGTGGTGGGGAACTGATCCGGGCTCACGGCGGGATGTCCCGGTAGTCCGGTGCCGCTACCGCACGTTGCCTCAGCGACGTGCGGTAGCGGCAATTTTGTGGGCTTTTTCAGGGTCGGTCAGCACACCTCGCCGCTGGCGTTGCATGGAAGCAGGCGCAGAGAACGCCACTCGCGCACGAGTTGTCGGCGGTTGCGCGGATAACGCTCGGTGAGCACGCTGGCTTCGGCCACGTCATGCAGTGAGATCACGCGGTATACGCTGTCGAATTCACACCAGGCGGCGATATAGCGCTTGCCGTCGATGAAGGCCAGCATGATCGGCCACACCACTTGTGGTGTCTTCGGTGCATTGTCCACGGACAATACGATGCGTAGCTTGCACTGGTCGCGCAACGCGCGGCGCAGGGCGCCCAGTTCGATGGCGGCGGTCGGCTTCTCGCGCACACCGACATAGAAGGCGTCATCGTCGACACGGGGCCGCGCCTGGGCGGGTAGTACGGCGGTGATCTTGGCCAGGGCATTTCGCATGGCGGCGGTGAGCGCGTCGTCCGACTGACGGCTGACCCATTGTCCGCCGATCACCAGCGCCTGGATTTCGTCGTCCGTGAACGACAAGGGCGGGAGCAGGAAGCCCGGCTTCATGACGTAGCCAATGCCGGGCTCGCCCGTGATATCGGCGCCCATGTCCTGGAGCGTGGCGATATCCCGGCGGATCGTTCGCAACGAGACGCCCATTTCATTCGCCAGCACTTCGCCGGCCACCGCCATGCGGTGGCGACGAAGTACCTGCATCAGGTCGAACAGGCGATGGCTTCTGGCCATGATCATTCCATCGCGACGACACCCTTGCCGCCGAGCCTGCGGCCTTTTTCCAGCTCGGTGATCAGGCGGATCGCGTTGTCGAGGGAAACGGTTTCCCCCACCCGGATGCGAAAGCGGCCTTGACTGGCGGCTTCGGCAATGGCGTCGAGGATATCAGCGCGAGGCGATGCGATGACCGGTTTCAGTCGACGATCCACCAGCGCGCGAAGGAACGTCGGCACTTTCGGGTTCAGGTCCATTAGCACGCCGCCGGGCCGAAGCATCGCCATGCCCGTGGACACGGAGAGCACCGCGGCGGCGTCCAGCACCGCGTCGAAGCCACCGGGAATATCGGCCGGTCGTGTCTTCCGGTAGTCGTAGACCTCGCGGAGGCCGAGCGCGGTCATGCGCGCGATGTCGCCGGCCCCGCAGCTACCCGATACGGCGACGCCGGCCACACGCGCCAGTTGTGCCACCGCTTCGCCGATCGCGCCCCCGCAGCCGGTGACGAACATATGCGCCCCGGGTCGCAACGCCGTTTTTCCCAGCAACACGTTCCAGGCGGTGATGCCGGGCGTGCCAAGGCAGGCCGCCTCCTCGAACGATAGGTTGTGCGGTTTCCGGGCCAGGAAGTCGCTCCGGGTCACCACCGACTGCGCCAGGGCGCCGCTCTCCTTGAATCGGGCCAGCCCGAAGACCGCATCGCCCGGCGCGAAACGCGTGACGCCGTGTCCAACGGCGATCACGGTCCCCGAGAGGTCCATGCCCAGTGCCCTCGGAAATCGCTTGCCGGTGACCATCTTCACTTCACCGTTGCGCTGTTTCCAGTCGATGGGGTTTATCGCCGCGAAGGCCGCGCCGGGTGCAGGCAGGTCGAAGTCGGCGAGGTACATGTTTTCCGGACCGCCGTAGCTGTCGTATTGGATTCTCTGCATGGGATCGCACGCACGCCATCGGGGAGGTGGCGGTCAACCTAGCGGCCCTTGGTGACAGTTATTGGCACCATCCTCGCAGCGCGCGCCTACCCCGAAAATAAGCGTTTCGTCGATGGTCGACCACATCCGAGGTCTCGACCATGTCTTGCAGGCATCTGCCGGGACAAGCAGAGGGGACTTGCGGGTCGTTCACTCGACTCGGTGGTGGCGTTCATGGCTGCGATTTGCGCGACTTGCGTCACAAGAATCGTTTGCCGATTAGTCATACTTCGTAGCTAATTGCGTGTTTTTCGTCGATCAATCGACGCTAGGGCCATTCGCATTCAAGCATCTATGATTGGACTAGCGACGCATTAAGTTTGTGGCGAGTATGTCGAAGATACTTGCGACTTCCTGACCCACACTCCAGAGGATTACGTTGCTTCTGGCAGGGGATGCAAACGCAAGGAATGGTTCGATGAAAATTCGCGTCCAAGTAGCGGTCGGTATGGCGCTCGCGTGCGTACTCACGTCACCCGTGTTTTCGATGCAGACACCGACGCATATCCAACCCAACCTGCTTCCGACGTGCGGGGACGGCGGAGATACAAACCCTTGGGGGGACCTTAAACACGCATCGCCCCGCGGCTTAAGCGCAAAAATATTGACCACTAAGTCATCAAAAGTAGCAGGAGTCGGGTCCGCTGCGCTGGTCATCGGAACTACTCCGGAGGCTATCCATAAGAACTTTGCGTCGGTTATCGAGGCAAACTTCGCTAACGGGCCCACCGAAACACTTCTCGGTCGACTATCGGACAAGGAGCTCGTCGCACTAGCCCGCCACTATCAGGACGTCGCCGGTACGCAATCCACTCCACTACTCAAAACGCTTGCAAGCCGTGTAAGCGACGAAGGCATGATTCGCGTAGCGCGAGCTTTCGATCAACAGGCAGTGCGTACGGCTGTGATTAACTACGCACCAGCCTCGGTGAGGGAATCATTTACCAACCGCATGGATGTTGTTCAGACGCCCCTTTTAGCTTCGGACATAAGAGCTGGGGGCATTTCCAAGATGGGCACAAGCCCTGCGCCGACGGTGGATATGACGCTCAATGAAATTTATCTCGACTATCGGACCGCGCCGGTGGGCAGTCTCAGTCCCGCAGGCGCACTGGCCGAGACGGCGATGTTTGCGGGAGGGCGACTGACAGCGGCTGCCGGAGCTGGTTACGAACTTGGTACGCAAATCAATGGACTGATCGACGAGTATGATCCGGACTTGGGCGATGCAATCGGAGGCACCATTGACGGCACTGTGACCGCATATCACGATGCAGTGAGTGAAATTGAGCAGGGTCACTATCAGTCCGCCTGGGACGACATGTTCGGCTTCGCGATTACCAATAGCGGCAACCCTAGCGGCGACTGGGATGTGTCTTCCCCTATGGAAGATTATTACGAAAGTGGCGGCGGTTGTGGCTGGTAGCGGAGGAGTGGCAAAAGATGGCAATGCCAAATAAGGTGCCACGTAAACAGCAAGTCTATGCTGCGTGCCTGGCGGTCATAGGCGTGATGGGAGTATGTCTTAAGCCGAACTATGCCAGTGCCCTTGGCATGTGCGGACTCTTCTTGCTCGCTTGGCGAGAGGCATTTGTGCCGTCTCCTTCCTCTCGACTGCGGATCAGCGAGATACATGGCGAATACGTAACCGGTAACTTCGGGACGTCGAGTACAGTAAAAGCCGTGACGATCGCAGGGATTTTGCTCATCTGCGTATCGATCGGTTTCGCCATTGCGGGTGCCGGCTGACATAGCGTTGTTCTAATGTCATTAGGTTGAAGACGTGAGGATTGCGACGCTGGATAATGCGTGATTATCCAGCGCTTCCTCGACTAAGCACCGTTTTGACTTGAACTGGTCGGCCTTAATCGCTGTTTAACCCAAGCCTGCATCCTCCCATCTTGCAGCTGCATGCTGGACTGATTGGTCGAAGTCCGATCTGCTTCTGCGTTGCGAAGCCGTGATGTAAGCGTTCGCCCAGAAGGGCGCCAGGGCATGATGTGCTCCTAGACTGAAAAAAATCAGCGTTTCGCCGATGGGCGACCACCGCGTGGTTGCCGACGATGGCTTGCCGGCATGTGCCGGGACAAGCGAGGCGAAAGACATGTCCGACAAGCTGATAGACGTCTACCTGGGTTTCATGGACGAAGAGGTCAATACGGTACTCAACGGGTTGCTCGACCGTGAGGTGAAGAAGGCCGACGCCACGACACGGCGGCCGGTGATCCTGGTCGAACGTGGTGAGGTCAGTCCCGACGGTCCGATCCTCGAATGGCCGCTGAGCCGTTACGCCGCGCGCGTGCGCCATATCGCGTACGCGCACGCGGAGGCGCTGCAGGGTGAAGGCCCGACGGGTGAGAACGCCCGTGTGGAAAGCATCCTGGCGCGCGCCATGTCCGTCTTCCTGGAGCGTGACGACGTGGGAGATGCGCAGCTGAGGGCGAGCAACATCGACGTGTTGCGCCGGATCGACGTGCATGCGCTGGCGACCATGACCAGCCCGGCGAAGCTGAAGGTTCCGCTCGCCGGGCGAGGGCCGTGCCTGTCCGTCGTGCGCTTCGACGTGGGTGAGGAGAAGAACAACCAGCCGCCCATCGTCGTCGTCCGCTCGCCGGAAATGGGCCTGCAGCCGAACCTGATGTCGCCGTACATCGAATTCATCTTCATGATGATCGGCACCCTTTCCAGCCAGCTGGCGCGTATCGCCGATCCGGGTGCGAAAAATGACTGGCCGGTGAGGATCAGCTGCTTCGGCGCCCAGGGCGGTGCCACCGCCGCGAACAACCCCGGCTCGCTGTCGCCGTTGTGTGCCAGTCTCTACGTCGGCTACGACTACGCCACCGGCGTGCGGGTTCCCTCTGTTGCCTTGTGCAGCCAGGGCGGGATCTATCGCTTCGGCTTGCCGGGCCTGGTCGAAGGCGCGTCCCTCAACGACTACTTCATTGCGGAATGCGAAAACCTGAAGGTCAGCGCGGTCGAGGTGGATCGGGCGTACACCCGCAAGGAGGAAGCCGGTATCGCCGTGGGGCAGACCCTTAAATCGGTGATCGCGACCCTGGTGACCAACTACGCCGTCGGCAGCGCGGTCAAACCGGAAGTCAGTGGTACCTCGCCGTGGTTCATCTCGCTGGCGCAGAAACAGGCGTTCGCCAAAGTCGGTGTTACCGGCTGCAACATGGAGGACTACTGGGTGCTGAAGTCCATGCGGGAGTGCAAGCTCAAAGGTGCGATCAGGGACCCGCGGTCGTCGTCGCTGTATCCCACGCTGGCGCAGGGCTTCCTGACCCGGGTCAATGCCGACCCGCTGAAGATCGAGCCCGAGGTGGATCTCGCTTTCCAGGGCGACGTGAAACGCAAGCTGCTGACGCGCGACGGCTACGTCAGCCTGTTGCTGTGGGGGTTGCTCGGCCTGCCGCTGGACGGCGATGGCGACAACGGCATGCCGTCGGTCGCCCGCTGGTCGTTTTCCGGTGATGTGGTGTTCGCCGACGGCACCGCCGGGGCCAGCAGGTTCAGTCGCCACCTCTACGGCATGCGGCTCAACGGCGGCCGGGACGTGGTCGTGCCCGATCCGTTCTTCGTCGAGATCGCAACCGACCTGCTCAACGAATGCAGCACGGTGGTGGCACGACCGGGCAATGTCTTCCTGGCCGCGCCATCCGCTCCCGTTCCGTCGGCGGATGCGCTGGCTGCCTTGGAGAAGGCGGCGGGCGATGCGTTGGCTGCCTGGAAAACGTACAGGCAGACGCCGACGGCCGAGGTCAAGAGAGCCCTGGCGACCGTCGTCGACGTGCTCGCCACGCGCTGCGGTTTCGCCATCGGCGGTACGGGCATGAAGGTATGGCTGCGGCCTAACAAATGGGAGGGCGTGGCGCAGACCGCGATCCAGGACATGCCGCAAGGCACGGCGTTCGCGCATGCCGCCGTGGATCGCGCGTTCTACAAGGCGTCCAACGTGATCGCCCTGCGCGACCGCACGGCACGCGTGCTGCGCGACTGATCGCGCGCACCAGGGGAGGGCGCCCGGGAGAGCCCGGGCGCCCATGGCTAGCTATGGGGAAACCGTTTGCCGCGGCGAAGGCGTATCGGCCCATGCCCAATATCGGCAGGATCGAGCGTGCTTTTTCCCTGGGTAACGATGATGACGCCGTGGCGGGCGAGCTCGGCGGCGACCTCGCGCACGGAGGGCATCAGGGCCCGCCAGGTCGTTTCGTCGTCGGCCAGTGCGCGGGCCACGTCCGAGGGGCAGATCGACGCCTCGGACGAACGGCGGGACAGCAGATCCGTGATCAAGGCAGCAATGTCCATTGCATCACAGTAGATGCATAGCGGTGACGAAGATGTCGTTGCGATCCGACCACCCGGTGTCCACACGAACCGGGGCATGTTTGGGAAGTCAACCAAGCAGAGGTCAGCCATGGTCAGCAAGAAAAATCCTTCGCCCACGTCGTCGCAAGACGCACGGGGTAACGGCGACGAACTCCATCAACATGCCGGCGGTTCGCATCCGCCGTTGACTACCAACCAGGGTCTGACGGTCGGCGACGACCAGAACTCGTTGAAGGTCGGGCAGCGCGGCCCGGTGCTGCTGGAGGATTTCATCCTCCGCGAGAAGATCACCCATTTCGATCACGAGCGCATTCCCGAGCGTATCGTGCACGCCCGTGGATCGGGCGCCCATGGTTTCTTCGAACTCACCGCCTCGCTGGCGGAGTACACCACCGCACGCGTGCTCACCGAAGTGGGGGAGAAGACGCCCCTGTTTACCCGGTTCTCGACCGTGGCCGGTGGTGCCGGCTCGGTCGATACGCCGCGTGACGTCCGCGGTTTCGCCGTGAAGCTGTACACGAAGGAAGGCAACTGGGATCTGGTGGGTAACAACATCCCGGTGTTCTTCATCCAGGATGCGATCAAGTTTCCCGATCTCATCCATGCGGTGAAGATGGAGCCGGACCGCGGTTTCCCCCAGGCGGCCAGTGCCCACGATACGTTCTGGGACTTCATCTCGCTCACTCCTGAGTCGCTGCACATGATCATGTGGGCGATGTCGGATCGGACGATCCCGCGGTCGCTGCGCATGATCGAGGGCTTCGGCATCCATTCGTTCCGCCTGGTCAACGCCGAAGGCAAGAGCACCTTCGTGAAGTTTCACTGGCGGCCGAAGCTGGGACTGCAGTCCACCGTGTGGGATGAAGCCGTGAAGCTGGCGGGCGCCGATCCCGATTTCCATCGGCGCGACCTGTTCGAGGCGATCCAGGCCGGCAATTTCCCGGAGTGGGAACTGGGCGTGCAGCTGTTCACCGAGGAAGAGGCCGATGCCTTCCCGTTCGACCACCTCGATGCGACCAAGCTGATTCCCGAGGAAACCGTGCCGCTGAAGATCATCGGCCGGATGGTGCTCGATCGCTGGCCCGACAATTTCTTCGCCGAGACCGAGCAGGTGGCCTTCTGCCCGTCGCACCTGGTCCCCGGCATCGATTTCAGCAACGATCCGCTATTGCAGGGTCGCCTGTTCTCGTACCTGGATACGCAGCTGTCGCGTCTGGGCTCGCCCAATTTCCACCAGCTGCCGATCAACGCACCCAAGTGCCCGTTCGCCAACCACCAGCGCGACGGTCACATGCAGCACCAAGTGCCCAAAGGCCGCGTCGCCTATGGCCCCAGCTCGCTGCAGGGCGACACGCCGCAGGAAGACCCGGCGCGCGGTTTCCGTTCGGCGGCCATCGAGGAATCGGGCGTCCGCGGCCGGATCAGGGCCGAGACCTTTGCCGACCATTACAGCCAGGCCCGCCTGTTTTACATCAGCCAGACGGCGTACGAGCAGGCGCACATCGCTTCGGCCCTCGTGTTCGAACTGTCCAAGGTCGAAACGCTGCACATTCGTGACGCGATGGTCGGTCATCTTCGCCACATCGACGAATCGCTGGCGAAGCGAGTTGCCGAAGGGCTTGCGCTGGACAGCCTGCCGCCGGCACCGCCGGCCCGGGTCGGCGTCGTCGAGATGCCCGCTTCGCCGGCTCTGCAGATCATCGGCAAGATGAAGAAAACGCTGAAAGGCCGCGTGGTAGGCGTGCTGGTCAACGATGGCTCCGACGCGAAGGTCGTGGCCGCCGTGACGAAGGCAGCCGAGAAGGCCGGCGCGACGGTCAAGTTGGTTGCACCGAAGGTCGGCGGGGCGAAGCTGTCCGATGGCAAGAAACTCGCCGCCGACGGTCAGCTGGCGGGTACGCCCTCGATCAACTTCGATGCGGTGGCCATCGTGCTCAGTGCCGACGGTGCGGCACAGCTGGTGAAGGAGTCGGCTGCCGTGGACTTCGTTCGCGACGCCTTCGGACATCTCAAGGCCATTGCGCTGGACGATGGCGGGCGTGCGCTGTTCAAGGCCGCCGGCTTGCAGCCGGATGAGGGTGTGCTGGCTGCCAGCGACACGGCGGGCTTCGTCGAGGCTGCGAAGGGTCGCTTCTTCGATCGTGAAGCGAAGGTGCGCATGCTGGCCTGACTGTTCGGTCGGCGCGTAGTCTGCGCAATCAGGGATGACTGGAAAGGCTCGCCGTTATTGGCGAGCTTTTTTTGTATCTTCAGGCACGGCCGGGGCCTGTCGCGAAGTTGCTAGGGGAACCGCCGTTATTCGCATGGTGTGGCGACGAGACGCCGGGTGACCATCCAACACCTCCTCCCCCACGCACCCTGCAAGCGACGGCAGCGTTCCCTACGTCCGAGTCTTTCGCAGCGTTTCCACCAAGTCCAGCAGCGCCCGGCGCGATACCGGCTTCTGCAGGAAGGGCAGCGACGAGAACGGCCGGGGCACATCGGCGTGCGCATGGCCCGAGACGAAGGCGACGGCGACATCCTTGGCGATCAACGTGGTGGCGACACCGAGCGAATCGCCACCGTGGATGTCGATGTCGAGCAGTGCCACGTCCGGACGGTCGGCCAGGATGGCGTCGAGCGCTTCCGGTTCCGATCCGACCGCCTGGCAGACCAGCATGCCGGCATCCTCGAGCACCATCTTGTAAGCGGCCGCTACGGAGTCGTCGTCTTCGACAAGCAGGCAGGTCGTACGGTCCGACAGGTCGTTTCGCATGATTTCGGGTCCACCGCGGGAAGGTTCGACCTTCCGCGAACCGGTGTGGAAACGGTGTGTGACAAATGTCGATTTTTGCCATGCGCGCGAGATCGCAGGAACTTGCGATGATCGGTTGCGCCGCTTGCCCGGCAGGATGGTCGTTCCTGAACAGGGGCGGCCAACGTGCGTCCGAGTGCTTCAGTTTGGCCCGAATCGGCCGATAGCCGAACAACCCCTCCCTGGAGCACACCATGGCAGCGAGTCCCGTGACCCGGGCACTGTCATGGAGTTATGAGCCATGCTCGATGACGATGGAAAGAAGGAACTGAGCATGTCATCCCCAACGGACGTCTTCGCGAACATGCCCGCGTACGGCACCTGCGGGTTGACCTTGCTCGATGGCGATGCACACGAAATCGCCCGCTTGGAGGCGTTGCGTAGCCTCAATATCTGGGATGCCCCAAGCACCCCGGAACTCGATCGCATCACGGCCCTGGTCGCGGAAGCCTTCGCGATGCCGACGGTACTCGTGTCCTTCGTCGGCCGAGAGGCGCAACGATTCGTCTCGTCGGTCGGCATCGATGTGGGTGGCACCGAGCGGGAGGCTTCCATCTGCTCGGTGGCGATCGAACAGCGCGAGGTGTTCGTCGTCGAAGACCTGAGCAGGGATACGCGGTTCATGCACAACCGCCTGGTCTGCCGCCATCCGGGCTTCCGTTTCTACGCGGGCGTGCCCCTGGTCACCTCGTCGGGCCATGCGGTGGGCACCTTGTGCGCCCTGGATGTGGTGCCGCGTCGCTTCGACGAGGCGGCACGCCAGCGCCTTGCCTCGTTCGCCGCCCTGGTGCTCGACCAGATCGCGCTGCGCCAGATGGTCGGGCGGCGCGATCCCGTCACCGGCCTGCTGAATCGCCAGCAGTTCTACGTGGACATGGCAGCCATCGCCGCGCGAGGTTTTGCCGGCCATCGCCAGCTGGCGATGGTGGACGTCATGGACCTTCCGATCGCGCACCAGTTGGCGCAAGCCGTGGGCCTGGGCCCCGTCGAGGCCGTCATCCGTCAAGTGGCGCTCCGTCTGGGCGACATCGTCCGGCCCCATGCGGAGCTCTATCACGTCGCCGTGGCACGCTTCGCGTTCCTGGTGCCCCCGCTCGATGCCGTGGCCGTGGCCGACCTTCTGGAGAGCGTGTCGTCCGAAGTGGGGCGTCCCGTGCTTGCGGAAGGCGTGCCGTTGCAGCCCAGCTGTCACGGCGGATTGGTGTCGTTCGACGAAGCCGGTACCCCGGATGCCCTGCGCCGCGCCCTGGCCGCCACCCAGGATGCCATCGACGGCCGTTCGACCTGGTGCACCTACGACATGGCGAAAGACGCGCGCATGCGCCGACAGTATCGCCTGGCCGCGGACGCCTCCACCGGGCTGCAGCGGGGCGAGTTCCACCTCGTCTACCAGCCTCGTGTCGACATGCAGAGCGGGAAGTTTTCGGGCGGTGAGGCACTGGTGCGCTGGCGCCACCCGCTGCTGGGCGACGTGCTGCCCGGCGAATTCATCCCGATCATGGCCCGGACCTCCACCATGCGCGCCCTGACCGACTGGGTGATCGAGCAGGCCTGCCGCCAACTTGCCGTGTGGCTGGCATCGGGGCTGGACCTGACGTTGTCGGTCAATGTCACGGCGGCCGACTTCGTCGATGGCGGCCTGCCCGGGCGCATCCTCGCTTGCTGCATGCGGCACGGCGTGGAACCTTCCCGTCTGGAAGTGGAGATCACCGAGGGCGAATGGCTCGAGGGAAGCGAGGCCGTATGCGACCAGCTGGCCCTGCTGCGAACCGCCGGCGTCCGCATCGCCATCGACGATTTCGGTGTCGGCTACAGCAATTTCTCGTACCTGTACACCCTTCCGTTCGATACGCTGAAGCTCGACCAGTCGCTGATCCACGGCTTCCTGCACAACCACCGGCAGCTGGCCATGCTGCGAGGCATCGTGCGGCTGTGCGGCCAGCTTGACCTGGACGTCGTGGCGGAAGGTGTTGAGACGAACGAGGAGCACACCGGCCTGCTCGCACTCGGCTGCGCGCGGGCCCAGGGCTACTTCTACGCCATTCCGCTTTCGCCGGCGGCCTTCGCCGATGCCGCTTACGCACATGTCGCGTTGACACGGTAAGGGCTCGAATTCGGTTACCGTGTGCGCTACGCCAGGTGCCGGTCCTGCCTCCGTGTCGGTCCTTTCCCGGCGACCCACCCGGCGCCTGGCACGCGGTTGCCGCAACCCTCGAGTGCCTGATTGAGGGCGCTTTCGGGCCCTTACTCTCATACGGCTCTTGTGCATGGCGCTGACACGCATTCCAACGGGTACGACTGGCCTGGATACCATCCTCAGGGGTGGCCTGCCCGCCAACCGGCTCTACCTTCTCGAAGGACAGCCCGGTTCCGGCAAGACCACCCTGTCGCTGAAGTACCTGCTGGAGGGCGCGGCCGGGGGCGAAAGCTGCCTTTACGTCACGCTATCCGAAACGGCAGACGAACTGCACGAAGTGGCGGAGTCGCATGGCTGGTCGCTGGATGCCCTGCACCTGTTCGAGCTTGCTTCCGCCGAGGAGGTGCTGGGGGACGGTCGCCAGCAGTCCATCCTGCATCCGTGGGAAATGGAACTCGACGGCACCGTGCGGTTGATCCAGGCCGAGGTGGAACGGGTCAAGCCCACCCGCATCGTCTTCGATTCGCTGTCCGAACTGCGCCTGCTGGCCCAGGACCCGCTGCGTTACCGGCGGCAGGTGCTGGCCCTCAAGCAGTTCTTCGCACCACGGAACATCACCGTGTTCCTGGTCGACGACCTGACGGGGGAGGGCGGTGAACGAGATGCGCACCTGCACAGCCTTTGCCACGGCGTGGTGTCGCTGGAACGGCTGACCCTCGATTTCGGCGCCGCGCGCCGTCGCATGCAGGTGCAGAAGCTGCGTGGGGTCAACTTCATCGCCGGCTACCACGACCTGGCCATCTGCACCGGTGGCATGGAGATCTATCCGCGCCTGGTCGCCTCCGAGCACAACGCGCCGTTCGTCGGCGAGCCGGTGCCCAGCGACGTCGTCGGCCTGGACGAATTGCTCGGCGGTGGTCCACTGCGCGGCACCAGCACGCTGCTGACCGGCCCCGCCGGCAGCGGCAAGACCAACGTGGCGCTGCAATACGTCTCCGCCGCGTGCCGGCGCGGCGAGCACTGCTGCGTCTTCGAATTCGACGAACGCACGGGCACGTTGCTGACCCGTGCCGACGCGCTCGGTTTCGACCTGCGCCCCCACATCGCCAGCGGCCTGCTGGACCTGCGCCAGATGGACCCGGCGGAGATCTCGCCCGGCGAGTTCGCGTGGACGGTGCGCCGGGCCGTGGAAGAAGACAACTGTCGCATCCTGGTGATCGACAGCCTCAACGGCTACCTGTCGTCCATGCCGCAGGAAAAGCAGCTGATGCTGCAGATGCACGAGCTGTTGTCGTTCCTCAACCAGAGCGGCGTCACCACCTTCCTGATCCATCCGCAGCATGGCCTGGTCGGCACGATGGCCACCGGCAACCTCAACGTCAGCTACATGGCCGATACGGTGATCCTGTTCCGTTTCTTCGAAGCGCAGGGCCGGATACGCAAGGCGCTGTCGGTGATCAAGAACCGCAGCGGCGCGCACGAAGACACCATCCGCGAGCTGCGCATCGATCGCTCGGGCCTGCGGCTCAGCGCACCGCTGGATGAATTCAGGGGCGTGCTGACCGGCACCCCGGAGTTCGTCGGCAATAATGCGCCGTTGCTGGAAGAGTCCGGTGCAGGACAGTAAGAACGTCCTGCTGCTGGCGCCTTACGGCAGGGATGCGGAAAGCCTCGCCGCCATCGTGCAGGAACTGGGTTACCGCGCCGAGATCGTCAGGTCGATGGCGGCACTCGCCAGTCGCCTAAATGACAGTACCGGCGTCGTCGTCCTCACCGAGGAGGCCATCGGGTCGATGGGCGGCTTGTTGGCCGACGCGCTGAGCAGGCAGGAACCCTGGTCGGATATCCCGTTCGTGCTGCTGCGTGCGCCTCGCTCGCCCGGTCTGGGCGGGCGCGCCGCGTTGCCGGAGGAAGTGCTCAACATCATCGAGCTGGAACGGCCGCTCAGTGCGTCCGTGCTGGCCAGTGCCGTCACCGCCGGCCAGCGCTCGCGGCAGAAGCAGTTCGTCATCCGCGACCAGGTGCTTCGCCTGGAAGTGAGCCAGGCGGCCCTCGCCGCCAGCGAAGCCGAGCTGCGACTGATCGCCGATGCGTTGCCGGTGCTGATCGCCTTCATCGACACGGGGCTGGTGTATCGCTTTGCCAATCTTGCCTACGAAGACTGGTTCGGCATGCCCATCGCCCGCATCATCGGGCGCACGGTCGACGAGGTGATGGGACCGCGCGCCTGGCACGAGCGACGCGAGGCCATGGGCGTGGCCCTGTCCGGCCGACCCGTTCGCATGGAATTGAGCTGGCCCCACCGGGATGGCCGGCGTCGCGACGCGGAGATCCGTTACCTGCCGCGTTTCGCGGTGGACGGCACGGTGGACGGGTTCCATGTCTTCGCCACCGACGTGACCGTGCGCAAGGTGGCGCTTGAAGCGACCCAGCAGCAGGCGGCCGTGCTAGAGGCACGCGTGGCCGAACGCACCGCCGAACTGGAACAACAGATGGTCGCCCGCGAAAGCAGCGAGGCGGCACTGCGCCAGGCGCAGAAGATGGAGGCGGTGGGGCAGTTGACCGGGGGCATCGCCCACGACTTCAACAACATGCTCACCGGCATCCTCGCCGCGATGGATCTCATGCGCATGCGCATCGACGAGGGGCGCTTCGACAACCTCGACCGGTTCATGAGCGTGGCCACCACCTCGGCCCAGCGTGCCGCGGGGCTGACCCAGCGGCTGCTCGCGTTCTCGCGGCGCCAGTCCCTCGACCCGCGGGCTGTGGAGGTCAACGCCATGGTTCGCTCGGTGGAAGACCTGCTGACGCGGACGCTGGGCGAGCGGGTCCGCCTGCGTACCGACCTGCACGAGGGCCTGCCGCCGGCCCTGGTCGATACCAACCAGCTGGAAAGCGCGCTGCTCAACCTCGCGATCAACGCACGGGATGCCATGCCCGACGGCGGCGAGCTTCGCATCACCACGGCCTTGGCGTCTCTTGCGCAGGAGCCGTCCGGCGCGACCGTGCCGGACGGTCCGTATGTTCGCCTGTCGGTCGGCGATACGGGCGTCGGCATGGCCGGCGACGTGCTGTCGCGCGTGTTCGAGCCATTCTACACCACCAAGCCGCTGGGCCAGGGTACGGGGCTGGGCATGTCGATGATCTACGGGTTCATCCAGCAGTCCGAGGGTCACATCCGCATCGACTCGACGCCGGGGCAGGGAACGACCGTCGAGCTCTACCTGCCCCTGGCGGCGGAGGGTGAGGGCGCACCCCTGGCGGAGGCCGATGGTGTCGTGGTCGGCGGTCACGGCCAGCGCATCGTGCTGGTCGAGGACGATGCCCAGGTCCGCGTGCTCACCTCGGAACTGCTGACGGAACTGGGTTACCACGTGGACGCGGCCGAGACGGCGGATGGCGCGCTCGGCATCCTCGCCTCGCTGGAGCCGGTGGACCTGCTGGTCACCGATGTCGGCCTGCCCGGGCTCAACGGCCGCCAGCTGGCGGAAATCGTGCGGCAGACGCGGCCCGCGCTACCGATCCTGTTCATGACCGGCTACGCCGAGGGCGCGGCCGTGCGCTCGGAGTTCCTCGAGGCCGGCATGACGATGATCGCCAAGCCGTTCAACGTCGACGTCTTCAGCCAGACCGTGGGACGCATCCTGGCAGGGGGCGAGTAAGCCCCGTCTAGCGGTCTGTCATGAATCTTTTATGCTATTGAAATATAAGTATAATTTTTGATTAATCGCTAAAGCGGAGCGGTTCGGTGCCGATAGGCAGGCACCCCCCCCCCATTCGTCGAGCGCATCATGTCCTCCCCCGCTTTTCGCTTGCCGACGCTCACCCTGCGCGCGCGTCTGTTGCTGCGCCTGGCCGGCACCATCCTCCTTCTGCTTGCGCTCTGGATCGTCGGTGGCGTGCAGCTGCGCACGGCCGACGCGCGCCTGCAGTCCGTCGTCGGCGATACCCTGGCGCCCGTGGCCGACGTCGGGCATATCCAGAACGACTACAACGACCTGCTGGACGCCGTGGTGCATGCCACGCTGATGCGGCTGCCCTCGGCCGTCGACGATGCGATGACCGCCATCGGCAGCAATCGCCACGACATCGACCGGCAGTGGGCCTCGCTGACCGCGAGCGGGCTGGGCAAGAGCCAGGCGAAGCTGGTGACCCTGGCGGCGGAGCATCGCAAGGCCGCCGACAAGGCGATCGACGACGTGGTGGCGCTGCTGAAGGCGGAGCAGTTCGATCTGGCCCAGCTGCAGCTGTCCAACGATGTGCAGTCGGCCGTCGGCCCCCTGAAAAGCGACTTCTCGAACCTCTTCGCCCTGGCCCTGGACAACGGCAAGACGGCAGCGGCCGCGCAGCATGCGGATATAGCACGCGGCGGCGTGTTCTCGGCGATGTTGCTGGGCCTCGCGCTGCTGATCGCGAGCGTGATGGATATCGCGATCATCCGCGCGCTGGGTCGCCGGCTCGGCCAGGCCGCCGAGGTCGCCGCGTCGATCGCTGGCGGCACCCTGGGCACGCCCATCGACATCGGCCGCGACGACGAGATCGGTGCCCTGCTGACCTCGCTCGCGGCCATGGATGCGCAGCTGGGCAACGTGGTGACCCAGGTGCGCGACCGTGCTGGCCATGTCGCGCAGGCCGCTTCCGGTATTGCCGACGGCAACGAGGCACTCAACGCGCAGACGCGTGTGCAGTCGGCCCATGTCGACCTGACCACGGCGTCCATGTCCGACATGGCGCAAGCCGTGACCCAGGGCATCGAGCATGCCACGGCGGCCAACCACGCCGTGGTCGACGCGCGCAGCATGACCGACGAGGGGCATCGCGTAGCACGGGCCGCGGTGGGCAACATGCGCGAGATCCAGCGCGCCGGCGAACGCATGGGCGAGATGCTGGATCTGGTCGACCAGATCGCGTTCCAGACCAACATGCTGGCGCTCAACGCCGCCGTGGAGGCCGCTCGGGCCGGCGAGCACGGGCGCGGTTTCGGCGTGGTGGCCGCGGAAGTGCGCGCGCTCGCGCAGCGGTGTGCATCGGCCGCTGGCGATATCCGTGGCCTGATCGCCGCGAGCGACGAGGCCGTGCAGGCGGGCGTGGCCTCCGTGGATCGCGCGGGCGAGGTGCTGCACGGCATCGCGGAGCGCGTGGCCCTGCTCAGCCACCTGGTCGCTTCCGTCATGGACGTGACGCGTGGTCAGAGCGAGGGCATCGCCCGTATCGACGGCGCGATACGCGGTATCGAACAGACCACGCGGGAGAACGCCGTGCTGGTCGAGCACGCCACGTCCGCCAGTCATGCCATGCGCGAGAGTGCGGATATCCTTCGCCGCGAAGTCGCCTATTTCGTGCTGGAAAGCGAAGCGGCGTGATGCACCATGTAACGCGCGTTACATGAGTTTTTGGCAACAGGCGGGGGATAAAAACTTACGATCCGTGCTAGCGTGCCGGCCTCGATAAATCGTCGTACCGAGGAAAGGACGCCAGATGACGCCACACACCGAACAGGCCACGCGAGACCTCGGACCGCTGGTCAGCCGCCATGGCCGCTCGCGGACGGCCATCGTGCCGCTGCTTTCCGCCATCGTCTTCCTGCTTTGCAGTGCAGTCATCCCGTTGGCGCTGATGAGCGGGGCCCGTGTCGATCCGACGAAGTTGCCCTTGCTGATCGGCGTGTCCGTCGGCATGGTGGTCGTCGGGGTGTTGATGCTGCTGGGCTGGAAGCTGACGGCGCTGAAGACGGAACTGGCCCTGCACGAGCACGGCGTGGCCGTCCACCGGCGCGGCACGGCGCAGGTCGAGTCCGTGCCGTTCGTCGACATGGCCGACGTCTACCTGTTCCGCACGGGCGGCTATGCGGGCGGCATCATCAACGCCCTGGCTTTCCGGCGCTCGTTGCAGGATCCCTGGGTCGACGTGCTGGACAATCGCCGCAACTCGTTCGCCTTGCGCGCCGCGATCGTCGAAGGCCAGGTCGTCGCGCGTCTGCCGGTGGCGCTCGCCGCCATCGATGCGGGCAAGGCCGTGCGGTTCCACGCGATCGATCGCAGCACCCGGCTGACCAAGCGCCTGATCGGCGGGATGCTGAAGGTCGATGCCCATGCGTTGGATCTCGACGCCACCCGTATCGAAGTGCAAGGCACGACCATTCCCCTCGAGCGTATCCATCGCATCGAGGGCGTCGGTTCCGACGGCAAGGTCAGGCTCCTCGACGAGCAGGGCAAGCTGGTCCACGCGTTCGATTACCTGTGCCTGTTCAGCGCCGACCTGTTCCTGGCCGTGCTGGCGGAACGGATCGATCGACGCACCCCTGCTTACCAGGGCCTCATGGCGCACTGACGATGTCCCATCCGGTGCTGCGCGCGCCCTGGCATGCCGTGGTGGGCGTTCCCCTCCTGCTGTGCCTTGCCGGGCTCGCCCAATATGGCCTTTTGCTGGGTTTCCCGCCGGCCGGCATGGCGTCGCTGGCGTGCATTGCGCTGGCGTTCCTCGGTGCGGTGCTGGGCGCGGTGGGCATCGTCATGACCCACCGCCTGGCGACGAAGGGCATGCAGTCCCGCGACATCCTGGTGCATGCCTTCGCCCAGTGGCACGCGCGCCTTCCGCGGTTGCTGACCTGGCAACTGCTGGCGGTGGGCTCGGCATTTGCCGCGGGCAGCTGTTCGATGCTGATCTGGGGATTCGTCAGCCACGACATCCGCTTCGGCGTCATCATGACGATGTTCACGGTGTTCACCGCCTTCATGATCTGGGTCGCGGTGTCCAGTGCCCGTGCGGAGGCGCTGCCCTTCGCGGCGCAGCCCATGCACCTTCTTGCACGTTGCCTCACGCGTGAAGATGCCCCCGCGTTCTGGGCCATGACCGACGACGTGGCCGCCACGCTGGGCGCTCCCCGCCTGGATCACATCGCCGTCGGATTACTGGATGGTTTTTTCGTGACCTCCGGAACCATCCGCGCCACGCATGCGGGCGAGTTGCACGGGCACACGCTCTATCTGTGCGCGGCGCACCTGCCGTGGCTGGCGGCCGACGAACTGCGCGGCATCGTCGCCCACGAAATGGCGCACTTCAGTGGCCAGGACCTGGCCTACAGCGAACGCTTCGCGCCGATCTACCACGGGTTCGAGCGGCGGGTGATGTTGCTGGCCGAGTACGAGCACGACAACTGGATCGGCAAGGTTTTTCTCAGGCCCGGACGCATGGTGGCCATGTATGCGCTGTATCGGTTTCGTGCCGTGGAGCGTCACTGGAGCCGGGTGAGGGAGCACGAGGCCGACAAGGCCGGTGCGGCGCTGGTGGGCGCGCCGGCCTTTGCCGTCGGCCTCACGCGCGCGATCCTGCTGGAAACCCGACTGCATGCGTTGTTGGCCACGATCGACCGCTCCGTCCAGGCCGGCGAGGACATCGTCGAGCAGCTGCGCCTCAGCATCCAGGGCTCGCCGCTGACCGATCTGGGCGACGAGCGCATGGCCCATCCCTTCGACGCGCACCCGGTGCTTGCCGAGCGACTCGATGCGCTCGACGTGTCCCTCGACGCCGCCCTACGAGAGGCGTCGGCCGGGCGATCACCCGTCGTGGCGGCCACCGATGCCTGTCACGGCATCCTGCCCTGGCAGGCATTGACCCGGGCGCTGACCGACGAACTGCACGAAGCCTTGCGGCACGCGAACCGTGCAACGCCTTCTTCTTCTCCTTCCCATTCCCCTGTAACGAGCGAGTCCGTCTCATGAAAAAACGCTACCTGCCCCTGGCCCTCGTGGCCCTGCTTGCCGGCTGCAGCGGCCGCAGTGCCGACTATGCCATCGACAACCCGACCGACAAGCCGCTGTCGCTCACCATCGACGGCAAGACCTACGAGGTGGCGCCGCACGAGGACAAGGAACTCTCGCTGGACGCTGGCGAGCACACGATGAAGGGTGATGTCGTGGGCGACATCAAGTTCATCTCCTATTACCGCGGCCGTGGCGGCATCATCAATCCCACGCTCAGCGATTACGTGATCTATCGCCAGAGCTTCGAGAAGGTGGGTTCGACCTCGCCGGGCTACACGGGCAAGCTGGACCAGGTGGTCCTGGAAGGCGTGACGTTCGAAGGCACGATGAGGCAGTCCAGCGACTTGTTCATCGACAAGGACTGGACCTACGGCGTGGACGAGGAACTGCCGGACAGCGTCGTGGAACATGAGAATGGCTCGAACAACACGGTGCACAACAAGGTGTTCCGCGCCAAGGATTTCATCGTCGCCTTCCTCGGGAAGAACCCCGATGCCAAGAAGGACTTCGAGGCAAACCGTCAGAAGGATGCCCCGCCGGTGGTGCGCAAGGTGACGATCCTGCCGTCCACGTTGCCGCCGATCGACAACGCGGAAGTGCAGCAGCTCAGCCTGCCGCTGCGCGAGAACTACGCGAAGTACCTGAAGGCCAAGGACGTCTCCGAGCAGGAAGCCCTGCAGAAGGAGAACTTCAAGCTGAGCATGGCCTACTCGCATGCATCCGTCGAGATCATGCAGAAGGGATCGCTTTCCAAGGAAGTGAACGAGCAGATGAACGCGTTCCAGGAGGCCATGAACCGGGCCTACGGATCGACCGCCCTGGTCGAGCCGTAAACCGCACATCCTTCACGTTCCCCTCCGGTGGGGTGACGCAGTCTGCCAGCTTCACCAGGAGACCCACCATGACGACGATGACGCTTCCCGAGCTTGCCAAGAAGATGGCCGACATCGACTTTGCGATGCTGCAGACCTTCACCTCATCCGGCGAGATCGCCGGCCGTCCCATGAGCAACAACGGTGACGTGGAGTACGACGGTGACAGCTGGTTCTTCGCCTATGAAGACACCCATGTGGTTCGCGAGATCGAAGCCAATGACCATGTCGCGCTGTCGTTCACCGGATCCAAGTCGCTGCTCGGCAAGCCGCCGCTGTTCGTCGCGGTCGAGGGCAGGGCACAGGTGATCCGTGAGAAGTCGGTGCTCCAGCAGCACTGGCAGGACAAGCTGGAACGCTGGTTCGAGCAGGGCGTGGACACGCCGGGCATCGTGCTGTTGAAGGTGCATGCCATTCGCATCACGTGGTGGAACGGCGAAGACGAAGGCGAGATCCTTCCGTAAGAACACACGAGCCCGTCTTGCGGCACGGCTGACGCTTCTGCAAACCGGGTCACATTTCGGACGTCCACACGCCGGGCCGGCCGCACACTGCGGATGGCCCGGCTAGTATGGAAACGGGACGGTGTTGCGGGGTCGGTCGATCCCGCATGCCTTCGATGGCCCACACGGGTCCCGAACGACCGGAGGTGATACCCATGAAAGCTCTCTTCGCGCTCAAGAACATCCTCACGCCGAACAAAAGCCTGAAGTCGTACGCCTGGTACATCTGGTACTGACCGTCCCACCGGCGTTCCGCTAGCGGAACGCCGTCGACGAGCGGGGCCGTACCGGGCACAGGCGTGTCATCCAGCCAAAGGTGCGGTCCTTCCTTGCGACATGTAGGGAGACGTATGCCCGCTATCGGCAAGCATGCCAGGACGACCGTCTTCGCACCGAGGCTGCAAGCCTTGTTGCAGGAGCATCGCGGCAGCGATGTGTTCCGGCTGGACGCGACCACCGTCGGCGTCGCCGGCCCCGAGATCATGGACCGCGTGCTCGCCGCGCGCTATGCCACCGAGTTCGAGCGACCCACCTTCAAGCCGTTGCACGGCCGCTCCATCCCCCGTACCGACGCGGCCAAGCTGATGCAGGCCGTGGGTCGCGACGTCCGCCTGGCCCTAAAGGAGCCCGTACCGACCGGCGTGGACTTCACCGGCGAGTGGCCGGGCGTCGGTCATGTCTACCTGCGGGACATGCTGCTGGGTCACGATCCGCTTCGCTTGCGCTTCCTCATGGACCGCGTGCTCGAGCTCACGCCGAAGCTGACGTGGGCGGTCATCGTCACGGGTGCGCTGTCGTCGCTCAAGCTGGGCCCCGAGGCCTCCGCGATCGCCTCGCTGACCGCGCAGGCGTCTACGTATGACGACCGTCGCTATGCCATGGGGCTTTACCGGCGCACCGTCGCGCCGGTCTGCTTCACCATCTCGACGCTGGTCGCCAATGCGATGTGGCTCGGCGCGCCCTTCGACGATGGCGATTCGAACGTGAATATCATCCACGAGTCCATGCGATTGCTCCCGCCATCGTGGAACATCCTGCGCAACGCTTCACCGGAGTACGCAGCACTGGATGCCCGCATCGGCGAGAAGGACGACGTGCTGGTGTTGCCGCTGGTGAGCCATCGCGATCCCGCCCTCTGGGACGATCCGGACGTCTTCCGTCCCGAGCGGTGGAACGACCTCGACCCCGATAACCATCCGGGCTACCTGCCGTTCGGGCATGCCTCGGAGCGCTGCTGGGGACGGCACATGGTGATGCCGCTGGCGGAGCGGTTGCTCGACATGCTGCGCAGCAACGGGCTGGGCGTGAGCCCGCGGCAGACCACGGCGAAGGTGCCGCTCGCCGGCTTGCTCGGCGTGGATGGGGTGAAGATCGTTCACATCGCGTCGCCGGGTCGTCGCGTATAGCTTCGCGCCCTTCGTTTTCCAGGAACGTACCGCGATGCCACGCTCCGGTTCATGGCTTCTTCCGCTGTTGGTGATGTTCGCCGTTGCCGGCTGCCGTGCGCCACCGGGTGCGGCAACGCATATCACCCGTGCGGACCGGCATGCCGCAGCGACGGTGATGACGGCGAGCGGGCCCGTGATTGGCGTGACCTCGGCGGAGGGGCAGGCTTATCTCGGCATCCCCTATGCGCGTGCGCCCGTCGGCGCCCTGCGTTGGCGTGAGCCGTTGCCGGCGGTGCCTTGGCAAACGCCGCGCGATGCCGCGACGCTTGGCCATCAGTGCGTGCAGAACCTCAGCCCCGGCGCACAGACCGGCAAGGCGAGCCACTGGCTGGTGATCGGCGACGAGGATTGCCTCAACCTCAATATCTATACGCCGTCGACCGCGAAGCCCGGCGATCGCAAGCCGGTGATGGTGTGGATCTATGGCGGTGCGCTCGTGCTCGGTGCCAACCGCCAATACGACCCCAGCGTGCTGGCACGCCGGCAGGATGTCGTCACAGTGGCGGTGAACTACCGGCTGGCGGCCCTGGGCTTCCTGGCCCATCCGGCGCTGCGTGCCGAGGCCGGCGGTGCGGCCAACCTCGGGTTGCTCGACCAGCAGGCCGCCTTGCGTTGGGTGCGCGACAACATTGCCCGGTTCGGCGGCGATCCCGGCAACGTCACCCTGTTCGGCGAATCCGCTGGCGCATGGAGCGTTTGCGCGCAGCTGGTGGCACCGGGCGCACGGGGCCTGTTCCAGCGCGCGATCGTACAGAGCGGCCCGTGCACGCTGAATGAGTCGACGGTGCCGGTGGCCGACGCCGACGCGGGCGGTGTGCGCTACGCGGCTGCGCTCGGCTGCACGGGGGCGGATGCCGTGGCCTGCCTGCGGCGCCTGTCACCGCGCGGCGTAAATGCCGCGCTGGCCCCCTCGCGCGGCGTGTTGGGACCGCACGCATGGAACTTCATCGCCGGCGACAGCGTGCTTCCGGAAGCACCGCGCGAGGCGTTCTCCCGGGGCCACTTCGCCCACGTGCCGGTGCTCATCGGCAACAACGCCGACGAGGGGCGGCTCTTCGGTTTCCTGCTCGGCAAGCTGGGCCAGCTCAGTGACCGCCGCGATTACGACGCACGCATGGCCAGCACGTTCGGCGCTCACGCCGACGCGGTGGCCAGGGCCTACCCGGCCGCGCGGTATCCCTCGTTGCGTGACGCGTATGCGGCGGCCGTGACCGATGGCGTCTTCGCCTGCCCGACGCTGTCGCTGTCGACCATGCTGGCCCGCGCCACGCCGACCTGGCGTTACGCGTTCACGGACCCGCAGGCGCCGTTCGCGCTGTCGCGCAAGGCCGACCTGGGCGCGTACCACGCGTCCGAGATCGTGTACCTGTTCCAGACCCGCTGGGCACTGGCGGACCCCGCCCGCTTCAGCCCGGCGCAGCAGGCGTTGTCCGACCGCATGCAGAAGGACTGGGCCACCTTCGCGCGCACCGGCCGCCTGGATGGCACGCCGGAGGGCGCGCCGGCCAACGTGCTCTACGGGCCGTCGCTAACCCCGGTGGACGAGGGCGTGCCGCGGGTGGGTTGCGCGTTCTGGGACACGATCGGCCTGTAGCGTCAGGCGCGGCCGATCGGTGTCATGAGGTGGGGGCGCAACCGCCGTACCAGCGGCAGGATGGCCAGGGCGGTGCCTGCCGCGGCGATCATGCCGACGACGCGGCTGCTGTGGTCGGCGATGAGGCCGTAAAGGATGGGTGCGATGCCGCCCGAGCCGATGACGCCGGTGTAGAAGAGGGCGAAGGCCCGACCGGTATCGCCGTCGGATAGCTCCGGTACCGTGCCATAGAGCACGGAAGAGGTACCGTTCAGTACGATGCCGAGCAGCGGCAGCAGCACGAGGGTAGCCCACAGGGGCGTGACCAGCGTCGCCACGATGAAACCCGCCGTCGCCGCTTCCGTCAGCATGACCGTGCCGACCACGCCCACGCGGTCGCCCAGCCAGCCGCACGTGGCCTTGCCGAGCGCACCACCGATGAAAACCAGCGCGAGACACAGGCCGACCATCGGGGAATCGCCGCCTTTCCCGTGGACGAGGAACGGCAGGAAGAGCAGGTAGCCCATGCGGGTCGCGGTATCCAGGACGCCGATCGCCATCAGTACGCCGAAGCCGTTGCGACGTTCGCCGTGACGTGCGGTGGATGACCTGTCCCTGTCCGCCCGCGCCCCGGGTGCCAGCGCGAACAACGCCATCGAGACGCCTGCACCGAGGATCGCCATGAGGACGAGCACGGGGCGCCACGCCACGAGGGGAATCAGCAGCGCGACGATGGCGGGCAGGATGGCCTTGCCCAGGTCGCCGGAGAAATTGTAGATCCCCAGCGGCTTGCGCGATCCCGCGCCATAGGCGTCGGTGATCAGCGTGGACGCCCGTGGGTGCTGGATGCTGGAGCCGATGCCGGCGATGACCAGCCCCAGACAAAGCCCGGCGAAGCCCGTCGGCGACGCCATCACCGCCATCCCGATGGCGGCAAGTACCGTGGCCAGCACCAGCGCCGTGCGTGGGGAGGCCGTCCGCAGAAGGCGGTCGGCCGGCATCTGCAGGCCACCCATGGTGGCGTAGTAAAGCGAACGGAGGAGAGCCAGGGCGGCATACGACAGGCCGAACTGGGCCTGCCAGACGGGGAGAAACGCGTAGAGGCCGTCGGTGTAGCCGTCGTGCAGCGCGTGCGCGAGACAGGCCGCCACGAGGCTGCGCGGGCGTGTGTCGGCCGGTGTCCCCGATGCGCGTGTCGTCGGGGCGAGGTCGGTGGAGGCGGGCATCCCGCATGGTACCCAGGTGGCCAAATCGTCGACAAGACGACGGCCCGATCACGGCCAGGGCAGCCGGTGCGCCCAGGGGGCTGGCCCCTGGACGGCCCGACCGCGACATCAGGCAATGGCAACCCACCCGTGGCAAGTCGGTGCGATCCGGGCGCGAAGCGCGCGGCCGAATGGACTTTTTCGGCAACCATAAATGGCGAATTTGCCGGTTATGCGTATTTATCGTCAAGGCGCGGTGAATTCTGCCGATAACGTTCATACGGCCGGTGGCGTCCCAGGGAACGGGCCAGGATTTGCTCACGCAATCCGCGTTTGTCGGCATTTCGGCCAGATCCGTGGCCTGCGCTCAGTCTGCCCAGGGGGCACCATGCAACTCTTCAAACTCGCATCACGAAACAAGCTGATCTTCGGCGGCTTTGCATCGATCGCCCTCGTGGTGATCGTGCTCGTCGGTATCGTCTACGGCGCGCTCCAGGCCATGGCCCAGAGCACGCGCATGGACCTGCACACGAACCAGGTGCTGCGCGTGGAGGGCTCCCTGCTCAACGCCCTGGTCAACATCGAGACCGGCGAACGGGGTTACCTCGTCACCGGCAAGGATGCGTCGCTGGAGCCGCTGCGAAATGGCCAGGCGGCCTACGCGGACGCGTTCGGCCAGCTCCGCAGCCTCACCGTCGACAATGCGGAGCAGCAGCGCCGTCTTACCGACCTCGACACGGGCTATCGCGCGTGGATCGCCGGCGCCATCGACCCGGTGATCGCCCTGCAGAAGCAGCAGGCCGCGTCGGGTGGGTCCAGCCCGGAAGCGCTCGCCTTCGAGCGTCAGGGCAAGGGCAAGGCGCACATGGACGAGATGCGCGACCTGCTGGGCAAGTTCGTGGGTGCCGAGACGGCCCTCCTCGATCAGCGTTCGGCGGAAGCCACGGCGACGCGTGCGCGTACCAACGTGATCCTGCTGGGCGGCGGCCTGCTCGCCATCCTGGCCATCATCGGTGTCGCCACCGTACTGGTGCGCAGCATCCTGACCCCGCTGGAAAGCGCCTCTTCCGTCACGACGCGCATCGCGGAAGGCCACCTGGGCGAGTCCTTCGCGGTCAGCCGCAGCGACGACCTGGGCCGCATGCTCAACGCGCTGCACACCATGGACGAAAACCTCGCGCGCATCGTGGGTTCCGTGCGTGAGAATGCCCTGCAGGTCGAACACGCGGCGCGTGACATCTCGGCCGGCAACGACGACCTGTCCAACCGCACCCAGGAGCAGGCGTCCTCGCTCGAGGAAACGGCAGCGTCGATGGAGGAGATGTCCTCCACGGTGAAGCAGAACGCGGAGGGCGCCGCGCTCGCCCGGCAGATTTCCCAGGGCCTGCGCAACGAAGCCAAGAGCGGCGGCGCGGTGGCCGAGGAAGCCGTGGAAGCGATGAAGCAGATCACCGAGGCCAGCCGGAACATCGGTGAGATCGCGGTGCTGATCGACGAAATCGCCTTCCAGACCAACCTTCTGGCCCTGAACGCGGCCGTGGAAGCGGCGCGTGCGGGCGAACAGGGCCGCGGCTTCGCGGTCGTGGCCGCGGAAGTGCGCAACCTTGCCCAGCGCAGCGCGTCGGCCGCCAAGGACATCAAGACCTTGATCGGCACGACGGTAGAGCGTGTGAGCACGGGCTCGGACCTGGTGAACCGTACCGGCAAGGCGCTGGTGGAGATCGGCAGCAGCGCGACCAAGGTCGCCGACATCGTCAACGAGATCTCCTCCGCCTCGCAGGAGCAGTCCGCCGGCGTGGAGCAGGTCAATGTCGCCGTGGCCTCCCTCGACGACGTGACCCAGCAGAACGCCGCCCTGGTCGAGGAAGCCAGTGCCGCCAGCCGCCAGGCGCTGGAACTGGCGCAGGAACTGACGCGCCAGGTGTCCTTCTTCAAGCTGGCGGATGCCGCTACGGTCCAGAGCTCCGCCCCCGCGGCGGTGACGACGGCCCGGCCGGTCAAGGCACCCGTGGCAAGCACCGTCCGGGAAGCCGCGCTGGTGGCGGTCGCCCAGCCCGCGCTTGCTGCCGGGCAGTGGCGCGAGTTTTGAGACAACGGATCCCTTCCGTTCTTGCATGAAGCCGCAGGCGCGTCTACTCGACGCGCCTGCGGCTTTTTGCGTGCCGCGCATGGTGCTGACGTAAGGGGGATGAAAGGGGCCGGCCGGTACTCCTTGCAGCTTCCGTGTTCCGTATCGATGACATGTAAGGTTTCCGGCCATGATCGCTGCCTTGTTGCTCGCTACCGCTACCGCTGCCACGTCCAGCCCCGCCCTGTGCCTTGCCGCGCCACCGCCATCCGCGGCATCCCTGGCGCACGCGGTTGCCGCCGCGCCGGCGGACAGGCCGCAGGCCATGCCGGTGATCCATACCGAGGGCACGCTGCCGCACACCGGCATCCACGACGCCTCCGCCGCCGCCGTGCGCGACTTCGGCTACATGCTCGATCTTGCCCTGGCGTGGCGTAACACGCGGGATCGTGCCTCGCTGGATCGATTGGCGACGTATCTCGACGCATGGACACGCGTGTACCGGCCATCGTTCGATCCCATCGACGAGACCGGCCTGGGTCATCTCATCGCCGCGTACCGATTGACCGCGCCCGATCTTCCCGCCGGTGTCGCCCGCCAAACCCGCGATTTCATTCGTCGCCTCGGCAGCGGCTACCTGGACCAGATGGATTCGCACGTGGGCGATCCGCATGGTATCTGGAGCAACAACTGGCAGAGCCATCGCGTGAAGCTGGCCGTGCTGGCGGCTGTGGCGGTAAACGACGATGCGCTTTTCGCGCGTGCGCGTGCGGCCTTCGTCCGGCAGCTGTCGATCAACATGAAGCCGGGCGGGGAAGTCATCGATTTCGCCGAGCGCGATGCGCTGCATTACGTCACCTATGACCTGGAGCCCTTGACCCTGGCAGCGGTGGCCGCGCGCTCGCGCGGTGAGGATTGGTTGCGCTTGCCCGGCCATGACGGACAGACGCTCGCGGCCGGACTCGACTGGCTGCTGCCGTATGCGGAAGGGAAGCGCAGCCACGAAGAGTTCGTGCATTCGTCAGTGAAGTTCGATGCCGCGCGCGCCAAGGCGGGGCTTCCGGGTTTCTCCGGGTCGTGGGATACAGGCAACGCTCGCGCGCTGTACTGGTCGGCCAGCTTGCTGGACACACGCTACGCGGATGTGGCGCAAAAACTTGCGCCAGAGCCGCCGCGATGGTTGTGGGCCTATGCGCTTCCCTGCCGACGGTAGGATGAACGATACCTTTCACCGGGCTTACGTTAGATTGAACTTCAAATAAATCGTTATTGCCAATTTAAACGAATTGTCTTCAGGGGTGCGCGGCGTCGCCGTTAAGGGGGAAACCTTTAGGAGCCGACCCTCTTCATGACCATTCGCCAGCGTATCGTCCTGCTCGTCAGCGTTGCCGTCCTCGTCGCTTTCGGGCTGGGTGCCGGCGGTCTCTATGCACTGCGCGAGACCGACCTCCAGCTCAACGCGATCTACCAGACCTCGCTTCTGCCCATTGTCGATGTGGCAACCGTCCGGAACCTGTTCAACGAAACGCGCACCGGGCTGAACCGTGCGCTGCTCAAAGGCACGGTCGAGGCGGTGACGGAAGAACAGGCGGCCAACGCGGAAGCGGTGCGAAAGATGGATGCGGCCTGGTCACACTACTACCCGGCCATGGTGAGCTCGCCCGCCGAGGACGTCGCTGCCAGGGCATTCATCGCGGCACGATCCCGGGCCCGTGTCCTCAAGGACAAGCTCGAACCGCTCATGGCCGCCGGACAACACACCGCCGCCGTCGACTTCATGCTGGGAACGATGGGGCCGGCGTTCGGAGAGGAGTCCAAGGCGATCGATGCCATCGTCAAGATCAACATCGACGCTGCGGCCGAAGCGTATGCGACGGCCGCTCGCAGGGAACACGAGGTCATGACGGCGGTGACCGTCGTGGTGATCGCCTCGCTCATCGTCCTGATCGTTGCCGGCGTGTTGCTTGCGCGGTCCGTCATGGGTCCCCTGGTCCGAGCCCGTGAGCTGGCCAGCCGCATCAGCGAGGGTGAGCTGGGCCACGAGCTGGACGTGCAGGGCAGGGACGAGGTCAGCGACACGCTGCGGTCGCTGGCTACCATGGACACGACCCTGGCCGGCATCGTCCGGACGGTCAGGGACAACGCCCAGCAGGTCAGTCACGCCGCCAGGGACATTGCCGCCGGTAACGACGAGCTTTCGTCGCGGACCCAGGAGCAGGCGTCGTCGCTCGAGGAAACGGCTGCGTCCATGGAGGAGATGACGGCCTCGGTGCGGCAGAACGCCACCAGCGCTTCGGCGGCGCGCAACCTTGCCCAGGTGCTGACGGAGAAAGCGGTGTCCACGCGCGTGCTGGCCGGCGAGACGAGCAGTGCGATGGATCGTGCGAGCGTCGCGAGCGGAAAGATCGAAGGGATCGTCGCCGTCATCGACGAGATCGCGTTCCAGACCAACCTGCTCGCGCTCAATGCCGCCGTCGAGGCAGCACGCGCCGGCGACCAAGGCCGGGGCTTCTCGGTCGTGGCGGCCGAAGTGCGTCGCCTTGCCCAGCAAAGCGCCGTGGCGGCCAAGGACATCAAGTCGCTGATCGCCACGAGTAGCGACCGGGTCAGTGAAGGCGTCGCCCTGGTGACGCGCACGGCGCAGGCACTGGCCGAGATGGAGTCGGGTGCCGTCAAGGTCGCTACCTTCATCGGTGAAATTGCTGCCGCCAACGCGGAGCAGGCAGCCGGTATCGACCAGGTCAACCAGGCCGTCACCGATCTCGACTCGGTCACGCAACAAAACGCGGCCCTGGTCGAAGAGGCGAGTGCGGCCAGCCAGCAGGCCAGTGAACTGGCCGACGCGTTGATGAAACAGGTGGCCGTCTTCCGCTTTGCCAACGAGACGACGCGGGCCAGCCAGGCGGAAGGCGAGGGCAAGCGGATCCCCGTCGCCGTCGCCATCGCACCGTCGCCGCAACGCGCGAGCGCAACCGTGGCCGCCCTGCCGGCGGATGCCATGTGGCGCGAGTTCTGAGCCCTGGGGCAGCAAGCCACGGGAAAGTCTCACGGGCGCAGAATGGGGGATGGCCCGTACACGGGTGGACCGAGACATGACCGACTTCAAGACTTCCACGGCATCGCTGCTAGCCGCGGCGTGCCTCGCCATCGCCGCCTTGTCCGGCCCCGTGCGGGCCGATGACATGGTGGCGAACCTGCGGCTGTCCACCGGTCAGACACAGCGCGTGTTGACCTCTAAGGCCGAGCACCCCAAGGGAACGATCGTCATGTTCCCCGGTGGCGCGGGTGACGTGGGTCTGGAGGGCGATGGCGACCTGCGTCACGACCACAACTTCGTCGTCCGCACGCGCGCGCTGTGGACGAGCCGTGGCTATTCGGTGGTCATTCCGGATACCGTGGATCGTGCCAACCTGCGCGGCATGCGCAGTTCGCCCCGATACGCTGGTCTGGTCGCCGACCTTGTCGCCTTCGCGCAGAAGAACCTGGGTGGGCCGGTGTTTCTCCTGGGCACCAGCCAGGGTTCGATCGCCGCCATGAACGGGGCGGCCCATGCGAAGCGCGGCAGCGTGTCAGGTGTCGTGCTGACCGAGTCCGTGTCCGTGATGGGCGGCAGTGGCGAAACGGTGTTCAGCGCCGATCCGCAGGATGTGCGGGTTCCCGCGCTGGTGGTCGCCAACCGTGACGATCGTTGCGACGTGGCGCCGCCCGATGCTGCCCCGCGGATTGCTGCGGCCATGTCCGCCAGCCCCGACGTTCGCGTGCTTAATGTGGCCGGTGGGACGGCTAAATCCGGCAAGGCGTGCGGTTCGCTGACGCCGCATGGTTACTACGGTATCGAGCAGGACGTGGTGTCACGTATTGTCGAATGGCTCGACATACACCAGGAATAACGGCGCATCCGGGACCGCGATGCGCGATGGCACCGCATAGCATCAGGCCACGTGTTCTGCCAGTCGGTCGCCCAGGCGGGTGCTCACGGCCAGCATCGCGGCGCCGCAACCCCAGCCCGGCGCGGAACCCGGCGGGCCGAGCAACCTGACGACCAGGCCCGTGGCGTTCTGTAGTGTCTCGTCCCCGCTGGCGACCGCCTGAAACTGGAGCAGCTTGGCCCGGAAGCGTGCTTCCTGGAGATCGGCATCCAGCAGGGCACGGTTCATGGCAATGGCGCCTTCGGCCATTTCGGTCGTTTCGAGTATCCAGTCGCCCACCATCCGCTCCATGTCTCGTTTCCTACGTTTCGACAGCCCATAGTTGACATGGCGATTGCGAAGCAGTCGTCAAATTTCGGCGTATGGCCGGAATTTGCGCATCGTTTCCTGTGGACTGCATCCCCTCCAGGGTCATCCCCTCCAGGGTCGACTCACAGGACGATGTTGATGGCCTGCTCGATGGCTTCTTCCAGTATGTTCACGGTGAATGGCTTGACGAGCTTGATGGCGCCCACGGGCGCGTCCGTAGCGTCCTCCAGCAGATCCGAGAGCATGACCACCGTTTTCAGTGCCGTGTTTCGAGCCCTCGCATCGGCAAGGTAGGCACCGCTGCGATCCTCACCCGGTGCCGGCACGGCGGCGATGAGGAAGTCCACCTGGGCATCGGCGATCACGGCCTTGGCGCCCCCGGAGTGCGTCGATGCCACATATACCTCGTAGCCGCGCTTCCGCAGGGCATCGGCGACGGTATCGGCCAGTGTGGCGCGCGGTTCGATCACTACCGCGATGGGAGGAAGGCTCTCGGTATTCATGATGCTCGGCAACGGGGAAGGGCGACGTTGTAACCCATCGTCAGGCGGATGGGAATGGTTCGGACACCCCTGCGCGGTGGCACGCTGGTGCACCGACCGTCCGCCTAGCGGGGTATATCGGTGCCGCCATGAACCGGTAGGGATGCCATATCCATGTACGATGCGGCTGCTTCGTCAAGGGTCTGCAGGGGGACCATGCGGGCAATCATGGACAGGCTCGCATCGAGATCCTGAAACACAGGGTCTTCCCACAGTCGGTCGACGTCCGTCCCGGATCGCAGGGTAACGATGTAAACGATTTCGCCATGCGTACCCTCGCCCAACAGCGGGCGAATGTCGTCCAGCAGGCCCAGCTCCCGGCCTCTTCGATGCTGTGCCGCCAGGAACGCCAGAAGTTCTTCCCGCTTGCCAGCGTTGGGTCGGTAGGCCACCACCAGTATGCGTTCCACGTCTGTCTCCTCGATGCAGAAGTGCATGGTATCGCCGTTCGTACTTCGGCGCTTCAGTAACCCAGTTCCTGCATCAGCACCTTGACGAGATCGTCCTGCGGCATGCGTTCGAGAGGAATGTCTGCCTCGTCGAACCAGGTCTCGTCGGCTTCCGGATGTGGACCGGTCAATACCACGCGTCCATGGCCGACGTCGTAGCGCGCGGCGGCGATGTCGCCGTTCGCGTAGGTCGCGATCGCTCGGAAGCCCGACGATGTACTGGTTGCGGGAAAATAGGGGCCGTCTTGATAGAAAACACTGTTACGACGACCGTGCCACCACGTGTCGACGGCATAGTCGTCGATGGTGTCGGCTTCAAATCCCGTCCTGCCGACTTCGGAGTCCAGATCGTCGTCGATCAGCCCGAGGTTCGACGAGTCGGCGAGGTACGCTCCCATGCACAGGCCCAGATAGCGTCCGCCACGGCGGACGAAGCTGCGTATCGCGTCCACCCGACGATGGCCCAGGCTGCGAAGCGCACCGGGAATATCCTGCCCACCGCCGGGCTGGACGTAGATGTCGTAGTGGCTAAGCGTTTCGGGAGAGATGTCCTGGCGCTCGCGTGCTCCCACGAAATCGACACGATATCGTCCGCCCAGTCGCTCGATCGATTCCTTGACGGTTTGTGCGCACCCCGAACATGCCGCGGGTCCACGATAAACCGCGACACGAACCACCTCCGCCGCGTGCACACCGGCGAGCCCCGGCGCGCCGAGGGCCAGCACCCATAGAACTGCGGCAAGCCAGGGTAGCCGCGTATGCCATGTCGTCTTGCCCCAAGCGTGGGTGGTGCAGGGGGCGTGCGCTGCGTCACGGTTCATGTGCATTCCTCAACGGGACGACCGAAGGTCCGTCAAGGATCGCCTCATGGCATCGAGGGTCCGTGGAGCGTCGATGGAGGAAGCGTGGAGGTAGCGGTGGTACCTGTCGGCAGCGTGAGGGTGAATGTGGCCGCGGCACCGTCGCCTCCGTGGTACGTCACGCTGCCATGGTGAGCGATCGCGATGCTCCTTACGACCGCCAAGCCCAGGCCACTGCCACCGCTGCGGCCCGGGTGTGACGTCTCGCCCCGGCTGAATGTCTGGAACATCCTGGTGAGTAGTTCGGGGGGGACTCCGGGGCCGGCGTCGTGTACACCGATATCGACCGATGTCGCGCGCAATGTCAACGAGAGGGTGATTTTTCCGGGATTCGAATGACGCCTGGCGTTGTCGATGAGCGCGATGAGGGCCTGCCGCACGCGCATGGCATCGCAGCGGACAATGACGGGTGTTTCGTCGGCATCCACGGAAAGGATGTGGTCGGGCATGGTGGGCGCGACGAACGCCACCACGTCCAGCAAGGCCTGGCGAAGATCCACATCGGCCGGATCGAGGCGCAGGTGGCCTCCCTCGGCCAGACTCACCACCCGCAAATCCTCGACCAGGCGAGACAAGGCCTCGACATGTCGCACCAGGTTGCGGAGCATGTCGGACGTAGGCTCGAAGACGCCGTCCGCCAGTCCCTGCAGGCGGCCGCGCAAGATGGTGACCGGCGTTCTTAATTCGTGGGCGATGACGGCGTTCCAGACGGTCATGTCCTTGTCGGCCTGCTGCCATCGCTCGGCCAGTGCGTTGTAGTCATCCAGAAGGCTAGCGATCTCGCCAAAGGGTCGTCCTTTCTTGATGGCGCGAGCGGATAGGTCGCCCTGGGCGGCGCAGCGGATGGCCGCGGCGAGTGAGTCGATGGGTTGCACGAATCGTCGCGAGAGCCGCAGCGCGGCCGGGCCTGCGAACGCAATGGCCAGGGTCGCGGTGAGTACCAGCCAGAGCAGTTCCGGTCGCGTGGGAATCCAGCTGTCGTTTTCGCAAATGGCCGTGGGATCGGGGAGCAAGGCGTAAAGCGCGTACGACGAAGCAAAGTCGAGCACCACCGCGGCGGCGACCAGGGCACATGCCCACAGGATCAGTCCGCGACCGATTTTGAGATGGTACGGCATGGATTTTGCCCTCGTTGAATCGCCGCCGGCGACCTGGTTCGCGTTTGTGGGGAAGTCTAGCGGATGCGCCCGCCGGCATAGGGACGGTTTTTATGGAGTTTCGATGGAGATAAGGCCATGGGCGCTGTCTCGGAGCTTGTGCTAAAAAGGCCGCTCGTAACGGAGGAGTCGACAATGGTCGGGGGTGGTCGTAGGGATTACATGGTGCTCGTTGCGGAAGACGACGCCGACATCGCCGATATCCTGATGTCGTATCTGAATCGAAACGGATTTCGTACGACCGTTGCGCGAGATGGCCATGAAGCGCTCATGCTGCACGCCACGCTGAAGCCCGACTTGCTGCTGCTGGATGTTTCCATGCCGCAGGTCGACGGATGGGCCGTGCTCGCCGAGGTGCGTCGGCGTGGCGATACCCCGGTGATCATGGTGACCGCGCGTGACGAGGACACCGACAAGATATCGGCGTTACGTATTGGCGCAGACGATTACGTCACCAAACCGTTCAACCCGTCCGAGGTGGTCGCACGTGTGGGAGCTGTCCTGCGTCGCGCGCTTCCCGCCGTGGGACAGGTCGCGATCATTCGGGTGGGCGATGTCGAAATCGACGAAGAGCAGCATGCGGTTTATGCCTGTCCTGGCGGAGCAAGACAGGCCATCGTCACCACCGCGACCGAGTTCCGCCTGTTGGTGCGGATGGCGCGATCACCGAGCCGCGTTTTCTCGCGTTCGGAGCTGCGCGTGGCTTGCCTGCCCGAAGGCGACGCCCTGGAACGAACCGTCGACAGTCACCTGAGCAAGTTGCGGAAGAAACTCGAGGACGTCGGCATCCAGGGCATGCTCTCGAGCGTGCGCGGCGTGGGGTATCGCCTGGCCGCCGTGGCGTAGGCGCTCAGGTCCGGGTCACGGGCGGGAAGAGCGAGGCGATGGTCCCAGCCAGGGCCAGAAGCACGCAGTCGACGGCAAGGGTTTCCATGAGGCTGGCATAGCGCAGCGCGATGATCGCAAGGGTGCCCAGGATGCCGGCTGCCGCGCCGGCCGTTGCCGCGCAGAGGCCGATGCGAAGACGGGCGGTTCTTGGCATGGCACGCTTTGCGAACATCAAACGCCGTGCGGCACCGACGACAGTCGCCCCTAAGGCCACGCCGGCCATGCCCGGGAGTACCAGCCAGGAGGCAGGTCGCTCGGACAGGTAGAGACCGAAACATGCACAGCCTGCGATCAGGTACCCCAGCGGCACCAGTTCGCGTCGCACCGTGGCAGGGGCGAGGCACCATGCGATGGGTCCTCCCAGCAGGGCTCCCCCCGCCAGGCTGGTCAGCCTGAGCAAGGGTGTGATGGAACCGGGGCCGTCGAGGGCGGGGTTTACCATGACAGTAAGGACCGAGATGGCGAGCAACGAGGCGCAGCTGACCAGCAAGGTGGCCACGGGGCGTCGTAAGGCCCAGCCGCCGACGATGGCGCCCTGCATCGCTCTGTAGGGTTTGCGGAATAGCCGCCATGGTCCCCCTGGCGAGGCCAGCAGCGACGCGGGGTTGAAGGACCATCGACGGTCGCTGGAAGACACGGTACGGATAGCAACGCTCCAGGAGTCGATTGCGCCAGGGACTATATGGCGTGAAAGGTCCATGATAAGCCGGGATTGTCCGGATTCGTTGGACGTTTCATGGAGATTCGATGGAGAGCCGGGACGTGCTTCACCAGGCTATGGTCAGGTCAAGCCGAGTTTCCTGGCCACGGCGAAGGTGGCGAACAGCAGGCCCGCCAGCAACACCATGAAGATGACGGCCACTGCGCCGACCTTGAGCAGCACCGCGCGCCTCTCGGCGTGCCGCCCCTTCTTTCCTTGTTCGTAATGCCACTTGACGGCCAGGAACATGCCCGTGCCAAAAACCAGCACCTTGAACGTAATGAAGAGTATGGGAACCCAGTCCATGATTTTTTTGTTTCCAGGCGGGGGTTGCCATGCAAGCAAGAGGCTGCACTCTCGAAGCCATACTACCTAAAAAAAAGTTCCGTACATTGAGGCAAATTGTCCCAGCTGCTAGGTCGTTCTCCGCGCGGCTGCGGTGCATGTCTATGTGCGCCAACATAGCTGCCGAGGGCACAACGCGATCTACGTGAACCTGTATTAGGGCTCGTCAACAGCCGAAGGCCGATGAGGTTCGATCGTCCTACCGATCGCTAACGGATTGCGCCTGAAACCACTAAGATGGCGCGATTGAAACAGCCTGGACTCCGACTATGCCTAAAGCGCTCATGGCTCGTACTGGTCGTCATGCTCGGAGGCTCATTTACGGGTCGGCCTCCGCTTTGACCGTTCTCATCGTCGTCGGAACCTATCTCTTCGTTCGCGGTGCGTTGGATCAATACCGTCAGCGTGAGATACCAGCATTTGTCGGCTTCACGCAGGAAGTCGGTAAATTCGTCGACCAACTGTCGGCTCAACTTATCCAGTTCGCGGACATCTACGAAGGAGTCCGTCAATACTCGACCATCCCGACCACCAGTCCGCGGGAGGAACCTGCCAAAAATTCTCCTACTGACGCAACTACAAGTGATGAAGAGATAGTTGCCGGCGGATCCGTGATCATCGCTCCCCGCCGATCAGGTGGACGAGCACGATTTGTTGAAGCGGTTGACTTCGCCAGGGAATTTTCTGCGGCACCTATCGTGAAGCGGTATCGTGCAGACGACAAGCAGTCTGCGTATATTTACGATATCGATCGGTCGTTTCTTGTCACGTTCCCTCCCTTGAGTAGTGCAAAACGGCTGCAGCTACAGTCGGGTACCGAGGCGTTTATCGACCGCCTCACTCAGGATGTCGAAATAGAGATGCGGGCCAGAGACAGCCACGCGCTTGAAAAGCGTCGCCCAGTCTGGCTGACCAGTTCCTTGCCGCAAAACGTAGTTGCGCAAGTCGTCATGCCTATCTTCAAATCAGGTCTCCGGCAGTTCATGGTTGTCATCGAACTCCTCCCGGGCTCATTGAGGCATCTCGGACCCGCGAATCCAAGTGACAATGCCGGAGACTTCCTCCTTCAGGGCGATACATATGCCGTGATAGGACTGCCGCCGACGACGGAACGATCGGCGCAACTGCTGGCCCAGGTTGAGGCCAACGCAAGTCGATTACGGACGGCTACGGCGATACCCTCGACGTTTCGAGTTGGCCAGTACTACTTTGTCACACAGCGAATCGACGGCCCGAACTGGATCGCTGTGCACGTGTACGGGTGGCGAGAGATCCTGGCTGCACTGAAGATGCAGGTTCTCCTTGGCCTCACGGCTTTGTTGGCCGTTGTGCTGGGTATTTGGTCGTCGGCCATATACATCGATAGAAAGGTAAGCCGACCGCTCTTTTCCACCGCGGAGCGTCTTATCGAGTCGCAATCTTTCGCCAAAGCGATCATCGATACGTTGCCTGTTGGAATAGCGGTTTTCGCCGACGAAACACACGAGAAGCTCCTGGAAAATGATCTTGCCTCTCGAATGACCCTGTCGGGACTAGGGGCCACGGGTGAGGATTTTTACCAAAAAGCCAGGGCCCTGATTATCCAGGTTCCTGAGCTGGAAGAAGCGCACGCCTATCATGAAGTGGAATGGCATCACAAAGACGGGCGTCCAAATTTTATCGGCGTGACTCTTGCATCGACGAGGTTTGCCGGTAGACAGGTCACGTTGATGGGCCTGATCGATATCAATGAGCGCAAGGAGAACGAGCGACTTCTACTTCAGGCAAAGATTCAGGCTGAGGAGTCCAGTCGCGCCAAATCGCTGTTTGTGGCGATCGTTGGCCATGAAATAAGGACGCCGCTCCATGGCGCGGTCGGCTATCTGGAGCTTTTGGCAGAGAGCGATCTGAATCACGATCAGTCGGAATGGCTGGCAATCGCACGTCATTCGTTCACATCCATGGCAACACTTGTCGACGATCTTCTCGACTACACCAAAATTGAAGCGGGTTCGCTTACCGTCCAGGCGATGCCGGGCTGTGTGAACGACATTTTGGAGCGGTGTGCCCAAGGATTCAGTGCCATTGTTGCAAAGTCGGGGTTAGGGCTGGTGTGTCGCACAGACGTCCTGTTGGATGGACTATGCGAAATCGACCCGCAGCGACTCTCGCAAGTCATCAACAACCTTATCGGCAACGCGTTGCGCTTCACGGCATCCGGATTCATATCCTTGAGCTGTTTCTTGACCAAGTCGGCCACGGGCGAAACGGTCTTCCAGATCGACGTGGTGGATACGGGTACCGGGATTCCTGTCGACCTCCAGGCATCGATTTTTCAGCCCATGTACCAGGGCGGAGACACCGTGGCAGATCGTCACCAGGGATCCGGGCTAGGCCTCTTTGTATGTTCCACTCTCTGTCGCCGAATGGGAGGATTCGTATCCGTCACTAGTGAGCTCGGGGTGGGCAGTACGTTTTCTTTAACCCTTCCATTCAAGCCTCTGCAAGATCGTCCTGAAATCACTCTTCGTAATATGCCTCCAGTTCGGATTGTCGGCGATGATGATGCCTTGGTCGAAGCGGTGTCCAAGAGAATATTTGGGTCCGGGGTTGCACGACGGGAGACTTCCGAGCCGACCGATCTGGTCGTTGTGGCCTTGAGCTCGTCGACTTCCAAAGAGGACTGGAGGTCACGGTTTGAACGTTCACGCGTGATTGTCTGGCTTCTACCTACAGGCCATTTGCAGCCTTCGGTTTTGGATAACGAAGTCGAAGCCAGTTCGTTGTCGCGCGAGAGTCTCTACAGTGCGCTGAGTGTTGCGACCGGACAAGTTGCCATGCTTTTTCAGTCTCGGGTAAGCCGCGATAAAAAGGTGCGTGTGTCAAGGACGCTAGAGGTTGGCGCGGTCGGTCTGGATATACTCATTGCGGAGGACGATGCCGTCAGTCGTGGGCTGCTCATACAGCAGTTAGGAGCGATGGGCCTGCGCCATTGTAGGGTCGCCAGCGACGGTGAGGAAGCGCTTAAGCTTTGGCTGGAGAGGCCCTCCAGCGTGGTGATCACCGATATCCAGATGCCGCGATTGAATGGGATAGAGCTCGCCGCGGCATTGCGTGCGGATGGGCGTCCTGTCGTGATCATCGGCGCCACGGCAGCCGCGGATACGCCAGAAGCCGCGGATCTTTTCGACGACATCCTGCGTAAGCCCGTGGTGCTTGATGACTTACGAATCGCCTTGCGCCGACTGAAGATCAACTCTCCTTCGACGCAATTCACATCGGACGTCGCCAACGAAGATTTTCGTCCGGAGACATCGCTCGTCGCTGTGATGAAGGAGACTTGGGTCAAGGACCGGACGAAGCTACTTTCTGCCTTGGAGAGCGGGGATCGTCCCGCATTGCGTCGCCAGGCCCATCGGCTCAAAGGCGCTTTCCTGTCTCTCGGTTGGATCGTGATGGCGGATGAATTACGCGTACTGGAAGCCAGTAGCTACACTCTTTCGCGTGATGACTTGACGGCAAGCTTCATGCGCTTTATCGCGCAGTTCGAAGATTGGCTGGTTTCGCGTGGTGCTTGATCTATTTTAAATCGTGAAGTACTGACGTCAGCTCGGCGTCATTTCTCACTCCCAGCTTTCTCATGGCAGAGATTTTCTGGTTACTTATGGTCTTGGGGCTACGTTTAAGGCGGACGGCAATCTCTTGAAGTGATAAGCCGCTCGCCGTTAGCCTGGCCACGGTCATTTCCTTATCCGTAAGCCGATTCGGGATGGGCTTCGCGCGGTTGAGCGTGATTTGGAGCAGCTCTTTTGCGACCGATTCCGGAACCGATAACTGACCCGCGTGAACCTCTCGTACGACCCGGGCGAGATTCGAAAACTCACTTCGATTTTTGCCGATGAATCCGGAAGCTCCGAGATTTATGACGGCGGATACGACAGACGGCGATGTGTGTGAGCTGAGAAGCAGCAACTTGACTTGCGGATACATTCGGGAAATTCGTGATACCAGTTGCAAGCCATCCGGCATCGGGTCATCAGCGAACTCGAAGTCGCATACAAGTACGTCGATCCGGAATGTTGAGAGATTGTTGAATAGTGTGTAGATGTCCCAACACACGAACTCGACTTCTATCCCCTGGTACTTTCGCAATTCGCTTTCAGCGCCAAGCGTCACCACCGGATGATCGTCAGCGATCCCCACCTTTATTCTAAGCATGAAGCACTCCTTTTTCTGGCGATCAAGAATAGCGTCTTCTCGCTTCGTGTAATCACGAAAGGTCGCGTTTGGGCCATGTCCCATCCTCTTTTGGGCCATCGCCCATGCGCGCCGTCGGCTCTGTTGTTCAGACTACTCGTCATCTTCCACGAGGTGACACAGGTATGAAGCGCAACTCATTCACAGACCCATCGACCGGCGCACAGGTCCCATCCCCTTACTCGAATGCCGCTTTTTACAAGGCTCGACCATTAGCCTCCGGCTTGATTGCGCTAGCTGTTCTGGGCGGAACGGCGCTACTCAGTCCAGTCCACGCCAAGGGCTATAACGCCGGCATTGTCCAAACGTTCGGTTATGGCTCGCAAGGAGCCTCGCCATATTGCAATGTGACAGCCTACAAGACGTCGGGGCAGACTAATTACGGTTATGGTGGCACTGGTGAGTCCCAGGACAATTTCAACGCGGGTGGAACCGGACGCGACTCGCGCAATTACTACGGTCAGTCCACGTTCTGCGGGTTTAGTGACGCGGCCAGCCAAACTAATCGTATCTTGACGTGGGCTAACGACGAAGACTCCAACGTTACCAATATGAGCGTGGGCGGCAAGCTCTACGCCAACGGCGGGGCGACGCTGAACAACGCTGATATTCACAACCTTTCCGTGAGCGGCAACTTCTCCATGCCCTACCTGTCCGTCACCAGTAAGGAGGCTTCGGGTACGGCAAGTGCCGACAACGCGGTAGCGCTGGGTATGGGAAGCACCAATGCGGCGGGGGAGCGTTCGGTCGCCGTCGGTTACTCAGCCTTGGCACAAGGCGATGATAGCCTCTCGTTCGGCGCGAGTAGTAGTGCTATCGGGCAAGGCGCTGTTGCTATCGGCAGCAAAGCCAAGGCCGTGAATGCTTATGACGTAGCACTTGGGGCGGGCGCTGTCAGCTCCGCGGTAGCAGGCGTGGCCGGCGCGGACATCGGCGGCACACGGTACACGTTTGCCGGTGCCAATCCCGTGGGTGCCTTGAGCATTGGCGCGCTTGGCTCTGAGCGACAACTCCAGAATGTGGCAGCTGGCCGTCTGACTGAGTCCAGTACCGACGGAGTCAATGGTTCCCAGCTCTATGCGACGAACCAAAAGGTCGCAGCTAACTCAAGCTCGATCACGACGATGGAAACCACCCTCAAGACGCTCAGTGGCAACAAGGGCGACAAGGGCGACAAGGGCGACAAGGGCGACAAGGGCGACACCGGTGGCACCGGCGACAAGGGTGGGGCCTCTGGTGGCGATTCAGGTGGCACGGGTGGAAATGCCGGCGGCAGTGGCGGCTCGGGTGGTGACGCAGGTGGCGCGGGCGGTGAAGCCGCAGGCACTGGCGCCGGAAAGGGTGACGCCGGTGGCAGTGGCGGTTCAGACGGCTCCAACACCGCGGCCGGTCCGAGTGACAATGGTAGCTCCGGTAGCTCCGGTAGCTCGGGTACCACGAGCAACGGTGACGTTGTGCACGTGGGTGACAATGGCACGTCAACGGCCGCTGGGTCAGGTGCCGTCGCTGACAACACCAATGCGACCGCGATTGGGTCCGGGTCCGACGCGAGTGGGTTGAACTCCACTGCCGTGGGAGCGGGTACATCCGCCACGGGGGCCGGGTCGGTGGCGATCGGCGCAGGTGCAAGCGCAAGCGCCTCCAACAGTGTGGCCATTGGTCAGGGGTCGGTTGCCGACCGCGAAAACACGGTCTCTGTCGGTTCAGCGTCTAACGCACGTCAAGTCACGAATGTCGCGGCGGGTACGCAAGATACCGATGCGGTGAATGTTGGCCAGATGCGTCAAGGGTTGGGGCAAGTGCAGGACTGGGCGCGTAGCTATACCGACGGGCGCATCCGGCAGGTCGACGAGCGAGCCAGTCGCGGTGTGGCAGCAGCTATGGCGATGGCGGGTCTCCCGCAGGCCTATCAGCCTGAGCAAAATGTCGTGGGCGTGGGCATGGGCGCGTTCCACGGGCAGGCCGCTATCGCGGTGGGCTTGTCGTCGGTCACCGCGAGTGGTCGCTACCTGTTCAAGGCTAGCCTCAGCCATAACGTCGGCGGCAATACCGGCGTATCGGTTGGCGCGGGTATGGTCTGGTAACTGCGCCGCCAGCCGCTGACCAGGTAGTCACCAGGAGTCGAAGCATAGCCATGAGAAGGTGGCGATGATGCCACGGCCTTGCTTCGACTTCATCTAACTGACGCAGCCGATGCGTCGATACTCCCAGCCAATATGCCGGTCGAATCGTGCGGGTATCTGAATAAAAGCATCAGATGACACCGGCGCATGAGAATCGAGAATGAACCTAAAAAAATGGCTCATGCTTTTTATCGTATCAGCGGCGACAGCCGCATGCGCAAGACTTCCTGCTGTAAAGGATCGCGGCACTTATTTCGCCGACGAGTCACATCCATCGCAAAGTCAAAATGAGCGAATTCGTTTTCTTATCCTGCACTATACCGCCGAGGACGATGCCGAGTCTTTGCGACTCCTCACTCAGGGTAACGTCAGTGCTCACTACCTGATACCCATAAAGCCCTCCTTGCTCGGGCGCAAGCCCGTCATTCTTCAGCTGGTCAAGGAGGATAAACGTGCCTGGCATGCGGGTATCAGCGCCTGGCATGGGCGAACCAATCTAAATGACAATTCCATTGGCGTTGAAATAGTCAACAAGGGCTTCCTTGAGGACAAGAATGGCCAGAAGCTGTGGTTTCCATTTAACGATGATCAGATCGCGGCTGTCGCGGCGCTCGCACGTGACATTATCGACCGATATCACATCCAGGCGGAAGACGTCCTGGGTCATAGCGATGTCTCGCCATTGCGTAAATTCGACCCCGGCCCGCTTTTCCCGTGGGGTAAGCTGGCTGAGTTGGGCATTGGCGCATGGCCTGATGCAGCAACGGTAAATCGCTATCTGGCAGAACGACCGCCTTCAGCGTGGGTCGATGTTCGATCACTGCAAGCGGCTCTTTTGAACTACGGATATACCGATATGCCGCAAACCGGTGTTCTAGACGACGCAACGCGACGGGTCATCAGCGCTTTCCAGATGCATTTTCGTCCGAGCGATATCAGCGGAGCGCCTGATGCTGAGACATACGCTCTGGTGCAAGCACTTCTGGAAAAATATCGAAAGACATGACGTGTGGCGGGGCGACCGCCATGCGCGACGACATAGAGTAGTGACAGTGGCGTGTGTGGCCGCGTCCTGCCTACTGGACACGCGTCGTATGGCAGCATTTACAACGTATTTCCAGCCTGAAGCGGTCAGGGGTAAATAGGTCGGTTCACCACGGCGGCCTGCGTCCCGATAATTTGTCGCGAATGCGACGGGTGTCGGTTGCAGCGTCGATTGACTGTGATCCGCCGTGGTGAAACCCTATACATCTACCAGCCGAAGCTCATGCCAACGGTAGCCGCACTATCGTGATCACCAGCGAGCGATCCACCTACCAGCATCGCGCCGCCCCCGGGAAGTCGTTGCGTGAATCCCATGGCGACAGCTCCTTTGCCGCGATACGAGCCGACGGCTGCACTTACACGGTGCTGTGTTGGGTCAGCTGCGGCGATCGCGCCGGCCATCCCGCCTAAGGCTGCGCCCATGGCGCCGACTCGAGACAGTCGGTCGTCGAGTTGAGACGTCCGCTGTGCTATCTCGTCCCTCAATTGAGTGACGTCACCTTGGGTGGCGAGGCCCAATGTCTTTCGATCGGTATAAGCCGTAGCAGCGCTCAAGGTCCTCTGGTCTGCCTGGTCCGCATAGGACTGCGCGGTCGCAATGGCCTGATGGGTTGAATCGTCGACCTGTCCAACCGTTGCCGCATCGCTGGCGCTTACACCTGCCGAGACATTGGTAATACGGCGTTGAACTCCATTTCCGCCAACGGAAACCACGTTCCTGTCCGTGGCTACTGAGCCAGCACCCAACGCTACCGAGCTATCAGCGCTAGCCTGCGCATTGGCCCCTACAGCGACACTCCCGTTGCCTGATGCGGCGCTTCCTGAACCGAGTGCCGTGGCCAAATTGCCCGCATGCGCGCCGTCTCCCAACACTGCCGAGGCGATTGTCCCTGAAGCACCTACTCCCAAGACCGCGCCAGAAGTCGACACCGCAGCCCCCTGGCCGATGACGACAGGATTCAGCGTTGAGGGGTCGTTCGTCCCGTTAGATGCAGATGCCTGCGCAGCCAGTGCGGTGAAGGCATCGTACACCGTGTTGTACGAGCGCCCGGACACATTGAAAGAGGGCGCACTGAGTCCACCACTTTGCGTGACAGCAGTGGCTCCTCCAAATACCTGTGCGATGGATCCCAGGCTGTCGTTCAACTGGCCGCCATTCACCGCCTGCATACTGCCTGCTACCAGGGACCCTGGGGCAACGTTGTTGAGGACCGCGCCGTTCGTTCCGGTGAAATCCACGCGCGGTGTACTACCGGGAGTGTACTGAACAGTCCTTGCGTCCAACTGTGTCACCTCGTTCGAAAGGGTGTTCAGTTGATGCATGTTCGTTGCATCTGTGTCCTGAACGCCATCGGCGACGTTGACCAGCTGCCGTTCGTTCCCTGCACTACCGAACGACACGGTGTTTGCTCGTACCGCCTGGGCATTGGCGCCAATCGCCACGGCATTTATAGCGGTCGATCGTGCTCCTGTTCCGAGAGCGATCGAGGCGGTCGCGGACGCTGCCGACCCAGCACCAACGGCAATTGACTGATAAACATTGGCGAGCGACGCACTGCCCAACGCTATGGCTTGCTGCGCATCGGCTATCGAGTTTGCGCCGATAGCTGTGGCACCGATGCCAACGGCGAACGAGTTAGCGCCGGACGCGGTTGTACCCTCACCAAGGGCTGTACTGGCGTAGCCATATACCGTACTGGCGTCGCCTGTCGCGCTGCTTAGATCGCCGCATGCCGTGGTGTAGGGCTCGGTAGCTGATCCAGCTCCTGTGAAGGTGCCCGAACGGCATACCACCTGCCCGAACGCAGCACTTGGGGATAGTGCCCATGCTAAGAATCCAGACAAACAGAAAGCAGCGGTCGGAAGGATTCTTGAACGGCGTGGTTCTCTCATGATTTTCATGATTTCTCCAAATTTATCAAACTTCCTCGGCGCCTCTACGGCATCCTTATCTTGATGATTTCGATCCGAGGAATCTTGCGGTCGGCAGATAAATGAGTTCCAAAATCAAAAAAATGATGACCAAAATCGGCACCAGCAAAGGAGGGCGCGTATGTGCTCGTATTGAGGCGGGCATCGGTTTGCTGTTGCTGCTCAACACCTCTAATCCATTGCTTCGGTCCGGCTCAAGTTACGGTCCAGCGGGTGCACACCATGACGACTTCGTGCTGAACTCGTAGCTCATGCCAACGCCGGAAACGACGGCGTTGGCAAATCCGACCGCAAAGAGACCCGACCCCGGATGTCAGTCGCCACCCAGTTTACGAAGATGCTCGGCTGCATTGCGGTTACCGGGATTCAGCTGCAACGAACGGCTATAGTTTTTAATAGCCCCGGCTCGATCTCCAGTTTCCTCAAGAATTTCGCCCAGACTGTCGTAAGCGTTCCAGCTATCAGCGAAAAGCACGGTATTCAGGCGAAGAATAGCGATTGATTGCTCGGGCTGTTTTTGCTCCAGGAGCTTGTATCCCCAAACATTCAGCTCGTCTTCTTTCGGCAGGAATGAAGGATCCTTTGCCTTGAGGTCGGCGACGACTTGTGGCGCACGCTCGAAGCCCCGTTCCAGCAAGGCGGCGCGCAACGTCTTGAGGGTCGGCGACAGTCCGAAACCATTGGACGCATGCATGTCTGGAATGTAGTAGGCGGCCACTTCATCGGCGAAGTTCTCGGGATCGGCGCCTTGTAGATTGGTCAGGATCACCACCGAGAGGTCGTCCTTGGGATAGACGAAGAAGGTCGAGCGCATGCCGCCAATGGGCCCTGCCGCGGGATGCTCAGCCCGCATCGTCACCGGCCAACCCAGGCCTGAACCGTTTAGCAACGCACTCATTCCGCCGGTGGTGCCATCGTTGAGAACCACGGAGGTCCATAGCGCATCGAGGCTCGATTTGTCCCTAAGCAGCTTGCCTGATTGAAGTGCGACCAACCACTTCGCAATATCGGTCGATGTCGACACGATCCCCGCGGCTGTCCTGAAGTAGGGGGCGAACGAGACGTAGATCGCCGAGAGCCTGTCGCTCTTCTTCCATACGCCATTGACGTTTTGAAGGTAGGAATAACCGCCAGCCGAATGCGGAATAACGTCGGACGAATCTCCAAAGCGGGTATGGATCATGCCGGCCGGTTTGAACTGCCCGTCCTCGATGAACTTGGCGAAGGGTTCGCCACTCAGCTTGTCGATGATCTTGCCAAGGATGACGTAGCCAGTCTGGTTATAGCGGAAGCGTTCGCCGGTTTTGAACTCCATGGGAAGCGTCTTCACGGTAGCCCATGCAGAAGCCTCGCTACCGTCGCCGATCAGATCTTCCTTCTCGTCGATGATGTTCGGCAATCCCGAAACGTGCGCGAGGACCTGCCTGACGGTGATTGCGCTCCAGGCAGGCGGCAAGTCGTCAAGGTATGTCGATATCGGATCGTCCAGCTTGAGTTTTCCGGCCTCCACCAGTTGCATGATCGCGACACCTGTAAACGCCTTGGTGCAGGAGTTGATCGAGAAGATGCTTTCATCCGAGGCGGGCACGCTGTTCTCGACATTCGCGATTCCGTAGGCGGCCGTCTTGACGATCTTTCCATGGCGGACAACAGCGACTTGAAGGGCGGGGATGCTCTCCTGGCGCATCTTGTCCTTGAGAAAGGTTTCCAAGCCGTTTCCGGGAGCGACACATTGCGCATGTGCTGGGAGTGAAAGGCACAGGCAGGCAAACAGAATCGTGCGTTTCATCGTGGACGATCGCCTCGAGAAAAATATCTCTTTCGGGTCTGGTGAACGTGCTGGCGAACGCCTGATAAAAGGGGACGCGGCGATGTGCTTGGCCACGGTGGTATCTGCCATCTTGCCGTAGTCCATCTTCAATAGCGGGTTGCCTCTGAAAGGTTGCCTCGATGGCGTGTGGCGAGACTGAAACGTCATTTCCATCTGCTGATTCCTGGGCGATACCCGGTGCGCTGTGCTCCGGGAGCCTCATCGTTTCAGCAAGCTCCATGCCAGGTTAAGAGGCGGCGTTTCCTTATGCGGGAAGCCGGCCATCTGTCCACGGTCCGTCCGTAGTCTGTACGCGGACAAAGATAGGCAGGCCGTCTGGCCTCGATGCGGCCTTGTAAATATCGGGCACCAGTCGCGAGAAGTGAGACGGACCAGCGGTTTACTGAGTTCCCCGCCTTCGTCGACGCAAACCCCTATGAAACCCATCATTTCCTTGGCGATCACTGCCCTCAGCCATCGGTGCAATCTCGCGACCGGTTTGTCGCCCAAGCATGGTGATCGGTGCCTCGATCAAGGGGTTGCATACAAAGACTCCGCCTCGAGAGTCGCACATCACTCAAGCGCTTGATCCAGCGCCAGGGACAACGTTTCCAACGCGCTTTTGAGTTGCTGTTCCGAGCTCCGGCCACCCAGATCCACCTCCAACCGATGGGCCGCGCTCCGAACGGCATCCAGATCGTAGATAGCGGCCAACGTTTCGATCATCCGTGCCCGGTGCCGAGCTTCTGCAAGGTCACGGTCTACCACGGCCTGGCGGAGAGCGTCCGCTTCGTGGAGCACTTCTGCCAACGGGGAGGCATCGGCGTCTTTCATGCGGCTTCCTTGCTGAAAGTGGGCCTCCCGTCCCCATGCACCGAGCACATCGCCCGGATGCGTTTTCTTCTCCCCAACCGCACCGCAAAGGAGTTCGTATGCGCTTGTTCCATCGACATGCCCTGGTGACCTTCGTTTCTACCCTTATGGCGGGCGCTGCCGCCGCTACAACGCCGCCTCCTGTTACGGGGCTAGGCCAAGCTTGGCCGAATGCGCCCGACGTCAGCGTCAGCCCTAGTTTTCATGCGTATCGGTTCGATAAGCAAGGGGTACGCTACGTCCAGATCAATGACGGCAACGGCACGGTGCGAGGTGCGGTGGCCTACATCGCCGGTCAGACGCTGGAGTTGCCGATCGGCACCGACGCCAGCCGGTGGAGCGTCGCAGCAGCGCCACTATCGGCTGCGTCGGGCGTAACCGTTTACAAGGACGATGGCATGACGATTCACGCGGCGCCGCAGCCGGACGGCACGATGCAGCTTATGCTGACGCCGTCCGAATGCCAGGCGCATCCGGAGAACTGCAGCAATAAGGGACAGTGAAGCGCGTAGGGCGTTCGTTGCGGCGCCTTGCCTTCAGTGCTTGACGAGGTTCGCGGTCGGTAGTGGCCGCGACACCTTGGCACCGATGGTCAACAAGCCGGACAGCACCAGTGCCAGGATGACCTGGGCGCGCAGCATGACCGGATCCACGAAGGCCGTGCCTGTCATGGCCAGGGCTACGCTGGCTGCGAAGCCGCCAAAGGCCGTCCCGTGCCAGCCGTGGCGCCACGCCAGGGCGACGGCCGGCCAGATGAGCCCGAACCGAGCGACCTGCAGCACCGTGTCGTCGCCGGTGGTGATGGCCAGGATGACGAGGGCCGCCAGCACCGGAACCCACAGCAGCACATCCCGCAGCAAGGGGCTCTGCCAGATCGTCGCCCAGGTGACACGGGGGAGTTGCCGTGCGCGTTCGTTCAGCGCCAGGATGATCGGGGTCAGCGTGAGCCCACCCAGAAAATGGCCCAGGGTGTAAGCCCAGAACATGTTCGTGAGCGACAGGTGCGGCCAGGCATCCGGGGTCCGGAGCATCGTGGTCGCCAACGTCGTGCAGGAGAGGGTGGCGCTGATCAGTGCACACGCCAGAGTCGCGCCCAACAGCAGCGGCATCCGCAACTGGCGTCGGTCGTCGTAAAGGCGCCAGCGTAGGCGGAACGGCTTCATGACGGCCATGAACGGCACGATCATCGGCACCGAAGCCGATACGGCCCACGGAATGCCGAGGTCGTCGGCAGCAAGCCACGCGTTCTCGATGGTGGGCAAGGCCTCTCCCAGTGCGAGCGCCGGCCAGTAGCGAAGGGGGAGCAGGAACAGGCAGGCCAGCCGCAAGCCGGTGGTGGGTGACCAGTGCGGGAACGTGACGTGGCGGACGACCTCATATACGGCCGCGTAGGCCGCGGCGATGGCGAGATGTTGGCCACCCTTCAACCAAAACGTCCGAGGCTCATCGGGTGGTTCGTTTGCGCTTCCCTTCACACCCATCCCCTAGGTCTGTCTGCCGTGGTCCATGTCCGCCTCACTGATTCGATCAAGGATGCCACGAGTTCAGGTAATAATTGGATCGTGGCAGCTCGCCGATGGAAGAGGTTTGCCGATTATGCGTGTGGATGATCGCATATTGCAGGTGTCAAGCCACGGCTGCCTTGGGACGCCAAGTTGATCCCGAGGCGATAGTTCCTCACCTCCGGCCACGCATCACGTGAGCCGGCCAAGGCGAGGGCGCGATGGGGTGGGCCATGTTCCAGGCACAAATACCGAGAGTTTGACACTGCGATCAGCCGGTGCCACATACGGACTGGTCCTTGATCATGGCTCGCAGCGCTTCATCGTCTTCAATGGCCTGGATGGCGTGCTGCGTGACGTGGCAGCCCGGGTGACTAATAACGACTACAAAAGGCACCGCGATGCCTGTCCAGATCAGCATCGGCGAATGGCAATCGGCGCCCGTCAAAAACGCCTTGATCGAAGTCGAAGAAGATGTCCTCGCGCCCCACCACGAGCTCTTCCGTCACGGCGCGCACGCGACAGAAGTTGTTGTGCCATAGAAAATCGTTGAGCGGGCGCTCGTCGGGGATGAGCGGCGGCGAGACGGCAACGCCAGGTATGATGGCCTCCCCCAACGCGATGCGCGCGATTCGTTCGGGTTGGTCCGCGGCCATGGCGTAGCCGACCCACATGCCGCAGTCATGCCCGACCATGGCGAACCGTTCCCACCCCAGTGCTGTCATCAAGCCGAAGAGGTCGCGACCGATCGTTCCCTTGTCGTAGCCCCGATCGGGCTTGTCGCAGATGCCGAGGCCGCGGGGATCGGGGACGACCAGCGTGAAACTCCTGGCCAGCGGCAGCATCACATCGCGCCATAGGTACCAGTTCTGCAGCCAGCCGCCCAGAAGCAACAGCGGCGGACCCTCGCTACCCACAACGGCGTGGAGTTCGACCTCGCCGGTGGGGATGCGGTAGCTCTCGAAGACATCGCCGAAACCATGGGGAAGCGTGGGAACGCCGTGCACGGAGCCGAAGCCGTCGATGCGCGGGAAGGGCAGGAGGGCCATCGAGCAAGCTCCCTATCTGTAGTGATCGATAAGGGCTATATAGCGAGCGCTTTGATCGCGTCGCGCGATCGCGCCATGTGTGGTTATCGGGATCGCATCGCTTCAGTCGTCACAGCCGCGGACGCCTCGTAACGTCGACAAGGTCATGGCTTGGCGGCTGCCGATCGCGCGCGGTATTGGCTGGGCGAAGCATCGTAAGTCCGTTTGAACGCAACCGCGAATGCACTTTCGGACGCGTAGCCGACAGACATGCCGATAGCCCCAACGGACAGGGTGGACGTCACCAGACGATGCGACGCCAGTGTCATGCGCCACCGGGTCAGATAGTCCATGGGCGTCTCGCCGGTCACTCGTTCGAAATGGGCGGCAAAGCTGGAGCGCGACATGCGCGCTGAGGAAGCCAGCTCTCCGACCGTCCACCGGTGGCAGATATTTCCGTGCATCGCCGTGAGGGCGCGGGCGAGCGGCGGCACGCCGAGTGCTGCCAGCCACCCCTTCTGCGTGTGCCCCGCCTCGAGGTGCGCGCGCAAGGCTTCGATCAAGAGCGCCTGCGCCAGGTGTCCAGCGAGCAGATCGCTTCCTGGTCGAGGTTCGCGCAGCTCGATGACGAGACGCCGTACGCTGGCCTGAAGCGCCGCCTTGTGGTCATGAGAGCCGATATGGACCACCGCTGGCACCGCCGAAAGCACGGCCGCGGCGTGTGGGCCGCGTATAGAAAAGAAGCCGCCGATGCCTCGACAGAAGCCGCCTCCATTCAGTTCGGCGACGTGGCCAGGTGGCACCTTCGTCAGGACCGGGATGGCGTCTTGCCAGATCATGGGAGCGCCTGCGTAGAGCTGCATGGCGGACCCCCCTTTCACCAGAACCACATCGCCTGGGCCCAGGGTAAGAGGGGGGCTGGCGTCGTGCAGGGCCAGTTGGCAGGTGCCCTCATCAATGGCGAAGCATCGAATGCCCTCTGCCGGCGGGAAATCAAGCCCCCAGTCGCGCCCTGCGTCCAACCCGCGAAATCCGTACGAGTTGATTTGAACGAGCGTGAGGATGTCGGAAAGCGGGTCGGTCATGTTTGGACGATCGCGATAGATGTTTCGACCATCTAGCATGGGTTTGGCCGCGTAGCAAAGGTACTGTTCCGTCTGGAAGACGTGGCAGACACGCCACGGCTTGGCGCACGGCCGAGGGCCGCATGTTCATCCCGGGAGACAGCTTCATGATGTTGGCGGATAGATCGCAGGCAAGCGCGTTGGCGACATCCACGCGATCGAAGTACGCATGGGGGATCCTGGCCGTAGTGAGCGGCGCCGTCGCTCTGGCATCCTATCGCTATCTGTTCGATCGAGGCCCGGTACCACCCGGGGTCGCAGCCAACCGGCATGTGCATCCATGGCTGATCGTGCACGCGACCGGTGCCGCCACGGCGCTGCTCTGCGGGCCGTTCCAGTTCATGCGCCGTCTTCGCCTGCGTCATCCAGGATGGCACCGCGCGACGGGACGCGTTTACGTCGCCGGTTGCATGGTCGGAGGTGTCTCCGCCTTGTTCCTGGCTGCCGGGATATCCACCGGGCCTGTCGCCGGCGCGGGGTTCGGCGCGCTAGGCAGCGCCTGGATGGCTACAACCGCGATCGCTTTGCGCAAGGTGCTGACAGGACAGTTGGCCGGGCATCGGCAATGGATGATTCGTTCGTTCGCCTTGGCCCTGTCTGCGGTTACGCTACGCCTCTACCTGCCTCTCTCGGCTGTTCTGGGCCTGGACTTTGTCATGGCATATCGGACGATCGCGTGGCTGTGCTGGCTACCCAACCTTGCCGTGGCCGAGTGGCTGATCAAAAGTCATCCGCCGGCCGTCGGGCACGAAGGTGATCTCGAGTTCCATCGACCCGCCTAGGCGCGCGCTTCGCGGGCACATTTGCCGTGCGTCACCCAGGCCACTGCGACGATCGCTGTCTTCGATGACATTTATGGCTATGGACATGGCGGCCATAGAAGGTATCAGCCAGGGGTTGGCAGCTCACCTTCGCGTCGGCAAATTTCCCGCACCAGGAGATCGGACAGCTCAGCCGGCTGGTCGCCATGGGCCTCGACAATCGGAACTGCCCAATCACAACCCGCAAGGCGGAAGTGCTGCCTCCAGTCGGACAACATCAGGAGCTCATCGGTTCTCATGCGCCTCGATCCACCCCTCTCACCGTGTCCGCCGCCAATTGACTCGCCGACATCGAATAGCGTGTCACTGAACGGAAAGAGGAAGACGCAGTAGACGTGATGCGTCGGATGGGTCGGCGTGGGTGCCTGGTTCTTGTAACTCAAACGAAGCACCTGGCGATCCAGGCCTTCCTGCGCAAGAGGCGTTGAGTTGCGGTAAAGGTAGCTGGCAGACAACTCACCGATCCCGGCCCAGCTGACGGCATGCGCCGTATAGGACAGGTTCTTGAGTCTGTTGGGATAGGCTAGTGCCGGCCAGTTCATGCTTTCGCGCGCCATACCGACGTCGAACAGTCTGTGTTCGGCGCCAGCAAACGCGATGACCAATTGCCAGGTTTCATTCGGAACGACGCGCTCGAGCCTGGGTGGTGTCATAAGGGGCGCCTTGTTAGGTATTCACCATCCGAGTGCAGAGGTGGCTGAGACCGAGTGCAGTCGACGACACACTGCGAGGCGCACGGATGTTGAGCCTCAACGCTTGGTCGCCGCGCGACGGTACACGCCGTTGAACGTGACGTTGGCGCCGCCGCACTCCTGGTTGTCCGATACCACCAGCAGTTCGCCGAGCAGGTGCAGGCTAACCTGGCAGGTGTCTTCCTTGACCTGTATCTTTTGGCCTTCCGGATAGCCGCGTGCGGTGACAGCCCCGAGGTGCGGGCCGCCGGGAGTCTGCTGCGGGTCCGGATTGGCGCTGTGCCAGCAGGACCACGTCGTCCTTGAGCACATAGCCGCGTTGCCGGCATACCGCCTCGCCCTTGGCTGGGCAACCGTCGTCGTCGTTGAGAAAAAACAGGCGCGGTACCTGAGCGGTCGGCCTACCATGGCTGTCAGTCGTGTTGATGGCAGAAGCCGCAACCCTCCGGGCTCTCGATTAGAATAGCTGCGGCATTGTTACTGCCACCTAGGAGCACGAAGTCATGCCATCTGACGTTGCCATCATCCTCACTGATTCCCCAGGCGCCGACGCTGTTCAGCTGATCTCGGAGGCCTTGGATCAGTTCAATACGGCGGTAACGCGTATCGCGGACCGGGAGCCGGTGGCCGTGCTCGCTATTGATCCCGAGACGAATGAAGTGAAGGGCGGTGTGATCGGGAGGACTTCGCTGGGGATGCTCTTTATTGATCTCTTTTTTCTACCCAACGAGTTGCGAGGAAGTGGTCTCGGAAGCCAGATGCTCCGCGCTATAGAGGATGAGGGCCGCAGACGCGGCTGCCGTTCTGCTGTGCTCTACACGATCACCTTCCAAGCGCCGGCATTCTATGTGCGTCATGGCTGGACCGTCTTCGGAGAGGTGCCATGCGACCCTGAGGGCACAGCGCGTGTATTCCTGAGCAAAGACTTATTGGCCGGTCATCCCTAGGGGGGCACTCGATACTGACCGAGCAGTGTGTGCATCGGCTACATCTAACCGCTTTTTGCATCGGATTTGCCAGATCAATCGCGCGGCTCCCGGCAGCATTGCTCGGCGCCATTTCGTCCGGTCACTCTGGGTTCGCCATCGCGAGCAGTCCTATGGACCGTTAACCTGACGTCTGCGTCTCAATGCTCTCAAGGTAAGCCAAAAGAGCGGATGGAATCGTCTTGAGGATGTATTGAGCATTGAGATGCTTGCGATCCTTTGCAAAGAGAAGGGTGCCTGAGGCCAGTGCATAGAGGACTTCAGCAACCTTTTTCCCCCTCAGGCTTCCGATCCTTGCTGCCATCACGTCTGTGAGAAGCAATTGGAATCGATCAGGCCCTTCCTGATCATGAAATCGAAGGGTGATCAGAGCGTCGGGATGGCGAGCGAAGTAGTGAAGCGGCTGACCGAAAAGCGCCTGGATCATTTCTTCCGCCGGCATCGATCGCCATCGCTCTTTGCTGATGCCATCGCACTGCTTGAAAATGTCTTCAAGGGCGTCCGCGTGACGCTGCGCCAATTCGTCGAGCAATTGCTCTCTGTTCCTGAAAAAGTGGTACATCGAACCCACTGATGAACTGGCCCGTTGAGCGACCGCTTGCATGGTCACACTGTCCACGCCTCCCTCTGCGATCAGCGCGGCGGTCGCATCGAGGATCGCCTCCTGTCGCTTGCGTCCGCGCTCTTGCTGCGGAGCCCGGCTTGCCCGGTCGTCGTGGAATTTTCTCGTCATCAAACTGGCCACTCGTAATTCAGCGCTTGCCCTCGAGCATCCAGTAATGCCGACGGCAGGAGGCGCAACTGTTGCAGACCGGCTTCGGTTTGTCTAGAATCCATAACTAGAGCAAAATATCTAGTTAAATGTCTCTAGTTAAGTTACTGGCTTTCAGTTTGGTGGCCCTTACCGGGTCAGCAGGCTAGCCGATATGGCTTTTGGCCAATCGAAATGCAGAAGAGGGATAGTGAGTCATGGCGCGAGCCGGGAATCGATCGCACACTTGCAATGCACTGGCTGCACCGTCGCTAGGCGATGGGCGGGTACGTCCCGCTCTGTCGTCACTTCGGAGTTCGCCTGTGTGACCGCCCAAACGCTGCCTTCGTTGGTGATCTGCGAGCATTGCGATAGCGTCTACCACCGCACGCGTCTCGTTCGGGGCCAACGCGCCCGTTGCGCTCTTTGCGGTGCTCCGCTTTACCGGCATTCGCGCGTGCGCCCTGAAACGATCCTGGCGCTCTCGATCGCGTCCGGCATCGTCTTTGTGATCGCTAATGTCTATCCCCTGGTCGAGATCAGCCTCCAGGGCATGGTCAACGGGGCCACTTTGTGGCAGGCCGTGATAGCGATGGCGTCGGGTGAGGCCGCTCCCATCGCGGTCCCTGTAGCGCTTTGCGTGATCATCGTGCCCGGGCTGCAGATCGCGTTGCTTGCATGGATGTCCGCATATGCCACGGCAGGCAGGTCTGCGCCCGCGGGCGCCGGCATCATGCGTTTGCTGGCCCTGCTGCGCCCGTGGAGCATGATCGAAGTCTGCGTCGTGGGCATCCTGGTGTCCATCATCAAGCTCTGGAGCTTGGCGCACGTGAGTCCAGGCGAGGGCATATGGGCGATCGGAGCGCTCATGGTGCTTCTCCCGCTCATCGCCGGGCGTGACCTGCGCGCGTTGTGGGAAACGCTTGACCCGCGGCAGTGCGAGGAATCGGTGCCTTCGTGATGCTTCCTCCGCAAGCCAGTCATATGGGGCTGACGCGTTGCCATATCTGTGGCATGACATGCGTGAATGATCGCCCAGGCATCGGCGATCTACGGTGTGGGAGATGCAGAGCACCTCTGCACGGCATGCGAGCGGACCGCATCGGAGCCTCTTGGGCGCTCCTACTGGCCGCACTGATCTGCTACATACCGGCCAACGTCATGCCGGTGATGTACACGCAACTGCTCGGCAATGGTAGCGAAAGCACCATCCTTCAGGGCGTCGCTGAATTCTGGCGTAGCGGTTCATACGGTATTGCCTTGGTCATTTTCATCGCCAGCGTGGTCGTGCCGTGCACGAAGTTCGTGACCTTGGGTCTGCTTCTCGTCAGTGCGCAACGCAAGACGCCGTGGAAGCGTCGGGAGCGCGCTGTCCTGTACCGGTTGGTCGAAGTGGTTGGCTACTGGTCGATGCTCGACGTGCTCGTGGTGGCGGTGGTCGCCGCTTTGGTCAAGTTCCGGGCGTTGGGCGATGTCGAGCCTCGCGTGGGGATTCTCTTCTTTGGTGCTGTGGTGATTTTGACGATGCTGTCCGCGATGCAATTCGATCCGCGTCTTAACTGGAGCGGGGAAGATTCATGAACCCGTCCTTTCCTAGTGAGCCTGGAACGCCCGTCGTTTCCACTCGGCGTCGCCTGCCGTCGCTGGTTTGGCTCGTGCCGACCGTGGCCGCCGTCATCGGCCTGTCGATGTTGATGCACGCGTGGCTTTCGTCCGGTCCGGTGATCACGATAGATTTCATGACCGCGGCCGGCCTGGAGGCTGGAAAAACGCCCGTCAAGTATAAGGACGTGACGGTCGGCATGGTGTCTGCTATTGACTTGAGCCCAGATGGCTCTCGTGTCGTGGCGACCGTGCAATTGGATCAGAGCGCGGCTAGCCTTGACCGGGTGGATTCCCGATTCTGGGTGGTTCGGCCGCGCATTGGCCTCGGCGGGGTCTCTGGTATCGACACGCTGTTGTCGGGGGCGTACATCGCTGTGGACAAGGGCAATGCTAATGCCTCGGGTAAGCGCTTCCTCGGACTGGAGACGCCGCCTACCGTGACGCACGGCTCGCAAGGACGCAGCTTCGTCCTTCGGGCCAGGGACCTTGGGTCGATCGACGTCGGTTCTCCCGTCTACTTTCGCCGGATCCAAGTCGGTCAGGTTGCGTCGTACCGGCTCGCTGAGGACGGCCGGCAGGTTGACCTGCAGGTCTTCATCAATGCGCCATACGATCGATTCGTCACGTCGGCGACGAGGTTCTGGAACGCGAGCGGGGTGGACGTGTCATTGGGCGCGGACGGCCTCAAGCTCAATACGCAGTCGCTCGCCACCGTGATGGCCGGTGGCATCGCCTTCGCGACGTTGGTGCACGGTGGCGCCGAGGTTCGGGCGGTGTCCGGGGCCGTCTACGACCTGGCAAAGGACGAAAAGGAGGCCATGGCGTCGACCGATGGACCCGCCCAGTTCTTCCAGTTGGTCTTTGCGCATTCGTTGCGGGGGCTGGTGGTGGGGGCGCCGGTGGAGTTCTTCGGCCAGTCGATCGGTGAAGTGGCTTCGGTCCGGTTGGACTACGCGCCAGGCAAGCAGAAATTCGTCACCGCAGTCGGCATCAACGTCTACCCGAGTCGATTGGGGAGTGTGTTGGAGAAGCTTCCAAAGTCCGCCGGAGATACCGAGCGGCGCACGGCGCAGTTTCTGGCCGGGATGGTGGCCCATGGCCTTCGCGCCCAAGCCCGCTCGGGCAATCTGCTGACCGGCCAGTTGTACATCTCGCTCGACTTCCTGCCCCGGTCACCGCCGGCGAACTTTGATGTCGACGCCCGGCCACTCGTACTGCCCACCGTGAACGGCGACTTGGACCAAATCCAGGAGCAGATCGCGTCCATCGTGGGTAAGCTGGACAAACTACCCTTGGAGTCCATCGGTCAACACGTTGATGCGAGCTTGAAGGATCTTGATGAGGTGCTTCGCCAGCTCCATGGTCAGGTGCTGCCTGAAGCGACCCAAAGCCTGAAGCAGGTTCGTTCGGCCCTGGGCGCCGCCCAGGGGCTGGTGGATCCGCAAGCGCCGTTGCAGCAGAACATCGGTCAGACCCTGGAGCAGGTCCAGCGGGCAGCACGCTCCATCCGTGAGTTCCTCGACATGCTCAAGCGCCATCCGGAATCCCTATTGAGGGGGCTGCCGAAGTCGTCCGCGCCGTCGGTCGCCGCTCCGACCGACGACACCCACCCATCGCAGATCTCGAGGACGGTGCCATGATTCGGATCGGACGACTGACCTGCGTCGGCGCGCTGGGGCTGATGCTCGGCGCGTGCGCTTCCGCACCGGTCCGTTACTACACCTTGCTCGGAAGCGCTCCCCCGGCGCGCTCGCCCACGGCAAGCAACCTCTGGGTGAACGTCGGCCCGGTAGGCGTGCCTTCGGATCTGGACCAGCAAGCGATGGTCGTTCGCCAGAGTGCAACGCGGGTGGATGTGCTGGACAGCGAGCAGTGGGCGAGTCCCCTTGGCGAGGAAGTGCGAAGCGCGGTTTCGGCGCAGATATCCAGCCGGCTCGGGGCGCCCGACCTGCACGGGCTGGCGGCCGCCGACGGCAAGCCCGGCGTCAGGGTGAGCATTCAGTTGCGGCGGTTTGAGGCCTGGCTGGGGTCACGCGTTCTGCTGCAGGCAGACTGGGCGCTCACATACGTTCGGGACGGCCGCAGCGATTCGGTCATGTGCAGCGGGCAGTTCGAGGCCGCCGCAACCGATACCTATCCCGGCTTGGTTCACGCCGGGCAGCAGGTCGTTGTGCAGATGGCCGACCGTATAGCGAATCGCATCGCCGATCTTGAGCGTCACGGCAACGTGAGCGCCGCGCCGTGCAACGGTGGAGGAAGGACACTTGAGTAATCGGCTCGGCGATCCTTCTAACCATCAGGAGGAGACATGATGACTGCGGTCAGTCGCCGTATCCTTGCGCTTGCCAGCCTCATCGAGCCCGATCCGACTGCTGCGTGGCAATGGTTCATGAGCACGCCCCTGATCACCGCTGGAGGAATGACGGCATGCGAATTGCTTTTTGCCGGGCAGGGCGATCGGGTGATCGCGTTCTTGCGCCACGCGCTGATCGATCAGTTCGCCGAAACCAAGATCGTGCCATTTCGACCAGCGCGGAGTCCCACGAATCGAATGGATTCGAGTCCGCGCTGTTCTGCTTTTTGACGGCGCCGGTCCACATCGCCCGAGCGGGCAGGACATCGCGAAGAGGTCCTTGCGTCGTCGTTGACGCAGTGCCCGGGCAGTGATGCGATTAAATCGCACCCCAAAATGTGCGCTAAGTCACGCGGGGTTGCGTCCGACTTGCCCGGCAGACTGCTCCGACGTCCGAGCGATCACGGGGAAGTCCATCAAATCCGGGCAAGCTCAACGGGCTATGAGCGTGAGAAGGATCTCGCCGATACCAGCCAGGTATTCCGTGCGCTAGATGGGTCAGCGAGGCTCGGCGAATGCAAATGGGTATGGCTCGTTCAACCTTTTTGGATGACGAGTTTGGTAATGGCTTCCTCCAGGCTAACCGCGCCTTTTCGAGCGTGTGCACCTTGATCTTTGAAGTCGATCCAGCCCTCGTTGAAGCCGTCAATCATTTGCATTCGGGGCAGGGGGTTATGCATCCCTTGCTCACGGAAGATGGATTCCCACTGATCGCACGGCACGGCAACGGCGCTTACGCTTCGTCCGAGTGCGTGGCTCAATGCCTTAGCCATCTGAACGGGTGTCACGCGGGACGACGCTTCAAGTTCAACTACCCGCTGTCCATTCCAATCTTCCAAGAGAAGCTCGGCTGCGGTGCGGCCAACGTCTGCTGTGGAAATCATGGGGATGGCACGGTCCAAGGGCTGCAGATACGAATGCAGGATTCCCTCATCCCGGGCTGCCGCCACATCCCACTCGGCGTTTTCGATGAACCACGCTGCACGCAAGTACGTGATCGGCAGGGCAACCTCAGCGAGGGCGGTTTCTACCTTCCCCAATGCGTTCAACAGGTTCGGCTGTTTCGCGTCGGCGCCGATCGTTGAGAGGACCACCACCTTCCGCGGCTGCGCTTGGACAAGCGCCCGACGAACCGCTTCGATGCGCGGTTGCAGCGCCGAGAAAGACAGATCAGTGTCATAAAGCGGCGGAAACAGGATGAACGCGCCCTCGACGCCGGTCAGCGCCTTTGTAAGATCCTCTGCGTCTTCGAGGCTGGCTACGGCAATTTCGCACCCTTTTGCCGCCCATGGGGCACCCCGGTCCTCGTTTCGCACGATGGCGCGGACGTCGTGCCCTTCGCCAAGCAAGGTATTGGCCAGTTCGCCGCCAACGCGACCGGTAATTGCTGTAATTGCAAACATTTGGAGCTTTCCTACGAGGTTGATGACATCGGGACACCGGTGCCAATGGGATGCCGCTTCAGGGGCGAGCCGAGCGTTCAACTGTAGGCGCCACAGCCTATTTGTGATTAGATGCACTTCAGTCAATCTTGCTTTGCGTTTTTTCACAAAAGGCCCCCCATGTCCATCGACGCACGCCTGCTTTCGGGGGTAACCGTTCTTGCTACCGTGGTCGAGCAGGGCAGCTTTACCCGGGCGGCCGCACTTCTGGGGCTTTCCCCTTCGGGCGTCAGTCGGGCCATTTCGCGGCTTGAAACCCGGATGGCGGTACGCCTCATTGCTCGGTCGACCCGTGCATTGCGCTTAACCGCAGAGGGTAGCCGCCTGTATGAATTGGCTGCGCCACACCTCGCCGCCATCGAAGAGGCGGCAACTGCGGCGTCTCGCGACGCTGCAGAGGTTGCTGGATTGCTGCGCGCGAGTGTGGCCGTCGCCTTCTCACGCCAAATTTTGACCGCAAAGCTTCCAGAGTTCGCTCAGCGCTTTCCCGCTCTCGAACTGCATATCAGCCAGCACTCGGATGCGGGAGACCTCAATGCGGATGGGCTTGATGTCGCTGTACGGTTTGGTGACCAACCTTCATCGAGCATGATCTCTCGGCGGCTGCTCGAGACGCGGGTGTTGACCGTAGCCTCACCGCACTATCTCGCGGCTCATGGGCGGCCGAGTCACCCGACGGACTTGGCAGGTCACAATTGCCTCCAGTTTCTGGATCCGCAGAACGGCCGACCGTTCGAGTGGGAGTTTCAACGGGCCGGAGAGACGATTTCAGTGAGTACCGCCGGTAATCTCACCTTGTCTGACGCCGGCACTCTGGTAGGCGCGTGCGTCGCCGGCAGCGGCATCGCACAGGTCCTGGCATTGAGCGTTGGTGATGAGTTACGAAGCGGCCTTCTCGTTGACCTTTTCCCTGATTGGCCAGGCGAGACATTTCCGCTTTACATCATTCGCCCATCGCGACGATTCACTCCACTGAAGGTGGAGAAATTCGTCGACTTTTGCCTCGAGATCGCTCAAACGGCAGAGTGAGGTCCGCCCTCCGCCTCATGCTGCCAGCTTATGCTAAGCACAGCGATCAATGTCAAAAAAACAACGGTAATTTAGTCGCTGTTTCTTCGGTCAGGCGGCCGCGCAGGAATCCATTAACCGACGTGCAGCCCAGGTTGAGAAGGTGAAGCCGCTGCCCATCCGTCTCCAGGCTTTCGGGTAACGTTTCGAGGCTCAGCCGATCGCCGAACATGACGGACGCTTCGGTGATGGCCGCTGCTGCGAGCGACGTAGCCGGGCGGCGAATCACGGCCGTCGGCGAGCCGAGAGCGCAACGAGCCAGACCACCAGCGCGGCCGAGGCGAAGCTTCCGCCCAGCAGCGTCGCGGCAAACCAACCGCCTCGGGCGAAACAGGCTGTGGCTCCAATCGCGCCAAGCCCGTTGCCAGCGGAGTAAAACACCATGTAGCCGCCGATCAGCCGACTGCCGATGTCCGGGTGGCGCGCCAGGTGCGTGATTTGGCTCGAGACATGGACGGCCTGTACCACGAGGTCGAGCAGCGCGACGCCTGCGACGAGCGAGGCAATGGAATAGGCAGCCGTGCGATCAGGATCCAAGACCCGGCGAGCATCACGAGGCCGACTCCGGTGCCGATTTGGTCGCGCAAAGCGTCTATCTCTGATGTCGAGGCACTGCGCCCATGCACGCCAGCAGTCCCCTGCGAGCCACAGCTGTATTTGCTTGACCACCTGAGTGCAGAGGTGGCTTGGACGGACTGCAGGGGGCGATCACGCTGTGAGGCGTGCGGATGCGCCTCAGCGCTTGGTCGCCGCGCGCCGATACACGCCGTTGAACGTGACATTGGCGCCGCCACACTCCTGGTTGTCCGATACCACCAGCAGCGCGCCGAGCAGGTGCAGGCGAACCTGGCAGGTGTCCTCCTTGACCTGCATCTTTTGGCCTTCCGGATAGCCGCGTGCGGTGACAGCCCCGAGGTGCGGGCCGCCGGGAGTCTGCTGCGGGTCCGGATCGGCGCTGGGCCAGTAGGCGTTGCCGTTGACGGTCACACTGCCGTCGCCATTGGCAAGCAGCTGCAGTTGGTTGTCGCCGTCATGCCATTGGCCATTCCAGTCCTGTGGCTTCGGGTCTGCAGCTGTCGGCAGCGGTTGCACGTTGGACGTCGCCACCCAGCCAGCGCTGCCGCCTACCTTGTTGGGGTAGAACGCGCAGACATAGGTGCCTTGGCGCTGTGCCAGCAGGACCACGTCGTCCTTGACCACATAGCCGCGTTGCCGGCATACCGCCTCGCCCTTGGCTGGGCAGCCGTCGTCGTCATTGAGGAAAAACAGGCGCGGTGCCGCGACCTTGGCAAGCGAGAACCCTGCCGTGCTCATGGGGAAGCTGCCGTTGCGGCACATTGCCGTGTCCTCGTCCGAAGCGGCATGCGCCGCTGCGGGAACCGCCAACAACGCCAACAGCAAGGTCTTGTGCATCACAGTGCTTCCAGAGGAGAGGATGTCAGTTTAGACCATGGTCGGTGAATCGGTGGCGAGCAACATCACAACGTGGGTCTTGCAGGTGGAGGTTGTCTTGGCCTATCGGACAATTACGTGGCCGTGCGGGCTGACGAACCTTGCGGTGCGACCATCGACGTACTTGTCAGTGACGTCGGCCTGCCCGGTACCATGAATGGTGATCAGACGGGCGACCTAGCTCACTTAAATCGGCCAGAAATCCGGGCGCTCTTCAGGATTCCGCACCGTCTGAAGCACGTTCTGGACAGCCGGATGTTGTCCGGGACGTGGCCCTTTCTGATCAAAGACGAAGTGTCTGTCTTGCAAGCGTTCCTCACCCCACGAGGCCTGGCATCCCTTCCTCCGCCAGGACCTGGCAAGGAATAAGCCGAAGTGCAGGATGAAACCAGTGTCGCCTGACAAGTCATGCCAAGCGCCGTCTCAGGTGACGCGGTCACGGCTTCACGTCCTCAGTCCGGTCATGAACAGCATCCCCTTTGAAATGTTCGAAGGCTGCCAAGGAGGGCGGAGCCAGCAACACCGGCCCCGCCGGACCGGTCACCTGACAATAGATGGGCCGGCCGCCTGCTGCGCCTGGTCCTGCTGTTGGCTTTGCTGCTGTTGCTGGGCCTGCAGCTGTTGCTGCGCGTTGTTTTGCAAATGCATCGCCGCTTCCTGACTACTCTGCGAAAGCGGGGTCTGGATGGCCTGCATCACATTGACTTCGGCCAGTTGCTTGAAGGGAGAGTTGAGCTGCCCCTGGACAGCCCATGCCCTGCTTGCATCGTCATTCAAGACGACATGGTCGATGCGCTGCATGCCCGACGCCAAGGCGGAGGTTGTGAGGTGGCCGGCGAAGTTCTGCGTGTGCGGACCGGGCGCGCGACCCTGGCTCTCGTCAATGCCGGCGACGCAGGCATGCGCCTGCTCATACATCCCGTTGGCGGGATGGCGGGCATCGAGAAGGCTCGGGACGGGAGGTGCTGCCTGGGCGTGCGCCTTGGCCTCGGCAATGGCCGCCATGGTCGTCGAACCGACCACGCCATCCGGGTTTAGATGGTGCGCCGTCTGGAAGGCCTCGACGGCTTCCTTGGTCTTTGCACCGAAGTGCTTGTCCGGGTGAATCGTGCTGCCGTCGTTTGCGGTAAAGCCAAGGGCTGCAAGGTCGGTCTGGAGCGCACCAACGGCAGCGCCGTGCCCGCCCTGTCTGAGGGCATGGGATGCTGCGGCATGACCGGGGGCGTGTGCGGGTGATTCGCGGTGGGCCGATGGATGGGAGGCCTTGAGTGCAGCGACCTGTTCATCCGTCATCACGGGCGTTGGTGTGACGGAGCCAGCTTTCCAGCCTTCGAAATGGGAGATGCCATCGACAAGTGCCCCGAGCTCCTTCTCGGTCATGTCCTTAATCTTCTTGCCATGCAGGTCCTGGCCTTCAGAGGCGGCGACCTTGTGGATGTCCTTTGCCTGTGCGTCGTAGTGAACCGGTCCGCTGTAATCCTGTGTCGAGTAGCCCCGAATCATTTCCTCAACGGTGTGTCCGGGGTGGGCTTTCAGGATATGGGCCATCTGCGCCGCACGACCGGCATCGTAGTTCTCGAAGACGACGTTCCCGTGCTGATCGAGGTCCACGACACCCTTGTAGGCATGTTTGGCTGTCTCGAGCGCTTCCTCCTTGGTACGGTGGGCGTGTGAGTTTTCCTCACTGCCAGCAAATTCGAGCTTCAGGTTTCCGGGGTTGTTATTGCGCCAGGACACCGTTCCTTGCTCGGCTGATAACCACGTCTTGTCTTCGAGCTCGTAAATCCGGGTGGCGCCATGGCTGGCGACCAGGCGATTTACTTTCTTATCCGAAATAACGTCCATATTCTCTCCGTTTCATAGGCCGGTCGGACATCAAGGGTTGTTCAGCGAATACCGGTCGAACAATCCGTCCGTACCTTCTCGCAACTCTTTCCGCCAGCGGCATTGCAAGCGCTCATCGCCTTGGCCGTTGCAGCGTCCTCGTCTTTCGGGTCGGGCGTAGCTGCACCGAACGGGCGCGAGGATGCATCCCGCACTAGGGAAATGCAGCCGTCCTGTGCTTGAACCAGGACGGTGCAGTCTTTGGGATTGCAGTCCCCGGACTCGCTCTTCCACATGGCGTCAGTCGAGGCGTTTCCATGCTCGAAGGAGAACTTGTTTCCTTTGCTGTGGTTGATAAGGATGGCGTTGAGAAACACCGGCACACTCCACTTTGCATCCAGGTCCTTGGCCAGGCCTGAAGCGGGCAGCTTCAACTTCTCGTTCCGGCCCTCTCCCTCACCGGCCACGAAGGTCTCCCGCGTTGCGCTCGCCACGTGCCAACCGTCGCTTTTGCGGACAAGGTCCATCAGGGTCTGGGATGACTTCTCACCAGCATCGAACTGCTCGATGAGGACGTGCCCGGGGGACACCTTGACGTGCGCGGGGTAGAACGGGTCATCGTGGAACTGGCTGCATTTTGAGCAGGCGATAATTTTGTCACTGGAAAAGTCCGGGACGAACTTGCCGCCTTTCTTGCCGAACATCACCAGTGTCCGGTGTCGGACATCGTCTTTGTCGGGTGTGGTCTCGAAGACGGCCACTGCGTCGGCATTGGGCTGGTCACCGCTGGTGGCAAAGGACAGCAACTTGGTGCCTTTGGGCGCTGCGGCAGCGACCTCGGCCGGGGCCGACGGCAGGGCTTTCGACGGTGAAGTGGCAAACGCCGGTGCAGTCGTGACCATCAGTGCCACCGCTGCCAATCGGAAAATCCTTGCCATTGCCAACTCCAGGTGGGAAAAAGGGGAGGATAAACCCAGCAAAAGCGCGATGGAACTGCGGAAAGGGAGAGCCAGGGTCGCGCTCATTGGCCACCGCCAGAAAGCCTTCCGTCTCGCAAAAAGTTACGACGCTGCTTGGCGCAGTGACGATGCCTTGGCTAACGCCGAGGTCGAATCACCGTCAGCCGAACTCTTGCGCATCGTCAATGGCGATGGACAGCCGCTCGATGGCTTGCCCGATGCCGAAGCCCGCTTTGCCGCCATGACCCATGCCTTTGTTGTCTTGCTCGCGGACAGCCGTGCCGTGCCCATGCTCGCCCGCCACGGCATTGACCGGGTGGCACTCGGCCGCTCGACAAGGCTGCCTGCCAACGGCCGTGCCGAGGGTCTGGCGGTGCTGGAGGGGGGCGTCCTCGCCGGCATCGCAAGGAGCTTGCTGGACGATACAGCCCTCGTCCGCTGGCTGTCGGGCCATCATCCGTCCGTGCTGGCCGCACTTCACCGCGCCAGTGGGTGAGCGCGGGATGGCTCGGCGGTAGGGACATGAATGCGGGACGGGGGAGGTAGCGCGAGGCCGGTCCAGACACATCGCTATTAGAGCAGGACTGCGTTCGATGGCGCTGCGTAGGATTTCCCCTACAGACAGGCCGGCCACCCTCATTTACGCTCGCGCCCGTCGGGGCGGTACGGCCCCTCAGGGGAACACCATGGACCACTCCACACGCCTGCGGGCACGTCTAGGCCGACTTTGCGTTGGCTTTCTCCTGCTGTGCCTTTGGGGCATCGCGGAAGCTGGGCACGCGCCCATCATTTTCTACAACGTCCCCAATTGGTACAACGGCGGGTTGAACGAGATTCGGTACCAGACGCCTTATGACGCGTTCGCTGTGGAGTGGGACGCCCACGCACCTAAGTGTCAAGACGGCACAAACGCATGGGTATTAAGTTCCGTAAAAGCGGTTACTGGCGACGATTATTACAAGGACGGTGATTACTACATAGCCACACAGGCCGACCATAATTACGACTGCTCGTTCTTCCAATATGACAGCTATCCATCACGCGCACGCCGTTGGGCGATGTGTCCTGGCTCATCCTCGGGACCGTACAACGCCGAAGCTTGGGGCGGTCGTTGCCCGGATGCAGCGCCGGATTCCGATAAAAGCCGGGGTACTCCCCAATGCCCGGTTTGCGCAGTTGGTGACCCGGTCAACCCCGCGACTGGGAACAAGTTCGAAACACTGACCCTGCTTTCCGGGCAGGGAACGTTTCCCGTCCGGTTGGAAATTACCTACAACAGTGGTCAGAGCGCGCCTATTCTCAGCCGTAACCAGCTTTCCATTGGCGCACGACGGGTGCACAACTATCAGATGCGGGTGGTTGTCGAAAGCAATTCCACCCTTACGTCTGCCTATGTGCTTCGTCCTGACGGAAAGGTCTATGGGTTTGACCAGAATGGTACGTCGTGGACCGGCGACCCGGACGTGGCCGACACACTCGAGTCGACCCGCGACGCTTCGGGGAACATCACGGGATGGACCTACACGCGTAGCGATAAGACGCGCGAAACCTATGATTCGACCGGTACACTCACAGCCATCATTCGTCAGGATGGAATGACGCAAACCCTTGCCTATGATTCGCAAGGACATCTGAGTTCCATCACGGACCCCCAGGGGAGGAGCATCGTTTTCACCTGGGACGCCAGAAACCACGTGGCAGGGGTGCAGGACACGGCTGGCGGAAACTACACGTTCGCATATGACGCCAGCAATAACCTTGTCACGGTCACTTACCCAGACAACGCCACGCACCAATACATCTACGGGGAAAACGACGGGCAGACGAACTACGCACAAGTCAATGACCTGTCCGGACAGCTTGATGAGTCCGGTGCCCGTGTAGATACGACAACCTACAGCTATTACTACTATTTGGTCACAAGCAATGTTGGGGCTGTAGGAACCAATCTGACGACAATTTCCACCGATTCTGGCAACGGGCATGGCACCACCCGTTACGTCGTCACCGACGGTCTTGGCGCGACTGAAACGACCACGGTGTCTTACATGTTCGGTGTCAGCAAGCCGATGACGGTCACGCGCACCTGTGATGGCTGCACGACCCAGACCACGACTTACACGTACGACGCCAATGGTCGCGTTGCCTCCAAAGTCGATGGCAACGGCAGCACGACGTCCACCACCTACGATGCGAACGGCTTGTTATTGTCGAAGGTTGATGCCAACGGTTCGTCGGACCAACGGACCACGGACACCACCTGGGACTCGACCCTCCGCCTTCCCCTGGTGCGCACAGTCAAGGACAACACCGGCAAGGTGGTCAGCAAGGAAGGTTGGGCGTACAACACGGCGGGACAACCCACCGCCCAATGCCTCATCGACCAGGCGGCTGCGCCGTCTTATACCTGTTCCCCGAGCAGCACTGCGCCGGCTGGTGTCCGCCGAACGGTGATGACCTTTTGTACGGCCGTCAACACCACGTCCTGTCCCTTGGTCGGCCTGCTGCTGAAAACCGACGGCCCGCGCACGGACGTCACCGACACCGTGTCCTATGCCTGGTACCCGACCACGGACGAGTCGGGCTGCGCCACAGTGGGTGGTTCCTGCCATCACCTCGGTGACCTCAAGTCGACGACGGGCGGGACAGGCCTTGTCACCACGTATGTATCGTATGACAAGGCAGGGCGGGTGACCCGCATGAAGGACCCGAATGGGGTCCTGACGGACTTTACCTACACCGCCCGTGGGTGGCTGGCGACCAAGACCCTTCGCGCCAACGCGTCTGGTGCAACTTCATCCCTCGACTCCACCACCACCATTGCTTACGACTCGACCGGCACGGTTCATTCGGTCACGGACGCGGATGGTGTGGTGACCACCTACACCTATGACGCCGCACACCGTCTGACCGATGTCACGGATGGCGTTGGCGCACGCGTTCACTACACCCTGGACAATGCCGGCAACCGCACGGCCGAGCAGGTCTTTGACCCGGCTGGCACCATCGTTCGCTCCCTTGGCCGGACGTTTAACACCCTCGGCCAGCTGACCGCCTTGACCGATGGTCTGAACCGGACGGTGTTCAACGCGGGCTTTACCGACAGCTATGACGCCAATGGCAACCTTGTTCACACCCAGGACGGTCTGTCCGTCCAGCAAAAGCAGGTCTACGACGGGCTCAACCGTCTCGTCAGTACGCTGCGGGACTATCAGGGCACGAACACCGCGACCTCCAACAGCCAGTCCGTGTCGAGTTACGACGCCCTCGACCGGTTGACCGGGTTCAGTGACCCGGATGGACTTAATACCACCTATGACTTCGATGCCCTGGGCAATGCCAAGGGCGTGCACAGCCCGGATACGGGTACGACTGCGCAGACGTTCGACATCAGTGGCAACCCGGTCAGCTCGGTCGACGCGGCCAATGTGTCGGCGGCCTCGACCTTCGACGCGCTTGGGCGGCTGACAGCCCGCACCTATGCCGACACCACGCTCAACATTTCCTACAAGTTCGACGAAACCGACTCCGTCACCGGTTGCACGGGCAATTTTGGCAAGGGTCACCTGACCCGGGTCATCGAAGGCAACGGCGGGCTGGTGTACTGCTACGACCGGCGCGGCAACGTGGTCAAGAAACAGCAGACCGTCGGCACCGACACCCGGACCACGGTTTACACCTGGACACTCGGCAACCGGCTCAAGTCCCTGACCACCGCCAACGGCACTGTCGTTGCCTACGGCCGCGATGGGGCGGGCCGCATCAGCTCGGTCACGGCTACGCCATCCGGTGGCACCGCGACAACGGTTGCCAGCAACGTCACCTACCAGCCGTTTGGGTTGGTGGCAAGCTACAAGCTCGGCAACAGCCAGACGGTCACCCGCACCTTTGACGCCACGGGTCAGCTCACCGATATCGCAAGTCCCGCCTTTTCCCTGCACCTCAAGCGAGACGCCATGGGCAATGTCATCGCCTTGGGTGATACGGCAGGGGTGGCAACGCCAGCGGAGATCTATGGCTACGACGCGCTTTATCGTCTGACCGACGTCAATGCTGCGGATAGCACGGCGGTCGAGGCGTACACGTACAACAAGACGGGCGACCGGTTGTCGAAAGTTGCGCCCGGCATGCTGACCGGCGGCTACACATACAAGACCGGTACGCATCAGTTGATTGGTGTGGGGACGACGACCCGCCAGGTCGACGCGCGCGGCAACACCACGGCGAACGTGCTCGCGTCGGGCACCTATGGCTTTGGCTACAACCAGCGCAACCGCCTGACCGTGGTCCAAAACGGTGGCACGACGGTTGGCAACTATGTCCTCAATGCACTGTGTCAACGCGTCCAAAAGGTGGCTGGCGGGGTTTCCACGCGATTTGACTACGACGAGGACAGTCAGCTGCTCGGTGAGAGCACCGGGACGACCACGCGGGATTACATCTGGATGGAGGGTCTGCCAGTGGGGGTGGTGGACCGCAATGGGACGGCCGTGACGGTCAACTTCATCCATGCCGACGGCCTAGGCTCCCCGCGCGTCGTCACCGATGCCAGCGGCGCCGTGCTTTGGCAGTGGGCGTACGCCGGCAACCCGTTTGGCGAGAAGGTGCCGGTGTCGACCAGCGGTTATGTGCTCAACCTGCGCTATCCCGGCCAGTACTTCGATTCAGAGTCGGGGTTGGCCTACAACGTCAACCGGGACTATGAGGCGACGACGGGGCGGTATACCCAGAGCGATCCGGTTGGGCTGGAAGATGGACCGTCTACCTACGGCTATGTCCACTCATCCCCTTTGCAGTCCGCTGATCCAACAGGACTACAAGCCAGTCCAGCACCAACACCTGTACCACGCTTTCCGAGCACCCCTGGTACCGGTCCTGTTCCGGGATTTGGGCCTCCAGCCAACGAACCATTCATTCCTCCGGGAGCGATTGGGGCAGTTTGTGGTCGTGTACTAGGGGTTGTTGGCGCGCTTTGGCCGAACACCACGAGCGCCTGCGATCAACCATACCCACCGGCTGAAAATGAATGCTCGGGAGGCCCCGACTGTCAATTGGCCACCAAGTTCCAGCTAGAGCGAGCCGGCATCGACAATGCACATAGATTCAAGACTGAACACGACGCAGAACCCAATTCCAGATTTGACATCTGTGCCTGTAAAGATGGATCAATCGTGATAAAAGCACACGGGATGTGCGGTAAACCAGGACCTTCAATACCTACTTACGCGACGTGGCGATGATGAAAAGCATCTTTTTAATCTGTCTTCGTATTGCCAGCGACAGGCATGAGCTTGACGCCTTTGCAGAGCAGGTGTCGTCTTTGCTTGGTGGACAGGTCAAGACTCGTCTGGCACGTGCCACGGAGTTTCATAAGGGGTCTGCGAGATACTGGACGTCTCGATACTTTGTTACTTCATTCGACAAGATTTCAGACGACGTGATGTCGCTCTTAGCCCTTGTTCCAGACGATGCATTGCGACCCTTCGCAGGAAGTATTTCAGTCTGCCTGATAGATCAATACAATTCTGACGACGATCGCAACGGACTTTATCTCTCGGTGGGCGCGCTACAAGCGATGGCAAGGATAGGTGCTGACTTCGATCTTGACATGGCAGAACAAGGCGGATTTGATGACGGTAAGTTCATGCCCGTTCCGAATGGTGGGTAAGCGCAACCGCATTTGACCAACATCCGTCGTAATCACCCAGATGCGCTGCATCAAGGCCAGCCACCGACGTGGGCGCAGGGGCGCGTCAAGGGTGTGGTTACTTGGCCAGTACTTCGATGTGGATTCGGGTTTGGCCTACAACGTCAACCGCGATTACGAAACGGCGACGGGGCGATACATCCAGGGTGACCCGTTGGGAATCGCTGCGGGGCCGTCCACCTACGCATACGTGGGTGGCTTACCGTTGGTCAGCAGCGACCTGCTGGGGCTTTCCTGGGAGCAATGGGGCAGGTAATCGGGTGTGGGGTTGGCGGCGGGGTCGGCAGTACGCTTGGTGGAGCTGGTGGCGGAGCGTTAGGTGCTGCTGGGGGGTCTCGCATGCGGTCCCGGGGCGCAGGCCTGTTCGACGGCTGGCGCGGTAGGGCTATGAACAGCCGGAGCGGTGGCCGGAGGCGTCGCTGGATGCGCTGGTGGGGCGCTTGGTGGAGCGATTGGGGGGGGCACGAGCACGCCGGAAGGAAAAAGGGCCGCGAATGCAGCCCTTTCTTATTTCTTCGATCTCTCGTCGCTGCCTACACGGCCCGGCCGTACACCTGCTCAATCCGCGCGAATCGTTCCTCGTCCTCGGCGGCGCGTTGGAAAGCGGCCTCATACTGGGCCGGCACATACGGAGCAAGTTTCAGGGGCTTGAACTTCATGCGGCCCGACTATGGCGACGACCCGTTGCCGCCATTGATGGTGCCGGAATCCCTTTGGCGGACCTTGGTCAATCCCAAACTGGTCCGCGCCATGGACCGGGCCGGTTATTTCCGGTCCGCCGATCGGGAGCAGGGACCGAAGGACGCTACGTGTGCCGGCAGCGGCCCGCCGCCGCTCGTGGCCCGGTTCAGCGCGTGGCACTGCCTACACGATGCGCTCATCAAAAAGAATGCCGAGCGCGTATCAAAACTAATCGGGATGGGCGCCGCTGACACCGTTCCCCGGTACGACTACAGCCTTCTTGAGCTCGACGGCGAGTACGTCTATACGGGACTGACAGTGCTGGGACTTGCAGTGTTGATTGACAGCGGTGTCCCGCCGGTCGTCGCTGAAGACGTGGAATGGAAAGTGGGTGCCGGCAAGCCACGTCTGGCGTTGCTCTTTGAAGGCGCAGTCCCATTTATGGGGCCCCAGGACGTCTACGGCAACACCCTGTTGCACCTGGCACGGTCGCCACGGGTGCTCGACTGGTTGCTTCAGGTCGGCCTGGACCCGGACGTCACCAACTGCAATGACCAACGGCAATGACCAACGGCCCGTCGACGTCCTGCCGGAAGGGTTGCGTGTTGTCATTGAAAGGTTCTCGCTTATGAGGATGCTCCCAACTCCGCACGCGGCGGTGCATGCTGGAACGGTGCAACGGCGCCTCTGATGATTCCACTATGATGCAGTCGACTCAGGTAGACCGATATGGGAAACGGACGTGCATCGCAGTGGGGCGGGCCGAGCTCAAAACCTGGTTAGTTTGTATTGCATCCCAATGGAGTGTCCCGTCATGGAGACAAACACAAGGTCCTGTTTTGGCAACTCATCTTCCGGCTGCCCGGACGGCTGGAGGATGGGTTGCTATTGAGCATCGTCCGTCGCGACGCTCATGATGCGCGCATGGTCCTCGGCAAAGGAGCCAATCCACATCTGGAGTTCGAGCGGATTGATCTTCTGGCCGAGCGGTCGGTGCGGTGCGGGACAGCCATGACCCTGGCCACCCTCAGTGACTCACATCGCGGGATGTCCCTGATGGTCAGGGTGCTCCTCGATACCGGGGCACGAGTAGATCAGGTGGATTCAAAAGGACGGGTTCTGCTCGACTTTGCGACAAGCCCGGCGGTCATCGATTTTCTGGACAAAAAGGGCGCGCCGCCGGCGACCGGCCTTGATGCGTGAGGTGGATGCAGTGCCCAGGACGATTGCCGGGGTGATTGGTCCTGGGCAGGTGAGCTTCTTGGTATCGTGCCTGACCGAGGCGAGGTGTCCGTTCTCTCACTTCACCTTGGCACTCGCATAGAATCCACGTTGATGCGCGCTCCCCATTGGAGGACGTTGGATGGTTTCCTTGCTTGACCGTTACCACGGCTGTCTTGTCGGGCTTGCCTGTGGGGACGCCGTGGGAACCACGGTGGAGTTCTCGCCCCGAGGATCATTCTCCACGGTGACCGACATGGTCGGTGGCGGGGTTTTCGATTTGAAACCCGGCGAGTGGACGGACGACACATCAATGGCGTTGTGCCTCGCGCAGAGCTTTCTCTGCCAGCGGAGGCATGACCCTGCCGACCAGTTGCGACGCTACATCAACTGGCGCGATCACGGCTACATGAGTTCGAACGGCGAATGCTTCGATATCGGTTCAACGGTGTCGACGGCGCTGAATTTCCATGAGAAGTACGGCAATCTGATTGCGGAGACATCGGATCCCATGATGGCTGGCAATGGCTCCATCATGCGGTTAGCTCCCGCTGTCCTGTGGAGTTTCCCTAATGTTGGGGACGCCGTGGATCTTGCCGCCGCCACCTCCCTGACGACGCATGCGGCACCGGAGGCTGTGGATGCTTGTCGCGTGCTCGCAGTGGTCCTCGCCAATGCGTTGCAAGGCAAGGCGCTGACCGGTTTGCTCGAAGGTGCCTCCGCAGTCGCCCGGGAGCCGAAGCTCCAGGCGTTGGCTGCACGGCGCATCACCGACCTCGAGGTTTCAGCCGTCCGAGGAAGCGGCTATTCGGTCGAGTCACTGGAAGCCGCGCTTTGGTGTGTGATGACCACCAACAACTTCCGGGATGCTGTGCTCGCGGCCGCAAACCTTGGCGATGACGCGGACACGACGGCGGCTATCGCCGGTCAGGTTGCGGGTGCGGTCTATGGCATCGATGGTATTCCTGGAGCGTGGAAGGCCACCTTGGCCCATGCGGCGATGATTGGAGACATCGCCACGCGTCTACATGCAGAGCGGCCGCACGATGTGCGTGACCAGGAAGGTGAAGCCGGCTAATCGTTGGTAAGGAGGTCTGAAGCGCATCTGGTGCGCGCCATTCTTTCCCGAGGGAATTTGGCCTAAGTATCGGAAGATGCGAACGCTCAACATCGCGATCAAGCGGAATGTGCCGGGATGCTAACTCGTCATGTCCGGGCAACCGGCTTATCATAGCTTGCGACTGTCTTCGCAAAGATTATTCTTCAAATCATAAGCCTCCACGTGACAGGCTCTGGCAACCAACAGCATGACCAGTGCAACAATGAGATCGGCACGGCGCCGCCAGAGCGCTATCGGTTGCCTAGATATGGTGACCTTGTTGGTCTTGAAGAGCTCGTGGTCTCGTAATTCTTTTACGCAGCAGCGCTCTGTCGTTACCTTCCTTTGGAAAAGGGACATGTCGACGGAGGCGAGGAGTGCCTGCTCGAAGGCGAGGGTGCGATGAGAACGACTTCGCTCTTAGGCTGAACGTGGCAGTCAGACGTGGATTTTCCCGACTGGTGAAAGTCGGCTGATGCGACATTAGCCGCCGTGGTCGATGACACAGTGCACTGCGACCTGCACGTTTTCGGCCAATTATACAGATTGCCGCGCAAAGTCCTTCTCCAACGGCTAAAGTTGACGGATCACAGGCCGTTATAGGGTCCAGACTGCTGTGCGGAAAGGGATCTTTCGTTAATGATTAGCACGCCCTACGGGCCTTTTGACGGAACGAGCTGGGAGTTGTTGTGCCAGCAGGTTTTCAAGCGCCGGTATCCCGGCTACCAGCCCATTCCGGCTTCCCCCGGGGACTTTGGCATCGAAGGCTTCACCAAGCCTGACGGTTGTGCCTTCCAGTGCTACTGTCCCGACAAGCACTACACGCAGGCGGAGCTCCACGAGCACCTGCGTGACAAGCTCACGCGTGACATCGCCAAGCTTAAGAAAAATGCGGCGCACCTGCCCACGTACCTTGGCACCACCAAAATCCGCCGGTGGATTTTTGTCATTCCCGAATTTGGCCATCACAACCTCGTGGCGCATGCGCAGGTCAAGGAAGCCGAGTTGCGCGGCTGGAAGCTCGGATTCGTCGACGAACTTGTGACGGTTGAAGTCCACGACGGACAATTTTACGGGCAGGAGATTTTCCAGATTCTCCAGGAAGGCGGTGGTCGTCCCGCTCTCGATGGCCTCCCCGTGGTCCTCGCACCGCTTGGCGATGACCTGAGCATTTACGAGGCCAACATCCTTCGCAAGACGCAAGTTCGGTTGCAAGACCGTCCCAATGCAGGTGCAGCGCAAGGCCGGCTCTACGCGTGGACTTTGAAGACTTTCCTCGAGTGCGATGACCACTTCCGGCGCATCGAAGAGGGCATGCCGTCGGTTCACCAGAGGCTGGTCCGGCACGTCAACGAGTTTGAAATCCGAATGGCGGAGACATGCATCTTGTTTACCGGCACAGCGGAGGAGATGACATCGATGCTGACGCAAGACCTGGAGAGCAGGCTGGTTCGTGACATGTCTGACGTTCTCGATGGCCCAGAGCTCTCCGCCATCACCCGGCGCATCGTCGCCCGCTGGCTTGCCATCTGCTCACTTGATTATGTCTGACGCTGCCCACCTCTCTTTCAACCGCCGCCCGGCACCGGTTCTTGCTGACCACCGCCCCCTGTACAAGATGGCCCAGGTCGTTCTCGTATTGTCGCTTGCCTCCCGGGGCGGCAAGTCGGGACTGCCCCGGCTGCATCTGTTCAACTGGTGTCTGAAAAACGCCGCCCGTGTCCGCGCCCTGTCGCAGGCGGTGACACTACGACGGCTGACCATGGTGACCTGGGGATTCGACCCGGCCCTGGCTGTGGCACTGCGTTTTCTGTTTGCCGAGGGGTTGGTGATTGACGAGTGCACGAAGGTATCACTGTCGGCCGATGGCGTGGCGTTTGCTGCTGCGATCATGGAAGACAAGGCGTTGCTTGCCCCTGAAAAACGCGACCTTGCCCTCATCGGCAAGGGTGTTACGGAAGCCATGGTGGACGCCATCGCAAAGGAATGGAGAAGGGCATGAGGTTCAAGGCAATCCGCCTGGTCGTCGACACCGCCAGGGGGCCACACGGGTACGAGTTCGCGTTCGGACCCATGTTGACCATCGTCCGGGCGAACAACTCGACCGGCAAGAGCACGTTTTTCCACACCCTGCTCTATGCGCTTGGCATGGAGGAGCTGGCCGGTGCGCGGGGCACGCGCGCGTTGCAGTCGGCTGTTCGTGAGTATTTCCTCGACGGCGAAGACAAGGTCGCGGTCGAGAGCTCGACCGTGATGCTCGAAATCGAAAACAAGGCCGGACGCGTTGTGACCCTGCGCCGCACCATCGTGTCGGGCTCGAGGTCGGAAAAGCTCGTCGAAGTGTTTGAGGGCGCGTGCCTGACGGGCCCGGCTGCGCCCGGTGAGCCGATACCGTATTACCTGCACGACGCGGGCAGCGCCCAGTACGCTGCCGGGTTCTTCCGGTTCCTGGAGCTGTTTCTACAGCTGGAGCTGCCCCAGGTGGCCAAGGCGACGGGCGGGGAAACCAAGCTTTACCTGCAGGATGTCTTTGCAGCACACGCTGTCGAGCAAAAACGTGGCTGGACCGATTACATCGGCAACGCGCCGTTCTTTGGCATCCGCGATGTGCGAACCCGCGTGGCCGAATACGTGCTTGGGCTCGATGTGTTCGAAACGGCGGTCAAGCGTTCGCGGCTTGAGCAGGCGGCGCAGGTCATCGAGCGCGAATGGGATTCAGAAGTGCGAACCTTGCGCCAGGAGGCCGCCGAACTCGGAGCTGTCCCCCGTGACCTGTCGTCCCGCGCGGTGCACCCGTTTGATGCTTCGGCGGTCTCGGTCGTCAAGCAGGTCGACTTGGGCGTGGTGACGTCCGACGAGTACCTGTCGCAGCTCAAGGGCGAGTATCTGGCATTGATGGCCGAAGCCGAACAGCAGGTCGCGCCGGCGAGCGAGGCCCTTTTGAAGGAATTGGCCGACACGGAAGCCGAAGCGCAGCGCCTGGTGCTTTTGCAAGGACGTGGTGCGCTGTCGACCCGCAACCAGTTGGGCGCCATCGAGGACTACCGCCGGCTGGTGGCCGAGCTCGATACCGACATCGAAAAAAACGAATCGGCCCATAAGCTTCGCGTCCTCGGCGCCCAGTTCGAGCTGGATGTGGCCTCCGGCATCTGTCCGACCTGCCACCAGGACATCGCTGACACCTTGTTGCTGGAATCGGTGTCAGGCCAGCAGATGGGCATTGAAGCGAACATCAGCTATCTCAAGGCCCAGCGCGGGATGCTTGAGCGGCAAATCGAGGGCCTGACCCTTGAGCACGACAAGGGTCAAACCCTGCTTGCCGGTATCGAACGTGAACTGGTCATCGTCCGTGGGAGGCTAACGGCGCTCCGGTCGGATCTCGGTGCCGGCAGCCTGCAGGCCAAGTCACATCTTCGGCGACTCGTTGCTACCGAATTCGAACTGGGGAGGGTGCAGCGCTTCGAAGAGCGGTTCGAAGCGCACCTGGACGTGTTCAATACCTTGGCTGAGCGGTTTGCGGCGAACCGGCAGCTGCTCTCGAAGCTGCCCAAGGAACACCTCTCCGGGCGGGATCTGCAAACCATCGACATCTTCTCGAAGTTCTTCCGGGGGAATGCGGGGTCTTTTGACTACAAAAGCGTCCAGCCGTCAGAAATCAATGTCAGCACGCAGACCTTGATGCCTACCCTCGACGATCTCGAGCTCCGCCAAATCAACGCGCGGACCAATTCGAGTGCCAGCGACTTCGTTCGCCTCATCTGGGCGTATCTCATTGCGTTATACCAGACCTCGGAATTCAAGGGTGTTGACGGCCACCATCTCGGCTGCCTGCTTCTTGACGAACCTGCGCAGCACTCGATGAGCGAGCTGAGCCTGCGGGCGCTCTTCCAGGCCCTCTCTGGACAAAAGGGCCTGCAGAGCATCGTGGCGGCCTCTTTCGAGGACCAGGAAACGAACTTCCGCTTTGTCACCGAAAACGTGGTCCACACGCTGGTGACCTGGGAAGGCAAGCTCATCCGGCCGCTCACGACACGATCGTTACTTGATGGGTGACATTGAAGCCGTGTGTGTTGCCCGGCGGCCGCTACAACAGACAGCCCATGGCCCAACGGGCGATTCATCGTTCGAGCGGCTGAGCGTGGACAGGGCCTGGGCGGGTGCCAGACCGGTGTCAGGTGCTTCGGATGGCGGGGAGTGGGCTTTCCCCGAACGCGGTGAACAATGCAGGAAAGCGGCCGTTCGACACCGTTCCCAAGGACGTCCGGGCAGTCATTGAGCGGTTCGTGCTTGAGCGCGCTGTGCGGGGTGCGGATGAGAGGGGAAATGAAGATGGCACCCCTGCGCGGAAACGCCTTTGACCGAAAGCCACGGCGGCCGCGTCGTCCCAGCTCATACAGTTTAGGTGCCTCGCGCGCATTCGTGGAGGAGAGTGCACTCGCGGTTCGGCGCCTAAGGGCGAATCTGCCCTTGAGTGCTGACGGTCATCCACTTACCCTTGGACGCATTTGCGGGAGGATGGGATGGACGCACCGAAACTTTTCATCTCCTACAGCTGGTCCTCCCCGGACCATGAGGCCTGGGTCATCAAGCTTGCCTCCGACCTTGTCGCCGAAGGCATTGATGTCATCCTCGACAAATGGGCACTGAAGGAGGGCCAAGACGCCAATGCGTTCATGGAACGCATGGTCAATGACCCTTCAGTCCACAAGGTCGCCATTATCTCCGACGAGACCTACGCAAAAAAAGCGGATGGCCGCAGTGGCGGCGTCGGGACCGAGACGCAGATCATCTCGGCAGAGGTCTATGGGGCCGTTGAGCAGACTAAGTTTGTCGTCGTCCTGCCTTCGCTCGATGAGGCGGGCAAGCCCTTTGTACCGACCTTCGCGCGTTCGCGCATCTACATCGACCTCAGTTCCAGCGAGCGCATGGCGGAGAACCTCGAGCAACTCGTGCGCTGGGTGTATGACAAACCCCTTCATGTCCGGCCGCCTCTGGGCAAGCGGCCAGCCTACCTCGATGGGGATACGGGCCCCCAGCTCGGTTCCCGCACCGTGTTTCGTCGTGCGACCGAGGCCATGCGCACGGGCCGCGAAGGGGGAGGCGGCGCCTTGGACGATGCACTCGGCCAGCTTGCCGAAGCACTCCCACAATTTGCGCTGACAAAGCCGGTGGAAGGGCCAGTGGATGACGCGATTGTCGCCACCATCGAGCGCATGGCAGGCGTGCGTGCCGAGTTCGAGGAGCTGGTCACGGTTGCCTGCCGGTTTTCGCCGACAGAGGAGAGTGGCACCCGCCTCCACCGCTTTTTTGAGCGCATCTTGCCGCTTTATGAGGCCCAATCGGGGTCAGGCTCTTACGGCAACAATGACTTCGACGCGTACCGCTTCCTTGGCTGGGAGCTGTTCCTCGCTGCCGTTGCCATTGCCCTGAAGTCCGGTGCGTTTGCGATCGCCCGCGAGCTCTTTGTGCGCCCGTACTACAACGCCTCGGTGAGTTACCGGGGCGGCACACCGATGCAAGGGGCACCGGCCTTCAACCGCGAGGTCGATTCCCTCGAATCCCGCAACCGCCGCTTGGATCTCAAGAAGGTGTCCCTGCAGGCTGAGATTGCAAAGGTGCGGACCGATGCATTGGGCCATGCCTTCGTCGACCTCATCCAGGCTGATCTGTTGCTCTTCCTGCGAAGCCAGGTGGTCCCCACGGGATACCACGCCGTCTGGTATCCGATGACCCTGGTCTATGCAAACCAGCACGGTCCGCTGGAGACCTTTGCCCGCTGTATCTCGCGCCAGCATCTCTCCCGCATTCTCGAGCTCATCGGAGGGCCGGAGGATGCCGTGCGCAGTGTCATCACGGAAAGCCAGCAGGGCAGTGGGTACGGATTCGGACGGCCGAAAATCCCGGTCCTTGCCGCCGTTGCTGATTGGGGAAAGATGCCCTAGCGGTGGCTGGCTCGTAGCTGGTTTTTGCCAGCCTTGCTGGACGGCATAGCGTGCGGGCGCGGCAGCGGGATTACACCCGTCTTCCATTGACCGATCGCCAGTCGGGAGCAGGCCCTTGACAGACCGCGGTTCCTCGCCACGATGGTTGTCCCGCCTCGGTCAGGTCCGTGCAGCACAATCCCGACGTTTCCCAACCCCCCGGCAGCGATGCCGATGCATGCCTTGCGGGGGTGGTCGCGGCAATGCAGTCCAGCTTATTTCCTTCTCCGGGATTTCGGCTTGCGCCGCGTCTGGAACGCGCGCTCCTGCGCAACACGCCAGTCCGGCCAGTTCTCCTTTGGCCCGGGTGAAAATCGCGACCGGACGCCTTGGCGGGCTTGGGCCGTATCAGGGAACAGCTCCACCAGGCGGTCGACTTCTTCTTGGAGGATTGCGGTACAGTTTTCCATCGCCATAGTCATGTAACCCCGGTCGGTGTCGTTCTCGACCCCGGTGCCCCGGCCGTCCGGTTCCATCCGGTAAAAAGACATCGTCAGGATATGGGTATGCTGGGAGAGCAGATCGAACCAGGCGTTGAAGGCCTTAGGGGCTCCCCCGGTCTCCTTGACGAGCGCATCGCGGTTGGAGATGTGCAGGTACTTGCCATTGAGGCACTGTTTGCGCACGGCTTCGGGCAGCGCAAGGAACCATGCATTGCCGGCAAGGCGGTTTTGGAGTTCGGTTTTCTGTCCTTCGAACCCTTTGACCGACGCCTCTTCGCCTAGGTTTGCAAACAGGCTGATGCGCCGCGCGCAGTCGCACAGGTGCATCACATTAAGCTTCGCCGACCACTCCTCCTGGCTCTCTGGCGTGGCCGAAAGGTAGGTAAACGTAAGATGACCCTCAAGAAGCGCCCGGGCGTGCCCGGCGACGGCCCCGAAATCCCAATGCGGGTCATTTGAGCGCACCCAGCGTGAATGGGGCAGGGCGCGAATCATCGATGTGGCATGCGCGCACACCCGTGTAAAAAAGATGGCGGCATAGCCGGCATGGGGCTCCGCCTGCCGCACGCCGATGGCCTGACTCACCGCACACGCTTCACACACAGCCGCGTCAAATGCGGCCAGCGCCGCGCGGTAATCCGGCCCGTGATTAGGGGCGGTGACGGGAGACGCGTTGTCAGTCATGGGAACCTCACAAGGAAGACGATGATGCGAGATATGACTTGGGCGAAGGGACAGGTTGCCGCGCACCGCTAGCATCGAGGGTGATTGTGGCGAGGATGACGAGACATCCCAGAGCTCGGCTTTTGCTCACCAGTTTTCTTTCACCGTTGGTCGCTGATGCCATACCGGATGCCTCCTGACTGGTCGGATGAGTTATCGACTTTAGTCCATCTTTGGCGCGCTTGGGCCGCAACACAGCACCGCCTCCTGCGGAAGGCCCGGTGTCTCGAACTCATCCGCGAACGCCTGACCGATGCACCGTTTGAGGAGCGACAGGAGGTCGCCCGCTGAATCCGGCTCGAGGGCATGCCTTTTGAGCTCTCGGGCACGGAGGTCTTGGAGGTCGACGAAACCCGCTGGCCATGGTCGGCAATCCGCCGGGTCGATGGGCAAATGGAGGGCATGGGGTGGCCGTGGTCGACCATTCCTGAGTCCCGGGCCGAGGGGCTTTCTGTGCAGCAGCGACACGGATGGGCGGACGAGGCGGTGGTGCTGCACTGGTTCGACATGCGGTACGACGCCTCGTACTTCCAGGCTGTGGCAGTGGTTCTGGAAGATACCCTGGCGAGAGCGAGGACAGGGGCGCCGATGATGGCGGTGATGAGGGCGGCAAGGGCACCCGCCACGGGACGCACGGAGCGGGAGGGGCGGCCATCGAGGCGGCAGGTGAGCACGCTGGGACCGGGCGGAGCACGGGCGGCACGGGTAATCCACCCGTCCTCCATTGACCGAGTGTCAGGCGGAAGCGGGGTCTTGACAGACCGGGGTTCCTCGCCAGGATGGTTTTCCCGCCCCGGTCATTTCCGTGCAACTCAATTCCGACGTTCGTCCACCCTCCGGCAGCGATGCCGATGCACGCCCTGCAGATTCGGTCGCGCCAATACAGTCGTCCGGGCCGCCTAACGCGTGTGTACGTCACCGTCCCCCGGCCAGGGTCATCGTGTGCCCGCTGCCCGGACCGGTGGGCCGTGAGAAAGCGAGGCGGCGCGGCCCTGGCCAGTGCGCGACCCAACCTGACGAGGCCGCCATGAAGGCATATTTCGCGGATTTCACATACATCGCGCTCAGACGGGGGGACGAGAAAGACGAATTTCACGGCCATGTTCCGTACTGGGTTATCGGGCTCGCCGACCGGTCGAAGTGGTCGACGTGGTATGGGGGCGCACTTGAAGAGATTTGGTCGGCCTGGCAGCGCCACGCGGCACGACACTTGTCCCGGGACCGTGTACACCGGGCAGTTCGCGCCCTTGCCATCTTCGGAACGCCGTCGCAGCGCAACGAGGCACCCGTTTGGTCATCCCGGGCCTACGATGGAATTGTCGCGCATAGGCTGCCAGGCGATGCGACGTTGCCCGAGATAGGCGTCGAAGACTTGCCCGGGGACTGGGCGCGGCGCGTCCGGTGGCTGGAGAACGAAAAGCACGACGCCTGGGAGAGGCCGCAGGACCGCCTCGCCCGTTTCTTTGCAGCGCATCGGCTCAATGAGCAGCGTCGCGCCCTTGACCGTGCAGTACCTGACGTAGGTTCGGCCGCCATAGGCGAACGTCATCGCCTCTAGCATGCTACAAAGCACGACCGATGATTCAGGGATGGGCCATGCTCGAGGAACTGCGAAAAAAGCTCTTGGGCTGCTATGCAGTTGAGTGGGGCGCTGACCACAGACGCGCCGGCCCCGCCGCACCGGTTGAGGCCACCTTCCGCCACGTGCTCAATCAGCTCACCGGCATTGGCATGCTCGCCTCCTGCGACGAGGAGACCATCACCGCAGCGCTCCTCGGTGGCTTCTCGGCAGCATTCCCGCTTTGCACCGCAATTTTTTCGGGAGGGCAATCGTCCGAGAGCAAGACCGACGCTTCAACAACGTGCGCGTGGGGGCAATACAGCAAGAGCAGAACCGGCGAGGCCCGGGACAATGAGGCGGACAGGGGAGCGGATTTTACGCTTGTCATGGCGACAGGCCCGGACTGTGCACGCGTTGCCTTGTTCCAGGCCAAGCGCGTCGTCGCTGGCAAGCCGAATTCTGCGCAGCGACGCGGCACGGTGCGGCCTGAACCGTTTGCGCGTCAGCTCGACGAGGCATCGGTGACTGCCTCGGTCGTGGTGCCCGATAACACTTACACCATCGACCTTGACCAGCAGCGTGCTGGGCGACTTTCGCAGTTGGAGGTCCTCAGGCGAACCGGTCAGCGTCTGCGGCGGGCGGAGTCGCTGGAGGAGGCCAGGGACCCGAAGAAACTGGCCCACTTTCTTCAGCAACTGGCCGTTGCCGACCGTGGTCCGCTTTTCCCGCCGCGACGACGCGCTGGCGAAACGGACGAGGCCTTTGAGAACCGTCGTACAAGCACGCAAAAGTCGTACGACAATGCTACCCAGGCCGCGCAACGGACTCTCGCGCTTGACGAGAAGAATTGGGCAACAATGGATTCGACGCCACCCATCGCAGGACTGTCTTTCGTCCACTATCTCGCCTATTTGCGCAGCATGCCCGCCGCCCCGACTGAGGCGGAGGAGAATGCGCTCCCCATTGACGGGGCCCCTGATGCCAGGATGCCGGGTGCACGGTTCACAGGGACCATTTGCGTGGCGCTGTCGCAACTCGACAACTTCTTCGTCCGTGCAGAGGCCGGTGGCGATAAGCGTCTGGACCTCGCCGAGATTGAGTGCATTCCGTTTGAAGACGTCATCCTCGAAGCATTCGGTCCACAAGCGCATCCTGAGGGCTGGATAACGCTGTCGACGTCAACCATCCGAGGACTTCTCCCGACGCTCCTCAACTTCGGAAGAGTTTTTGTCGGCACCGACAAGGGGGGCGATGGCTTGCTCCTGGTTCGGGAAGCGGATGCCCACATTGGGGTTGGCAGCGATGCGGCAGGAACGGTCGCAAATGCCGTCTTGTCAGGTATGCACCAGCCAACAGGCGGCAACGTCCCTACTATCTGACGTCAGGCCAATTGCCCGTCTGCGCCCGCTTTGCAACATAGGGACATTCCATGCTCTTTCGCCGGTTTGATCGCACCGACGCCACCACGAAGCGTTACAGGGAAACCCAGTTAGAATTCCTGGACCGGTCCGCCGATCTTGCCGTGGGCGCGGTGCGTGCATTGCTCGAAAATGCCTTCGATGCCTATATCGAATCGGAAAAATTCGAGATATCGCAGCGGCTCAAATCCCGACGTGCCCACGCGTTCAAGTCTGCCTGTTTCGAGCTCCTTCTGTACGGCATGCTGGTGCGGCAGGGCTACGCGCTCGTTGCACATCCCGACCCTGCCAACGGCACCGATAAACGTCCGGATTTCCTGGTCACTCCGCCTGACGGTGAGCCGTTCTTTCTCGAGGCCATCGTCGTCAACGAAGGACGGGACATCGACGGCGGTGCCGAGGCCATGAAGGAGGACGTCCTCGATGCGCTCGACCGTGCACCGCACCCGGCTTTTTATCTCGACATTGAGCAAGGTGGCCAGCCGGCCACGCAGCCATCAGCGCGGGCACTCATCCGTGACGTGCATGCATGGATCAACGGACTCGATGCTGGTGCAGTCGTCCGCGAGATTGCCATCCATGGGCATGGTGCCTATCCACGGCATGCATGGCACCATCAGGGTTGGACGCTGGCCTTCGGCGCCATTCCAAAAAACAACAACCGGGGAGAACTGGACCGCCTCATCGGCTTGCTCTCCATCGGTGGGGGTGCGGTCGACCTGAAAACGCCCATCCGCGAAGCCATCCGTAACAAAGGGCGCAGGTATGGAACCTTGCCCCATCCGTTGGTGGTGGCCATCAGCGTGACCGCCTTCCATCTGCGGGACCTCGACGAGACTGATGCCCTGTTCGGGTCGGAGGGGATGGCCATTGATGCTGACCGAAACGCACGGCTGGTGAGGGCACCGGATGGTGCCTGGCATGACGGGCGAGAGCCTCGCTCGGCCCGGGTCAGCGCCGCATGGCTGTTCAACGACCTCGATTTCTACAGTCTACCGGTGCGTCGCCAGACGCTCTACCTCAACCCCTGGGCGTCGGCCCCACTGCAAAACCCGCCCGAATGGTTGCCGTTGGTCTGTGTCGAAGAAGAACGGTTCGTGCGCACGGAGGGAATGACGCCGGGGCAAGCCTTTGGCCTCCCGGGGTCGATCAACCGCTGACAGTCAGGGCGACCGGCCCTCCCGCACGTTGGAGCGGGGGACGTTCTGACCAGATCCGAGCGCGGCCATGCGCTACCCTAGACAGGAAAGGGGTAGCCGTCGCCAGGACGCGGCGCCGGTGTGGCCACATCACCAAGGAGCGAGCATGGCGGGCAACGGCAGCAAGGACAAAACGGCCGCCCACCGGCCGGCGGGTGGCCGGGCAACAGAGGCGGGAATGGCGTTTCAGGCGGCGGTCGGGACATGGCTCGCTGCCCATCTCCTTGCAAAGGTCCCGGTCGGAGGGCGCTTTGGCACCGACAACGAGGTGGTCTCCGTGTCCATCCGCCTGGAAACCGGGGAGGGGCTCGATGATATCGAGGTGGTCCAGTCCAACGGTGGCATCCTGTCTATCCAGAGTAAGACGAACGCGAACCTGGGGAGCGGCCCGAAGGCTCCGCTGACCAAGACGGTCGGCCAGCTGGCGCGCTGGATTGCGGAAGCCAAGAAAGCAGGGCCACTGCCCGACCCGACGCACAACGCGGCGATTTTCGCGGTCTCCGATAAGGCCGCTTCTACGCTCAATGATCTCGAATCGGGCTGTCGCGCCATGGACATGGGCGGGTCGTTCCGCCTGGTTTCCCTGCAGCGAAACCAAGCGGAACGAGCCGCACTTTCCGTGTTCGAGACGCTGGCAACACCTGCCTGGACGGCGCACACCGGAGCGGCGCCCTCGGACGCCGACCTGACAAGTCTCGCCCGTCTTTTCCGCGTGCGGCGCTTTGCCATGAACGAAGGCGAGGTTGATTGGCGGGAAGCATCCCAGCTCATTGGCAGGCGCCTTTACGGGGACGAGACCAAGGGCGACTCACCGCTTCGCGACTTGCTCGACATCGTGCGCAAACTCATTGGGAGCGGTGCCCCGGCTGACCGAACGGGCTTGATCCGAGAGCTTCGTCGGCGGGGCCACACGGACATTGGCTCACCCCGCTTCGATGCTGACGTCTCAAAACTTCTTAAAGCGACTCGCACCGAGCTCACACGGCTTGCTGCTCACGCGTGCCTGCCCCTCAATGGCGGCCTCCCGGTCAGGCGGGCCGCCGACAACGTCCTCATCGGCGCCATCCGGGCCGGGTCACTGCTGGTCATCGGTGAGCCAGGGTGCGGAAAAACCGGCGCACTTTGGCATGCGGCGAGCGAGTTGGCGCAATCGGGCGCCTCGGTGGTGTTCCTCTCGGTCGACCGGTATCCCGGTGTCGCCCTGTCGGGTGACCTCGCCTCGGAACTTGAGCTCGAACACCCGCTCTTCGACGTGCTTGCCGCATGGCCGGGCGTTGGTCCGAAAATCCTCTTCATCGACGCCCTCGATGCGGCCCGTGGCGGGCCACCGGAAGCCGTGTTTGGCACGCTCATAGACAGGGTCATTGGTCAGACGTGCAACGAGTGGGCCGTGGTTGCCTCGATTCGCACGTTCGACCTGAAAAACGGCCAGCGTTTTCGCGAGGCTTTCCCCGGCGCACCGGTGGAGCCGGCCCATGCGGAGCTTGGCCTTGAACGTGTGCGCCACTTCCGCGTGCCAACGTTCTCCGACAGTGACCTCGACGCTGTCGGTGCGCTCGCGCCGACGCTTGGCGCGCTGCTGGGTGCGACGTCGCCCAAGGTCAAGGCTCTGTTGCGCAATGCCTTTAACCTCTCCTTGGCAGCAGGCCTCGTTGGGGAAGGCATGACGCCGGACGCCTTTGCCGGCGTCCGGTCGCAGTCGGGACTCATCGACCTATATGAGAACGCCCGCCTAAAGACGATGGCACTGAAGCGTGCGGTCGGTGCGGCCGCTGCAACAATGGTCAAGCGTCATCGCCTCACCGTCAGGAAGGTTGACGTGGACCACGACAGCCTCGATGACGTCATCGCGTCAGGCGTCCTGGTGGGCGACGGCGACCTCGTCTCTTTCGCGCACCACGTGCTGTTTGACCATGCGGTGGGCCGCTATTACCTTGACTGGACGGACGGAGGAGCGCTGCTTGTCCAACTCCAGGGCGAAACGTCTGTGGCGCTGAGGCTCGCTCCCGCCGTGACCTTTGCGGTCGACCGGATGTGGCGCATGGACGAAAATGGCCCGGCAGCCGTCTGGAACATGCTGCTTGCAGCCTTCTCCTCAACGACGGTCGACGCCGTTGCATCCAGTGTCGCCATCCGGGTTGCGGTGGAGTCGGTGTCATCGGAGTCCGACATTCTGGCACTCCGTGGCATTCTTGACCGGCAGCCCCATTCAAGCCATCTACCGCTCTTTTTCCAGAGGCTCGCAGGGTGTGTGGGCGTCGACGTCTCCGGCAAGATTGCCGGGGACAAGGCCTGCGTGTGGGCCTCTCTGGCCCACACGCTCATGGTCAACGGGGCGCCGATGGTCGAGCCCACACGGCATCTGCTCTTCAGCCTCTTCGAGCGCGCTCCCGTCGACGAGCCGGTCTTGCGCGCCGTGTTCGCAACAGCGGCGCGAACACTCCTTGCGCTTGCATGGTCGGAAGAGCCTGTGCGCCGCAATCTGGTGTCCGTGGCCATTCGCTTCGTCGGACGGAGCGCCGAGGCTGACCCTGAAGCCGCTGTTGCACTCCTCGACCGGGTTCTCCGTGAACCGCATTTTTCCAGATTCGCCGACGCGGAGGCGGGGTGGCTTGCGGAACAGATTGTTCCCGTCACGAGAGCGTCCCCCGCCTTCACCCTTGAGGTCTACACCGTGCTCTTCGGGCACCGGATCCTAGATGACTCGTCGTCGTGGATTGGCGGACAGCAAAGCCGCATCCTGCCCCTGTCGTCCAACCGAAAGCAGGACTACGGGCTCGTGCTGTGGCAGCTGGGAAGCGCGCTTGCAAAGGTTCTCACCATATCGCCGACGTCCGGAACCCGGGCGGTCATCGCAGCCCAACTCGGGAAGGCCATAACGAGCGGATTGTCCATCACCCCGACGACCATCCGGATGGATGACAACGGAACGGTACTTGAGCTGCGGGGGCGTTCATATCCTGCCTTCCAGCTCCGGAACGGCGGAGCGCGGCATGCCCACGACGACGACCCTCTCCACCAGTACAGCCTTTTCCTCAAGGGGTGCACCGTCGAGGCATTTGCCGCAAGCGTTGCAGCGGCCTCGGTGGACTATGCGACCCCAGGAGTGTGGGAGCGGATTTTCACGGTTGCAGTGACACGCGTGGACGTCGCGGACCTCGTCTGGCCCTTTGCACTGCGCTGCGACTTCTTCAGCCTCGACGAGACAGCGTTTGCAGCAGCCCGCTTTGTCGCAGCGACGTGGTTGACGCGCGGTGTCGGCGACCGGCGTGCGTTCGAGGAGAACGTTCTTCTGGCGACGCCGGGGTCGGGCGTCCATGAAGCGGCACGATGGGCGAGTGTGCAGGCCGCGATTCTCTCTTGCATCGGCGTTGAGACACTGCAGACGGCGTCGCGGGCCGTGCGAGATGACCTCGCTGTGCGCGGACTCCTTGCGAATGGGGCACCGGGTGGTCGGCACGAGGATCCGGCGGATGAAGGGTCGGACCCCAGGCGCATGATGCTTGTCCGCTTGGGCATCGACAGGGATGAGGGTGACAATGCCGCCGTTCACGCCGCATCCGAGGCCCTCTCTGCACGATTGACGGAATCCGCTGGCGATGACGGACAGATCGACCTCGCGTCCCTCTGGCTTTCGGCCCATGCGCTTGCTGACCAGGCGTCGACATTGGACGTCCACGACGAAGTGCGCAACATCGCATTCTCGGCTGTGTTTGATGTGGTCGAGCGCATGACCGGCAGCGATGGCTACAATCCCGGTGTTGATGGGCTGCCGAGCCTGACCGACTTGCTGGGGCTGATGGACCGCATCGCGCCGCCCCCCTCCCAAACGCCCGGGCCTTCCGGAGAGAGGCCGTGACGTTCATGTGGACCAATCACGACTTTCGCGTCCGCGCCGCAGGGGCCACAGGCGACCTTGCGGCGCGTTTTACCGGTGCAGAGCCGGGCCTCATCGACCGCATGGAGGATTTTCTTGCTGACCCGTCGCCGGTGGTACGGGCGGTCGTCGCCAGCAGGCTGCCCGTGGCTTACGCGACGGGACCGGCAAGGATGTGGGCGATGGCGGATCGGCTCATTAGGCAGGAGGGCGACCCGCATGTGATCGCCTTGGTCGCTTCTTCGGCGCTTCGCGTCGCTGGCATCGACACGGATGCCTGCGTCGCGCTTCTCGCCCCTCTTGCCACGGGTCCGAGGACCCCTGACGGGGTGTCCTCTGAGTCACCGCTCGCCGACGTCCTCGGCAGCGGGGCAGCATCGCTATACATCGGGCAGGACAATGTCGTGGCCAAGGCCTGGGTCGCGACCTGGACTGCGGACCTGGCCTCCTATGGGAGCGAGTTGACTGCATTTGCCAACGCCCTCCGCGAACCGCTCTTTTGGCGTTACGGACCAGGTGCGGGTAAGGAGAGCGCCGATGGGTGCGACAGGGCGCAGGATGCCGCACGGCTCGTCCTGACCGCTGCTGTTGAGGCGTCGACGTCCGCGCACGAGAAGGTGGCGCGCTTGGCAGGTGCACCCGCCGCTCCGGAAACGGTCGCAATCTACCGGACGGCAGAGCGGCTCATCGGGTGCGTCGTCAATCAGCTTTACTTCGGCTCAGGCGCGTACGAAAAAACCGTGCATGAGCACCAGCAGCTTGCCGACCCGAAAGAGCGCGGCCGGTTCCTCATTGACTACAAGACCGAACTTCACCTTGCGGCGCAGTCGCACGAGCCTAATACCCTGCATTACCTGCTGGAGCTCTACGCGTTCCTTATTCCCGGTGACCCCGTCGGCGTGTTCGAAGCCATCCATGGTTTGCTGACGGGCCGGGGCCGGGAGGAGGGGTATCACTTTGAGAGCTTGGGAGCAGCCGTTGTTGTACGCATCATCCGTCGTTACATCGCCGATTACCGCAGTATCTTCGACGACGGCCCAAGACAGGCGAGACTCGTGGAAGTTTTGCGCATCTTTGGCGAGACTGGATGGCCGGACGCGCTGGCGCTGCTCTACGAACTGCCTGACCTTCTACGCTGACCGGAAGTGTTACCCCCTTGCCACACAACGGGCTGCAGTATTGGCGCGAGGTTTCTTCAAAGGCTGTCGCCGACATGCAAGTTCGTGCAATAGGTTACGTTGCCGCGCTTAACAACTTCCGGGCACATGAAGGCTTGGGAAGAGGCCAGGTGCGGCATAGAAATTCGCTGGAAAGACGCTTAGTACGAGCACACGGTCGCCAACGGGTTCAAGCCAAACGGCGACGGAATCGACGAAATCATCAGCTTCGTCCGAGGCTGACATTGGACTGCGAGGTCCGGTTGGCCGCGTCGTTTGCTGGCTTCCAAGCGTCGAATGCCCCCCCCCCTTGACGGCGGCCGGATTCCTGCTTGACTGGGGCAGTCTAGGACGGACGGATCAAGGAGAAGGCATGTGGTATGGATTCGACAGGCGGTTGTGTGATGCCGCATGGGACGGGGACGCGGAGACAATCCGCGCGCTTCTGGCAGACCCCGGAGTACGGCGTGCCGGTGACCCAGATACCGCACTTATGCATGCCGCCCATCGGGGCCATTTGGCGGTTGTGTGTCTGCTCCTCGGTCTGGGCAACCCGCTGGCGCGAAACTCCGAGGCACTCTGGCGCGCGGCCCGCCATCGCCGTGGAACGTGCATCGACGTCCTCGTACCCGTCTGCCGGCCTGAGGTGTGGGAGCGGTGGCAGTGGGACGATCTGCCGGCCGCATCCATATGCCGCATCGGTCGCTTGCTGGCGCGCCTTGGCCGGCCGGCCACGCCCGTGAGCAGGATGCCAGAAGGCGGGGCAGCGTGACCCCGATCAAATGGCTGCGTTGAATTCAAGTCTTGCTCTAGTCGGCCGCTACACGAATGGACTGCCGGACTCACGGAAGGTGTAATGAAAAGCCGATGCTTATGGATGCGTGGCATCAGCGCGAATGTCGAAATCGCACTCACGGATTGCTTTGCCGCGTTGAACGGTCGCTGGTGAGATGGGACGAACCATGAGCCAGCACCGCAACATTGCAAACCCTTTGGAGGCAGGTGACCTTGTGCAAGGGCACGACGCACCTCGCGCGCGTGATGCGGGAGATATGCGGACTAGAGTTCGGGACCGTTGCCGACGGGGCGGCGTCATTCTCTCAGTCTGGCTTTTCGGCGATGTTGTCCGCCACCACATTGGTGGGCAGGACATCCCGGCGTTCCTGACAATGCTGGCGACTGTCACGCTCGCCAGTTTTGCCTTTATCGTCTATTGAGTGGTTCAACCAAGACTGGCCGAGTGGCAACCCGTCAGCGTTCTGCAAGGCAAACTTCAGCGAAAACCCCGAGCCTCGGCCTTAGTCCTGTGGGTGATTTCGGCAGATACCTCCGAAAACTCAGCAGCAAGTGTTCGGGGGTACGTGGCGGACTCGAGTTTTTCAGTGTCAGCCTCCCGCGCGGCAAACGCGGATCTCTGGTCGGGGTGAAGGCGACTTGAGGATGGGGCCTGTCTTGGAGGCCGCAAACAGGTTGTCCCCTCAGCCCGTCGGAGCAACAACGTCATGGAAAGCAAGCCTCGCGACACGTCCATTGGACATCGGAACTTCAACTGAGCAGCAATGTGCCTTCCGGACCCAGTAAACGGCCACGGCCGTAACTGCGGTCATTTCTGTTCCGCTTCCTCGGCCCTGCGCACCCGGTTGTCGAGTGCCCGCTGTCGGCGCAGGTACGGCTCAAAAAAGCCAGGCTTTCGCGGTTTGAGCTGCACCTCGGCGAAAACCACTTTGCTGATGTCTTCGAGTCTGCGGGGAAGTTCGGCGACCTTGATGTAGTGGTTGCGAAGAACGGTCCCACCGGTGCTATGACCCGTCAGCTGCGCAATGCGCCCGTCCGGCACACCGGCGCGCTCTGCAACTGTGGCAAAGGTGTGGCGGAAGGGGTGAAACACTTTCGTCGTGTCATCAATGCCGCAGGTCTTCCGAAGGTAGGTGCGATTGAACCAGTCACCGATGGCATCGCCTGGCCCATTGACTCCCCACGTCAGGCCGGGAAAAAGATGCTCAAAACGGGCCGCGCGCACGTCTCCGACGTACGAGAGAAAACCCAGCCGGATGAGTTCGGGGTGCAGAGGGATAAACCGCCTCGACGCCTTGTTCTTCGTCTTTCGTCGGATATGGATGCCCCAGATTCCATCGATCTCCTCGACGTCTTCAACATGGAGCTGGGCGAGTTCGTTGAGCCTCGCGCCGGTGTAGAGCCCAAGGATGGGCGTCCAGTACTTGTGGGGCTGCGTGTTAAGGACGCGGTCTGGAGCAAAGATTTTCTGCAGGTCGGCGCTCGAGAATGGCTCGCGGCTGCGCGCCTCATCCTGCGATTTGTTCGTGACATTAAACCCGTTGCAGGGATTTGATGTGCCAATCCCGCGCTCAAGCCAGGTCCCGAAAAACAGCCGCAAGCGGTCGAGGTGCTTTTCCCGTGTGCGAGGCGCAAGGCCCAAAGAGCTCTCTCTCTTCGCTTTCGCGACAATATCGGCGGGACTCAAGCCCTTGTAGGCGGGCTTTTTCGACGCGTTCGCCGGCCAGACCCGCATTGCACTCATGAACCGGCCGATGTCGTCAGCCCCAACACTCTGGACCGGCTTGTCACCCCCGAGTGCGAGGAACAGGCGCAGGATGTGGCCCGTGTCCATCAGGTTTTTTTCCGAGCGGTTCTTGCCGGCCATCTCCTCAAGGAACAGCTCGATACGGGAAGACAGCAAGTTGTCGGGGTTTGGCTCGGGGGCAGGAGAGGGGGCGGTGACCTGCGGCGTGGCTGACGCGAGGCGGAGCGCTTCGAGCTCCAGGGCCAGCGCCCGGGCTTCGCTGTTTTCCCTCTCGGACCCGTCGGTGACGATGCGAACCCCTCCTGGGAGCTCAATCGTCAGGTCCACATGAGGACCCCGCGCGGCGGCGAGTGCCGTTTCCAGGAGATTTTTGTGCTCTGCCACAGCCGCGCCCCGCATCCGTTCATAGGCCTGGCCCAGAACATACCCGATTTGCGCCGCCCGTAGCCGCGCAGCATCCGCGCGCTGGCCCCTCAGACTGAGCACAATATAGCGGCGTCCAAGGGAAGGCTGCAGAAAGGCAGGCACGAAAAAGCGGACATGGAGTCCGCTTGGTCGGTTCAGCAGCAAAGGCTTTGGCACGTGATACCTCGCGTGATACCCGAAGGAATCAGCCGAGGCGGGCCATTTTCCCCGATGGACTGGGGACATAGACCATATTGGTGGAGGTGGCGGGAATCAAAGTCCGGACACCACGTCAACACCTTGTTTCACAACGCGATTTTTTCGCGATGGTGCGGCAAAACAACAGTCGAAACGACAGCGGGCTGAGAATAGCATCGTCGAGGGCGAAGGAGTTCGCCATCGGCATCACCGTTGGCGTCCGCGATGAAGCGTGAAGACAAGAGGGGCAGAGAGGCGTCAAACCGCCAGGTCAGGGTCGATCGGCAGGCAGTGCCCATGCGCTTTCCAAAGATCCGTCACGGCGCTCATGGCGGCCGCGGACCCCGTCAGGGCGGCCAGCATCCGGTAAGCCACGTGGAGGATCGCGTTGGCACTTCGAAGGATCTGGCAGGCCAGGAGGACCTTGAAGCCTTCACTCTGCCGACGGAGGGGATGGATCCCTGCGTGCACGAATGAATTGAGTCCGTGCCAGGTCACGTCGTGGAACTGTTGAAGGGGAACCGTCAGCCCTTCGGGCGCTCGACCCGTCATCGCTTTCAGCATCGCCGTGGCGCCCGGCATCTTGCGCGCCAGGACTTCGCTTTCGCCGTCCAACGGTCGCCCGATCAGATCAACCTCCTCATCGGTGGCCACGTGAAGCAGCCACGCGGATCGAACCGTCGCTTCGTATTGAAGGCGGACCATGGCGGTCGCCGATGAGGCCAGCTCGCCGGCGAAGCACAGCCGGGCCGCGGCCGCGTGTTCGATGGACAGGGTCGCGCTGACCGCGCTGACGACGAAGCGAAGCTGTCCATCAGCAATGGGCGGTCCCGACTGCCGCAACGTTTCCATGGCCGCATGAAAGACATCGGACTCCTGCAGAAGCTTCTCCAGCATGGTCTTGTCCCCTGTGCCAGACGGATCACCTCGGTCCGTCGTGTGATTTCGGGAGTATGCGTTCCCGGCGCAAGAGCGAAAAGCAGCCCTCATGTTCGGCTAGGTTACCTCCGTTCGACCCATTTCAGAGTGGCTCTTCTTCAATTCGATCAACAAACGTCGAAGGCTTACCGCGTTCGGCAGCGGCGCCGATCCATGAGGTCTCTCTGCCGAAAATGTGTAGGTGCGCGCCTACAGCAAAGCGCTACGAAAATTCGTAGGATCTGCCGACTCCGCGTGGGCGGAAAAACCAGGGATGCGCCATGGACAGGTTGGGTGGGGACTTCGGTGGCGCGCGTCGCGCGCTCCTGGCGGGGATGCGTATCAAACGTCCGGCCGCCCGTTGGGCATGGCGCGGTCTGGCGCTCCTGGGATTTTTGTTCGTGGCCGGCGCCCACGCCCAGGTCGGCACCGAGCCGCCCGCATCAGCAGGGCGTAACGCGATCCGCCCGCAAAACGCAGCCATCCGCGCGGCCGCATCCCCTGCGGTGAATGTCACCGGCATCTGGTATGGAAACCTATCCGCCCCGGGGGATTCCAGTGCCGCGCAATGGGCCCAGGAGTTTGTTCTCAACCAGGATGCCACCGGCGCCATCACGGGGTCGCGCAAGACGGTGGCGCTCGGCGCGTCCAAGCAGTTCGTGTGGTCGCAAACCGGCACCGTCTCGGGCACCCAGCTGACGCTCAACGACACCACGCTCATCAGTCAGATGGGTTCGACCGACCCCTGCAAGTCGACGCTCACCCTGACGGTCTCGGCCGACGGGTCGAGCTTCTCGGGCACGTGGGCGGCCCCGACCCAATCGGGCTGCAATGGCGGCACGATCAGCGCCACCCGATATGGCGGTGCGTCCGCCAAGCGCCTGGGTAGCGGCGCCCCTTGTGACGGCGGCGAAGGGTCGGCCCTCCTGGCCGGCGGTGGCAGCGGCGGCACCGCCAGCGGTAACGCGAATGGCTCGTCCTGCGCGGAGAAAATGGGTGCGCCCCGCGTCGGCGATCCGATCGATGCCTCCACGGGTAATTTCTACCTGCAGGAAGACGACTTCGTCGGCGGCGAATGGCTTTCCTTCAGCCGCTTCTACAACAGTGCCGACGGTGTCGCGCCGGCCTCCCTGGGCTTCAACTGGCGGCACAGCTACGACCGCTCCCTCCAGTTTTTCGGCAGTCCCGTGTCCAGCATCGTCATGCTGCGGCCCGACGGGAAACAGGAGACGTTCACCAAGACCGCGAACGGCTGGTCCACGGATCTTCCGGTCGATGTGCTCTCGGAGATCACCAACGCGCAAGGTGCCGTGACCGGCTACCAGGTCTTCATCGGCGGCCGCCGGCATACCGAGACCTATGCTCTCGATGGCAAGCTCCTTTCCATCATGGGGCAGGATGGCCAGGGCGTCACCCTGACTTACACCGCGCCCAACCCTATTGCCCTTCTGAATGCCGTTACTGATTCGGCCGGACGGACACTGCTCTTCTATTACGACAACTACACCTACCGGTTGAGCCTGGTGAAGTTCCCGGACAACAGCTACGCCTCCTTTTCGTATGTCGCCAAGAACGGAACGTTGAGCGGCGTGGTGTATGCCAACGGCGCCATTCACAACTACGGCTACGGCGAAACCGGGTATGTCGGTGCGACGGCGTTGCCGCGCGCGCTGACCGGTCTGACCGATGGGACGACCAACCGCTACGAAAGCATCACCTACGACGACCTGGGCCGGGCCACGTCGTCCTCGTTCGTCGGCGGCGTGGGAGCGACGAAGATCGCCTACAACGCGGACGGCTCCTCGGACATCACCTACCCCTTGGGCAACACGGTCCACATGGGCTTTTCGAGCCCTGCCGGGCTCGGTCGGGTGAGCACCCTGAGCGCCGCGTGCGCGCCCGACTGCGGGCAGCCCTGGCGTTCGCGCACTTACGACGCGCTTGGCTTTCCGGAAACGGCAGTCGATTTCAAGGGCACCATCCAGCGCACGCGCTACAACGCGTATGGCCTGCTGGAACAGACGATCGAGGCGCAGGGCACCGCCAGCCAGCGCACAACCACCACCACGTGGGATACGTCGCTGCGTCAACCGCTGAAACAAACCCTCCTGGGCGCGACCGGCAATCCCATCAAGACCTCGACCTGGGCCTACAACGCCATGGGCCAGGTCGTCGCCCGCTGCGAAGCGGACCCGGCCATAGCGGGTGCCAACGCCTATGCCTGCACGGCCTCCGGCACCGCACCGGCGGGCGTGCGTCGCTGGACCTACACCTATTGCACGGCCGTAGACACGACGCAGTGCCCGCGGGTCGGCCTGCTGCTGTCGCAGACCGGGCCTCGCCGGGACCTCAACGAAACGACGACCTACCGCTATTACCTAAGCGCGGGGACCGCCTGGAAGGCCGGCGATCTTCAAACGATCACCGATGCGCTGGGTCATGTCACCACGTTCTCGTCTTACGACCTGGCCGGGCGCGTCAGCCGGATGGTGGATGCGAACGGCGTGATCACCGACTTCGCCTACGATTCGGTGGGTCATCCTGTCGCACGAACGGTGCGTGCCAACGCCGATGGCAGCGCGTCGTCGACCTTGGATGCCACCACCACGGTCGTTTTTGACCAGCGCGGTCTGATCTATCAAAGCACCGACCCCGACGGCACGCTTCTTAAATACACCTACGACACGGCGCATCGGCTGACCGAAGTGACCGACGCCAACGGTAACCGCATCCACTACACGCTCGATGTCGCGGGCAACCGCACCAGGGAGGAAACCTTCGACGCCGGCGGTGTGTCCCGCCGACTGTTGAGCCGCACCTTCAACACGCTTGGGCAACTGGTCAGCGTGACCGACGGCCTGGGCCATGTCGTTTTCGATGCGACGGCCACGGGCAGTTACGACGCCAACGGTAATTTAGTGGCGGTCAAGGATGCGCTGGGCGTGACGGGTCAAGACACCTACGATGCGCTCGACCGGCGGGTGACCCACATCACCAACGTCAACGGCACCGACGCGACCAAGGCCACGACCACCGCGCTCGCGCTCGATGCTCTGGATCGGATCACGTCGGTGTCCGATCCCGAAGGACTCGTGACGACCTACACCTTCGACGGTCTGGGTAACCTCAGCGGTCAGGTCAGTCCCGACACGGGCACGCAGTCGTCGACCTTCGATGCGGCGGGCAACACGGTCACCCATACTGATGCGAAGGGCACGGTGGTGACCCAGACATTCGATGCGCTGGGTAGGAAGACCGCCGACACCTACGCCGACGCCACGCTCAACGCGGCCTATCGCTACGACGAGACCAACAGCGTCACCGGGTGCGCGAGTTCGTTCCCGATCGGTCGGCTGACCCGCATGGTCGAGACGGCGGTTACCACCACCTACTGCTACGACAACGAGGGACGGGTCACCGAGAAGCGGCAGACGCAGGGTGGGACCACTGACACGACCGACTACGCCTACACGCGGGCAGGGCGGTTGGCCGGCACGGCGATGCCCAGCGGGGCCGTCGTGGCGTATACGCGCAATACCTTGGGCCAAATCACGTCCATCAGCGCCACGCCTGCGGGCGGCAAGGCCACATCGATCGTCAGCGCGGTGAGCTACCGGCCCTTTGGCCCCGTCACCGGCTACACCCTGGGCAGTGGCCAGGTGGTAACCCGCACCTACGATGCCAACGGCGCGGTCACCGATGTCAACAGTGCCCACTTCAACGCGCACTATCAGCGCGACGCGGCAGGTCAGATCGTCGGGTTCGGCAGCTCGCCCACCAGCGGCAACGTCGAAACGTATGCCTACGATCCGTTGCATCGCCTGACGGCCGTGCAGTCCGCGTCGTTCAACGAGTCGTATACCTACTCCAAGACCGGCGACCGGCTCAGCAAGGCGTCCAGCGACCCGGTGGCGGGGGCACAGGGCCCCTACACCTACCAGCCGGGCACCCATCGGCTCGTCGACGTCAACGGGGGGCCGTGGACGTTCGACGCCAACGGCTCGGTGACCCAGCGACAAGTCCCGGGCGCCACGATAAGTTACGTCTACGACGGTCGCGGACGGTTGGCTGAGCAAGACAATAGCGGCTACGCGCAGGCAACGTTCGCCTACAACGCGATGAGCCAGCGTGTCTCCCTCTACAGGTCGAGCTCGGGACAGGTGTCGCGCTTCGTCTACGACGAAGCGGGCCAGCTCTTGGGCAACTACGGATTCTTGCCGCGTGAATACATCTGGATGGACGGGTTGCCGGTCGGGGCTCTCAGCGTGCAGCAGGGCGCGGCGTATGTCATCGCCGACGGCATGGGCACCCCTCGCCGCGTCGATCTGGGCGATGGAAGCAGCCGCTACTGGCAATGGCTGCCCACCGGCAATCCCTTCGGTGAGCGATCCTTTACCGGCAACTACGTCTTCAACCTTCGCTTCCCAGGCCAATACTTCGATACGGAGACCGGTCTGCTCTACAACGTCCACCGTTACTACCACCCGGACACGGGGCGGTATCTCCAGAGCGACCCAATTGGGTTGGCGGGCGGGGTGGGCACGTATGGGTATGTAGGTGCGAATCCGCTGAATAGTGTGGATTCCAGTGGAACGCAAATTACGGTGCGTGTGGTTGAGACGGTCGCTGAAGAGGATAAGGCCGAATACGAGCGAGATCCAATAACCGAGATATTGAATCCACGACTGGGCGTCAATCAAGCAGAGCCTCTTCCCGAGATCAGCCTTCAAGAGCGTGAGCGCATTGAAGGCGAGTGCCCTAGCAATCCGCAATCGTGGTCCGCAGGCCGACGGTCTTATTGGAAGCAGGCCGCCCGCGATCGCCCTTACGATTACAGTGCAGAGGACCTTAGGCGCATGAGCTCAGGGCAACCACCCATGCATCCGGAGGTCGAGGTTCCTATGGAGCTTCACCACATCAAGGCTCAGCGCGACGGCGGTGGCCACGAGCCGGAAAATTTGATGGAGGTATGGCCTTGGGAGCATGCCGAGATAGATCCCTTCCGCTATTATAATGGGCCCTTCCCCAACGGTTACACGCCTCCAGCCAAGACGGGCCAAAAGTAATGAGCAGTAGTTTTTCCTTCCCGTCCAAGCCCGTTGCCAGCACTTTTTTTGCTGAACACGGCCTCATGGATGTAACGAAATGGGAGGTGGTGCCTGTAGCCCCGTTTCAGAAGTTCAAACTGGTAATCGAGCGCGTCACCGATTTGCGTCCGCAAGGACTTTGGCTTCGTTCGGATGAGGGTGTCGAGATCGAGGGTAAACGTCAGGAACAGGCCGTCCTGATATTTCACGACGCTCCGCACGAAATGGAGTTTGTCTGTTACTCAGCAGATGGCTTTCTGCAGCTCTATAACGTCTGGGAAGATGGAAAGCAGCGCCGATCGCAGATGCGGATGTCAGGCATGAAAAGGGAGCCCATTAAAGGGGGGCATCGCTATCACTGCACCGATACCGGGCCTGACTTCGATTTTGATCGATTCGTTTTTTCGTTGACTACGGACATCGCTGATTGACGCTTGCATGACTGGCTGGGCATCCCCGAACGGCCCTGGCCTTATCGGTTTTGCTGGCGAGCGACTGGATCATTCGACGTTGGGGGTCGGGTTCTCCCGCTCCTGCTTGTCGGAGCATTCATCTAATCAAGCCGTGGCAATAAGGATGCGCGCTTTACGACGCATTTGGCATGCCACCTGTCTAGCAGATTCGTCCACTACAGTTGACGATCTTGATGCTGACCCTGCCGCGAAGCTGTTGCTGGCGCGCCATGGCATCGATCGTGTCGCCCTGGGCCGATCGGCCAGGCTGCCTGCGAACGGCCGGGCGGAGGGGCTGGCGGTTCTGGAAGCCATCGTCCTGCGAGGGGTTGATCTCCGCACTCTTGGAGGATCCGACGCTGGTCCGGTGGCTGTCGCGCCACCACCCGGCTCAATTGGCGACCCTTCATGAGGTTGGTTCGGCTACAGCGGGGTGAACCCGATGCGGTCGAACTCATCCCCGAGCCGAAGCATGCTCGCCCCATAGCCTTCGCCAGGAAGCGACCCGGGTGGGCCGAGTGTGACGACCAGGTGCGCTGCCGCGATGGCCAGGTCCACATGGCCGCCGGTGTCGGCCTTGGCGGCGATGATCTGGGCCCGGAAGCGGGCTTCATCGAAGTCGCCGGCCAAGGTGGCATCACCCATGGCCGCCGCATCGCGGACCAGCGTGGCGACGCTGAAGATGAGCTCTTCGGTCGTGGTATCCATCAACAGAGTATATCCGCCGCAATCCAATCGCAGGTATTGAGACCGTGCGCCCGCAAGCTGCGCGCAAGAGCGCGCAGCGCGCTCCATAACCGGCCAAGATGAGGAGGTCACATGAGCCAGGCTGAAGAGCTATTCGACGATCTGCTAACCGTTCGTCCTTACCGATCCAGCGAGAAGTTGACCCAGTTGGAGAAGTGGTTCCAGCGCGCAAGCCGCTACAGCCTACTCGCCGCCCTCGTAGGGCTTGGGATTGTCTTGCTTTTTGGACTGGGAAAGTTCCTTACCGGGCCGCTGCCGCCTTGGGCTGTCACCATCGGGCTCGCCGTAGGCCTCCTGGATGTTCTTGCTTGGTATGGGATGTTGATCAGCGATGCGGTCGCCACCTTTCTACAGGTCGTCCATCGGAAGGTCCGTGACCACCACAGTCGGGGCAGCTTCAAACACGATATGGCGATTGCGGCTCGGCTTGCCACCTACCCGAAGCCGGCTGTTGCCCAGGCAGACGCCTGGTTTGAAGACGAGTCTGGGACGATCGACCGGCGTATCTCCTTATTCGTCGGGAAGGAGTTGGCGATTGTCGGTCTGGGGTTCACGCTGCTCACCGGGAAGGCGAATGAAGCATATGCGGGCTTAGTCGCCTTCCTAGCACCGACCTTCCGGACTTCTCCGACCCATGTAACGGAGGCGCTGATCCTGGCTTTTTTCTTGATGATCATGGGCGCGTTTGGGATCAAGGCGCGGGTGGCGCGTTATGCCTACGTTCGCTACCTGATTCGGTTGTCGGCATCGATTCGGGAGGAGCGAGAGGGCGATGGTTCTGAAACGCCCGTTGCTGCTTCGGCGCCGCCCGAGCAGCCCCCTGTTTCTGGGGCAGCGGTGGCATTGTCGGATCACCGAAGGGATGTCATCCCCGCTGCCGCACCGGGGCAAGCTCAGGCCACAATTTAAGGTCTAACGTCCGAGTGGCTCTCGTCGCTCTCCAGATGGGAGCGACGCGGGCAAACTGCTATGTGTCCTAACTATCCGGAACCGGCGTGAAACTAAAAGGACCGTCAGACACGGTGAAGGGCTACCTGGAATTCCATGGCCACGTGGAACGGGTGCTTCACATGCTGGATCGAATGTCGCCATGGGAGCGACGCTTGCAGATGCGCCGGACGAGCATTCCGCGCCATTTCTACAAATACCGGGGCATTCCTCCGGCATCGGACGTCAAAGGACGCGAGATGCTGGAGGCATTGCTTCTCGACAACCAACTATGGCTTGCGACACCCAATACTTTTAACGACCCGTTCGACGGAAAAGCGTCCTATCAAGTAAATCTCAGGGGGGCAGACCTTCGTCAGGCGCTAGAGCGCTGGCATCGGAGAGTGGCCAGAGAGGGAAGCCAAGCGGCGAAAGCATGGGTGAGGACCGAAGATGTCGCTGAACCCTCCCGGGTTGAGCGGCGCTACGCCAACATGAACGAGCGCATGCGCGAAAACCTAGGGGTTTGCTCGCTAAGCACCGATCCGGCAAATCCCCTCATGTGGGCTCATTACACCGGCGACCACCGGGGCGTTTGCGTCCAACTTCGACCGGCGAATGATCCCGCAACGCTGTTGGCCCATAAAATGGAATATAGCAGCGAGTATCCTGTGCTCTCCAACATGCTTGAGCCAGCGGATGCTCGGGCCGCCATCTTGCCGGTTCTCAGAAAATCTAAAGACTGGGAGTATGAGAAGGAGTGGCGCATTGTTGGCTTGAATGAGCCGAACGCTCTTCGTTCGTTCCGGCCACAGGCACTGACAGCCGTCATTTTTGGCATTCGTTCGACCGAAGATTCACGGGCTTACGTTAGGGATCTGATGGATGAACGGGAGCGCCGATACAGTTGCCGACCCCATCTTTTTCAAGCTGTAGCCGACGAACGGACCTATCGGATTCGCATGAAGACGATCGAAGTCGGAAGGTCATGAAGGCGAAGAAAATCTAAGGCGGATGGCATGCCGACGACTGACCCACATGATGCGCTGTTGTTGTGATACGACGAACGTTGGACGCGAGTTCACCCTATCTTCGATAGTTCGTCACCACTCGATCGGCGGATTCGGCCTGACCCAGTGAATATGGCATCGAAACTCCTCATAATCTTCGGCACGCCCGGCAATGGGTCACTCGGAGAGCGACATGGAACGGCTTTGGATGGTGCGCGGGGAGGGCGGTGCCCTTTATGAGCAGTTTCGGGATCGGGGCGTTGCTGCCATCGGTTGGCGAGAGATTGCAGAGCAGGCAAAACCGGGCGTCGACCGCAAGAAGCTCACCGAGCTCTACCGCCAGGCTCGACCCAACGCTAAGCCCGGCACAGCCATTTCGGGAGCCTCGCAGGTTTGGCGGTTCGTCAATGAGGTCCAGGTCGGGGACGGGGTGATCACCTATTCGCCTTCAAATCGGACATACCTGGTCGGGCGTGTGACCGGGGAATCGGTCTACCACCCAGAGTGGGCCGAGGAGAACATGACCCTTGCTCGGGCAGTCGAGTGGCAGGCCCGCGAGCTGGACCGCGACGAGCTGTCCTTGCCGACGAAGAACAGCCTGGGCAGCACGCTGACCGTCTTCTTGCTTCCGGCCCACGCCCAGGCGGAGCTGGTCAGCTGGATCAACGGGTCGCCAAAACCAGCCGCGGTCGCGCTTGAGGAGGTCGCGGGCGACCTTCCCGACGACGAGATCGCTGACCCGTATGCTGACATCCAGTCCGCTGCGATTGAGCGGATCAAAGACCTGGTCAGCGCCATTGGTCCCCGGGACATGGAGCAATTGGTCGCCGGCATCCTTCGGGCCATGGGTTACAAAACCCAGGTGTCGCCCGTTGGCGCCGATCGCGGCAAGGACATCATTGCCTCGCCGGATGGCTTCGGCTTCGAAAACCCCCGCATCGTGGTCGAGGTGAAGCATCGGGGTGGGCAGATGGGCAGCCCCCAAATACGCAGCTTTCTGGGCGGCCGCCACAAGGATGACCGCGGCCTCTACGTCAGCACCGGGGGCTTCACGAAGGATGCCCTGTATGAGGCGGAGCGAGCGGCGGTGCCGCTGACGCTGTGGAACCTAGACACGCTGGTGCGCACCCTCGTGGAGCACTACGAAGCCACCGACAGCGAGACGAAGCGGCTGGTGCCACTCAAACGGATGTATTGGCCAGCTTAATAAATTCAGGGCAGATTCTGTCCCGACAACGAGCTGTGGCGAAAAACTAAAGCTACGAACTATGAAGACGGACGAACCATGTATAGCTTGATAGTTTCTGGGGTAGATGAACGTTGGAACTCGTCTCCCGTTGAGTTTCCTCTGGAACGTTATATCACCCAATACACCAGTGCAGATCTGGTGGCTCGTTTCAAAATGACCAGCGCAATTGCTGATGAACTCCGTGGTATACCTGCCATTTTCGCCTACGAGATAGGCGCTGGATCAGAAGCCAGGGTCGGCTGGATAAACAACGTCAAATTTTCCGCAAAAACGATACGAATTGAATTTGTGTTTGAGGCATCAATTCCCGCCATCGAACTGAAAGCTTTCTACAACGCTTGTGAGCACTTTGGAATTGAGAAAGAGGAAGCTAGGCGGACTCATTGGGCCATTAAAGACGTAGACCTAGCTAATGCGCTTGAGTTGGCGGGATTCATTTCGTCTAATCAATCACTTGCCTTGACGCTGCCTCGATGGTTGACTGCAAACCTCAAGACTCCCATAAGGCCAGCGAATCAGACGGCTGATGGACCCAAGATTTCCTTGGTTGATTTGATAAGCCCCGCTACCGTCAATCTTGCGCCTCCGCCTACAGAGGTGCGTGCGCCGGTGACTCCATTAGCTGATGGAGTCAGCCAAGCGCTACACCCGGTGCTGCCTCGTGGTGATGGAAGTATCACAGGTGTTCAGCCGAAGGTATTTGTCGTTCACGGCCGCGACAAGTCACTTCAAGGTGACGTTCTGCTTTATCTAACACGCATTGGTATTGACCCTATCGTCCTTCACGAACAAGCTAACGGTGGACGAACGATCTTAGAGAAGTTTGAAGAAGAGGCCGCCTGCGCAAGCTACGCCATCGTTCTAATGACGCCGGATGACATCGGAGGTCTGGTTGGGGGTGAGTCGAAGCTTCGCGCTCGGCAAAATGTCGTGCTTGAACTCGGTTACTTCATCGGCAAGCTTGGTAAGAAGCGCGTTTGCGTGATGCGACTTGGCGAAATCGAAGATCCGTCAGACTTCTCGGGGGTCGCGTATATCGGAGTAGGCTCCAATGACTGGAAGCGCCAGCTCTTGCGGGAGTTGGATAAAGCAGGCATTTCCTTCGATCCTCTGCGGGCCTCATTGATGTAGGCACGTTATGCTCACTGAAATGCCGGTGGCTGCATCAGTACAACTGCGGCTGGGCTAGCGGCAGCTTTGGAGAACAGCGTGCAGCGCGTTCACCAAGTTGCTCTGAGCCCGGATAGGCAACGCGCACGGGTAGCGACGCATCTGCCAAGCGGACCCAGCACCCGTTCGACTTACAGGCCAGCGTGCTTACCTCATGCGATTGACCTCGGAACAAGGACTTCGGAAGCCATGCTTAGCTCCAATAGCAAAAGCGATCATCAGCTCATCGAGAACCAACAGGACTTGGCGAAATGGGTCAAGAACTCTTCGGGCCCGCTCGACCTGGCCGTCGCGTTCTGGGGGAAGGGCGCCGTCGAAGAACTGGGGCTTGAAAAGCCAAGGCCCATCCGGGTGTTGCTGGAACTCCGATCCGGAGGGACAAATCCTACAGAGGTGCGTCGCTTGATGGACCTGCCCCATGTTGAAGTGAAACAGTTCACGCGCCTGCATGCGAAGGCCTACATCGCAAAAGAGGGTGTGGTGATTGGCAGCACCAATGCGTCGGCCAATGGCTTGGGATCTGAGGGTTCACAAAGCACTTCCTGGCATGAGTTGGCGGTGCGCACCACAGACGCGTCTGTAGTGCAGGACACCAAGCGTTGGTTTAAGAATAAATGGTCCGCAGGTCAACCGATTAAGTCGCGCGATTTGACTCAGGCAGAGCTTAAATGGAAAGAGAGACAGAAGATCCGGCCGAAGGGTGTCAACAAAGCCAAGGACATTCTGGCCGCAGCCCTTGATGATCCAAACAACTATCGAAATCGTGATCTGTTTGTCGTCGTGACGACAATCCCTTGGGACAGCGAAGGCGATGCTGACGCCAAGGACTATAAGGAGAAGACCGGCCATCAGGCTCTGGGATGGCAGGATTGGCCAGCCATTCCAAAGAATGCCAAGCTGATTTGCTTCACCGATTATAACGGTGAAGACTTTCAATGGGACAGGCCCAAAGTTTGTTATTCACCAGGCAAACTATTTCGTCACAGAAGTTTGGTCTTGGTATCGGCTGACACGTTGGACGATAGCCTGAAGCCGGGCGATATCCGACAATGGACTAAAGTGCTGACGGCGGTGAAGGCCACGATCCCGAAGAAGCGCTGGAGTGCAGACAGTGGGATGTGCCTGGACCTGGGAGACTTTGCAGATCGATATCTCGGTCGCTCCGAATGACGGCGGCCGGTGCAGCGTCGGGTTTTTCTGGGTCATGAGAACCGTCCAGACGTTGGTTCGATGCAGACAGCGCGATCGCCAGCGGCCAGCATGCTACTGCAATGGGTGTTCACGCGCTTGGCCGAGACATCAATGCCAAGGCGCTCACCGGAACGATGGGGCCTTTACCGGAGAGGTCACCGTCCCACGCTGTTCGCCGCGACCTGTCCCTTGACACTTAGCCTGATCGCCCTAGGGTATGGCCAACTTCCAAATAAACCACGGCGATGAACCGCAACGAAGCTTCTGGATCGAAAGACGAGCGGGCGCTGCGCATAGCTCGCGGCTTCGTCATGTGTTCCTTGATCGTCATTGCTTTCATGATCGTCCTACTTGTCAGGGCGTAGCCGCATCACTGCTAGGTCTGCAACGGTAAGTGCGTAGGCCAGGAGCATCATCGCCTCGGCGACAAGAACACACAGGACCACAGCCATCAGTGCCTCTCCGAAACTGGCGATAAGTCCCCATCGTGCTCTCAGCGCTCCCTCTTTGGTGACCGCACTCTTACCCGCGTCCGCTTGGCCCGCCACTAGAAAGTGCTGGATGAGCAAAGTTTCTAGAGCAGCGAAGCCAGCGAGGCACACATAGAGGCCGCTGGCGAAGACCACGATGGGTCTTGGGTGGCGAGCAACATAGAAGGCGTAAGCAACGGCCAAGGCGACAGCGGAACCCAGATAAGCCCAGGCATTTCGGTCGCTCCTGTAGTCCTTTCCTCGCTCGCTGACCAATCCAAACCCGGCGACGATCCCAGCAAAGCATGGAAGGGAGAACGAAGCACAGTCGTAAAAAGCTTCGACCGCTTTCTCGTGGGCATGGGGTGAGGAATACGAGCACAGATATAGGAACGGGCAAAAAAGGAATAAGGCGCCCAATAGGATCAGCAGCGCAATGGCCCACGACACCACGCGGTCGGACGGAATCCTCCAAGCCTCCTTATCGTGTTGCCGAACAAACCAGCCGCATAAAGCGGCAACGACGACCGCGGCGATATGTGCGCCGGCAACCCACCAAAGAAATGATTCCACCGGCTGCCATCCCTGGATTCATGAGTGGGTCAATCCTGACCGAATCGTGTCTCATGAGCAAACCGGACCTACCGCATGCCGTTCGCTGTGACAGCGTCCGATCTCGGCCAACTACAAAGGTCAACGATCCGAGCTTCTCTCTCACCCGGCTCGGTGCACTCCAGGAAGGCGTTGCGGATGCCCTTGGGATCCGCCTGCGCTTAATCCGTGTTGCTTTGCGTTGCTCGTCGGCGAGGAAACGGCATGCCGGCGCCATGGACCGAGTTGGACGAAACAGTGTGATGAGGGTCGCAAATCCAATCGTGTCTTTGAACTGAGCGCAGATTTTCCTCAGGGGTTGCCTTGACATTCGTCGCGCTTCGACTTCGATGCTTCCTGTTGCACTCACCTCATCCCACCCGCGAAAAGGACCTTTGATGTATCTGCCACCTGAATTTTTGACTCATCGGCGCATCCACGACCAGTCTGTTTTCGAAACGCTTTCTCGATTGCAAAAGAGGATGGTTTTCGACGGTCGAATTGATGGCTTCCATGACTTCTCGGACGAAGATCCAGAGAGGACCATCTTGAAAACGTATGTTGTTGCGCCGAATGACGGGCCCGACTGGATCTTCGACTTCGAGGTCGTCTCGAATTCGGCAGATGCGGCCGAGCAAGGGGAGCGTGAGCCGATCGCGCATCACGCTTGGATTTCAATGCCTGAGGGATACGACGAGGACCAGGCGGCAACGCTGGCGTCGCGTGTCGCTTCCTATGTCGCGTGGCGGTTTTGCGTTCCGGTGTCGATGACGCTTTGCCACGAATGGGGGGAGGCCTCATCGGTTGAGGGCACATCGGAGTCGAAACGCTGCGCCGAGTTTACAGCGGACTTACTCTTTCCTGCGCGACAACTGGCGTTTCGGGATGGGGCCGAAGGGGAACGAACCGCGAAGGCAGACTTTTTCGAGAAGCCAGATAAGAAGATGAGCAAGAAGGTGCAAAAGGCGATTGAGATTCTTGTCGAGGAAGCAGACCATGCTTTCTGCATGAACATGCATGTCAAAGCCGCCTGAACCGGTTTCGTGCATGTTGAGGCGAACGGTGACGGCCATGCACCGGCATCTGAAGAGGTCGGCACGCTCTTGACGATCTGGGGTGGCGAAGATTGCCACCCCAGATCGTTCGGTCATCTGAGCCAGCTGCCGGGACAAGGCTAACAGCGGGCTGGGTTGCCAGCCGGCAGGTTCGGGCGCCATGCACCCGGTTTCTCAGTCGCACAAGGAGTGATGTCAGCCTGTTCTTGGCCAAGCGACCAAGGCCGGCCTTGGCCGTTGACATCTTGAAGCAAGCTGCTAGAAACAGGGTCCCGGAAGCCGCTCATGCACGTTCATCCAAGCAGCGCACCCGCTGAACTGTTCAAACGGAAGGATTTTTGGCTCGCCGCCTATCTCGCAGCGCTTCACCGGCTGTCCGCAGACGATGCGGTTGCGGAGGCTGACCAAGCCCTACGTCGTGCCGATCAACGCTGGGAAAATGCTCCCACCATCGGCTCATGGCGCTACGAGCACGAATACCCGGTGGGAAGCACCTTCGGCCATGCGGAAGAATCTCGGTAACGACAACGGCTTACGGTTGCCGACGTCGTCTACGTTGAGGCGCGGCCTTCCTGATGGCTTCGTCGGCAGCTTCGGCGGACGGGTGTTTTTCAGGCATGAACTCACCCGCTGGAGTGATACCAAAGAAAGGTCCCGGCATTGTCCACGTGGACACGGGTAACCCCTCGTCGTTCAACACGGTCATCTCGACTGAAGTTGCGAGAATTGAGTATCCCGGGGTGCTGGCGGGCTTCATTTCCGACCGCGCCGATGCCTTGGTTTCCATGATGTGTGGTAGTCCTGGTTGTTGATACTGAGGTTTGCAGTGCGATTCTTCAGACGGGCGGACCATGCGGAGGCGGAACATAGGGCTGCCAGTGATCGCCATAGTTCGCTCCGTTCGATTTCGGGGCGACGCGCGGGGCGTTGATCTGCACCGGCAACGGCATCGGGCTGTCCACACCCACGATGATGGCCTCGCCCTGGCCCAGGGTTGGCAAGAAGGCCGCCGCGCCCGCGTCCAGGTTTCCACAGGCTTTTTCCACAACGGCCCGATCACGCTCGTTGATCAGCCGGTGGACGATGAACATTCCCATTTGGCTGAGCACGTCTTCCGGGATGTCGCGCGGGCGCTGCGTGGCCAGGACGCAGGTCAGTCCATACTTCCGACCTTCCTTGGCGATAAGACCGAAGGCTTCTAGATCCGTGCGGGAGAACTCGTCGCCGAGGCTTTTGTCGAGAAACTGGTGGGCCTCGTCCAAGAGGACAACCAGCGGGAGCTTCTCGAATCGGCCGGCACGCGACAGGTTAAGGAGGTATCGGCCGACGGCATTGGCCACCAGCTCGCGGGCATTGTGCTCGAACGATAGGAATTCGAGGCTCACCCTGAGGATGCGTTGAGCTGGATCGGCTATAAATTGTTCGATCACATCCGGCAGGTTTTCGAGATCTTGTGTTTTGAAGATGCAAGCGAGGCTCGGCGAGGCTAAGTCGCTTTCAATTCGCGACATTAGCGTGACGCAGGCGCTGACTTCGTTCTGAGTGGGGCCGCCCCACGAAGTCACGTTGGCGCCGAAGCCTTGTGGGAATACGCATTCCTCGTTGATCTGGGCCGAGAGCAGGCTGATGTCGAACAGCGCTCCGTGTGCCGAAACCGCCTGGGCACTGGCCACGGCCGCTGCTTCGAAGGGCGCCCGAACCTTCCCCTGCTTCTTGATCAATCCGCCCTCGGCGAGTTCCGGATTAAGGTAGGCGAGCTTCAAACTTCGTAAGGCTTCTCTGAACTTCGGGGCTTGGACGCCAGGACTGGGGCGGAAGAGCACGAAGAGATCCGTGTCGGTCAACTCGGTATACGGAAACCCGACGAAGGTGCGAGGATCGTTGGCGTCTTCTTTCTCCCCGCCCAGGTGGACGTGTGTCACTCCGGCGGCTTGGTTCGCGTATTCGCCGGTGGCATCGAACAGGATGGCTTTACCGCCCAGGCGCGCGATCTCTTCGACCAAGTGTGCAGTTGTCCAGCTCTTGCCGCCGCCCGTGGCACCCAGGACGGCGCAGTGTCGGCCGAAAATGTGAGCGGGATCCATGGCCACACTGGTGTTTTGGGCGTGTGGGAACACGGCCAGCTGCACCTTCTTGGCGTCGGCCAAGGCGCTCGCCTCGATCGCCTGCTTCAACATCAAGGGGTGTGCGGAGTAAACGTATTGGCTCACCCGGGGCGAAACGGGGATGCCTTTGAGCGAGTTCCCGGTCCGCAGATCCACGGCAGTCAGCAGCTGGACCACGCCGATCGGATGCGGCGCTTGGTGCGTGTCGGCTTCGAACTCGACCGACAGCCGGTCGCGCTCGGGCAGTCGAACCTCGAAGATACGACCGAGCACGGCGTGCTCTTCCCCCTCGACCACGACAAACTCGCCGACCTGACCGCCCATGAGCGGAAAGCCGGCCACGTGGGAGCCATTTGGTGTGGACGCATGAGGGAGATTGATCTCGATGATGCCTGGCCGAACCCGGCACACGGTGCCGACATAGCGGCTGTGGTCAAAAGGGTCTACAACAAGGCCGCTCATACGACTTTGCCGAGGCTGCGAAGACGTGCGACGTGCTTTTCCCTGTCTGAATCCGCGACAAGGTCCGGCACATACTGCAGGAGTCCGTTGAAGCTTTCATTGATCAGGGATATCCGGGCATCTCCGGCCCGAGCAAGGCGCGCCAGCTGAATCAGGTGCTGGTTCGTGTTTGCCTCCCCTGGGGCAGGTGCCTCGCTGTCTGCAACCGCATAGGGGGCCAGGCGAGGCCCGACCACGACCAGTTTGAGACCAAGGTTTGAACGGACAGCCGAGAGAATGGGCTCAGCAAGGTGGTTGTCGTTGAAGCCGAAGCCGACGATCAGGACACCGACGTTCGACTGGCGAAGACTGTTCTGGAACGCGGCAATCATTTCCAGGTAGGGAGGCTCGAAGGCCATCTCATACTTAGAGTTCCTGGGGTAGATCAGGAGCGGGCGCTCGGACTTGGCGACTTTGTGCACTTCTTTGGAGTCTGGGTCCCGCTCCCAGTCAATGGATCCGTGAACTTTGTAGAGATGCAGAAGGTTGGGGATGTAGTCCTGCCGCTCGCCATCGGAGCCGCGGCTCACGATGTCGTAATTGAAGTTCGAGGCGTCGAAGGTGGCCGGAACGGAAAAGGAGAAGCCATCGTTGATGAACAATCGAGCTTGGCGGGCCGCCTCTTCAAAGCAGCGGTCATAGTTGGTTGTAAAGAGCTTCGCGCGCTGCTTTCGACTGGATCGGCGTGCCAGGCGGCGCAGAAACTGCTCATGCACAGGCAAATTCTGGTTCGTTGCGATGAAATCGGTGGCACTGGCGATAGTTCGCTCAGCGAAGGCCACGAACGTGGAGACGCGCGCTTTTTTTTCATCCAAGAAGAATGCTTCGGCAAGCCGGCACCGCGACAACAGCGCTTCAATATTTTTATCGTTGACCGGATGGCCGACAGATTGAAGGAAATCGGCGAAAGACATGCCGACTTCCACTTGCGTTTGAGCCTCGACCCTTGTCCACAAGTCTCCCATGGTGGGAGCTTTCGGTCCGCCGTCCTTCACAGGCTTTACGTCCAGCGAAGTGCCGAGGCCTGCGAGGACAATCAAATTGTCGCAGTGAAAGATTTCCGTCATCACCCTGTCCGCTTCTGCCTTCGCGGGATCGGCACGGGCGACAGTTACTTCGCCTGCTGCTGGTGGGGGAGGGGGCGGGAGATCCTTGAGCCATTTTCCGTCGGTTGTCGCGCTGAGCACCTGCATGATCTTCCTTCCCCTTGGTTGACTGTCCGTCGTCGGATGCTACCGCTTCGGCGATGAGGCACGCACCGAGCGTCAAGCAAGAGCTTTGCCAGGCCGATGCAACATCCAAAAGCCAAGCAAAAATCAAAAGCAAAGAGCGCGTCTATGAGTTGTTCCAACACGCCGCTAAGAGCCAAGTCAAAAGCAAAAATCACGAGCAAATGCCTGAAAAGCAGGTGCCAGAGCGAAACGCACGCCGAAACCTCGGATGTGTCGCTCTTGTCGCCGACTGATATTCCTTGATCGACATCTCGCGTGACGTTCCTGCTTCGGCTGCCGTCGGCGTTGTTGCCCGGTTCGGAAGACCTTGCGAGATTTGCCGAAAAGGCATGATTCTTTTGGGAGTGTGATGCGCGTCATGTCAAGTTCGATTGACAGTCATCGGCCGTCCGCTTTGATGATTTGCACGAGGCAACGCAGTGCCCTTGACGCTCTGCGCAGGCCATTTGACGGTTTTCGGACCGATGGAACAGACGCACCGCCTCACGCGGTAGAGAAGGAATCCCATGCGACATGCTCGACCCCACCTCGAAGTCCACTCTCGATCCAAAGACCATTCCGCGGTCGCCGGTGCAGCCTATCGGCTTGGCTTGAAACTTAAAGACGAACGCACCGGCCTTTGGCACGACTACACGCGTCGCGCCGCCGGCGAAGAAATTGTTTTTGCGACCACCGTCGCTCCCGAAGGCGCGCCTGACTGGGCGAGCGATCCTGCCCAGCTTTGGAACTGGGTGGAAAGCGTTGAGAAACGCAAAGACGCACAAGTCGCTCGCGACTATCGCATCCCCATTCCCTTGGGGTTGGATGATCGTCGAGCCGGCCAACTGGCCGAACGGTTGGCCCGGTTCATCATGGGCGAACTCAGCACGCCGGTTTCCGTGGGGTTGCACCGCGACGCCTCGGTCGATCTTTTCGGGGATGTGAAACCGCCAGAGAAGCAGGGATATCACGCCCATCTCTATTTCCCATCCCGTCCGCTGCTGGTGTCAGCTCCAGACGGCGAGGATCAGGACGCGGCGAGCACTGCAACGTTTGGTCCGCGTCACCCGATGCTGATCAGCAGAAAGCTCGGCCGGGGGATGGTCGAGATGTTCAACCGCACCTGGGCCGAGATGGCCACGGAAGCCGCAGCCGATGCCGGTCTCGACGCAGAGTATGACCACCGCAGCTACGTTCGGATGGGGCTGCCGATCGAGCCGCAGCCCACCCTGGGCGCCGAAGCCACCGCGCTCGAACGCAAGGGTTTCTTCACCCGACGGGGCGACGCCGTCCGCGAGATCGTCGTGATGAGCAAGGTCTACGAAGCCGCCCATGCCGAGGTCGTGGCGGCCCAGCAGGACCAGGCTCGGTCGGACGTGGCCAGAGAGCGTTTGGCGGGGGTGGAAGCGGAACGCCCGGCGCCGATGACGCCGACGGACGCTGTGCCAGGCAAATTCGATTTCGTGCCGCCAGAGCCAGCGAAGGGTTCGGCTTCTTCTCAGGTGGCCGACATGGGTGCCCGGCCTGCCTTGTCGTCGGACGCGTCGCTGGTTGAGCGCTTCAAGGCCATCGCTCCGCACCCGACGTCGCCAGAGGGCGACGCGCGGTGGGGAGCTTGGCTTCGGCTCGTGCGCACCCTGCAACGGGCACTGGCGGTCCTGCGCGAGCTCGGCGGACGTCGTGCCGAGCACGAGGGGCGGGCCGAGAGGGCCACCGCCGCGAAGTTGGAGGCCGAATACGAGCTGGATGAGGCCCGGCGGCGGCGCGCCGTGGCTTCCGAGCGTGCGGCCAGGTGGGCCCAGGACCATCGGTTCCGCATGTTCGCCGCCAAATGGGCGACCCGCGGCAAGCCAAAGGCTTGGCGCGAACTCGCCGCCGAGGTCACCCATCGACACCACGCCGTTCAGGAGATGAAGTCCGCAGTTCGATCTCGGTCAGTGAAGGCGGACGACCTGAAACGCCATGCGGCCGCGGTTGCCCAACGTGAGCAGCGGGCTGATGCCGTGTTCCGACGGACGGTTGAGGTGTTGGCCAACACGCCTGGTGAACTCCTGCCGCCATTGCTTGCCGCCATGAACCCGGTCGAACGTGACGCGTTCGAGCAGGTGTCCCCGTTGCCAGCAACGCCGCTGATTGTTCCAACCGCTCCCGTCATCCAGGAGCGTCTGGATCACCGGCCACCCGTTCAACGGGCCAGACCATGACGCAAGGCCAGTGCAGCGGTTTGTTTTGACCGCGGGGCGAACTGACATGGCCATCGAGCGGTTACCCGCATCGTCCGATGGCGTCGAAATGGCCATGTCCGCGGTGCATCCACACCAGGCACATGTCAGTTCCAACCCCCGACTTCTTTCCATTGTTTCATCGCACCCAGAGAGCCCGCCATTGGTCGGGCTCTCTCTTCGTTCGCGCGGTTTGGTCGCCTTCGCAAGATGCGAAGTCAAAAAATTATGCGGCGCGTCGCGCTTTGAACTGGCGCGCGAAGGGGACAGTATTCATCAGGTGTGTAACCCACAAGTTTCGCGCAGAAAAACTTTTTGGCTTCGCGCATGAGAAAAATCATCTCAATTTAATAGAGAGAAATCTCTCAACGATTTAGTTAAGGGAGCGGCCGCGGCGGGAGCAAAAAACCGGTGCATATTCCCCCCGAGCTGGAATACGCGCGAAACCATCGGCCGACATGGACGGCCGCCCAGGGCTCAGGCGCGGCCCTGATTCAGAGCACGGCGCAGACTGAATGGCTTGAGGCTTCGGTCGCGCGCAACTGCAATCCGCACCCCAGTCGCTTTGCGATGCCCAACACCGTCTGGTTGTCACTACAGGCCAAAATTGGCGCTGAGCTGGCCCGTGCCGATCGACTTGCACGTGTAATCGCGCTGTCCTGAGCGCTCAAGGACCCGGAAGCCCGGCCGATAAAGCGTCGTGGTGCTTCCTCCAAGGACGATCATGACCCATCACGACGACATTCTTGAACTCGCCTGCGCCGCGACAACGGAACCTCAACGCCTCCTTACGGGCCCTGGCCTTTCGAAGGCCATCCTCGTCGGGAAGTCACCGACCTGGCGGGGTCTGCTCGGAGCGGTCTCGAACGCTCTGGGCGCCATCAAGGATGCTGTCATCGTGACCGTCAAGGTTGTGCGGCGTTTTGTCTCCAGCCTCGATTCGCTCCAATGGTTTGTGGTCGCTACCATCCTCTTGATCGCTGGACTGTTATTCCTTGACCTCGCTCTCACCCTGAGGGCCGACAAACAGAAACACTCGGACGAGTTCTGGAAAACCTGGCGCGGAAGTCAGGTCGCTTCGTTGCGAAGCCTTGATTCAATCTGGGTGATGCTGGTCATCCTCCAGTGTCTCATCGTCGCGGCTTTTCTTGCTCTCCTATCTACGCAGGCGCCGGAGCATTGGGAGGCGGTTTTCGATTACGTTGGATTCGCCGCGCCGTGCTTTGCCGCGATCGTCGCGGGATTTGGCATCCTTCGCCGCGTCTGCGAGGAATACAAGAGATTGGCCAAAGCCAGGGACGTGCCGACGCAAGACCCAGATGCCATATTTTATGCTCTTTCGATTGGCTTTCTTTATGCCGCAGTCGCCGGCTACATCTGCGCCCACCTCACACTTCGTCTTCTCGCGCTGTTCTCGTCTTCCTTCGTGTCCCTTTGCGCATTTGCGCACCTTTGGCTAGCTGAGCGTGGAGCGCGGAACGTGCGACGACCGGCCGTTGCCATCCCTTCGCTCCTTGTAAGCTGGTTCTTGGTGGTGCTAACGATCGTCGCTTGGTTCGCAACAATCTCGGGCTATGGAGCCTTGCGAAAAATCGATCATTGCCACGAGATCGCTGAGGAGGACGCAAAAAGTGCTTCCGCGGCGGATAAGCCCTCCGAGTGCCTCGGGATCGAATGATTCCGACGACGTCCGCAAGCGCGCAGTCGAGAATTTATCAGCGGGAAAAGACTCCGAGCGCGACAAGAATCACTGCGGTAATGCAGACACACAGCAGTGTCACGTTGAGCCTGGCGAGGAACCGCGCACCGTCCACTGCGAGAATCTCGGGCGAAGCATCGTTGTGGGTTCGTTTGGTGGGCATGCCTGCTCCGGGTCTGTAACAGTCGTCAATAATTAGCACCAGATTTAGCAGCCCGTGAGCTTTCGTCAAGTGGTTGGCCGTTGCCTCCTTCGATTGACCCCGGAACCATCGCCGATACCGGTCCCCGTCCGGCCGTTCAGTGGCCCAAGCGACTCCTTCTTCTGTCGCTTACTCACGCCCGATCTGCGAGGGTCCGCCCGCCCGAGGATTTGATCCTCAGCTCGACCAACATCCAGGGCTCGACGTCTGCGTGAAGCTTGGCGAAAGCCTGCCGACACCGTTGCCGGTCGTGCCCAAACGTGCGTGGAAGTAGGCAGGAATGTGGAAGGCCAGTTGGTGACCTCGCATTCGCTCACGTTTTGGATCGAAAACCACCGCATTGGCGTGCTGGAGCCCATCAGACCCTTCGAGGCGCAGATGGGGGTGGGGGAGGGCTGACCGCGGCAGTCACCATATTGGTCACCGCCCATCGCCCCAAAGCCTCGGCCGAGTTCTGGCCTGACCGCGTGAGGTAACTCATCGGAACAAGGGGCGGTGTTATGGCGATAACAAAACAAAAAATGGGAATGAGCACATAGGTTCAACTCCACCAGAAGTAAACGATCGGTTGGGACGTTCGTTTCTTGACGGAGCGTCAAGATCTGCCCATCGAGATATGGTCGAGGTGGCATGCTGGAAGCCGGCAATGGCGTCGAATCGTTGGGAAGACGAATTTTTTGACTGATATGCGACCATGAAATTCCGGGTCGGAGCATGCCTTTCTCGATAGGCATTCCTGCCGTGAACGTCCTGTCCTGAAATGTAGGCCCGCTTTATAATGCCTCGGGGTGCGGCATGGCGCGGCGACCCATAGGGGAGAAAATCAATGACGGACGAAACGACGGCATCACCCGCTGACGACGAAGCGGGCGCTAAAACGACTGCGGAAGCCGCAGCCATTCTCGCTGCAGCGAAGGAGCACCTGGCGCGTGTGGCGGCCTTGGAAATCGAGGCTCAGGCCCACGCCGATGCTATGAGATTGTCGCGGGAAGCGTTGGCTGCGCTGGTGCAGACCGGAACGCAAGAGCTGGCGAGCGTTCAGGCCGTCGCCCAAACGGTCACGGTCGCGGGCGAGAAGGTGACCACCGAGCAAGCCCTCATTGCCACGAAGTCTGCGCACATCCAGGATGCTCAAGAGCACGGGGACAAGGTGCGCGCGCAGGTCGACAAGCTGCTCACAGCGATTGAGGGTCACGCGGCTAAAACTGAAGGTCTGCAGACCCGGGCGGAAGCGACCGTTGACGCAATCGCCACGGCGAACAAGGCCGCGTCGGCCAGTAAGGCCGCTGTCGACTTGGACGCTGCGGCAGTTAAGGAATCCCTGACGCAAGCCGCAGCGGCCACCAAGGAAAGCAGAGGGCTGGCCGATCGTGCAGCTAAGGTGGAGCAGACACTCACGGCCTACGAAGAGCGCTTGAAGGAGCTCAACGCCCAATCGGACGAGCAGCTCGAGACGATCAAGGCGCTGCTGCCGGGCGCGACCAGTGCGGGCCTGGCATCAGCGTTTGATGCTCGCGCGGGCACGTTCACAAAGCCCCAGCATCGCTGGCAGTGGATCTTCGTGGGGTCGCTGGTGGGTCTCATCCTGCTGGGTGTCACCGGGATTTGGCATGCCCTGACCGCAACGGCGGTCCTGACCTATGATGAGCTCTTCCGGCTCTGGCTCACCCGACTGCCGGTGGCCGGCGCCTTGCTGTGGCTGACCCTGCACGCCGCTCGTGAGAGCGCGCTCGCCAAACGGCTGGAAGAGGACTATGGCTACAAGTCCGCCATCGCTTCCTCGTTCGAGGGCTTCAACTTGCAAATGTCCAAGGTTGGAGAGTCGGCCCCGGTGGGAAGCCCGTTAGAGCGCTTGTGCACTGACACTCTGGCGACAATCGCCAATCCGCCGGGCCGCATCTACGATAAGCATCGCTTGACGGTGTCACCCAGCCACGAAGTGGCGACGCTGGCTGCGGCCTTAATTGCCGCCATCAAGGCTGAGTCGGTGACGTCAAGCCCGATCGAGAAAGCAGCGCCTTCGTCTGCAAAGTAACGGAGCGAGGCTTCGGCTAAAGTCCAGATTTTATCGTCTCGATAGCATCAGCTTCGGGCACGAATCCGGGACTGGGAGACGCCCTAGCTCTGCCGAAGCACACGGCGCTAGAGCGTGATCCCCTTTTCGACCGCAAATCGCAATGCTGGACGACCAAGACATGCGACGACCTGGTGGAACAACTGCCAGTCAGGGCGGGGTTGCGCGCCGCCCCGGTTTACGCATCCACGCCTTCAACTCGACGTCGTGGGCCGACGTGAGCAACCGACCGAAGATGCCGCTGGCCGCGGACGGGTCCGCGAAGAGACCGTCCCACTCATCCACCATCCGGGGTGAGATCACGATCACCGCGCCGTTCGCTCGCTCGCGGATGTCCACCACACGGCGCAGGAGGTAGGTGTCTTTGACCGAGGCACGCTCCAACGCGAAATCGTCCAACACCAGCAGGTCAAACCGCGCCAAGTGTTTGAGGAAGGGGGTCAGCGTCTTGGCCTCGCGGTGATCGTGAAGCACCGAAAGCAACTCAGGCACCCGGACGTAGTGAGCCGACCGGCCGCGATCCACCGCCATCTGGGTCAGTCCAGACGCCAGGTGCGTCTTTCCGCTCTGCGTGGGGCCCGTGATGATCAGGTTCTGGCGCCGGTCCAACCACGCCAACGTTTCCAAGTGCCGCAGTTTTGCGGCGGCCAGGCCCCGACTGGCGCTCGGTTCCCAGTTGGCCATCACCAGGCCGGCCGGCAGCACCGCCTTCTTCCGGAAGCGCTCCGCCCGCAGGCTGGCGGCGACGTTGCGTTGCTGGGCCACGAGTTCGGCCACGCATTCCAGGGAGCACCGATCAGCGTTGGCCGGGTCCGCGACCCAATTTTCCAGCGCCAGGGCCATGCCTGGCATCCGCAGACTCCGCAACGATCCGACGAGCTGATTGACGCTGATGTCAGTCATGACGGTTCTCCCGGATGGCGCGCGCGCTCAGGTCGAGCTTTGACCGCACGACATCGCGTTGGCGGCGTTCCGCGTTGGCCAGAACGCGTTTGATGGTCGAGATGTTGGGCGTGCCTTGTTCGTAAGCCCAGCCAATGGCCTGGTCCACAGCCTCGGCACCGTGGGCGCCGGCCAGACTCTTCACCGCCTCGCTGGGCTTCCACCCCAGCATGCGGCGCTCTTGGGCGAACTGGTCGGTCACGAACCGGACGATGTTGGGGCCAGCCTCCTTGGCCCATTCTTTCAACATGTCGGGCGTGCGTCCCGATTGCGCCCGATGGGCGACGGTCTGGTGGTCGGGCAGGGTGGTCGAGCCTCCCACGTCATTGCTGCGGAGATGCGTTGCGACCGTCTTCCGCTGGTGAACCATGGTGATTTGGTCGGCGGTGACGCGGACATCGACCGACTTGCCGACGAGCGTGTGCGGCACCGAATAGAAATGACCCTGCACCGGCACGTGGTAGTCGGGGGCCACCGCTTTGATGGTCATCCAGTCGGCATACTCGAACGGCGCCGCCGGCAGCGGCCGCAACGCGGAGCGCTCGATTTCTTCGAACCGTGCTCGACGGCTCGGCTCACCGCGTGTCATGGGACGGTTGTTGGCTTGCTCCAACAGTCGGGCGATCGCCTCATTGATCTCGTCCAGAGAATGGAACGTCTCTCTGTTCAAGCGAGACAGGATCTGCTGCTGGGCGTATTTCACGCCTGCTTCGGCCTTTGCCTTGTCCTTCGGTCGCCACGGCCGAGCATGCAAGGCGACGGCCCCGTAGTGCTTGGCCATGTCCTTGTAGGCTTGGGTGTGTGACGCTTTGAGATTGTCTGGCACCAGGATCTCGCTCACCCCTCCGAAATAGTCGAACATCCGCACATGGGAGAGGATGAAATCGTGCGTCTGCTGGGTGGCCGTGGCCGTGACGAACAGAAGCGAGCTGCCGCCGAGCACACCGATGAACACCTGAACGGCGACGAGCTCGCCGGTTTCTCGGTCCGCGTAATAGGCCAGCTTGCCTGAGTTATCGACAAAGACGCGTTCGCCGGGGATGTGGGTCTGCCGCATCACCGTGGGCTGACTGTCGCGGTAGCGTCGCAGTTCGGCCGAGAGGTAGGAATATGACGGTGTCGTCGCTGGATACTCCGACTTCTGGTCTTCCCACCAGACCTGCAACGGCATCCGGCAACGCAACAGTTCGGCATCGAGCTCAGCCAGGTTGGGAAGCAGATCCGATTTGTTTCGAGGAGAGGGTTTGTTGAACACCCGATGGAAGGCGTCAAAGTCCAAGTCTTTCAGCGCGTCCCAGGTGAGAGACTTGTCCGCCGCCAACTTGCGATAGCGGCGGACCGTCGACTCCGCCACGTCGGTGGCGGCGGCGATGTCGTAATTGGTCAGACGGGTGTTGAGGATCAGGCGGACGGTGTCGTATTGGCGCATGGGGAATGACCTTGAAAGGGGGGAGATTTGGGCCACAGCTGCCCGTGCCGAATTCGAATGAATCGGACGCTTGACAGGTATGGGGTTTGGCCCTAAAACGCTCCCCGCAGGGCCTAGAAAACACTGCGGGTAGCGGGACCGGGGAGTGGATGCTCTCCGGTCCTTTTCTATGGGCTGGACATGGTGTCAGGGGTGGGGACTGGGTCTACGGGGCTCTCCTTTTGCATCGACGGAAGACAGGCGCCGGTTGCATCGCAACGGCGTTCGGTTCGGATGCCGTTCCTTGTAGTCCAATCTCGAGGTCTGTCAATCGACCTCAGCTAAAAAGTTCTCCGGCTCGGCGAAGATGAAGTTAGGGATCTCCGGAATGAGCGACTTTCAGCCGTCCCTTCCTTCGTTTGAAAGTCGTCACTTCGGCATACGGACGGTCCCATGGCAGGCAAGCGCCAGCATTACATCCCAAAATTCCTCCAGCGCGGGTTCCTGGCGCGCAACCATCCGCCCGAAAAAGGCGAATGCACCTGGTGGCATTTCCGAGGCAACCCCGCCAAGCCTCTCCAGATCAGCAACATCGGCGTCGAGGAATACTTCTATTCACGGCTCCGCAAAGACGGTGTTCCCACGCTCGACGATCAGATCACCGAACAAGAATCGGACATCGGAATTGATCTGCGCACGGCGATGGACGCGCCCGCGGAGACATCTCTTGACTCGGCACTTTCGGCGCGTCTGGTGACGCACTTCGTGCTCCGAACTGCGTTCATCCGTTCGACGTTTACCGAAGCCGCCCTCAACGTTCTCGACGCGGTCATCGATGTGGTGGGCACCCCCAAAGGGGCACGTGCTCATTTGGGAATCGACGAAGCCTCACTGAGCCCACATGTATTGGGCATAGTCGAGACGGTCACCGCGCACTTGCATGCTTCCAACGTGGCCATTCCGCTCCGCTTGGCCGAGCGGATGCTGCCTTACATGCTGCGCGAGCGGTTCGATGAATTCATGGGCGATTTTGAATCGACCATCGCGCAGGTGCAGAGCGTATTTCTCGCCGAAATGCCGGCGACGGTGGCGGGTGTCCACAAGAAGGTGCTCGCTCAGGGAGAGCATCGCGCCTGGGAGGCCGGCTTGTCTCGCTTGACTTGGCGAACGCATGCGGTGGACGGCGCCGTCCTTCCCGATTGCATCGCGATTGCCCGGGGTAAGGGGCGCGAATGGGGCCCGCTGATGCTCGTGGGGGTCGATGCCATGGAAACGTGCGTTTTCCCCCTTGCCGATCATCGACTATTGGTCGGAACGCTTGATCCAGCCTTCGTGCCAGACTTGTCGGAGATCAACCGGGCGTGCGTTTCGTGCAGTGATGACTTTTTCATTGCCGCCGTGTGCATGGATCACCTGGGCGCGAAGCTTGGGATGCGCACGTCCAAGATCATCTTGGACGAAATCGATGAGGCGCTGCATGACCTTCGCCGTCACTCAACATCGGAGGGGGTCATTCCGACCGACCAGGTGCCGTTGGCTGCAGAAGAGCCCGCTCCGTTCGCTTACACTCTCCACTATCCGTTGCTTGACGATCCGGCACAGGGAACTGCACTTCAACGCTTGGTTACGATCGTCGTTTACGAGATGTCTAGAAAGCTGCCTCTGGAATCACTCGATGGCATCACTTTCGCGGTGGACTACCCAGCAGCGCTCGCCCAGCTCGACAGGGGTGAGCCTGCCCTGGCACCGGACTTGAGTGAGCCACGCGCATATGGAACTCCAGTGGCCAAGTGCGTATCTGTTCAGCGGGATGGCCACGCGAAGCAGCATCTGGTCTTCGGCTTGGCTATCGCGGGCGGTTTGTTGTCCGATGATGAGGCGATCCAACGCTCGTCGTTGCAGACCATTGTCTCAATGTTGGGCCACATTGCTCACGACACGCGGTATTCTTGGCCTCTGGCGGCGACCCATCCCACGTTCCCCGACGAATTCACCCAGGTGATCCATCGGGCAGCTGACTCGTGCCCTGGGTATTACTACACTTCACGGGTCGCGGCGTATACCGACCCCGCTGCTGGCCAGCGCTACGCCGAACTGTTTCGCGACTGCCTCCAACTGTCCCGCGAGGAGATGGCGGCCGCGCAGGACGAATACGCACGTTCGAACGATATCGATGCATTATTAAATACTGGCCTTTTGCACGCCCGGCACCTCATGGGCCACGCCGCTCAATGGTGCGGTCATATGGACGGTTTGAACTCGGAGGAGCTGGCTGACGAGATGGGAACTGGACAGGCGCTGATGCGCGACATCGTGATGTCCGCCGGTTTGGATGCTTGGCTAGCGCTGCTACGGCAGGACCTGCAAGACCTATACGACCCATCGCAATCTTTCTCGGCGGATCGTATCTTCGGACTCTTGCGGCACGCGGAGCGATTGCTGTGGACGTTTCGGGTGTGGCCGTGGCCGATGGCCGATGGTCGTATCTACGTGACCGTTCCAGTGCCCGATCCACGGGGCATTGGGCTTCTCGGGTGAAGGAACGGCGCCAGAGCTCTGCCCCAGCGGTCGACGACGCACCACCGATGGGCCACAAACCACATCGTGCATGACGGCTGGCAGGGGGCCGGCGTGTGGCTCAGGGGTGATCTGCCGTATATGTGTGGTGCGGGTGGCCAAACCGATCGACACTCCGTCGCGACACGCTGCGGGCTAGCCACCGGACACCCTCCAACGCTTTGGATCTGGCTATTTATCTCGCACTGGTGATCTCGGTTGCTGCCGTTACCGGATCTGTGATTCACATGTATTGCAGTGGAAACCCGACGGTGCCGTTCAGCTGGGGCGTCGGGCTGGTCGCCGTGGGGCTGCTCGCTTATCTTTGCAGCCACCTCGGCAGCCCTCGGTTGCTTCCCGAGGAAACAGATACGCTGCGTAAGCTCTTCATCATCATTGCAGACATTGGCGCCAACTTACTGGCAGGTGCTGCCGCCGCACAGAACGCCCATCACTCGGCGCCTGTCGGTCTCCCCGCCGCGCCCGCTTCGGACGCGACGCTGCCTCGGATCTTGCCGCAGCCCCGTCGTGTCCACTCCAGCCGCGGTCGCCTCGTCGAATATTGCGCGCTCGAACCAGAGCACGCCGAGTCCCATCGGGCCGACCACGGCCAGGCCGAGAGTGGTGGCGATGACGAAGCTAAGAGTGCTTATGATGGCAAAGGGAAAGAGGATGGTCTTTTAACATAGGGCGACCCCGCCGGTTGTCAACAAGCCGGCATGGTCATCACAAGTTAGAAGTTCTCAGCTCCACGGCGCCGGGCCGGAGCGCGGCCGGCGCATCCAATAGCGATCGTCAGCGGAGAAGAAGACCCCAGGCGTTCTCGGTCGGTCGGGGCGATCGATGTTGATCCACTCCTTCGTGCCGAGTTTCCACCTGTGGTCAATCGTGAAAAGCAAAGCGTGCTCTGCCTCTGCACCTAGCCCGATAATTTCTTGAAAATTACATTGGTGACCACGATGAAGATTGCCCGGAGTGTGGTCAAACATACCCAACGTGACACTCCAAAAATCGCCGGCGGCTTCGGTCAACGCTTCCACTCGTTTTGCATAGGCTTTTAGATCGATTTTTCGATAAGTTCGGGCAGCCAGGATGATGGTCAGAGTTCCTTTGTGTTCCCCGATGAATTGCACGCCGGGTAGCAGGCCCGCCATCAACATTTCTTCAAGCACAGGAATGATGCGAGTGTCGCGATCATCGTCCCAGATGACCGCAAAGTCATGGAGACGAGGCAACGGTGTGGGCTGCTGCTCGACGTCACGAGCGTCGATGGCGCGAAAGACCGAATACGTGCCCGAGGGACCGTCCGGCATCTCGGGCTGATCGTAGAGGCAGTGAAAAAAGGACGAATACGTCTGCACGGCATGAGCCATGTTTGATCTCCCATTTCGTTGGAGAACAGTGGATTCCTCCACAGGCGGCTGGGCTTTCGGCCCTACCGAATTCGCCCTCAGCGTAACGCTGTCATGCCCCGAAATCCAGGGGCTGGATTCCCGCATGCGCCGACGAGAAATGCCGCCGCGCCCCGTTCATGCGATCTTGTTAGCGCCCTGAGCCGCCATGATGTGTATGGGCTTTGGCTTTGGCTCTGGGCTTTTGCGTGTCCGCAACAGGTTGCGACGGCTCCGCCGCTTGTGAGGCTGCGGTCTCCGGAGCGGCCGGGATGGGGTCATCTGTCGGCCAAAAAAACATCGTCCCCGCATAGAGGGCTAGGACGAACAACAGCGCGATCAGGTATCTGAGGTGCAGGGACCATCGGACGCGTTCGTGCTCCTCTGCCGAAACCCGATGATTTTCCACGAGAACGTTGTGCTCGTTGGTCAGCTGGTAAAGGTCAGAACGCGACGTTTCCAAGCTGACCGCCAGGTCATGGTGAGCTGCTTGAAGTGCGGTCAAGTCAGCTTTCATACCATCCAGCGCTTCTTCGGCGCTGAGTTTGTCGATCGTAGCGCTCCGTAACGTCGACCTCGCGGAGTCGAGTTCGGCTTTGAGCTGATTGGTTTGTTGGATCTGCTGGGTGAGCAGTTTTTTGAGATAAGGGGCCGAGCTTGGATTGCTCAAAACGGTCGCCTTCAAGAAGCCATTGTTGTGTTCGAGCATGTGGCGCAGACGGCGAACGTGATCAGCCTCCAGTTCATCCGTCGTGTCTTCCTCATCCACGGGATAGGCATAGGGCGGTTCCCGAATGTCCACCTCGATGGTCGGCAATTCCAGACGCTTCAAGACCTTCTGTTTCTCAACGCCTACCGCATGGGTGTTGAAGACCTCTAAGTAAGCCTCCCCGCTCCATTTCTGCGCCAACCAGTGGTCCGATTCGAACTTGAAATAGACGTCGGCGAAGAGTGGGTGCGATCCGTCACCCTTTGAGATCATTTTTTCCAGGTCCCCTGGCGAACAGAGGGTGATGGGAACGTCGATCCAGAAGTCCGGAGCCTTATTCTTCCCGGGCTTGTAGAGAGAGAGGCGCGTGCGCTTCAAGCCCGCGATGGCCTCCTTGAAGAGCAGGTGATTCAGCGTTTCACCACCCGAAGCCGCCGATCCCCCAGAGCCATCGGGCGTAAATGCGAAAAAACCAGATCCCTTTCTGCTGTGATATACGCGCTTTCGATGACCCGGCGCATCTGTGCTGTAAAGGGGATAGGGGTAGGATCGATAGTTGTAACCAGCCCGAAAGGCTTTGACTTGCTCTGCTGAGATCGAATCCTTGCCGGTAGGAGAGGTGTAAGCCCGCTTTTTCGTCATTGCCGGGTGGATTCCGTCGTTGGCCTCTGGCGGAAGATTATGCCCGTGCCATCTCAAGGGACGATACTGGAGTGCGGCCGACGCATTCGAAGTTCCGCCCAGCTCGCGTCAGCAGTCATCGTCATGGTGCGACCGAGGGCTCAGCAATTCCGCCGTGGGTGTGACGGGAAGGCAGTCTCGGGTGGTGGAGCCATCGGAACCCCGGCAGTCGCTGGGTAATTTCGGCGCCACAGCGTGCGCCTCAGTTTCCGTCAGTTCGCCCACCAGCACCGTGGTGCGGCCGTGCCCACGCTGGTTGGATTTGGCCGCTGGGATTGAACGCACTGGCCCCTGCAGGTGAAACGCGGCAGTCGTCAATGGTCACCGATCACGGTCGCTCTTCGACGCACCTCAGGGTTTAAATGTCATGGACGGGATCATCAATACCCTCAACGCGTCAGCGTGTGAGCCGATTGCTGCTGTTGTTGCTGTTGTTGTTGGTCTTGCTGCGGTGCCTGCGCTGCCACCTGCTGCTGATGGGCGTGTGACCACTCCTGAGTGCTTTGACCGAGGGGTTGGACGACCGACTGAGCCACATCGACCGACGCATGCCGGTTGAACGGAGAGTTCAGGTCGCCCTGGATCGCGTAGGCGGTCCGAGCATCGTCGCTGAGAGCCAAGTGGTCAATGCCGGTCATGCCCTGAGCCCTTGATCGAGCCGCCAAGGCGCCGGCGAAGTTGACGCTCATCTGATCCGGCGTTCGACCGTGCTTCGCGTCCAACTCGTGCACGGCTTTCAGGGCTTGCTCGAACATGGGGTTGCCAGCATGGGCGCGATCCGTCAAGTCCGCCGTCGGATGCGGCTGGGCGCGATGCAACGCGTCGAGCGTCTTGGCACCCACCACGCCATCGGCTTGGAGGTGGTGGTCGCGTTGGAACGCCTCCACCGCCGCCTGGGTGTTCGGGCCAAAGTGGCGATCCGCTTGCAGGGGGTGACCCTCCCTGCCGGTGTAGCCCAGCGCCGTCAGCTGGGTTTGGACGGCAAGCACCGCGTCGGACCGATCGTTGAGGCGCAGGCTGCCGGCATGCTGCGTGTGGCTTGCGTGCGCACCGTGGTGAGGTGACGCCGGAGCAACGGCGAGCGTTCCTTTGTGCTCGACCCTCACGCCGTTGGCACTGAGCACCGCGTCGCTGTCCGCCAGTCGTTCCAACGATGCCTTTTCATCGGAAAATCGATCTTTCAACGATTCATGCAGCTTTGGCGACTTGCTGAACAAGGTTTGGACATGGGCGGTCTTGTAGTCCTGAACCGCGTCGACGATGTCCTTGTCGCTGAGTTTGGCCAATTCGTAGTGTTCGCCAAACTTTTCCTTCAAACCTTTGGAGAAAATGTTCGGGGTCAGTTCTCGGCATTGCACCGACGTGCTCCACAGCGCATCTTGCACGGCCATGCCGCGATCCGACAAATCCAGGCCGCGGTCCCGCAATGCGGCCGCCTGGGTGTCGTAGTGCGAGCGCCCCACAAACACGTGTTGGTCTTGGGCAAAGCCGGGATCGGTGTTCGCCAACTCCCGCCACTTGGCATCAAAGGCGGGGGTTGTGGGCGTGAGGTCCTTGAACTGGGCGCCGTAAGAGGACTGGTCCAGGTATTCCTTCAAGGTGCCCGTCTTGGTGGAGAGTTGGTAGGACCCATAGGACACCCCACCGTGGTCGTCCTTGCCCGAGGAAATGGCCGCCGGACCGGCGGCCCCGGATTCGTAGCCCGCCGAGGTCTGACCGAGGTGCCATTGCTCGGCGGCACGCTTCGCCTGTTCCAGCTCATCCGTCATGACCTTCCTTCCTGGTGTTCATCGCATTCTGGCTCGTGGTGGCCCGTCATCGGGCTTTCATCATTGGCCCGTGCGGGCTTCGAGAGCCGCCGCGCGCGCGGCGGTCTGGTCCAATTGACACTGATTGGAATCCAGCAGGCTGGCGGTGCCGCCACTGGCATCCGGGGCGCACGTCTTGTCGCGTCGGCCGATCCAGGCCCGCTCCTCATCGCGCAAGGCCGTGCGCTTCACGTCGGACAGCGACTTCCTGAGGTTTTGATAGGCGGTGTTGAGGCGCTTGTCCTGAAAGTCGTGCTCGTTGCCGATGCAGTCGTTCAGGGCCAAGGTGACGCCGCGGGACGCTTTGACACACGTGTAATAGGCGGGTCGAAGCGGCGTGTCCGCGGCTGCATTTTCCTGGCCGTGCGCAAGGCCGGCCGCTTGCATGGACAGTGCAACCAGCAACAAGCCCAGTGAGCGTCGAATCATGGGTGGAGTTCCGTGCCCGTGGGTTGAGGGATCGGTCCATTGAGCGCCGGACCGTTGATGATTTCACACGACTATACCGGCGTCTGATGAACACGGACACGACTCCATTCAAGGATCGAATCGCTTCTGGGATGAGCGCGTGCGACGCTTCTTTGATCGGTCGTGACGTTGCCGAATACGCACACACCCTCGGTCGTGCGATCGCGCTCACCAATGCGAGAGACGCCGGCACCGTGGGCTCAGCGGAACCCCGGCAACCGCTGCGTGATTTCCGAAGCCACCGCGTGCGCTTGCGTTTCCGTCAGACCGCCGGCCAGCACCGTCGCCCGACCCCCGTGGTCGACCTCCACGGTGTGGCTGACCCGAGCCAAGCGCTGGGACGACTCCGCGGCCATCTGGCTGACGCCGGCCACCATGCCGGCTCCGCCCATCACCACCTGGTCTCCAGCCTGAGTGTTGCCGCGCCGGATCCCGTAGATTTGCCCCGGGGCGAGCAAGGTCCCGTCGGACAGGCGGATGCCCAGGCGCGACACCTGGAACGGCTGGCGTTGAACCTTTCGAGTGACGTCGTGCGCCGCCTTGTGCAGCTTCGAGATCACGAGGCCGCCGCCGATCCACGCGGCCAGGCCGAAGATCACGGGCAGGGGGGAATCGGGATCGACGTGTGTGCCGAGCGCAGCGCCCGTCGCACCGACGGCCAAGGCCAGCAGCCACGACACCACGGCGACGCGGGCGGGCAACGGAGCCGGCGTGGTCATGATCGTGGTCCACCCATGCTCCTCGGTGACGATCAAGGGCGGATGCGCTTCCGCACGACGCGCGTCCCGCCCGGCGTTCATGTGCTGGACGATCAGGGCGACGACAAAGCCGACGGCGATGATGGCGAGAAGTTTGATCACGGGGTGGGCTCCTGTGCATTCGTGGCGCCGGAGTTGAGGCCGATCACCCACAGGATCTTGCCGCTGCGGACGTCGAGCACGGGATTGGCGTGGTTCATCCACCCCGTGAGCCACATCAGGCGAACCAAGATCTCGTGATACTGGTGTGCGAGCGGGCCGCTTTCGCTGCCTTGTCCGAGGTAGAACAGCATGTGGGGAGGCAGCGGGCCGGCGTTGCGAACGTCACCCGGGGCGGTGTCCGCGTGGCTCATCCCCTGAATGTTTTGCGCCGTGTTGATCGCCACCCGACCTTGGCCGCCGTTGAAGTCGTCTTCGGGCGCAGTCATGAACTGCTGCCTGCCCATCGCATCGGTGAAGGCGAGCGGGGCGTTGCAGACGTCGAACGTTTCAATGATGTGATTTGTCGCGGACCGCCAGATGGTGGCTTCCGCTCGCCAGCAGGCACGGTCGGCGCCGGCCTGGGTGAAACGCACGGCCACCCGCGGCCAGGCGTCGCCCATCCGGTGACCGTCGAAAATGCCAACGATCGCGCCGGGCGTGGATGGATGGAGCGGCCGGTAGTAAGCGCCCGTGGTTGTGGCGGGTCCGGCCACCTGTCCGGAGGTGGCCGATGGGTTGCCGCTCACGAAGACCGATGACGCCGCATGGGACACCGTTGCCCCAGCTTTTTGAAAGAAGCCTCGAAGGCCTCCGGTGGTCTGAGCTTGCGCGTGGGTGGTCAGGAGAAGGGCGGCTACGGCCATCCAAGTGGCGATCCGGTTGAACCGGCGGTTAGGCATATGAAATCCCTCTGATGCGGGGGAGACGGTCCTCAATCCCAGGGGCCCCGCGGCCCTCCCTGGCGCGGCCAGAGTAGCGTCGTCCATAGTTGCTTAGTTGAATAACAACTAACCGGGTATGTGCTACAGGCTTAACGCATTGACCGGTATAGCTTTATGGCCCGTCCGATCGGGAAATAGGCCATGGCCACGTCCAAAAAAGCAGCTGCTCAGCCGCCCAAGTCGCTGTATCGACCTGAAAATCAAATCGTGTTGGGCGTGCTTCGTGCGCTCCGGGAGCGGACGGGCCTGAATCAGACGGAGTTCGCCTCGAAGCTGGGCAGGTCCCAGACCTACGTGAGCGCGGCGGAGCGGGGGTCGCGGCTGGACACGTTGCAGATCCGAGACTGGTGCCTGGCGTGCGGGACCGACCTGGTGGGCTGGGCAACAGAGGTTGAGCAAGCCTTGGGCGCGAGACCCACGGCCAAGCGCAAGACGACGAAATAGAGCCTTTCCGCAGGAGCTACGAGATGAAGGTTAAAGAGCTGATCGCCCACCTCACCACATTTGATCCAAACCTTGAAGTGCTGTGCGCGACGGAAGATAAAGAATTGGTTGGCGCGGGTGAGCTCGTCCGGTTCCTCGATATCCAAGAGACGATCAGCGTTGTTGAGGGCAGGACGGGGCGCGACGACAGCGGCTCGTTCATGTTCTCATTCGAGAGTGGCCCGGGAACACGCAAGATCCTTATGATTGACGTGACGTCAGTTTTCTAAACTACAAACGATAAGGGCAGAGGACCGAATGATCATTCAATCAAAAGATTGAAAGATCACTGCTTCGCCGCAGCTCCTATTAATTGTGGTGCTGTATGGCCAGGACAGCTTTTAGACGTCGCCATTGGGCTTTGCCCGGTCTAGAAGGGCACGATATTCCTTGTCCGACAATTGTGGAAACAACTCTTTGTCGAACCGAAGCGTCATGTGGATGCCGCCCTCATCGGTGAGTTTGCTCTTGCTAAAATGGGTGTGGCTCAGCACATCATTTAGTCCTTCATCCATTGAAACAAGCACAGGCATAATCAGATGACCAGCATTCGTCGCCACGGCCTGAATGAGTGCCATGCGTGAGAGGACATGTAGGTCATTGAGCGGATTATAGGCGCTGTCAGATCGAAGCTTTAAGACATCTTGAGCGCTTGCTCCACCATGGAGGGCTGCGAGGAAAAGCAGGTGAATCGGATCGTCTGAAGGAAGTCCATTTGCGGTTGCCAACGCAACCAGTTCGTCTTCGACGCCACGACGCTTTTCCTTGGCGATGCCACCCTTGACCAGGGGAGCAGCTGATGCCCAGTAGCTCGAACGATTCTCCCAGCCAGTTTCACGGTAGGTGGTGAACACGCGAGCCACCGTCAGCGGATCACGAAGCAATTGGTCCGCATCTGTGGTGGCTTGATCGAAGAAATTGCGCACAGCTGTCGCTTCGGTGATGACGCATGCAGCCTTTTCGTCCACCGTATCCTCGCGGCCATGCTCCCCTTCAACAATGGACAGAAGGGGGCTGATGTGGTTGCCTGACTGATTGAGGTGTTCAAGGGTCGCCAGTAGAGCCAGCTTCTTGGGGTCAACGGGCGCCTTGTTAGCCAGTTTGTTTTTTATGACCGATATGGCGTTGCGGTCAAGGAGAAATAGAGGGGTCATTTCCTTATGGGCTCATGATTGGGAGAGGACACCTACCGTATATCGCAGCGGCCGACTTAATGTAAAAGACTTATGCTTCGCAAAGATTGCGCGGACACATGGAAGAGCTATAGCCCTCGCCCTTTGGTCAACTTTGGCGCTCAACTATCCCAGTGCGACGACCTATGCGGAGCAGAACTCGGTAATCATGCTGACGACTTCTGACGACGAGCCCGTGCCTGCACAGCTCCCTGTCGGCGCTTTATTCGGGCAATTCTGGCCAAAAATGCATTGAATTTCCCAGTGATATAGGTCGGGACGCTCGGCACTGGAAATTTTACTGCCGAAAGCGCCGCCGCTCGTTCGGCCAGCGTCGGCACATCGATGTAATGGCCGCGAAGCACGGACCCACCCTGACCATGCCCGGTGAGGCGTGCGATCCGAGCCTCGGGAATGCCGGCGCGGTCCGCCGCCGTGATGAAGCTGTGGCGGAAGCAGTGGTAGACCTGACCCTGGATGTGGCACTGGTTGCGAAGGTAGGTCCGGTTGAACCAGTCGCCGATGGCGTCGCCGGGTTTTGCGCCCAGTCCCGGAAAAAGCTGACCTTCGCCCAGCGTGCCCACGATGTCGTCGCGATAGGTCAGCAGGCCCGCATCGAGCAGGGCTGGGTGCAGCGGAACGAACCGGCGGGACTGCCTGTTCTTCAACTTCTGACCCGGGAAGCGCGCGGCGATGTGGAAGCCCCAGATGCCTGAGACCTCTTCGATGTCCTGAGTGTTCAACTGGGCGAGTTCCTGAGCGCGACCACCCGAATACAGCGCCAGCAGCGGCAGCCACCAACGGGCCGGAGTGTCGCAATGCACCTCACGCAGCGCCGGGTTGAAAATGGTGGCGAGCTCAGCCGCGGTGAAGGCCCGGCGGCTTTGCGTGTCTTCCTGCTCTCGGGTCATGACGTGGATGGACGCGCACGGGTTGCGGTCCACGTCGCGTCGTTCCATGGCCCAGTTGAAGAACACCCGGAGCCGGTCCAGGTGCTTCTCCCGCGTGCGCAAGCTGATGGGCGTTTCGCCCTTGCGCTTGGACACGATCACCACTTCTCGAGGGGAAAGGTCTTTGTAGGGCTCACGCTTTGTCGCGTTCGGAGGCCAGTGGGCGAGGGCGTCCAGCCAACGGTCCATGTCCTCAGCCCCAACACTTGCCAATGCCTTGTCGCCGATGATCCCGACGAACAGGCGCATGGTGAACGCGGTGTCCAGCTTGTTGGCCTCGGCCCGCTGCTTCTGGTTGAACTGCTCGAGGAACAGTTCGACGCGTTGCTCCAACATCGGCCCGGTGACCGGAGGAGGGGCCAAGCGGGTCCGGACGAAGGCAGGATCCGGCGGGATGCTTCGCAGCAGCCGCACCATGTCCATCGCGTTTTCGTGGTCCTCGGGTCCCTCGGCGATGATCACCCAGCTGCCGTCCAGACGTTCCTCGACCTGGTAGTTCGCATGAATGAACTTGCCCGGGTGCTCGGTGATCCGACGTCGAATGCGCCGTCCTTGCGCGTCCCGCTGCACCTTGACGAACAGTTCCGACCTCAGCGCCTTCCCCATGAGTTTCAGGTCGTCAAAAAAGACCGACAGAGCATAGCCGAGGCGAGCCGCAGCCAGACGGGCGGCATCCCCGCGCCGACCTCCCAGCGACTTCATGACAACGCGGGCGCCCCACACCTCGCGGGCGTGGACCGGCACCAGAAACCGAACGTGAAGTCCCGAAGGGCGTTGAACAAACAGCGGTTTGGGCATGGGAGACACCGAAAAACGACACCAAGAAAAGGGCGTTTCGGGCATGGCTTTGCCGCATAAAGAAACGGCGAAACAACGATTTACGTTGTTTCGCCGCAGGTGTTGGTGGAGGTGGCGGGAGTCGAACCCGCGCTTTGCGCTTGGGAATCAGTGGTATAGGCGATGTCTGTGACCAAATGCTGACCAAGCGCATTACTTCGCGTAACGGAGCAGGTCGCCGATTCTTTCATTGAGCTTCGAGAAAACTTGTATGGCTTCTGCCAGCTTCAAGTCTGAATCGTTTTCGTCGCTCGCCCTTGAGACGCTTGTGCAGCGATTGCTGAACTCGGCTGTCATGTTGCGGGTTTCATCATCCTCAACGCGAACACGAAGTCGTGTCACCTTTACCGCGAATTCTTGGAATTTCGCACTCGCATCTTCACTCAACCTCGTGCTTTGCCACTTCTTCGTAGCACGGTAGTTCATGATGTCCTCGAAATTTGTCCTCCCGGTCGCTCTGGCCATGCCTTGGAGCGCCTCCTGCAAATCAAGTAGTGTTTCGCGCTGGAAATCGACAGCACGGGCGCGCCGCGTTTCGGCATTCGACTCAAGCCGGGCTTGAATCTCTCTTTTAGCTTTCTGTCCTTCGAGAATAAAGTCACCCATACCTTTCAATGCCGCGCCAAGGATTAAGGTAATCACGGGAAACCATGTTTCTGGCTTGATGCCGAATACGTCCATATTTCCTCCTAGGTTCTGTCCGCCGCTCAAACACTCGTCTCGTTTGCCATGGTTGACGGTCGCCAAAGCTCTGCGACTTTAGCGCCCGCGTCGGGAGCAATGGATGGGATCCACCGCCCGTAGACCTTGATGATCATCGCCCAATCCTTGTGGCCCATCATAGAGGCGACCCACACCGGATTCTCGCCTGCGGACAGGAGCGTCGATGCGAAGGTATGCCGCGTCTGGTACGGGTAGCGGTAGCGGACGCTTGCTTTCTTCAGCGCCGGCTGCCAGGCAGTCTTCCGGATTGGGCCATCGTGTTCCCACGCCTCACCGGTTCGCGGGTTGTGGAACACTTCCGCGCCGGCCAGCTGCGTGTGCGCTCGCTGGGCCATCAAAGCCTCCCACGCTGGTTGGAGTAGCATGAGCGTGCGCCGCCCGGCGGCGGTCTTCGGCGCCTTGACCTGCTTCCGCACCTTCGCTCGCTTCACGGTGACGGTGCGGCCGACAAGGTCGACGTCGGTCCAGCGTAGGGCGATCAGCTCGCTAGTGCGCAGCCCCGTCCAGAAGGCGAACCGGAACAGGTTGCGGATCTGTCCGTCTGCCGCGCCGATGATGGCGTTCACCTCCGCCTGCGTGAAGGGGTCGATGTCGTCTTCCTCCTTCGGCGCGGCTGCCTTCTTCGGCGTCCATCCGACGAATGGGTTCACGGCGATCAGCTCGTCGTCGAAGGCCTGCGCATACATTCCGCGCATCGGCAGCAGCAGGTTGCTGATCCGCTTTATGCCGCTGGTCTGTGTGGCCACCCATGCCTTCAGATCGCTGCGGGTGAGTTCGGTCAGCCTCTTCGTGCCCATAGCCGGCTTCCATACCCGAGCGATCGCCAGCTCGTAGTCCCTTAGCGTCGAGTGCTGCAGCTCCGGGGCCTTTCCCCGGAGCCAGAGATCGAGGCCGTCGCCGACGGTGACCGCGGCGCCGGGAAGCTTGGCCAGCGACCGCGCGCGCTTGCTGTCTGGAAAATACTTCGCATAGTCGAACGTCCCACGGGCAATCTCGGCGAGGATCTGGGCCTTCAGGTTCTCCACGTACTTCTGATTCGCCTTCGTCGGCGGGAGCTTGACGCGCTCCCGGCAACGGACGCCCTGGAAGTAGAAGTCGATCGCTATGCTGCCTTGCGTTGCAGGTCGGATACCGTTTGTCCTTCGGCCCATCGCTCATACCCCTCTGGAATGATCAGAACGCGCCCGTCCGGCGCCTTCTTCCACACGAGGCCCTCAAGCCAGACCCCGTTCTTGATTTTTGCCCTGACCGCGTCCTCGCTGTATCCGGACTCGGCCGCGAATTTCGCGATCGTGATGTAGCGCATCATTGCTGGGTTACCTCATTCGGGCCGCCGGTTGCGACCAGCCGCGTCGGCGCGCACCATTGAGTTGTTCAAAAAGAGAGGAAGCTGACGCATGGTCCTGGCGCTCCTGCTCCGGCCGTACAGCTACGCGAGTTACATTTTCGGCCAGTGCGTCAATCTGATCTTCGGCGTAGTGATGGTCACCGGTCTGCTGTGCGCCGGCACTGCCTGGGCGGTAGGACGTTGGCGTACCAGGCATGAGTGCGGCGACCACGCGGCGCTGCACCGAGTGCGGGAGCGGGCCCGGCGCAGAACAGGCCGCTGACTTGCCTGACGCCCGAGCACCGCGCACCATGGCGCCATTCGTAAACATGGGGAGTTCACGCATGAACAGCTCCGAATGGGCAGCTTGGGTCCAGGCTGTGGGAGCAGTGGTCACGATTGGTGCCACTGTCGTTCTTGCGCGCAGCGATCGGCGCGCAAGTAAAGCAAAGGATCACGCTGTTGCTCGGTCTGCTGCGATCGCCCTCGTTCCCGAGATGGTGGAGGTGCTTGCTCAGCTTGAGTGGGGTATCACCCAGGTCGAATCCGGTGCCGCTCCGGAACGAATTGGCAATACGGGCCCGACTGACGAGGATTCCATACGTTTCTGGAATCTTCCGGTGCTCCCACCGAGCCTCGAGGCGCTTCGCCCCTATCTTCAGGACCTCGGCGAAGCATCGAAGCCAGCGCAGCACGCTTACTTTCTTCTCCAGCGTCTCCGCGATGTTTTTCGCGATTTTGGAGGTCGACGAGCATTTGATGGTCCGATCGAATTGTGGTCGTACGAAGAGGATGAATGGGCGAAAACACTCGCGCAGGCTAAACAGGCTAAATCCGCTGCGGAGAAGGCTCTGAAAGCCATTGGACGTCTTGTGGAATAGGACCTTTGCGGCCGCACCTCCCTGTGATCTGCCGTACCGCTGCGTGTCAGCCGGCATCTTGCACCCATAGCGGGTGGCGAGCACTATCGGCGCACTGAACAGGATGGGGATTTCACGCATGGCCAATGCCTCCGTGCACAGTGACATATTTGGTTCGCTCACAACTCTGTCGACCGAGGCGCTCAAGTTCTCCGGCTTGATCAATGCGGGTGCCGCAGTCATCGTGATCGCTAACCTGAAAGACCTCGCCCTGGTTGTGCCGGTACGCGCGCTCCTGCACAGCGTGGAAGCCTTTGCCGTAGGCGCGCTCTGCTGCGCCTTTGCATATGCAATGGCTTACTTGACGAACCTGAGACTTCTTCAGGAGGAAAACGATTTTGCTAAGAAGGGCGGCCACAAGCACTATCTGCGCGGCGCGATTTTTTCCTTCATGGTGAGCATTGCTGCCTTTGGTTACGGTTCGATCTCGCCACTGAGCGCTCTCGTGGACAGCTTGTAACTGGCCCGTCACGGCCGCAACCCCTTCGCCGGCCAGCGCGCCGCAGCCGCACATGTCCTCGGAGTCGTCCGGAAGACCCGTCGGCGTGCTGCAGGCGCGCGCCATCTTCAGGGTGACCATGAACAGCCATCCGTCCCGCTCGCTGAGCTGGTGCCCGGTCAGGGCGTTGAAGGCGCCGACCGTGCGGGCCATGCTGCGCTCGCCCTGCGCCTGGTCGCGCTGGGCGGCACGGGCCTCGATGTGTCCGGCCGCCCGCTGCAGGATCGCGACGGCGCCGGTCATGGGCGGCAGGTCGCGGAGGAACGACGGATGGCCGTTGATGTGCAGCCACAGGGCGTCGTCGGCCATGCTGCGGTGATCCAGGCCGAAGACGGCGGGGAACGAGCCGTCGAAGTCGGCCATGACGCCGTCGAGGTCGAGGTAGATGCGGCGCGTCATGCTGTCGGGCCCTCGACCATCGGGGCGTAGTCGCTGTAGTTCTCTGCCAGATTGCGCTGGTGAGATTCCGCACCATGCGTGTAGCGCTTCGCAGTTGCTTTGATGGTCACGCCGTGCTTCGCCTTTGAATCAGCGAAGTCGGCATTGATCTTCTTCGCGACGGTTTCTGCCGCTGCCCGGGACGGCATGGCGATGACGTCGTCGGGGCCTTCGATGTGTACGCACCAGAGTTCGTTGCTCATGCGTCGGTGTCCTTTGCCACTGGGAGGGCGTTGAGGTGGATCTCGTCACGGTCGCCGTTGGTGACCACGACGGCGTGTTCGAGAAGGCGGGCGACCCGAACCCGGGCCGCATCGACGTCGCCGATGACGATCGAGCAGAGATGCGTGCTGCCGGGATAGTCCTTGACCCAGGCCGACCGGCAGTTGTCTTCGCGCTGCTGGAGTACAGCGACGCGCTGCCGTAACGCCTGCGCCTCGCGCTGGGTGATTCGCTTCGTGGTCATGCTGCCTCCTGCGCCGGCGGAAGCGTGTCGAGAAGGTATTGCGTTGAGATCTCGACCTCGATGACTTGCAGGGGCTTGTCGGTGGCCGCACCTGGCGTCAAGATCTGCATGGGAGCCGAGCAGGGGATTTGCAGATGGACAAGTTCAATTTCGAGCGAATGCTCTCGCTTTGCGTGGCAGTCGTATGCGGTGTAGTCCTTGCGGTCATAACGAACGCGCCGAGCTGGGCGACGAGTGAGGTCGCTGCGGCATGGGCGCAGGCTATTTTCTCCGTCGCAGCAATCTTGGCGTCGGCTCGACTCTGGCAAGCGGACCGCGAACGCGTTGTACTGGAGAGACTTCAAGATCAGCAAATTGCCGACTTTCGAACTGCTGTACTGCACCTTCCGCTCATGGTGGATGCACTCATTGCGATCAAGCGGATATACGCATTGTGTGATCATGCGGACGCCATAGACCCGGAAGGTTACTGGCTTAGCTTCAATCCGGCCGCCCAAGCTCTGGAGCCTGTTGCCGGAATTGTGGAAGAGCTGAAGGGTTGCTCTCCGCTGCTGGCGGTCGATGCATTGGCTGCGGCAGCTTGCGCGCGCCAGTACGTCCATCAGGTTGGAATGACACTCGCTTACTCCATAGATGACGACTATGGAAGCCGGTCTCCCGGCATTACTCGGGAAGGATGGGCTGTCTGTGAGCCGGCTCTCGCCGGTGCGCGGCATCGCCTCACGCTGACAGTAGAGCGCCTGCAGCTGATCCTCGGAAGCCCGCCCGATCTTCGCGTGCAATAGGGTACTCACGCTGCTTCTCTCTCGCAGAGGCCCAGGTCGGACGTGCAGCCGCCGCCGGCCTGGTGCTGCATGAAGATGTCGTACTGGCGTCCGCCTCGGCCTGTGCGGGCCCACTCGACCAGCGTCCGGATGCGGGAATATGTGCCCGGCCGGTCCACGTCGGTAGGATCTGTAACGGCGGGGAAGAATGTGGCCGAACCGTGCTTGTTAGCCGCAGCTACAACCGCCTCCCATCGCTCGATTCGGTCAATGTGCTCTGGCGTCCTATCGGCGATCAGGCGAAGCTCGTCCTTACGACAGTTCACACACGGCCAGTATCAAACGCGCTTTGCGCCCATGGCGTAGAGCGGGTTGGGCAGGAGCCCATGGCGCCGATGGATGGCCCATGCGTCTTCGACTTTCCAGCTGAATATGGGGCGCCAGATCATCGACCCGGACTCATGGCGGTTCCAGATCGGTTGCTTCGCCCGGTTAGCACTCTCTTCCGCCCGGATGCCGAGCCATTGGAGTACCGGCCCTCTGCGCAGCATCGGACCAACGACCTGGAGCGTGATCGGAAGGGTCTTCAGCTCTTCGGTGCAGAACTGTGCCATGCGCGACGGAAACCGGCCCTTGCTGATGCAGAGGTCTAGGAACGGGTTTCCGGTCGGCTCATGGAGGCGAGCGGCCTCGTCCACGATTGCCTGGGAAATGCCTTGGGTCGGCCACACCCGCAGGATGTAGTCGCGATGCTTGGCCAGCTGCCGAGAGAAGTCGGCAATCTCGACCTTCGGACCGCCAGTACGCTCATGCAGGCGTGCCACGTATTCGTACGTCGCCTCATGCTCGTTTCCGGTGTCGGCCATCACTGCACGGAAAGGGCGCCCTGACTCGATAAGCTTGAGATACACCGCCGTGCTGTCCTTGCCGCCGGAAACGTTGCCGAGGTGCTGGATCGGTTTCAATTTTCTTCCTTCACGGCATCCGCCGGCAGGTCTGGGTTTGAGCCCCACGGCGCGCGGAGTTCGCGGTGGTGGGCGTGGGGAGCGATAGAGGTCCGAGGTGCGTACCGGCCGCAAACACCGTTGTTCCAGTGCTCGCGGCAGCTGGTGGCCTGGTTGTCGAACCAGCCCGTCCAGCCCGTCCAGCCCTGGAAGAGGTCGGCTTGCACCTCGGCGGCCATGTCAGGCAGCCTTAGCGGGTTCGGCAAGAAGGATCGACACGCCGCCGCGGTTCCACGCGCGGGCCTCGACCTCGCGCGTCACAGCGTTGAAGTCGCGACGCAGCAGGAGGTTCCTGATCTCGTGCCAGAAGGCAGCCTCGCTGCCGTCGGGCTGCTTGGCCGGAACGCGGTTGCCGAGCAGCGCTGACACGGAGGGGCGTCCCTCGTGCAAAACGCACTCGCAGCAGTCGTCGTCGCACCGGGCAGCCTCGCGCCAGGACTGTTGGCGCAGGATGTTCTCCCGCTCGATGTCGGCATCACGGAGAGACCGGAATAGACCGACTGTGGCGAGCTGTGAGTCGGTGAATTTCTCCACCAACTCCGCAACGTTGACTGCCACGTCGACTTTCACGTGTTCGTGCCTGGTGATCTTCATGTCCGACATGGTCAGGCCGCCTGCTGCACGTCGTTGGCCGCGTTCTTGATGAAGCTCCTCGCGCTCAGCTTGGACGGCCAGCCCGCGCATGACGTCACGAGCGGCACCGTTGCCGTCTGGGTGGAGGCGGTGTGCGGCGATCGCGTATGGGACGAGCAGCGCGACTTGCCGCGCTTCCGGAAGGCATTCCGAACGCTGATGACGACCTGCGACCGCTGGCCCAGCCCAAGGAAGTTTCTGGAAGCCATGCCCAGCACGGTCGTGCCCTTCCGCGCGGGACCGCGCCTGGAGCACGAAAGCACGCGTAAGGCGCGCATCCAGTCGTTCGCAGAGGTGCGCAGGACGCTCGGGATTCAGGTCCCTGGCGACGATGAACCCGAACCGCCGCAGGCTGCCTGATGAACACCATGCACGCTCAAGTCGGGAGCCGTTTCCACGCCGGGGAGCCCGCCGCCGCCATCGCCCAGGGCGTCGGTATCGCGCGCAACACCGTCTACCGCATCCTGCGGCGCAACGACGCCCCGGTGGCGGCGCCGAAGAAGCGTCACAAGTTCCAGAGCCGTCCGGATGGCGAGTACGTCGAGTGCAAGGGCTGCGTGCGCTTCGGCTACGGCGAGGATTCCTGGCATCCGGCTACGCGCGAGTTCTGGCGCGAGATCGACGGGACCGTGAACTTCGCCCGGTGTAAGGCCTGCCTGAGCGAGTCGATCGAGCGTAAGCATGGCGTCGTGCCGGGGAGGATGGCGGCGTGAGCCAGAAATACACGCTTAACGCAAACGGCCCCGAGCGCGGCGCGGTGCTGGCCAACGTGCATGCCTTCGTCGACCGGCTGCCGGTGTCGAAGTCCTGGCGCATCGAGATCAAGGAAGCCCGGAAGGAGCGCACCTGCCCGCAGAACGCGGCGCTCTGGGGTGTGGCCTACCCGAAGCTCACGGAAGCGACCGGCTACACCGCCGAGGAGCTGCACCACGAGTTCTGTGGCAGGTACTTCGGCTGGGAGGTGGTGGACATCTTCGGCGAGCGCCGCCGTCGCCCCCGCCGCACGACCACCTCCAACGAACAGGGCGAGCGCGACGTCTTGGGCACGGTCGAGTTCGCGGCGTTTTACGACATGGTGCAGCAGATAGGCGCCGAAGCCGTCGTTGACGTGCCGTCGCCGGACCCGTTCCACGGTTGTCAGCGGTGGGCGGCCTGATGATGATCTTGTTCCGCCGTGCTTTCTTCGCGGAGCGAATGTGCCTGCGCCCAGTCCGTATGGTTCGCGACGGCGATGAACGCGCCTTCGCTGAGAAGAAGGAGCAGGCAAAACCGCATAGTCCAGGCCAGTCCTCGCACCCAACGTTTCTCGGATGTAACCGGATATCGCAATTCGTACTGAAGTATCGAAAGTGCCACGTAGCCGACCCCAATGATTCCGACTATGCACCCGATGAGCGTCGCGTGCTGGTGCACGCCGATCGACTCCGGGTTATAGGCGACGGTGCCGAGGATAACCACGATGCCGCAAGCGAATGCGACGTTCCTGGTCAGTTCGAGGATTTCCTTGATGTGGTCCGAGACGGCTTTGCGGTCCATGGTGATATGTCCCTAATGCGGAGCATCGTTTATCGGCAAGGCGCGCAGGAGCTGAAGCTGTGAGGCCCTCAAAAGGACTCGTCCGGAAGACGCCGATGGCGCGCGGCAAAGCACTGGGCCGCGTGCCGCAGATGGGCAGTGCGGACGGCGCGAAGGCTGCGCCGGACGTGATGGCGCGACCGAAGCGCAAGGCACCCATGCGCGCGTCTCGCCCCGCGATGACGCCGCTGCGCAAGTCCGCCCAAGACGAGGGCTGCACCATCCGGAAGGCCGGTGTCTGTCTGTACGACCCGAAGACGGTCGTGCTTGCCCACCTTCGCTGGCTCGGCGACTGCGGCGGCTCGCTGAAGCCCATGGACTTGCAAGCCGTCTACGCGTGCAGCGAGTGCAACCGTTGGACCGACTCGCCGAGCGTTTCCGAAACCCGTGACCGTGCTGCCTACGAGGCGGAGCGAAACTTCTACTGCCTGCGGGCGCTGGTGCGCACGTGGATGCGCATGATCGCCAAGGGCCTCATTACCGTTAAAGGGATTGCTGCATGATGTCGCGATCAGCTTCCAAAGCCGGCGTGAAATGCTGCCACCAACACGAGCCCGAGGGTGAGAGCAAATGGCAGGACCGCTATACAGAGCAGGATGTAGCCGAGGTTGCCGACCTGCTGGCTGAGCCCTGCCACGTACTTCCAAATGCTGATGCAAGTTTGAATGACGGCAAGGACCATAAGGCCGATTCCGATATACATATTCCGCTTGAGCAAAGCGGCATCGACGAGGGCACCCAAGAACGCGCCGCTGGCAAGAGCCAAGCCGGACGCGCGCACCATTTCGGCGATAAGGTCGCTAATTTCTTTGAGGGTGTTGTACTTCGGTGTTGGCTGAGCGTTCATCCTTCGTCTCCTTCCGTGTGTAGTGACAGTTTTTCGGCGGCTGCGGAAAAACCTTTAGGACGGTGCCTGTGAGGTATGCATGTCGTGTCGACGACAACCAGGGCGAGATCGTCCGCGCTCTCCAGCGCATCGGTGGCTACGTGATTGACTGCTCCCATGTTGGTTCCGGCTTTCCAGACCTGCTGGTGGCGTTTCGCGGCCGCTGGACGCTGATTGAGATCAAGGACGGCGAGAAGCCGCCGTCGCGCCGGAAGCTGACGCCGGCACAGACGATCTTCCACGCCGAGGCGTTGGCGAAGGGCTGCAAGGTCCACGTCGTTGAGAACGTGGACCAGGCGCTACGTTTACTTGGATCGATCGGCACCGCGAGGGCTGCATGAACGCGACTGACGCCATCACCCAGACCGCCCGCGTCTTGGCCGTGCTTGCCGACGGCCCTGCCGTCACCGGCGAGGTCGCCGCGGAGATCGGGATCTCGCCGCAGCATGCCTCTGCCCACTTGCTCCACCTGATGCGGCACGGCCGCGTCTCTCGCGAGAGGTTCCCGGCGGGCAACCGCCGGGTCCGCTACCTGTGGTCGCTCACTGGAAAGGCGCATGAATGACCATCTACCACCATCTGGGCAAGGCGCTGGCGATCATTCGGCGGGAGCCGGACTTCATGAAGTGGGGGCCGCTGATCGACGCCCTGACGCCGGAGGAGCAGGCGGAGTGCCGGCCGTGGCTTCGCATGCAGGCCAGGCTCGCCAAGCGTCGTCGCGAACCGGCTTCGAGGGCATTCCCACCAGCATCCTCTCCCGCCAATTCGAAGAAGCCCGCGCCACGCTACGCGCCTCGCAGAGTCGCGCCGACCTGATCCGCCGCGAGCTGACACGCCGCAAGAAGAAAAATCGCACATGACTATCCAGGGGAAGCCGATGCGACGCTCCACGACACTCGAATCTCGCCTCAACGAATGGGCGAAGGAATATCGCGAAGGCAAGAGGGAGCACCTCGGCGGCAGTAGCGGGTCTTGGCTGGCCTCGCTGATTCGATGGGAGGGCAGGGCGCCGTCGGGGCTTGGCCACCAGCCCGAGCGCACGGCAGCTGACGAAGTGCACGAAGCGGTAGCGGCCCTCGAATGTCAGGCCACCGGCTACGGGCCGGCGATGGTGCTGCGCGCCGAGTACCTGAACCCGGATCAGCCGCGCATGGAGAAGATCCGTCGCCTACGCCGCATCGGCGTGGCGGTGGACACCACTCGTTTCAGCCAGCTGCTGCGCCTGGCGAAGATCCACGTCGCCGGATGGCTCCACATCCCGTTCAATGAGCCGCTGACCGATCACGAGCGGGTCCAGATGCTGGAAGCAATCGTAGAGCTTGATTGATCAACTTTTCTGTGGAAAATGGGCAACGTCACATCACGTCGACCTGAAAAGCCCTGGCATCCGCCGGGGCTTTTTTTACCAGCCTTCCGTCAGTCTGGCTTCCGTCAGCTTCTGCACGAGCACGCCACCCAACGCGAACATCGCCAGCGCAAGCAAGCGGGTGCGTGCGGGAGAGGCGTCCCAGTTCCGCATGTACAGGGTGATGACCATCGCGGTGAGAACCCCTCCAGCCAACGTAATCAGACATACACTGATCATGTTCGTCCACGGCGGGGATAAGCCATTGTGAGGAACCGTCAAGACCGTAGCTAGGATCTGGAACGTGTAGACGAACCCCAGATTCTTGGCGAAGTCGATCGTCTCTTTGAGTGGCAGTTTTCCAAACGGGGTGTGGAATTCATTGTCCATGTCACGTCCTCTGTTGAATGCCAAATTTAACTGTGGGGCCCGCTTTGTGCACGCGCCACTTGTAGCGCCGGCGCCGCGCCGTCGACCTGCGCGATCTGACGACTTTCTGCCGAGCCTTGTCTTTTTCCCCGGGGCCGCCGGCGCTTCGGCGCGGGCCCATTTATCCAGCAGGACCGATATGGCCAGAATCACTGCGAACGAGGCGGGCGGCAGCAACGTCGTCGCGTTCCTCGACATGATCGCGTGGTCTGAGCTGGGTTCCGGCCGCCTGCTCACGCCCGCCACCGATGACGGCTACCGCGTATGCGTGGGCTCGACGCCGGCGAAGCCGATCCTGTTTCAGAGCTATGCCGAGCACCCGCGCATCCGCAGCGTGTCGCTGAACTCCGACGCGGCCGGCCGTTACCAGTTCATGGGGCGGTACTGGGACGCGTACCGCCGGCAGCTTGGCCTGGCGGACTTCGGCCCGCTGAGCCAGGACCGATGGGCCATCCAGCTGCTGCGCGAGTGCAAGGCGGTACAGCAGATCCAGGCCGGCAACCTCTCTGCGGCCATCCGGCTGTGCGCGAGCCGCTGGGCCAGCCTTCCCGGTGCCAACTATGGCCAGCACGAGCACACCCTCGCCGACCTGACCCGCGCCTACCAGAAGGCCGGCGGCAAGGTGACCTGATGGTCCCCGAAGATCCGAACCATGGGTGGTTACAGGGTGTTGCCTTCGCAGCGTTCGCGACACTGGCCGGCGTGCTGGGCCGAGTGGTGCGCACGCTGGACTCGCACCAGCCTGTTCAATTCTGGCCGACGTGCGTGCAGGGGCTCGCGTCCGGCTTCGTCGGGCTGCTCGTGATGTGGCTATGCCAGATCGGCGGGCTGAGCCTTCAGTGGACGGCCGTAACGGTCGGCATCAGCGGATGGCTGGGCGCCGAGGCGTCTATCCAAGTCATCCAGCGTGTCGTCTGGAAGCAGCTCGGTCTTAACCGGAGTCAGGACAATGACAAGCCTCCTGCGTAGCGGATGGTCCCTAATCACCTCCAAGGCCCGCCTCATCATCGAGTACGGGTTGATCGCGGCTGTCGTCGCGCTCGCCGGCTGGACGCTCGCTACCTGGTGGACGAACAGACAGACGGTGGCGTCGCTGACCAGCAGCCTGACCGATGTGTCGGGTCGTGTAGGCGGCCTCACCCACGACCTGTCGCAGCAGGTCCAGGCCAACAAGGATCAGGACGACGCGATCGCCGAACTGAAGCGGCTACGCACGATCGACAGTCAAGCCCTGGGCGAACTGCAGGGCGAACTGGCCAAGGCCGACACGAAGGGCGACACGGTTCGCCGAAAGCTCGCCGAGCTGGAGAAGAGCAATGCGGATGCGAAAGCCCTACTGGATACTGCCGTGCCCCCTGCTCTTGGCTGCGTGCTCGATGGCACCCCGTGCCCCGGAGCCGGTGGTGACAAGCCGAACGGTCGTGCAGCAGGCCCGCCCCGCTGACGAGTTGCTGAAGCTCTGCGAGGGGCCCGCGCTGGTGCCCACACGCAACGTCCGGGACATCGCGGACAACAGCACAGCCAAGGGCGTGGCCTTCGAAAAGTGCGCCGCCCGGTTCCGCTGCCTTGTGTGGTGGATCACCACCGCCAACCACGAAATCGCGCCGGCCGAGTGCCGGAAGGACGACCCATGAACCTCACCCACCATCGAATCAACAGCAAGTGCGTCCTGGCTCGCTTCACCGAAAGTGAGATTCTCGATGTCCTGACCCGCGCCGTCGCCGCCGAGGCTGGCATCGACCTCAACGACCCCGCGGTCGAGGTGCGCACGCGCGACCTGGCCCGTGCGTTACCCAGCGCGGCCCATACGTTCGAGGCGGTGATCGACATCAACATCGACATGAGCGAACCCGAGAGCAGCACCGCTGCGTCCGAAGCCGACGCCGTGGCGACCCTCGACTATCTGAAAGGCGCCATCTGCAAGCCCATCCTGGCCGACGACTTGATCACCGGAATCAAGATCAATGGCGTACACGAGGTCCCCTGGAAGATGGCCAGCAACGGCTACGCCTACATGGACTTCGGTTCGCTGGACATCTCGGCGGTATCGGATCGCCGCGAAATGTTCGTCGACCACCAGAACATCCCGCCACCATCCGTTCGGTGGCGACGCTGGATGATGGCCGGCCGCAGTGGGAGATATCTAAGGATGGCCCCATGCGGGTGGGCAACACCACGCACCTTCCTGATGGCACCATTCGCCATGAAGGCGAGTACGCGTTCACCATCGGCCCGCTCTGATGGTTGCCCCCGCCCAGCTTCGAGTCTTTCTGATGGTCAGCAGCCTGAGCACCGACCGCGAGGGCGAGGTCATCCACTACCAGATAGGCGGCCCTGGCTGGCGCTTCCGGGGCAACCACGTGAAGCGGATCACCGACGAGCCCTACCGGGCTGAGGTCGGCCAGGTGCCCGAGTTCTGGAAGCCTGAGCTACAGACCCCCGACGCGCGGCTGACGCTGGTACTGGAGCCGATCGAGGCTGCGGGCGCGGTCGAGTCGTAGCATCGTATCCTTGGATCGCCGAATGGACGGCACGAGGAGATGGGAATGAGTGAATTCAAGGCGGGTGATGTCGTATTCCACAAGAGCGGTGGGCCAGCGCTGGTCGTGGTTAACCCAGCATGGAAGGCAAAGCCAGATGCAGCGTCTAAGTGCTGGTGTCGCTGGTGGGCCGGGAGCGCGTTCGCGCATGAGACGTTCAGTCCGGCCGAACTTACGCCTGGGAAGAGCTAATACTGAAGCCGCCTTCGGGCGGCTTTTTTCTTTGAGGTGCACCGTGGACCGCCCGCTCCCCCCTGCTGCTATGGGCCAGTTCGTTGATGGTGCCGGTTGGGCCGACAGCTTCATCCCTGCGCCAGAGGTGCACGATTGGGCGGTGGCCACCTTCGTCGACGAGGGCGGCTTCCTTGCCAATGAGGACCACGCGCATCTACGGGACGCCTCGTTCTCGTTCCTCTGGGCAGCGTCCGGCTTCGAGAAGCGCGGGCGCTATGTGCTGGGCCAGTGCGAGGAGGTGACCTTCCGCTCCGGTGCCTGGCAGAAGGGGCGACAGGAACAGCAAATGGTCGGGTGGTACGGACACGTCCCCGACTTCCTGATCACCCTGGTCGCTGACTACAGCGCCACATGTTCGGACGCAGAGTTCTGTGCCCTGGTGGAGCATGAGCTGTACCACATCGGCCACGCCCGGGACGAGTTCGGGGCGCCCAAGTTCACGAAGGATGGTCGCCTTAAGCTGAGCCTCCGCGGTCACGACGTGGAAGAGTTCGTCGGGGTGGTTCGTAGGTACGGTGCCAGCGAGGGCGTTATCGTCCCGCCATGCCCATCATCGACTGGTCCACACCCTCTACTCCCGGCGCCCCGTTCTTCGCGATCATCGACGAGGCGATTGTGGGTTACGTGAATACCACAGCTTTTCCGGATGGAAGATGGCTGGCGAAGGTGCTTCCGAGGGGGTCAGGCAAATCTGGGTATCACGGCTATGCGAGGAGCCAGGCCCGTGCACGCTCGTTCGTGGAAAGATGGTTGGGGCACCATGCGCTCGACACGAAGGGCTGGCGTCGTCGCATCTCACGGCCTTGGGAAGAGCCGTTCAAGCGCCGTAAGCCAAAAGGGGCCGATGATAGGTCTTAGAGAGCATGATCAAAAGTTGACCAAACCCAGGCCAAAACAGACCATTCCAGACCAAGCCAATAAAAAAGCCCCTAAGCGAATCAATCACTTAGGGGCCATAACTGGTGGAGGTGGCGGGACCCTCTCGGGAAACGCCATAACCATCTGACCAGCAACGTGTTTGAACTCAGGGATTGGCCGAAAAACCGTACCTCAGTCGATACCAAGACGTTACCTTAGCTGCTTTTGAGGCCCTATGGACCAGGGTGGAACGCCGGGACGGTGGCTGCAAGACGTTAGGACCCAAAAAATCTCCTGCCGTAAGTACACCGGCTGAGCAAATTTTGCGTAATGCCAACGCACCCATTTTCTCGCCGAAAGCGTAGGCGCGACTGACGTTGCGCTACGCATCAAATGCAGCAGACAGTGATTGAGGAAGTGCGCAGGCGAGGAGTGAGCGATCACGCGCGCTGAATTCGTCAGCGAGCGCCGATCGGCCTCGGTCTCTCGCTACCATCGTAGCGCTTTCCGCGCGACAATCTACGGCATCGTCGCGCTGCTTCAATAGTCGGCGCGCGTTCAACCAAGGGGCTTTTAGAGATGGATCTTGTCTTATTGCCAGATGCGACGGTGAGCGCGCTGTCGTCGCACTACCGACGTGCCTTCACCCAAGCTGTGGAGCTGTACGTGATCTCGGCTTACCTGACGCATTGGGAGCCGCCTGCGCTGCTGCCAGCTTCGTGCGAGACCTTTAGCATCATCGTCGGCAGCGATTTTGGCCTGACCAAGAAAGCCGCTTGCGAGGCCGTCATGGGATGGCTTCCTGCACGATTTCGTCATCGATTTTTGGTTGCGGACGATATCAGCGGATTTCATCCGAAGGCGGTGTTTTGGCGCGACGGCGACGGCGTCTTCCACGCTTTGGTCGGGTCCTCCAATCTCAGTCGGGCCGCGTTTTCCAAGAATCACGAGGCGAATCTGTACACCACACTGACTCGTTCTCAGTTTGATGCAGTACGCACGTGGGTGGCGGCCATCGAAAAGGACTCGGTGCCGTGCTCGCCGGAGTGGCTTGAGGACTACGAGGAGGCGCCGCCGCCAAAGCCGCGCAAGCGTACCAAATCGGCAAAATCACGCTCAGGCGTTCCGGTGTTGCCTAACGTTCCCGACGCAGCAATTCTGTTGAAGGCGCGGCGTGCGCAAATGAAGGCCTACGAGGCCAATCGTCCGGCATTGGAACGCTTGTTTCGCCAATGTGCCGCCAAAGCCCTTACCAGCAAACAGTTCTATGAGGCGCTGCGTGACGTTTGGGGCTACGAGCACGAAAATCGACTGCAAGGAAGCGGGTGGGAGCGCACAGGCAAGAGCGCTGATTTTCGTCAGCTGAGCATCTCGTTCGTGCGCATCCTGGACGCCGGGGGCTTTGAGCGCGACGACGTGGTGGTGCAAGAGATTGACCGACTCGAGCACCTGCGCGTACCCGCTCGCGGTGCGTTTTTGTCCGAGATGCTGTGTCTGCGCTTTCCGGAGCTGTACCCGGTGCTTAACAAACCGGTGGCCCTATTCAAGAAGGCCAATGGCTTTCGCGCCCCATGGGGCGCTAGCGCTGGCTCGAAATACCTCTCCTTTGCCCTCTGGCTGCGCACGTTCGTGGCCAAGAGTGACGATATTTCGGCCGAAAATATCGCTGAACTGGATTATCTGATTTGGGGCGCTTACGGTCGAAAGACCTGACTATCGCATAGTGGTATCCATGAAAGCGGACTGGGTCTTGCCTTAACGCTTGGTGATGCCCCAGCAGCCATACGCCGTCGCCCAATGACGCCGTGACGCGCAAAACAGGAGTGCCACATGACAGTGTTCGAGTACTACGTGCAAGCTAAGTCGCCGGCGATGCCAAAACACATGGTGCCGTTCAAGGTCTTAATTGCCAAGCATGCCCCGCTAGTGGGTCCGATCGGAGCCTTGCAGAAGGTGCGGCCGATGACCCCGGTGATGTTCGGGCAGGCCGCTTTGGATGTGGGATATGCGCTGGCGACTCCCTGGGGCAGCACTCTCCTGGCGGGTCCAACAGTCGTGCAAGCTCTAGGCGCCTACTTGGCCGCACGCTTGCAATCGGTGATGGCGTCGGTCGACGTGGTGGCTGGCGAAGTCGTGAGTCGCGACTTCTTGCCTCTGCTGGATTCGTCGGATATGGCCAAGCTTAGTTATCTCTATGGCCAAGTGGTCGCGAGGCTGGCAGCAAATGAATGGCTGGGCGCGGACCCAGGCATGGCGTTCTTGCACAAATCGGTCTATACCGATGCGCTGTTGACTGGCAATGCCTTGGTCGTGGTCGCCAATACCCATCCAGACTATCTGGTGTCGGTGCAGACGGGCGCTTGGCACGTGTTTGAAGCCAAGGGTGGCCGAGACCGAGGTCGGCAGATCCGGAAGGGCTTGTGGCAAGTCCGTGGGGTTACCTCAATCGGTACGGTTGCAGTTGCACCGCCAGTGACTAAAGTCGTGGCATCGCTGCACGTCAAGAAAAAATCGGTGCCGCAACTCCCTTGGCGGATCGATGTGGTGAGCATTCCGCCCTCGGCGATGGGCGCAGGTGCTTTGGACGACGGCGAGGCGACCCAAGTCCAGCAGGCACCAACAGAGTTGGTCTTTGACGCGGATGTGGCTGCCCTGATGGCCGCTGCCGCGCAGTGGGCCGTGTTGAGCCAGCTGCCTGAAGATCCTGTTGAGATGTCGTCCATGACCGAGCAGAGTGAGGGTGCGTCGACACGTCGGCTTATGGGTGAAGATGCCGCTGTCTGGCTGCCCAGTCGTGCCCACATCGACGCGTTCCTCTTTGAGTTGTTGGTTTATTTGCGATACCGGGAGCACCTGAGGGACTCGCCGCGTCAGGCCCTTGGCATCAGCGACGCGCAGACCATGGTGGATGAGGTGGTGCCGTTGATCGGCAGCGCCGTCTCCGGCGAACGAGTGACTGCCGCCGTCAAAGCTGTATCCGTGTCTCCGGAGGGTCAGGATAGCGTTTTTGCTTTGCGCGCAGCTTCAACGCAGTTGGGGCTGGCAAAGCGTCATGAGGGCATCCTCGAGCTGCGCAACGATTCCCAATCGCGCGTGCGAGCGCGACTGCGTGCCCGGGCTTTGGCATTGCCGGATCGCGCGATCCAAACGGACGACCTTCCTCCCACGGCATGCGGCGCTGTGGTGTACGTGCCTGTAAGGTAGCCGACAGAAGGGGTGCACCGCCCCGGTGGTTGCCCTCATCCGGCCGAGTCAGTCATCGGCTCGATACTGCGTCCGATACCCGCGGTCATGTCGTTCCAGTTAGCCGACCGCGCGTCTTTGGCGGCCGGTCTCACCTCTTGAGACCCCCTCCCGACATCCTCGTCCCTGAACCCACCTCACCCCCTTTGTGAGGATCAGCGGCTAGGCGGTTGATCCTGGGTTGGGCAAATTTTGACTCTTTCATTTTCACCTAAAAGGGTGAAAAGTGGCCGCCATGAGCCTGATTCTGACCAGTCGCCAACACAATGTCCTCGACTTCATCCGAGACCGCCTCCGACGGGACGGGGAAGCGCCAACGCTGGAAGAAATCGGCCAAGCGATGGGCATCGAGCACGTGAGCGCTGTCCTGAAGCATGTGCGCTCCCTTCAGGCCAAAGGCCGACTGGTCATTGAGCCCAATCGCCCCCGTGGCATCCGACTGATTGAGGAGGTGGATCCGCTGGCCGCCGACACCTTGGACTTGCCCATGGTGGGTCGCATTGCCGCTGGTGAGCCGCTGTTTTCGGCCGAGCGGGTCGAGCGGAGCCTCCGGGTGTCCCGGTGGCTGTTCAAGCTCAAGCCCGATTATCTCGTCGAGGTGGTCGGCGACTCGATGCGCGACGAGGGCATCCTCAACGGCGACCTGGTGGGGGTCCACGCCACACCGGTGGCCCGCCACGGCCAGGTCGTGGCCGCCCGCGTCGGCGGCGACCGCTTCACCATCAAGCGGCTGCACCACCAAGGCGAGGTGATCCGCCTGCTGCCGAACAGCCCGGGCTATCACCCGATTGACCCCGATCCCACGGACGACTTTGCCATCGAAGGACTGTTTGCAGGCTTGGTCCGGAGAAGCTGATGGGCGCCGTGGTTGCTCTTTCGGACCTCGTCGACGCCCGGCAGGTCTGGCGCGGTCGTGCCGCCCCGATCCCAGCCGGCGACCAACCCACGGGCTTAGCGGCGCTGGATGCCGTGCTGCCGACCGCCGGCTGGCCCGACGCTTCGGTCTCGGAAATCCTCATGCCGCTGGACGGCGTCGGCGAGCTGCGCCTGGTCCTGCCCACGCTGGCTCGCCTGACGCAAGGCCAGCGCCCCGTGGTGGTCATCGCGCCGCCGTATGTGCCTTGCGCCATGGGCTGGCGCCAACGCGGACTGCGGCTCAGCCAGGTCCACTTCGTCATGGCGGCCGAAGCTGACGTGCTCTGGGCGGCCGAACAGTGCCTGCGCTCCGGGGCGTGCGCCGCCGTCCTGGTCTGGCCGAAGCAGGCCGACGACCGGGCTCTGCGCCGGCTGCAGGTGGCCGCCGCAGACGGCCAGGCGCTGGGCTTCGTCTTCCGGGACCGCCGCTACCTGGTCAACAGCTCGCCGGCCCCGCTTCGTCTGGAACTGGCCGCCCATCCGTCGCCCGCCATCTGGGTGCGCAAATGCCGCGGCGGCAATCCGCCGGCCCAGCCGGTGCCGTTCCCGGCCACGGTCCATTGAGGGCCGCCGACGATGCTCTGGGCGTGTGTATTGCTGCCATCCCTAGCGCTGGATGGCGTCCTCCGGCGTCAGCCTGACTCAGGCCCCTTGGTGCTGGTCGATGGCCCGGTGCAGACCCGGACCGTGGTCGCGCTCAACGCGGAAGCTAAGGCGGCAGGGCTTCGGGTCGGCCAGCGCCTCACGGCAGCCCAAGCTCTGTTGGCCCAGTTCGCGGCGATGCCCTACGACCAAGCCGACGTCGACCGCTGGCAGACCTTTCTGGCCGGCGTGGCCTACCGCTACAGCTCCGAGGTCGCGCTGCTGCCGCACGCGCTCGTGCTCGAGGTGAGTCGCAGCCATGGCCTCTTTGGCGATTGGCCGGCCATCGAGCGCCGCTTGCGCGACGATCTGACCGCGCTCGGGTTTCGCCATCGGCTGGCCGCCGCGCCGACGCCGCACGCGGCCTATGTCCTGGCCGGCGTCGCCCATGGCATGGCCGTGCTGGCCCCCGATCACCTGCGCCGCGCGCTCGATGCGGTGCCGGTGGGCAAAGCCCGCTTGCCTGCGGCGGCGACGGCGGCCCTGCCACGCATGGGCGTGCGCACGCTTGGCCAGTTGCTGCGCCTGCCGCGCGACGGCTTGCGTCGCCGTTTTGGTGCAGAGCTGCTCGATAGCCTAGACCAGCTGGTGGGAGACCGCCCCGCGGGCCTGTCGCTGTATGTCCCGCCCGACATGGTGGACTGGCGCATCGAGCTGACGCACGAGGTGGAGAACAGCGCCGCGCTGGTGTTTCCGGTCCGACGGATGACCAGCGATTTGGCGGCCTATCTGGCCGGTCGCGACGGCGGGGTCCAGCGGTTTGTCCTGCATCTGGAGCACCGCGAGGGCGCCACGGTGGTCACCATCGGCTTGCTGTCGCCCGAGCGCGGCGCCGCCACCTTGTTCGAAGCGGCCCGCGGACGCCTGGAGCAGACCCGCTTGCCGGCCCCCGTGCTGGCGCTTCGGCTGCGCGCCGATGACTTGCCCCCGTTCGTGCCGGAGGGGCGCGATCTGTTCGACGAGCGGCCAGCCAACGCCTTGCCACTGGGCCAGCTGCGCGAGCGGTTGCGCGCGCGCTTGGGCGACGAGGCGGTCTACCAGCTCGCCACCACGATTGATCCGCGTCCCGAACGATCGCAGCGCATCGGGGCCCAAGATGAGGGCGACATCGATCCCTGGCCGCGGCCCAGTTGGCTGCTGGAGCGGCCCATCCCACTGCGGGGTCCAGCGCCGACCGTGCTGGCGGGCCCCGAACGGATGGAGACCGGGTGGTGGGACGGGCAGCCGGTCCGGCGGGACTACTACGTGGTCGAGACCGCCGAAGGGCAGCGCGCCTGGGCGTTTTTGCCGCCCGGCGAGCACGCCGGTTGGATGCTCCACGGTTGGTTCGCATGAGCGCGACCGATCCGCCCGCGTACGCCGAGCTGCATTGCCTTTCCAATTTCAGTTTTCAGCGGGGGGCGTCGACCGCGCGGGAGTTGTTCGAGCGGGCCAAGGCCTGCGGCTACACCGCACTGGCCATCACCGACGAATGCTCCATGGCCGGCATCGTTCGCGCACTGGAGGCCTCCCGGGCCACGGGGGTGCGTTTGGTGGTCGGCAGCGAGATTAACCTGGACGACGGGCCCACTTTGGTGCTGTTGGCCGAGAGCAAGGCCGGTTACGTGGCGCTCTGTCGCCTGATTACCCAAGGGCGGCGCGCCGCCGAGAAGGGCACCTACCGCTTGACGCAGGCGGATGTCGCGGATGGCCTGCCAGGCACGCTGGCCCTGTGGGTGCCGGGCCGGACGCCCAGTGTAGAGGAGGGTGCATGGGTGCGGGCCACGTTTGGCGATCGGGCATGGCTGGCCGTTGAACTCGTCAAAGAGGTGCACGACGGCCGACGCTGGGCCCAATTGGAGGCCCTGGGTCGGCAGTTGGGCCTGCCCTGCGTCGCGGCTGGGGATGTGCATATGCATGTACGTCGACGCTTGCCCTTGCAGCACACGATGACGGCCATCCGGCATCGGCTGACCATCGCCGAGGCGGGCGGCGTGCTCTTTCGCAACGGCGAGCGGCACTTGCGCACGCGCGCCGCGCTCGAGCGCATCTATCCGCCGCAACTGTTGGCCGAAACGCTGCGCGTGGCCGATCGGTGCCAATTTTCGCTCGATGAGCTGCATTACGAGTACCCGGCCGAACTGGTGCCGTCAGGGGTGACCGGTGCGCAATGGCTGCGCCAGTTGACCGAAGCGGGTGTGCGTTGGCGGTGGCCCGACGGGCCGCCCGCCAAAGTCCGAGCGCAGATTGAGCACGAACTGGGTCTCATTGCGGAGCTGCGCTACGAGTCGTATTTCTTGACCGTGCACGACATCGTGCGGTTTGCACGCAGCGAAGGTATTTTGTGCCAGGGCCGGGGATCAGCGGCCAATAGCGCCGTGTGCTTTGCGCTGGGCGTGACGGAAGTGGATCCGTCTCGCTTTAATCTTCTCATGGAGCGCTTCATCAGCAAGGAGCGCAACGAGCCGCCGGACATCGACATCGATTTTGAGCACGAGCGGCGCGAAGAAGTCATCCAATACATTTACCGGAAATACGGGCGTGAGCGCGCGGCCTTGGCTGCGACCGTCATCTGCTATCGCGGCAAGAGCGCGGTACGCGATGTGGCCAAAGCCATGGGCTTGCCACTGGAACAGGTGGAGTTGCTCAGCAAGGTCTTCGCTTGGTGGGACGGCTCGGTGTCCTTGTGGGACCTGCTGCGCGAGCGCGGATTTGACCCCGACAGTCCGGTGATTCGTCAGGTCGTGGCGCTCACCGCTGAACTGATGGACCAGCCACGGCACTTGTCGCAGCATGTCGGCGGGTTCGTCATCGCCGACGCGCCGCTGCACGAGTTGGTCCCGGTCGAGAACGCTGCCATGGCCGACCGGACCATCCTGCAATGGGACAAGGATGACCTCGACACCATGGGCCTGTTGAAAGTCGACTGCTTGGCCCTGGGCATGCTCACCTGCGTCCAGAAATGCTTGAACTTGCTGCGCCAGCACGACGGGCAGTCCCTGACCATGGCGACGCTGCCCACGGAAGACCCGGCGACCTACGCGATGATCCAGCGGGCCGACACCTTGGGCGTGTTTCAGATTGAATCGCGCGCCCAAATGGCCATGCTGCCTCGGCATCGTCCGGAGAACTTCTACGACCTGGTGATCCAAGTCGCCATCGTGCGCCCAGGGCCTATCCAAGGCGACATGATCCACCCGTATCTGCGCCGGCGGCGCAACGAAGAGCCGGTGGATTATCCATCCGAGGACTTGAAGGCCGTCTTTGAGCGCACCTTGGGCGTGCCGCTGTTCCAAGAACAGGTGATGAAGCTCGCCATCGTGGCCGCCGGCTACACGGCCGGCGAAGCCGACCAGCTGCGCCGTGCTATGGCCGCCTGGAAGCGGCACGGAGGGATGGAGCACCACCGGGAACGGATCATGGCGGGCATGCTCGAGCGCGGCTACACCACGGCGTTCGCGGAGCAGCTGTTCGAGCAGATCAAAGGATTCGGCTCCTATGGTTTCCCTGAAAGCCACGCGGCGAGTTTCGCCGGCATCGTCTACGCCTCGTGCTGGCTGAAGTGCCATCACCCGGCGGCGTTTGCATGCGCGCTCCTCAACAGCCAGCCCATGGGGTTCTATGCCCCGAGCCAAATCGTCCAGCACGCGCAACGCCACGGCATCGCCGTTCGTCCGGTCGATGTGCGTCACAGCGAGTGGGACTGCTCCTTGGAGCCGGACCCACGGGGCTACTGGGCCATCCGTCTAGGATTTCGCCAAATCCGCGGAGTCGCCGAAACGGTGGCCCAGACCATCGTGCGCGCGCGGTCACAGCAGAGGTTTGTCGACATCGCCGACCTCTGTGCCCGCGCCGGCTTGGACAAGCGGCATCAGGACCTCTTGGCCGAGGCCAGTGCGCTGCGCGGGTTGGCGGGCCATCGTCACCGCGCCCAGTGGGCCATCGCCGGGGTCGAGCCCCAATTGCCGCTGTTCGGGGAGAGTCCGGTGGAGCACGTGGTGGTCTTGCCGCCGCCTACTCAGGCCGAAGACACGCTGGCCGACTACGCGCGGACGGGCGTGAGCCTGGGCCCGCATCCGCTTCAACAGATCCGACACAAATTGCATGCCGCGCGATGGGTGGACAGCCGCACATTGCGCTCGTTTCCGGACGGCCGATGGGTGCGGGCCGCCGGCGTGGTCACCTTGCGTCAGCGGCCGCAGACCGCCAGCGGAGTGACCTTCCTCACGATGGAAGACGAACACGGCCTGCTCAATGTCATCGTCTGGCGCAAAATCGCGCAAGCGCAACGGCGAGAATTGCTGGAAACCCGTTTGCTCGGCATTGAGGGGCGCTGGCAAGTGGAGGAGGGGGTCTGCAATCTGGTGGCGCGACGGCTGGTCGACCTCACGCATTTGTTGGGCGGCCTGGACGCGCGTTCAAGAGACTTTCGATAACGTTGGTCGTGCGCCTCAGCGCGGGGCTAACACGCTGCTGCCTTGTAGTAGCTCATGATCGGACCCGTGGAGATTGGTGACGCGCGCCGCAGGCGCAATCCTAGCTGCATGTGCTCCGGATTTGGCTCCTGGCCCTTGACAGAAGGCAATCTGGCGTCAGGATGCGAAGCCGATCGATTACAGAAAAATCGATCGGCATCCTTCATTTTGGACAAGGATTAAAAGTTATGAGAGTTCCTTCATCCAACGACCAGTCGCGGGAGGATCCGCCTATTGCGCTATTGTTGATGTTGGGCGCCATTGTGGTGACATTTATTGTGGCGGGCGCCGTTGCCCTGAGTTGGCATTGAAGCGGTGGCGTATCGCGACGAAGCTGGGTGCAAAGGTAAATAGCCGAGGGCACGACAACTATCGCTGCTGACAGTAAAAAACTTCGATACACATTGAATTTGCTCTTTGGCAACCAGGAAAATCTGTAATCATCGACGACAAGCATGCCGATAAGCACAGACGCAAGTAAGAGAAGAAACGCAAACGGTAGGCGCGCGTCGATATGCTTGGATGCGAGGTAGCAGCAAATTCCCGCGCAGAGAAAGACCGCCGATGCCCAAAAGTACCCAGTTTGACACCGCGGATAAAAAAGCCCCATTCCCCCGACAATGGCGGCCATAGCCGGTAGGCTGTAGGCAAAAAAGTCAAAAATTAGATCCGGGTCCTTTCGAAAACTTAAAACGATAACGCACGCTACGATAAGGGGAACGATGAGCGCGGCGAGAAGAGCCGTGCCGCTGAAAATCGACGGCACAGGAGCCCAAAAGTGACGGACTTGGATTCGAAAGAGTTGTTTCGGTGAACCGTTGAATTCGACTTCATTAAGCGTTCCTGTCTTGGCTTCCTTTCCTACCATCGTCAGCGCGATGTCGCCAATCTTGTCGCTCTCCGGGTGGCTGTCAACGAAAACTTGAATGGCTGTGAGAATCTTTTCGAGGGCTCGCTTTGCATCTTTCTTGTTGTTGGGAACTGCCCAATATACCGGCGGAAGCACTGTCAGCCGGTCGGTGCGAGTTAGGTGAGCGCTGGTGTTGAATCCGTTTAAATTCGATTTGGCATAGCTGGCAAAGTCTTTCTCCATTTGTGTTGTCCAACTCGCCTGCGGATGCTGTTCAAATGACGGAGAAAGAAGGCCGATTCCTGTGGTGTTGACTGGGGTGATGTAGATCCCGGCCAAACGTCGCTTACGGATGTTCATGCCTGTGCTCGTTTGGGGATGCCTCTCAAGCTACGCCTCAGTGAGCACACTTTAGGCAAGTTTTTGGCAAGTTCTGGGTCGGCCTAGAGATCGTGGACGGCAAACGCAAGCGCGTGGATTGTCCGATCCGAGTGCCATAAACGGTAATGGGCGCGAGGATCCGGCGTCGCCATTTTCGACAAGCCAGAAAGGCCAATGAAAGTGCTTTTGCGAGTTAATGCATGGCAATCGCTGGCAGGCGTGGGCGCGCTTTGATGAATCCAGCTACCTACCATATGGTCCACTTGGTCTTGACCCTGGTCCTTGGGGTATCGGGCCTCGCCAGCTGGCGCATCTACTTCCGATATGCCCGCGCGCACCGGCCTGAGACCTCCGCGTGGGTCATGATGAAGCGGTTGCGCAGCGAGGGAAATCCCGACGGCACATGGATGTTGATCGAGTCCGTCGTCGGCATCGCGGCGGGCATCGGCTTACTCGTGCTCATCTACGTTCGGTAGTCCGCGCTCTGCGGGAGCGTAGGCATACGTCACCGCTGCGGGATCATCCAGAATGGCCACCATTGCTGCCAAGCCGCTGGCCTGCGGATTGAGCCAAGCGTCCAAGTGTTCGGGCTTGATGGCGATGACACTGCGGTCATGGCCGGCGGCAATGAAGTCGGGCAGGGGTGCGCCGGTGATGGCGGCCACGGTGTAAAAGCCTGACTCATCTCCTTCAGGTTCGACATACCGCCAAAGGCACGCCAACAGCAGATCCTGCTCTGGCTCTGGGCGAAACTCGACCTCCACCGGCACTTCCCGTTCGCCGGGCACCAGGGCGCGACGGTCGAGGCGGTGAAGCGCAACAGACTCGTAGATGCTTCGAGCCACCATCACCCCGTGGGTCGCTCCCCATAGTTCCCGCCAAGCCGTGCTCAGCTTGTCCCGACGCGCGTTATAGGTGCCGTCCCACTTCTTCTCATCGGCTTCGGTCCAACTGGGAAGCCGACACCGGTAGCGCATGGGCACGACTCGTCGTTCGCCGGTGGCAGGGTCCCGCATCACCACCAGGGTGATGCCGCCCGGCCAGATGCGGTCGTAGCCGTCGCCCACGGCATGGTTGTGAACCTCGAGCAGCTTGGCCCTTGCCGCAGCGATCTTCTTGGCGGCCACCCGCTGATCGGTCTCGGCCTTCTTGGTGGGCCTAGGGCCTGCCAGCACGGCCTTAGCCTTGGCCAAGCGAGCCCCCTGCGCGGCCAGCTCGTCCTCAAGGGCGAGCGCTGCAGCTTGGTAGGCGTCGAGCGCAGCCGCTTTGGCGTTCTGCTCGGCCGGGTCGCTTGAGTCGAGGAAAGCATTGCGCAGGCCCTTGGGCACCCGCTGGGTCCAGGTCCCGTGCTTCTTCGACCAGCCCGCCATCTGGATGTAAGCGTCCAGGTCCAGATCGCCGCCGAGCCGCTGGTAGGACCGAAAGTCGCTGGCGATTTGAGCGGAGTAGCACATGCGGAATGGTCCGAGACGGGGGCTGGGTTTGCGTCGTCAACCGTTATCACGATGGGGCAGGGCGACAGTCACCAAAAGCGTGAGCGACTCAGACCGGCTCAAGCCCTGTCACGGTACGCGGCAGGTATCGGTTGCCTTGAAGCGCCCCATCATAACGCTACGCCGTCGGGCTGCTGCCGAGTCAGACCAAAGCATTGCCATCCTCTGGCAACCTCCACTGCGACGGCTGAGGGGCTGATACCCCGGTGAACAAGCGCCTTCCGTTGGTGAGCGGTCACACGGTTACAATCCCCCAATGCGTCCTGACGAAGAACTTATCCTCGCTGTTGCTGAGATCGTGCGCGACTCGGTGGCCATGAATGACGCTACCCTGGCGGGCGACTTCGATGAGGCTCGATTCCGAGCCCAGTTGATCGTCGCCAAGGCTGACGCCGCAGGCCACCTGGATCTGGTGCTGGCCGCTGCTTACACATTGGACCGGTTGGGGGCCGCGGGCAGTAGACCCCGGGACGGCTACGGCGCAGGCATGCTTCGAGTCGCCAATGAACTCGACAAGATCGGGTTCGAGCCACTCTGATCAAGCCTTATCGTTCGGACGGTGGCTCAGCTGGCCTACGACGAGAGCATCCGGCAGGCATCGTTGCAAAGCGGGCCAACGCAGCAGTGAGAAAATCGAAGATAGCCACGCAGTAATCGACCCCTGCTAGCTCAAGCAGACGGCACGCGTCAGATCCGTCTCAAGGCGTGAGATTCCCGGCGTGCATGCTGCCATCCTCGCAAAGGGGGTGACATGGATAATCAAATTCTCTTGCAGCTCGCCAGCCTCTTTGGGTCGGCAACTGCAGTGTTTGCCTGGCAGAAGGTTTATACACGCATGGTGTTTACCCGGCTGAAGGCGAAGAACCTTCGACGAAAGCGTTGGAATAAGCTCTTACAGAACGATAATTGGCGAACGGCAAATCCGCTCGTGCTTGAGGACGCGTTCGTGGAAGCTCACGGCTACTCGCTATCCGACCGTGACATCCGCTTTGCCCTGGGACGGAGCAATACGCGATCCTTGCTGCGCGAATTGCGTCAGAGCAAGGGCATGGTTCGCCTCACGGCCGATGAATTGGGTTACGCGCCCTGGCGCGGACTCAAGTTCAAGCGGTGGAGCTATCACGCCCATAGTGTGGCAGCGTTTTTCCTGGGCTACCTTCCCTTCACCGTGCTTTTTCTCGGGGCGCCCCTCATTGGCAAGCATATGCCTGCCGGAGTGCAGATTGGGCTTCTCGTGATGACGTTCGCCGTGCTCATCATGGGCTTGCTCATGGCAAGCTGGTTCGAGGCGGCGCACCGTGTGGTCGAGGAAGTCGACGACCGCTACCCGCGTTGGACTGCGGTCTGTTTGTCCAAGCGCTTGGCCGTCAACGACGATAAGGCTGCTGTTGAGTCATCGGTCGGAGACCGAGGCAGTCGTGGCCCAGACGTTTGTGCCCCTGTTCGCTAGCGCCACGGCCACCCGGTCGGCCCAGCGGATGGGCGAGCCCAAGAAACGCGGAAGAGGGCCGGCCGGCGATGTGGCCACCACATACAAGTGCATGACCTAATGCACGGGCGCGTGGAACTGGGCCCCGGGCACCAAGGTGGCCGCCAACCCGTTCGCCCAGTGGCGCAACCAGAACCGGCGGAAATTGCCGAAGGTCGAGCGCCGCCAGACGGTGCTGCCGACCAAGCAGGCGGAAGGCGTGGCCTGGCTCAAGGGGCTCTTGGCGCTTCGCGACGCCTAGGACCACGCCTTGGCGGTGACGGCCGACTATGTGTTGATGGCGGCCCTTTGGGGAGTGTTGGAGCAGGCCGGGCTGAATGTTGTCGCGCTTACCGCGGAAACTCGCCAGAAGCTGTCTTGAAGAAAGCTTTAGGCCTAAAAAGTCACACGTGTATCATTCCCGGCCGAAAGGCGAAGGTCCAGAATTCTCTCAGTCAGCAGTGCCGATTTTGCTTACCGCGTTGATCGATTACGCTATTTTTGACCGTCGATGAGAAAGTACCTGCAAGGATGTCAGGTTTTTCCTACAGACAAGTGGTCCGGTCTGGGGCAACATCACGCCCATTTGCTGCCTACGCAGGCTTGGACAAGTACATGTACACAATTCAATCGATCGAGATCGGTGGCTTCTGGCACCAGCATAGAGTTGAAGCTCATTTCAACTCTGAGGTGAATGTAATCATTGGTCGCAATGGCACTGGTAAGACCACTTTCATGAACATCTTACATGGGGTGCTGGCGGTTGACCTAGAGGCGCTTGAGGGTAACCAGTTTGATAATGTTTTAGTTATCTTGAAAGACGAAGAAGGTCGTAAGCGGACAGTCAAAGTTGAGAAGACCGAGGATAAAGAACGCGGTTATTCCTACTTAGAGTACCGAATCTCTAGCCGCAAGTTCGTCATCGTAATGGCATGGGCTGAAGAGGGCCCGCGCCACATATTTGCCCGACGCAAAGCCAACGAACAGGCCTCCGAGGTAAGGGAGGTTCTTGCTGAACTCTTGTCTCTTGCATCGCTTTCGGTATATCGACTCCGGATCGACCCGGACACTGACCCCCGAAGCGCCGGCCGGAGGATCGCAGCACCTGTCGACTCGCGCCTGGCTGAATTGACCCAGCAGCTTACACATTACCAACTGGAGCTGTCGCAGCAAGCCCAGGATGTGTCAATCAACTTACAACGCCAAGTCCTGACATCTCTGCTCTACGAGAAAGAGGCTGATTCGCGCGCGATCTCGCTTTCCTTCAATGCTCAAGATGAGCGAAGCAAGTTGACCCAGGCATACGCCCAGCTTGGCGTCACCGGTAGTGGTGTAACTAAGCGCATTATTGATCACGTTGCTTCGATTGAGCAGGCGGTGAAAGCGCTGTCTGAAAAACGAGCGGGATCTGAAGTTGACTTCGCCACATTTGACGCGAAACGTCGTACTGAAAAAGTTGTGAAGCTTTCGCTCGAAGCTCGGAAAAAGACCACTGAGATCTATAAACAGATCAATCTCTTTCTCACGATGATAGGGACCTTTATAACTGACAAAAAGTTCAGTCTTATCGGTGGAGACCTTCGTGTTGAGGCGACATCGGGAACGCTCCCCTTGGAGCGTCTTTCTTCTGGTGAGAAGCAACTTCTTATTCTCTTGATTGAGGCGCTACTGCAGCGAGAGCGGCCGTTTGTATTTCTGGCTGACGAGCCAGAACTTTCCTTGCATATCGCATGGCAAAAAAGAATTGTGCCCGCAGTGCAGAAAATGAATCCTAACGCGCAAATCATTGTTGCGACCCACTCGCCAGAGGTTGCCGGTCGTTATGCGAATTCAACAATCGACATGGAAGATGTAATTCATGGCGCAGCTTGAGTATTCGCTTGAGGCACTCAACGTTCTAAGACGATTCTATCGTGCCGACGTACTGGTATATGTCGAGGGCGAAGACGACATTCCGTTCTGGTCCGCTGTGTTCAACGCAGCTGGTGGATCGACGGTGGTTGTTGAAGAAGTTGGGGGTGTAGCCGAACTTGATAAATTGATTGAGCGCATCGAAGCGGACGACGCATCGCTTGTGGTCGCAAGAGATGCGGACTACAGCTTACTCAGCGGTTCTCGTAGCAAGAGCCCGAGGGTTATTTACTCGATGGGGTATTCTATTGAAAACTCTCTTTATACGACGGCGGTTATAAAGCGGGTCGCGCATCTCGAGAATCGAAAGATGGCGCCGAGGGAAGAAGATATCAGGGCGTGGCTACGCGAAATCGCAAGTGCGCTCTTCCCGGTAGTCGTTAATGACATTGCGAGTTGCCTTGATCGACTAGGCGTCGTGGCACTTAGCGACAATTGTGAAAGTTTCATGGTCAATCGTAGCTCACCGCTCACCTCTCCATCGAAGATTGCAGCGAGACTTGCCACAATCGAGAAAAAAGTCTCATCTGCATCAAGAGCAAGGGCCGAGGCTGTATTAAAGAAACATGGCGGCTACCACGAACTTATGTTGCGAGGTCATGTGCTCGAATCCGCAGTTGTGCGTTTTGTGCAACAGCATGCAGGTAGGAATGTTGCTAGAAATACTGTTTACTCTACTGCGATGACGATGTTTGAGAGTTCTTTAGGTAGAGACCACCCTCACTCGGAATATTATGCTACTGCTGCGAAGGGTGCCTTGAATAATATTTCTCAAGCAGCGTAGTTTCGTCAGGAGACTGCAATCGATGGCTGGATGACTTGAAAAAAACGACCCTGCCAAGTCGCCACTCTAACGAAGCTGTTTCAAGGGCATTGCCATGCAGTTAGTCAGCTTGGCCGCATTCCAGCGACGAGCAGTGCGGTGATAAAGCGTTGCATGGCGCCCCATCAAAATCACTGCTTGTGGTTAAACTTGATCGCGATGACCCCAAGAGTGCCTATGATACCGCTGCGCTTTCGCCCTTGGACTTGGCTGCGGCAGGGGTTGTCACTGCTGTTCTCCGGCTCCGCGCGGGGCACTCAGCTGTCCTCCTTTCACGATGTGTACGACCTCATCGACACCGTGGCTCACGACGGCGTAGCACCCGACGCATTGATTAAGCCTTTCGTCAGCCACGGCATCAATCTGGTGGCCTTTGAAGGAGTGCCGTGGTCCCGCGATACGTCCGATGTCGTTTTGCTTGACGGCACGCGCCTGCCATCCATGAACCACTGGCTAGGGAATGGTGTTGTGCCGCCGAATTTCATGACCTTCATGGACACCAACACCTGCGTCAGCGCGTGGGCCATTGCAGGTCATTACGGACTCCACGAGGCACCGGTCTTCGTGACGACGCCGACTCCGCCTGCAAATCCTTCGGTCGTACCGTCGGCTCATCCAAAATCGCTGCGGAGTATGAGCGGCCCGGTCGATAAGCTGGTCTTGACGATCATGTATTGGACGCCTGACGATGCGCCTAGGTCCGATGCATGTGTGCATCAGCTCACGCTTGATGAGCCTAGATGAGAAGGTGCAGCGGCTCTCACTCATCTCAGGGGGCGACGTTGGAGCGTCGAGCGGTGATAGTGGGTGCCGTCGGTACCCTGAACGATGCGGGCTAGCCGGAAGCAGGAATCGTCAGAAGTGCCTCCACCCGTTGGGTGCATGCGCCGGAAGCACAGCTCATACGCCGCTCTAAGTCCTAACTGTCTCGTGTCTCCGCATGACATGGGTCACGCCCGCATGGCTGTGCCATGCAGGCGCATCATTATCCAGCGTTATGCCATCAGCGTAGGGACGAAGAACTCTAGAGTCGAGTGCGAACGACAGCTGGTGGAGCCTGCACCAACTCGTATTCAATCTGCCGCGCGCTTTGTTTTGCCAATTCCTCTCCGGCGACCTGGGCGTACCACTCGTCTTGGTTGGTGCTCATCAGCGCTTGCACGTCGGGCAGAGCTTGCTGCAAGTCCAACGAGCCTTGCGCTGGGTGCGCGCGCTTAGCTAACGTGTGGTGAAAGCGGTGTGCTGCCCGAGCGCTGTCCGATGGTCGCGGTTGATCGGCTTCGATCATATAGTGGAGGAGCGAGTGATCGCCGGAGGCAAAAGCGTAGCGCGCATCCCGGCGAATGACCCAGTTCAGCTGAAGATAGACCACGGCAAGCTTGCGCAGCTCAGCCATGAGTTGGCGCTGCCTTCGGAACAGCCTGCCGCGGTGTGCGCCGTCGCGAGGCGACCAGTACATGTAAATGCCGCTGGATTCCTCCAGGACTTTGAACTGCAACGCGCGAGCAAAAGCCAACCACTGATTCCATGTATTGCCGCTCATCATGAGCCCGACCTCCGTGTTGATGTGGTCACGCTAAAGCCAGTCGCGGCTTTGTCAACCCGAGCCAACTGACGCCGACCATCGGACCAGCTGAGCCGTCGGACCGTCAAGCGATCACGTTTCAATCGGAGGCCTTTCGCGTGGGATTTGCGCGGGACCTTGCCACAAAGTTGAAAGGTCATCCTTGCGGTATTTTTCGGCAACGAGCGAAACGCGCGTCTATTTATTCCGTTGGAATAACGCGTCGAGCGCAAAGCGATGCATATGCGTTGAGCTGGGATCTTGCAACGCGCCAAGCCGCCCATCGGGCGACTGTCTGTCGGGACGAAACGACCCGCGTGCGCGAAAAATTGCGAATGAGCAAAGATTGCTCGACAAACTTGACCAAGTTGGCAATACGCAGAATCGGCATCACAGATCGCTTGACGATTGTGAATTACACGCTTGAATGCAGGGCAGGGGGCGGCGCTGAGGAAGACCGGAGGCGCCTCTCACGGAGTAAGAGAAGTCGGTCAGGACGACCGGCGCCTATGGCTGTTTAGACAAGGAATGTCATGAATCAACATTTTAGCGCTCGCCCCCATTTGACTGTGCATACTCGGTCGAAGAATCACTCGGCGGTTGCCGGGTGCGCGTATCGACTGGGTCTGAAGCTTTACGACGAGCGAACCAAAACTTGGCACGACTATAGAAAACGGGCACTGAGCCGCGCAGTGGTGCATGCATTGACCGTCGCGCCGTCCGATGCGCCGCAGTGGGCGACGGACCCAGCAGCGCTGTGGAATGCGGCGGAGAGCGCGGAACGTCGACGCGACGGACAGGTGGCCCGGGACTACCGCGTCCCTGTGCCCTTGGGTTTCACCGACGAACAGGGTATTGATCTCGCCGAGGCCCTTGCCCGGTTCATCGCGGAGGAGTTTGGAACTGCTGTGTCGTTCGCATTGCATCGGGATGCGAAGCACGATGCATTCGGAAAGCCAAAACCTGAGGGCATGCGTGGCCTGCATGCTCACCTGTATTTCCCCACTCGCCCCGTCAAAACTGGGTCCATTGAAGGCGCGCCTGCATTCGGCAGAAAGATCGCCGAATTCCGGGACCAAGAGTCGGGCGCAGCGGCCATCGAACTCCTCAATAGCAAATGGGCGGAACTGAGCAATCTCATCGCGTCCTCCAGCGGGCTCAGCGTGCGGGTCGATCATCGGAGCTACAAGCGGCTTGGCATCGCCCGCGCACCGGAGCCGCAGTTGGGGCAGGCAGCCACCGCGCTCGAGCGCTCCGGCCAAACCACGCGGCTTGGCGATGCGCTGCGCGCACACCGCGCCGCCAGACATGGAGCTGACCCGAAGGACCAGGCGGTCACGGAAGGCGGTGAGCCGATGCCATTCAATGCGAGCCCTGTGAATGCACGGGCTGCTGCTCCAATCGCTCCGAGCCTTACGCCGGGACAGGTGCATACGACCCCAGCGAGCGCTGCGCTGGCCCGCCCCCCGGGCGCTCCGACCACGCCGCCAGTGGCACCCGCCAAGGCCCCGCCGGTCACGCTCCGCGCCCCGAGGCTGACCCGTGCAATGATCGCCGAGTCGCCTGCGGCCTGGGAGGTGCCCCGCGCCGTCCCGTCGTTGGCCGATCGCTTCGGTGAGGCCTACGCGGCGCGCACGAAAGCCGCCGGCGTGCCTATGGACACCGCCGTGCTGGTCATCGTCCAAGCCATCGGACGAGCGCTGGCCGGGCTGATGTTTGTCATGCGCGCACTCCTTCACCTCGATGCGGACTACAAGCGGTTCGCGACGGCCAAGCACGACAACGAGTGGGTAGCGGACCAGCAGCGCGGGGCGCTGGCCGATCTGCGGCAGGAGCACGCAATGGCGCGCAAACCGTATACGCCGCGGATGTCGGCGGCGCACCGGGGACGCTTAGCCAAGATTCGCACGCTTGAGGAAGAATTGGCGGACAAATACCGGTTGTCGCAAAGCATCGACGAACAGTTGCACGGCATCTCCAGACGCTCACAGCCCTGGCGATTACGCGGCCTCAATGAGCGCCGCTTGCTCAAGCTGAGCCTAACAGAGCTTCACGCGCGGGACGCGGAAGCGACGAATGACCTTTTGGGTGTGGCAGCCGAGGATGAATTGCCATGGCTGAAACTTCTCACTGCCAGGAGCGAACCGACCGTGTCGCTGCAGAAGCTGGCTGATGCCGCTGAAGCTGGAGAACGCAAGACCAACCAGGGTGCTAAGCACGCGTTCCGACCGCCGAAGCGCTGAGCGACTCCATGTGTCGACTGCAAGCGCCTCGCCTTCTAGCGAGGCGCTTGCATGCACTGACCGCACATCCGGACGCGGTAGCTAAGACGTGACGAGGGCGGGCAGGCAAGTTTGAGAGGGTGGGATAGAGTCTCAAACGATGAGAGCCACGGGCGTGAGACTGTGCTCACCCCCCACTGACGTGGGAGTAGGGTCGGAACTCATTACTCATGGCTTCCACTCGCTACGAATCGGCGTATAACCGTTCGATACCTAAGGCAGTCCAAGGGGACGCCTTGGAGATCGACAGGGAGTGCATCTTGGCCACACGTATTCCAACTCCGCCCACCCGATCGCCCGAGCCGAGTCACGTGCGGGGCAATCCACCGTCCCGGATGCCCTCTTCGCCGCCCCCTCCGCCGCCGAAGCGATGAGCGAAAGCTACGAGATTCCGACGGCACTGGAGCGCACGCTTTACGAGGTTGGTCTCAACCTCGAATATTCGATCCGGCTCCATTACTTGCATCGCCGCCTCTTTGAGCGAGTTCGTAAAATTGGCTCATTCCTCGCAGTGCTTTCGGGAACCGCGGTCGTAGGCTTATTAAAGTCTGAGTCTCCGGTGTTGTCGTTCGTTCTCGGACTGATCGTTACCTTGCTCGGGTTGGCGAACTTGGTGTGGGATTTCGGTGGCATCGCGCGGGCGCATGAGGGGCAACGCAAGGCTTACAACGCATTGCTCATCAGTCCACGCACGACGGTCGCGGAGGCAGATCGAGCGAGGGCAGAGATCGCCGCAGATGCGCCGCTGGAACTGGAGTCCCTGCGTTGCGTCGCCCTCAACGACACCTACCGGACCTTTGGACACACAGATATGCTCGAGCCTGAGGGATGGCTCTCGCGCTGGATGCGCCGAATCGCATGAGGAACCCAGCATGACTAAGCAGCGCGACAGTTCCGGTGCACCGAAAGCGGTGCGTGCCGTGGTTGGCGACAGCGCACCGCCCGTGCGCATGGCGCGTCAGCCGCCGTCTCCTAAGCCGGTCCAGCCCCCGCCGCAAAAGCCGGTTCGCAAATGACCGCATTCCACCGGTAACCCACGCGAGCGTGACGTGTGAGCCTGACTCGCAGGAGCCGGAGGCCCCCCATCGGACAGCCTGTTGAGTTATCCGGTGACTTGGTTGGAGATCGCCGGACAAGCGCTGTGAGCACGTACAACTGTTCATTCCTTCTTACTTGGCCTCTGGATCCCAAACAAGCTGGCCATGCGGTCTTAAGTGATTGATCTAGAACGATCGTCGCACCGACGGCGCTGGGGTTGCTTTCCCATATAAATATGGACGTGCTCATTCATGCCGGTCAGCGTTCTCCATCGGCATGGCCTGAGCCATGCCTTTGCGACCGCGCCAGCGCGGGGTTTTGCACGGTGACCGCCCATGCATTTTATAGGGAGCTTGACCGGTCAGATGAGTGGGAATGGCGCGTATCACGCAAAAGAAAGGCTCCGCCGAAGCGAGGCCTGACGCCGACCGCGGCCATCAGACCGACTTCTTCGCTTTCTTCGGCCTTTGCTGCGGATCCGTCACACGACTGATATGGTCACTGACGGCAGGACGATGGCGGCGACGCAACGCGATTCGGTGACACGCCCCGCCGAGCACCCGAGCGTAAATCCCTTCGCGGGTCGCGACCTCCGCGAACGCCTGGTCCCACTCCTCGGGGGAATGGATGGAGGTGACGACGAGCGGCAAGCCCCTGCGGGTGCGCTCATCGAGCAAGCGCCGGAACTGGACCGTCTCTTCGTCACCCGCCGGCTCGGTGGCGAAGTCATCGATGATGAGCAACTCAGCTCGACTGAGCTGCTTGAAGTGTCGCTTGCGCTCCACCGTGCTCAGGTCCGGGTCCAACAAGCGCTCGAGCATGGCAGGCGCCTGCACCATGGTCGTGCGCAAGCCATGCGCAATCGCTTCCCGCCCCATGGCAGCCGCCAGATGGGTCTTTCCCGACAGCGTGGGCCCCGTGATGACGACGGTCTGGCCCGCCCTGGCCCAACTCATTGCGCGGAGATGGGCCATGCAAAGGTCGTCGACCCCGACGCGCAGGCTATGGACGAAGGTGGTCAACGCAAAATGAGACGGCAAGCCGGCCTGGCGAAAAAACGCCTCGAGCTTCGTTTGGTCGCGCGCCTGCAAATGAGCGTCGAGCAAGAAGCGCAGGCAGGATTCCGGCCCCTGCTTGGCGTGTTTCGGGTCAGCCGTCCAGGCCTCCCATGCGTGAGCGAAGTGGGGAAGCCGAGCGACCCGCAGGTCGCTGGCAAGATCATTCGAACGGATCGGGGTGTTCATCGGGGCGTCCCATGGCAGAAGTGAAGGAGCCGGAGCCCAGCGCGTTCGTTGATCGCGCGGGTCGGCGTGGGGTGGCACCTTCCTTGGCCTGGATCGACAGCTTCCGTTTCAGCGCCGTCACGTTCGCTTGGTCCGGTGACAGAAAGTCTTTCAGCGCACGCTCGACAGCCGTTGCGCCGTAACGCGCGACCAAGGTTTTCACCTGGTCAGCTGGGCGCAGTCCCATGTAGGGACGGTCTTGCTCGAACAATCGATGGACAAAGCGCCCGATGGTGGCGCCTTGCGTGGCCGCCCATGCCTTGAGCGCCTCCGGATTGCGATCCGCTTGGGCCCGATGAGCAGGGATCTGGTGAGAAGGCTCCGTCGTGAGTCCGCCAATCACGCCGCTGCGCGCATGTTTGGCCACGAGCTTTTGCTCGTGAAACACCTCCACGCAGCCCGCCGTCAGGCGTACGTCCACGCGTTGACCTGTCAACGCATGCGGCACCGAGTAGCGGTGGTGTTCGACCAGGATGTGATAGCCGCCATCGACCTTCAGTCCGGTCTTGACCTCGGCGTATTCATACGGCAACGCGGGTAGGGGGCGCAGCGTTCGGCGTTCGAAGCTGTTGAAGCGATCGGTCCGGCTGGGCTCTCGGTTGCCCATCGGCGCGGCGTTGAGGCGAGGCAACAGGGCGATGATTCGGTCTCGAACTTCTTGCAGCGAGTAGAGCGTCACGGTATTGAGGCGCCGCAACACACGCCGCTGGACGCACTTGACGCCCGCCTCGACCTTGGCCTTATCCTTGGGATGGTAGACCCGCGTCGCGGCAATCGTGACGCCATAGTGCCGAGCCAAGTCCGCATAGTCGCGCTGCGGGGTGCCACTCGGGCCCGGTTTGCACATGAATGACTTGGCATTGTCCGGCACGACCATGTGCGGCACGCCTCCGAAGAAGTCGAACATGCGTGCGTGGGCCGCCATCACCTCGGGCACGCTTTGTGACGCGATCGCATCAACAAAAGTGTAGGAACTGCCTCCCAGAACGCCGACAAAGATCGTCACCGGCACGCGCTTGCGGGTGGTGACATCCAAGTAAGACGCCTGCAACCCCGAGAAGTCGACAAGGACTTGCTCGCCCGGCCGGTGCTCCATGTGCATGAAGGCCGGAAGGGTCTTTCGGTAGGCGTGCAGCTTGCGATGCACGCTGGAATACGAATAGGCCGTGCCCGGGCGCATCGCGCGGAGATAGTCTTCGTGCCAGTCCTGGAGCGTCAGGCCTGTTGCTGCCAGCTCGCTATGCAGCGCCGCCACATCCAAGGGGTCGCGGACCCTGTTGCCGCGACGCGCCTTGTTGAGATTCTTGTCGATCTGCGCCGGAGACCATTCTTTGACGTCGTCCCAGCTCAGTCGTTTATAGGCCAGGAGATCGCGATACCGTCCGACCGTAGTCTTGGATAAGCCGACGGCGGATGCGATTTCGCGCGCAGAGAGTTTGGTCTGCAGCAGCAGACGCAGGGTTTCGAGTTGTTTATGCATTGGGCGAGCCATCAGAACAAGTTCCTTTTGATTGAAAAGCCGCAATCCCGCGGCCAAAGCCATGCCTCGTCGGAAGGCAAGCATCCGAAGAAGCGTCGATGGATGTGTCGCACGTCACAGTGGGCCGGGCATCGTGCCAGGCACTGACCGGTCTTCTAGCTCGATTGACCGGTCAGCCTTGTACCCATACCCCATGTGCCGCGGCGGTCAAGAGGGCTAAGAGGGTCGCTTTCGCAGCGCTCGGTTGCTTGCCGGAAGGGGCCGGGGCTGCTTCCCCGTGGACGAAGGCAGTCGCCGTCGAGCGACCGGCGCAACGGGGTCGGCGCATCCGAGCCGATAGACGCGCTGCTGGGCGTCGTCCAGCAGCACAATGCGCCCGCGCACCCCTCCAGTGCCCACCACGGTGAGCAGTGCGTCCCGGGCCTTCAGACCATAGGCCACCAAAACGGAGGGTGCGCCTGCCGAGCCGGCCTCCTGACCCTCAATGGTCGCGAAGCGCAGTCTGCCCTCGAAGAACAAGACGGCGGTGGTGTGAGGATGGCGCCAGACGCACTCGTGGAACATCCGAGTCTCGGTGCGAGCGAATACGAGAGTCAACCCGTTGCCGTGATCCGCCGCCCGGCGCAGCCATTCGGCGCAAGCGGTGCCGTAAGGGGGATTCACGAAGTAGAAATGCTTGGAATCCCACACGTGCGCCAGGCCGTCCTCGGCCTTCGTGATGTGCCGCTTGGCGGTGGGCCAGGGACGCACGGGCGGTGAGCACGGGTCGACATCCGCGAGGTTGGGCATGTCAAACGCGTCGATGAGCGACTTGGGGGTGAGCCAGGTGTCGCTACCGGTCGTGCGGTCGTGCTGGAAGGCTGCGGTGTGCTTGCGAGCGATGGAAGGCATGGGCTTGTCCTCGTTGGGGTGAGGCCAAGCTAAAGGGATCACACAGGCCGATTTTGGCCGGGTGATCCCGAAGTTGTAGAGCAGAACGGGGGACGCTCTAGAGGCGACGGGGCGGGGGTGCCGGTCGGGTTGAGCCCACAGCCGCATCGATGCCTATGGCGCTCGTCTGAGCGCGTCCTTGCGCGATCACGCGCTCCATGTCCGCCAGAGCGCCGGCAACCGCGCGTTCCCAAGGTGCTCGAGCAGCCGGGTTGGCCCAGGGGTGCGCCAAGGCTTCCGGCGCCGTCAGTGCGACAAGGCGGCCGCCGGCATGCAGGATCTCAATGAGCCTCACCACGGTAATGCCGCCCTGTCCCCACGCCGCTTCGATACGCCCATCGCGATGCTTGAGGAAGCGAAAGTGGGCCTTCAGCAGTGCCATCAACTGCACCGCCAGCTTCTTCTTGCTTGTGTACACCGGTGCAACGCGTTTGCGCTCGGCGTCCCAGGCTTTGGCGAAGGCTTTGACGAAGCGCCAGCGGAAGTAGCCGCGAGCGTCGCATTGCGGCGGAGGGTCCTGCAACGCTTTCTTCCAAGACTGCACCTCTCCGTCCTTTACACGGTTGTGCTTGGCTTTGAGCCGGCGCTCGAGTGTAAGGGTTGAGCAATCGCAATACGCCGCGACCACCTCGCGCGAGACGAAGCGATTGGGATCGAGGGCGGAAAACAGCGCCTTGGTGGCTTCGGCGCTGAGCATGCAGTCCACCTGCGCTTGCACGCCAATCGCCTTAAGGGCCCGACTCTTTGCCGCTCTGGCTCCGTTAGCCACCGTTTGCGGGTCGGCAACCGGGCTCACGCGCAGCAGCTCGTCGATGGCGGTTGTGGTTTCGTCGAAGCGACTGGCGGCTCGAGACACGAGCGTCTTCCTTGAGGGGGTTCAAGGAGATCGGCCACAAGCCCATCCGCTGAATAGCGCTTTTCGGCAAGAACTTCGCGCTACGACCGCGTGAACAAGTGGAAGCTCGACGGGATTTTGCGTTCAAAAGTGCAGCGTTTGCGGCGCGGAGCTTCCTTTATCCCGTTGGCAACTTCGTCTCGACTGACTTCTTTGAAAATGCGCGAAGTCATCGTGGAGGTGCGAAGAGGGACCATCGGTTGTCATTAGACGCGCTGGATTGGAGTCAAGGTTTTCAACGGTCGTCGTTACAAGAGGGGTAAATGTCGTCTTTGCCTGCCCGGTATCCCGCGAAAGCCAAGGCTTCGTTGGCCTAAAAATGCATAGTCGTCAGTCAGTCTAGGCCGGAGGATGTGGTGACTTTCCTGCAGAGAATGCCTCTCATTCGATGGGCAAAAAAGGCAACAGTGAATGGTCGGAGGCAAATCGCGTCGGCTCGATGACGAAGCGTCGATACACTCTACGGCGCCATGAATAAGTCGGAAAGAGGGGACTAGAACTCGCCGTTGCTTACTCCATTGCGTTTGGAGGCCACTGTCTCGTGGCAATTGCAACCCTTCGCGCAGGACGTTGATTGTGACCCTTCTCTATACGTTTTTTTGGATCGATATCGTCATGCTGGGTGCCGCGCTTGCCCGGGTTAGTCAGGCTCGCGAAGATGTTTCGCTGCTGCGGTGGGGTCTTATCTTGATCGTTGTGGGACTGCTGTCGCTGGTCTTTAGTCACGATGACGATTGGCGGATCAGTGGGTTGCATGCTCAGCACAACGCGGAAATGATTCGCACCTTTTTCGTTCTGATCTCTGGGATCGGCGCCAACCTAGTAGCAAGTTCCGCGATTGCGAACTTCAACCAGCCGGCACCCAAGCCTGTTCGGACGAAGTGGTTAGGATCGATATGGATTGGGAGGAGGCGGCGTCTCTGCCTGGCCATCAAGATCAGACGCTCGGTCCAAAAACCTGAACCAACGGTCCAGGCACCAGACCAGTAGTAGCCCTAGCGGTACCCCAATTAGAAATCCTGCGAGCGAGTCAGACATGGCAAATTCCTCCAGCTGCATCCTCGCGGATCTTTGGGCATTGTCAACGTGCCCAAGCTAACGGGCTCATCGGCTTAAGCTGGCCGAGGAACACCGCTCCGGTTAAGTCCCGCATGGCAGCGCCGGTGGGCCGCCTTCCGGCGGCTGCTCCGGGACCGAAACCAGCAGCGACTCGATATCTGCCTGAACTGCTATACGAAAGCGAAATGTTCGGCGCTCGGTGGCCATCAGGAGAAAGTTGTCGCCCAAGGTGTGCGCCAGGCGCCAATGGCGGTGCGTATCGCCCTTTAGGCATACATCGGGGTGGCGGGCCCGTTCCGCCCCCGACAGAATGTCTTTAGCGTCTGCCGTGCCTAGGTAGGCGGGCAAGAACACAGTTGGGACCAACAGTACAAGGACAGTCACCATGAGCATCGCGTTGCTCTCGGTCACGGATTGGGTCTGACGAGCAATGAGAGCCGTCGAAGCCAATGCAATCAGATAGGCGACTGAAACGGTGGCTGCCAATGACACCCAGAAGGCGGCCTTCCCGATTTTTACGGCAGGCCATGCCAAGGGCAGCACGAAGTAAAGGGCCAGCATCAGTCCGCTGGCGGCGATGCCGTACCAGATCGAGCGCCAGGAGAGAACGCCTCCTACAGCCATCGCGTAGGTCATGACCATGGTCATGAGGAGCAGCTGCAAAGTGTGGGCGCCGGCGAAAACCATGGCTGCATAGCCGACGCTCTCAGTGGCCCAGTGGGCGTGGATCCCCTCGAGCAAACTCTGGTAGTAGGTGGCGCCGCACACCATCAAAAGGATGCCAGCTCCTACGGCACTGACCCCAACCGCCGCGAGCGCTCGGGCTGCAACACGAACTCGCTCGACTAAATGTTCGGGATTGGCGAGGCGCTGAGGGATAGTCATGGATCAGGGTACTTAGGCATCGTCGGGGTATGCCATCTTATGCGAGGGCGGGCAGCTGCGCGATCCTGATCGGCAAGCTCTCGACGGAGACGACTTAGCATGCCTGCCATTTCTCGACCTGCCTCGCTGACCGTGTGCCAGCCGTCTGCACATGATCTTTCTTTGGACCAGCTACTTCCGTTGACAGCAGGGTGGAGCGAGCTGGTCGCTGTGAAGGCCCTTGACAGGCTGCACCGTGGGTACAGGGTTAAACTTCGACAAGGAGATCAACGATGAAATGGAATTTATGGATTTCGTATGCACGCGCGTCCGGTCATCGGCTGCAGCGATGTGCCTCCGGCAGCCATCGTGATCATCTGGTAGCAAACCAACTCAGTCGGTGCTACATCAACCGCTTTGTGTCGCGAAGAACTGTGGTGGCGCACCTCAACGCCTTGGCCGCCCAGAGCCTGTGTCGAGACGCTTAAATGCGGTCGGACGTTGGCTACGCAGCACCAACCGGCGACTACACATTTATCCGGCGGCGGACCGGGAACGACGAGTCGTCGGCTGCCATGGGCCTCGGCCAAAACGCCGACGCAGCGCTGACGCATTCCGCTTCGCGGCGGAGCTGTCGGGCACCGCAGAGTGCGCGTGGCAGCAGTGCGGCGGCTTCTAAAGTCTTCTTGGCACTGCGCGAGACCCGGCATTTCGAAGCCTCATGGGCGCGCATCGAGGACTGCTCGACGAGCCTCCGGCATTGTTGGCGGCGGCAAAAGGGGAAGGGGGGGCGATCGGTACTCCACCTGCTTGTGTGATGGCCGTAGTCCTCCCCCGTGTCCAGGTGCTGGGATGGCTCGCTCATGCTCACCCCGAGGCGCTGGTGAGCTTGTTGGGAGTTGATATCACCGAGGGCGGCGCCGCCGTGACAGCGCATCGGAGTCTTTCTCGCTAGCTCGGGCCTTGGCGCCTATACCCCTTAAGAGATCGCCGGGTGAATCGTGTGCCCCCGTCGCGCTGCCATGACCGGAAGGGTTTCAACCAGTTTTTCTGAGGTCCAGGGGATCATGAATGCGGTGCGTGTCCACCCGGTGACGCGCGGATGGTCGCGCCACAGGTACGTGTGTATGAAAAGAGGCTCCTGAGACTGAGTGTCGGAGCACGCGACTCAGGCGAGCGGCTACCGGTATGACCGACCTCGTTATGCGGCATCGTCAATCGCAAGAAGCTGCGATTTTGTAGGGGAATGCCTACGCCATTATCGGCACACGCCTACAGCGGGCGGCCCGTATTCTTTCGCGAATCCTCAGAAGGCACCTCGGCATGAATTCGCTGCTCCGCACCGGCCTTCCTCGCCGCTTGGCACTCGTCACGTTCGGCGCATTCTTTTGGGCCGTGTTTGTCCCGACCGCCTACGCTGATACGTCCTACGGGCCACCTTACAGCTACAGCTCACCCGTGGGTGTGCGAGACGGTATTCCAAGCGTCAGCGAAGCCGTCCAAGACTATATCGCGGACGAGGAGGCGTTTTGCTCCACGCATACGTGTGGCACCTACACCTACTCGGTGACGTATGGCAATGGATATCAAGCGGCCTACGTTAAAATCAGTACGCATGGTGACACCGGTGTTGCCATCCTAGCCAGTGACGTGACGGGCATCGGCTTTACTCCGAAGAACGTGGGGGGCTGCCGGACCCTGTGCACGGGCGGCGAGGGGCAACAACAGGATACCAATGGGCCTCGGGGTAGTAGCGCCGACGGTCGTACCAAAGACGACACGGCAGATGTCGGGACGAGCTTAGTCGCCGATCCCATCAATGCGGTCAACGGCAATGCCTATCGACAGGACACCGATTTCTCCGGGTCTGCATGGCTCACATTTCGTCGCTTCTATAATTCGTCCACCTATGTGTCAAAGGCGAACCTAGGGCTGAAGTGGCGCCATTCGTTCGACCGATCCTTGACCATCATGCCCAACAACAACGGCACGAGCGGTGGATTGATCTACGCCGTCCGCCCCGATGGCATGACCGTGCGCTTCACGGGAAATGCTGGCGCGTGGACGGCCGATAAAGACGCCGCGGAGACGCTGACCGCGACGGTTGATCCGGTGAGCCTCAAGTTCTCGGGATTTGTGCTCCGGGTCGCGGCGACGAATGAAAACGAGCATTACGACCCCAATGGGAAACTGCTGAGTATCTCGGACGATAGCGGGCGAACGGTCACGCTCACCTACAGTGATGCGACGACGCCAGCGACGACGGCACCTGCAGCGGGCCTGTTGATCGCAGTGACCGACCCGCAGGGTCGCTCGCTGGGGCTCCGGTACGACGCTTCGAGCAGACTGAGCGCGCTGGTCAATCCCGCGGGCGATACGGTGACCTACAGCTACGCGACCTCGGGCGTGCTGAATAAGGTGACCTTTCCTGACGGGACCAGCCGCCAATATGTTTATGCCGAGGTCGCCTACAGCCCGTCCGGGACGAAATACCCCGGTGCGCTGACCGGCGTCATCGATGAGAAGGGGGTTCGCTTTGAGACCACGACCTTCAATGCGACGAACAGGGCTTTGGCGTCTGAGTTCGCCGGCGGGGCGGACAAAACCTCGATCTCCTACTACAACTTCAATCAAAATGGCGGCACGCCTGCGATCATCACGACCCCATTGGGTCTGCAGGTCACGCTTTATTTCGCGGACGATGGCTCAGCGCTCATCAAGCCTTCTGGTGCGGATGCTTTGTGCGGGACGCAATGCAATCAGCCTTGGCAGAACCAGACCTACGACACGCGGGGCTACCCCGCAAGTTACACTGATTTCCGAGGCGCGGTCACCAAGACGACCTATGATGCGAACGGCTTACTGCTCCAGACCATTGAAGCCTCAGGGACCAAGACGCAGCGCACGACCACGACCACTTGGGACGTGGCGCATCGCCAGCCGTTGACCAAAACGGTCGCCGATGCCAGTGGCGCGGTCGTGGCCAAGTCGGCGTGGGCATATAACGCTCGGGGTCAAGTCACGGCCGACTGTGCGGTGGACCCGGCCGTCACGGCAGCCTACGCCTGCGGCAGCCAGGCGAATGCGCCGTCCGGCATTCGGCAGACGACCTACACCTACTGTGACGCAGTGGACAGTACGCAGTGCCCGCAGGTGGGCCTGTTGCTCAGCATGGACGGCCCGCGCACGGATGTCATCGACCGCACGCAATACAGCTACTACCTCACGACCGATGAAAGCGGTTGCGGCACCGTTGGTGAGGCATGTCATCGGTCGGGCGACCCATATCAGGTGACGAATGCCCTGGGTCAGGTCACGACAGCGCTTGCTTACGACCGAAATGGCCGACTCACCCGAACTCGGGATGCCAACAGCGTTCTCACCGATGTGACCTATACGTCGCGGGGTTGGCTGGCTAGCCGCACCGTGCGCGCCAATGCGAGCGGGTCGCCCTCGGCCAGCGATGCCACGACCACCTTGACCTACGACGCCACTGGCGCACTTAAGTCAATGACCGATTCCGATGGGGTGGCGGTGACTTACAGCTACGACGACGCGCACCGTCTGGTTGATATGGCCAATGGACTGGGTGAGCACATCCACTACACGCTCGATGCCTCGGGCAATCGTACGAGGGTAGAAACCTTCGATCCCAAGGGCGTGTCCCGGCGCAGCGTATCTCGCAAATACAACACGCGCGGCCAGCTGCTCAGCGTGACCGATGGGCTCGGTCATGTGGTGTTCGATGCCGCCGCAAGCGGTAGCTACGACGCGAACGGCAACTTGGTCGCGGCGAAGGACGGGTTGGGTATTGCTCGCAACGACACCTACGACGCACTGAACCGCTTGGTGACCAGCGTTGCCAACGCAAACGGCGCAGATGCAACCACAAAAGCCACGTCGACGATGTTCACGTTCGACGCGCTCGACCAGCTCAAGTCCGTGGCTGACCCCAATGGCCTCACGACGACATACGCGTTCGACGGGCTACAGAATGCGATGGGCGTGACCAGTCCCGATTCCGGCACGCAAACCGGAACCTTCGATGCCGCGGGCAATCCTCTGACCCACGCGGATGCCAAGGGCACCGTCGTCACTCAGGGGTTTGACGCGCTAGGGCGCAAAACCTCCGCGGTCTACGCCGACGCGCAACTGAATGTGGCGTTGCATTATGACGAGGCCAACAGCGCCACGGGCTGTGTCAACTCGTTCTCGGTAGGTCGTCTGACGCGCCTGGTGGAAGCAGCCGTCACGACGGTGTATTGCTACGACAACCAAGGTCGCTTGACCGAGCAGCGGCAAACGCAAGGAACGGTCACCGACATCACGGATTACGTTTACACCAAGGCCGGGCGCGTGGCGGCGGTCGCCAGTCCGACCGGCTTGGTAACCGAGTACGCCCGCGATGCCGCCGGCCAGGCCATCAAGGTGACGGTGACCCCGGCAAAGGGCGCGGCGACGGTCGTCGTCAACGGCGCCAGCTACATGCCATTTGGGCCTCTGACTGCCTATACCTTGGGCAGCGGCCAGGTGGTCGGCCGCAGTTACGATGCGAACTACCAAGCAAGCGATGTCACCAGCCCCGTGCTCTCCATCCATTGGGCACGAAATGCCTCGGGCGATGTGACTGCGCTGGGCGACGTGGCCGGTGCCAACCCGGCAACGGAAACCTACACCTATGACCCGCTGTATCGTCTCACCTCGGTGAACGATGCCACCGGCAAGGCGCTTGAGGCCTACACCTACAACCGCACCGGCGACAGGCTGACCAAAGCAGCGCCTGGGCTGGCAACGGGTGCATACGGCTATCAGGCCAACAGCCATTGGCTGACCAGCATCGGCACCGGGTCACGCACTTACGATGCCAATGGGTCGACGACTGGCAACGCCAGTGCTGGCACGGCCTGGGGCTACGGGTACAACAGCCGTGGCCAAATGACGGTGGTGCAGCAGGGTGGCGGCACTGTGGCGACCTACGTTTACAACGCGCTGGACCAGCGCGTCGCAAAGTCAGTCGGTTCGGCCACCACCCGGTTTGCCTACGCAGCCGAAGGTCGCTTGCTCGCCGAGTTGGGCGCCACGCGCCGGGACTACATCTGGCTGGGCACCACGCCAGTCGGCGCGGTGGATGATGGAGCGGTGTGGTATGTGCATGCAGATGCCCACGACACGCCGAGGGCCCTGACCAACGCAGCTGGCGCTGTGCAGTGGGCGTGGCCGGTCAAGGCCAACCCCTTCGGGGAAGCGGCGCCTACGGGCACGCTTCGGTTCAATCTGCGCTTCCCGGGCCAATATTTCGATACCGAAAGCCAGTTGGTGCACAACGGGCACCGCGCTTATGACCCGGCGACCGGTCGATACCTTCAGAGTGACCCTGCGGGTCTCCGCGCGGGTGCCTCGACCTACGCCTACGTGGGCGGCAACCCCAGTCACGCGGTTGACCCATCAGGTCTGGAAGAAGAGGCGCGCGACGAAGACGAGTTGGAGCGCGAACGGTTCATGGAATTCTTGGCCCCGCGTCAGGGACCGAACTTGGCCGGCATGTCCCTGGCTCGCGCTAATTTCGACTACGAGATGCGCAACGGCGAGTGCGGCCGTGAGCCGGAGTTCCGCGAAAACAAGCCAGGCGAAAGCGACGCGCAGCGTCGCTTCGAGTATCAGCAGCGCTACTTGAACGGCAGTGGTGGGCGTTGGGGTGGGGCGGCAACCCGGGCGCAGAATGTTGACTTGCGATTGGAACTGGAGGGGCTTGGGTTCACACCGGTTGCTGGCGCGGGTTACGGGCCTGAAGAATATATTCCGACGGCAAACGGCGGACGCTACGCGGACATGACCTTGCAATACAATCAGCCAGGAGCTAGCCCAGTACGCTTGCGCGTACAGACCGTCTCGACCTACGCTGACGGGGTTACTCCGACGAGGGGTGAGGCAGCAGCCGCCGACGCGATTCGGCAAGCGGCACCGAGTGATGTCCTAATTTTGGTCCCCAAGCGATGAGCCAACTTCATTTTTATGCAATGGGTCGCGATCTACACCCTGTGCTCGAGGCCCTTGAGCACAGGGCTGGCGAGCCCGTGAAATATGTGCAGAACGGTTTCGGCCCCTCGCTCGACTTCACTGTTTACAGAAGCTATCGTGAGATTCCTGACTTGGGGCGGGCTTCGGCGCCCGATTGGCTCGCGGGTGCGTCGTATTTGGTGCTGGATGCTGCCGAGACGGTCGGATTCGAACACAAAGTGTTCCCCGACTTCGAGCGTTATGGCGTTTTTGAGGGCGTCAATCCAACCGGCATCAGTTTTTCGCCGTCGGGCGCATTCGATGGAGAGGTCGTTATCTACGGCCGATTCGCGACAATGGCACTCACTCAGCAATCGAAAGCGTTATACCGCCGCGCTACGACGGCAGTGAAGAAGCACTTCCGACGCGTGGACTATGCATGGGTGGGACCAGAGGCCTTTGAAGCACTGGAACGAGGTTGGAACCTCACGCAACGGGTGGATGCACCGCGAGACCTCTCGGTCAAGAAGCCAGCGTAGCGCGTACTAGGGCGCGCTGCGGCGTCGCAGCGGCGATTACCGATACCGGCCCACGGCGGATATCGCGTTGTCGCGACGATCTCGATGGCAGTGGAACAGTACGCCGTGCTTTCCGTAGCGAGATTTATGCAGTGCATCGCCGCGCTCTTCCAGGTGAGCTACGACGGCTGGGGTGCTCCCATCGTCAGCGAGGCATGATCATGCTTAATTGGGGCTAGCAAGGCCCTCCGCGGCGTTGCTGACCGAAGCGGCCCGGATTACGATGCCCCATGGACACTCATGATGACGCCATCGAGGCACTGGCTGCGCTGAGCCGGCAGGCTGCGCTCATGAGCCATGCCGTTCTCGAGAAGGACTTCGATAAAGCACGCGTGCATCTGGCTCGGATTGCTGCAGACGCTGCTGACGAAGGGCAAGAATCGATCGTCGTAGCGGCCCAGGGCTTGGCGAGGGTGTTGCGAGCGGAAGGGAGTATTCCAGCGCCCGGGTATGGCGGTGGAATCCTTGAGCTAGCGGAAGCCTTGGACGCGGCACAGGAAAACCTGCTGGCGCGTTGAAGCAGCATGAGGTATGGCTACCTTTCGATCTCACAAGTCCGCAGAGAGTTGCGAGATATCCGTGAGAGGTCGATAGAGTGGCGGGAAGCACTATTTTGCTCGTCTGCGAAAAGCGTGGGCGGTGCCGTATCAAGCACGCCCGCGACACGAATCGTTCCCGCACCGAGCCCGAGCGCTGGCACTGATCCTGGCGGCACAAAAACATCGGCTCGACCGATGGCTGCCACGACAACGCCCGCTTGCCCATTGGAATCCATTTTCGACACTGGGCGATGAGGGCAGAACCGGGCCTCGTCGGCGTCGCGAGCCATGGCGGCTCAACTTACGGAAGCCGCCAAAGTGCCAATAGCGTTCGCTTTTGCAATGGGGAAGCCGCAAGGGCTACAGTTGCACGAAGCGGTGTTTCTTGCGTTCAATCAAGTCACAGTCGAGAGGCTTTAGATGTCGTTCCGTGCAAAGCATACATCTCCGCTTCAAGCGCCCATTAACGATGGGCGACAAGTCCAAGAATGGTATGCATCGGATGCCGAAGCTGAGGTGTTGCGCCGTGAGACGGCCGGCCTTCTATCGGTCACACTGAATCCAAGGCAGCGCTGTGATTTGGAGCTGATTCTCAATGGAGGATTTTCTCCACTTTCAGGGTTTCTTGGGGAAAACGACTATGGATGCGTCGTCTCCCACATGCGTCTTGAAGAAGGCAGGCTTTGGCCCATTCCCGTGACGCTTGATGTGAGTGAAGTGGTTTCGACCTCAGTGAGCACCGGCGATCGGATCGTGTTGAAAGACCCAAAGGGGTCTCTGCTCGCGGTTATGACGGTCACCAGTAAGTTCCGACCCGACTACGCGCATGAGGCTCTTCAGGTGTTCGGCACGACCGATCAATTCCATCCCGGCGTGCGAGACACCGTCATGCGGCAACCGGTCTGCCTCGGCGGCCCTGTCAAAGGCCTGGAGCGGGATTATCATCACGATTTTACTGACCTGCGCCTTTCCCCCTTCCAGCTGCGAGCTTGGTTCCGTGAGCGCGGATGGGAACGCGTCGTCGCATTTCAGACGCGAAACCCGATGCACCGGGCACATGTCGAACTCACTCAACGCGCGCTTCAAGGGCAGGCCGGCGGATTGCTTCTGCACCCAGTGGTCGGCACCACAAAGCCTGGCGATGTTGATGTGCATACACGGGTTCGCTGCTATCGCGCGGTTCTTGATCGATATCCCGCCGACCGTGTGAAGCTTGCAGTTCTGCCGCTCGCGATGCGCATGGCGGGTCCGCGGGAAGCGCTGTGGCACGCCCTAATTCGCTCCAACTTCGGTGCAACCCACTTCATCGTCGGCCGCGACCACGCAGGACCTGGACAGGATGTCACCGGGAAACTGTTCTATGAGCCCTTGGCGGCTCAGCGTCTCTTGGAGTCGCTGAACGATGAGCTTCCGATTCAAATCCTGGCGTTTCCTCCCATGGTGTACTCGCCCGGTAGAGGTGTGTTTGTTTCCACCTCAGAATTGGAACCCGATGAGCCGTCCGTTGACATATCGGGAACTGAGCTGAGGCGTCTGCTCGGGTCGGGCGAGGACCTGCCCCCTTGGTACACCTACCCGGAGGTGGAGCGTCGGCTTCGGGAAGCTTCACGGGATGCACGACGAGGTTGCGTCGTGTTCCTGACAGGTCTGTCAGGAGCCGGAAAATCAACAATTGCTGAATCCCTTAAGGCACAGTTGATGGAGTTTGAAGGACGAGTCGTGACGATGCTTGATGGGGACGAGGTCAGGACCGTACTGTCCGCGGGGCTGGGTTTCTCCAAGCAGGATCGGGATGCGAATATCTTGCGAATTGCCTATGTCGCCACGGAGGTGGCGCGGCATGGCGGTATTGCGATTTGTGCGCCGATCGCACCCTATGCGGGGGCGCGTTTGGCGGCAAGAACACTGGTGTCGTCTGTTGCCGATTTTATTGAGGTATACGTCAGCACAGACATCGCCGTCTGCGAACGACGCGATGTCAAAGGGCTCTATGCGCAAGCGCGAGCAGGGCTGTTAAAACAGTTCACAGGCATTGATGACCCGTACGAGGTGCCGTTGAGCCCTGAGCTGCGGCTCGACAGCGAGTTGGCGTCACCAAGATTTTTGGCCAACGAAATCATCGAGCTACTTCGGAAGCGAGGAGTGCTTGACCGTCGTGATGCGCGCCATGGCTGATTTTTTGGATCAAGGGTCGCGCCGCAAGAGCAAGGCTTGGCAATGCTTGTAGCGATGCCCCTTATGGACTTGCCTGATCCGGAAAAACTGCCTCAGCGTGTATTAGATCTAGCTGAGCAGCTGGCCCTTGTGTTTTCGGTGGCGCATCCGTCCGAAGCGATGAAGCGGGTCGAAGTTTGGCTTCAGGGCCATCCCGTTGCCAGGGACGACCCCGCTCCCTTTGCTAGGGAGTCGCTGACTCATCCTCTTTCTTCTTTTGTCGTCGGTGCGGTGACAGAAATCCCGGTCCACGAAAAAACATCGACCGAGTTGCGCGCCCTTCGCGACGGCCCGATTCCAAGATTGAACCCAGGTGAATGTTTCAGCGTCGAACATCTGGAGTCTTACATCCTTGCAATTCAGTGCCATCTTTGCCCTGAAAGGCAGGGATACCGCAGTGGCCAGGTTCAATCACGGGCTGATGCGCGATCAGTGTCTGTGAAATACCCGGATCCAAAAGAAATTACCGGAAGAATGAGGGCAATTTGTCAGTATTGGTGTGTTTACCATCGAAAACACCCCGGGCTGGCGGCTACAGTGCTTATGCTCGCTTTAATGAATCTGCATCCATTCGACGATGGCAATGGTCGTGCCGCGCGCGCCATGTTCCATTGGTCCCTTAATACGGATGTTCGCGGCAGCCTGTATCTACCTCTCCATGAGCTGTCGGCGCTCTCGCGATGCGGCTATCTCATCCGGCTTCGACAAGCTCAGTACCATGGTGAGCTTGAACCAATCTTGTCTTATTTGCTGATGTGCGCCCGTGGTTTTGTCTTGCCGTAATTGATACGGAATCTCCTTCGGATAGTCTGCGCATCTTCGGCAAAATCGTAAGATATCGGTTATTAAAACTTGGCCAAGTAGGAAACTTGAAGTGGTAGGCTAAGGGTCAGGTTTAAAATCGGCACAGGCTAGCAGGGTAGGTGTGCTTGAACGTCAGCGTTCGACGCCCTTGTGCGGCAGAGGACGGTTGCATTCGAAGTGATGAGAATCTGCAAAAAGGAGTGGTGCATGCATCATCGAAATGTGTCAGTAGCTGTCAGCTTTGGCGCAACCTGTCTTAGTGCTGTCGCCTTGGCTTCGCCAGCGGTGGGGGATGTCACTCTTGCTAAGGCCGCCCCACCCACAGGAACGTCACGGGGCTGCGGCGCTGCTCCTGGGGAAAACAGCTGTGCTCCAGCTCCGAAGATGCGAGCGTTGACGCCCGCGGAAATTCAGCTCATCGCCGGTGCAAATCTCACCACGGAGTCGCACGGGTCCTGTGGTCCGGGGGGCTGTTCGGTAACAGCGACCGTTGGCCCTCCGTCAGGTGGCGGTGGCGGTGGCGGTGGCGGCGACGGTAATGGCGGCAGCGGCGGGGATGGTGGCAGTGGTGGCGGAGGCGGTGGCTCAACTCCAACGCCCGTGTATCCATCAAGTCAGCAGCAGGCTCGCCTTACCCATTGTGCTCAGGTGTATGGCGGGGCGTCCGCGGCTCCCGGCGGCATTACGGATTTCTCGCCGCTTTATGCCTTTGCCAGCTTGGATTCATCCGGGCGAGAAGTGGGTTTCCAGACGGCGGGGACTTATGACGCGCCGGGTACGCCGCCGGCTGGTGGGAATGCATGGATTTCCCTGAATGGGCGGACCTTGGTCAGTACGCCTCCTCATAGCACGCTGTACATGCGGGCGTTCGATTCCGATGCCCAGACGGTGGATACGTTGACACACGAGTGGTATCACCAACGCAACAACACAGCCTCGATGACCGCCGAACAAGCAGCAGCTGCAGAGGCTGGTGCAACTGCGGCGGGGCAGGCCGCCGAGCAGGCTTATCTGAGTGACAACGGCGCTCAGTGTGCTGAGTAGTCAGACAGTCTCGTGTTCATCCGGTGAGGTAACACTATGCGCTCCCATCATAAGTTGATCCTAGTATTACTGGCGGCAGGGGTGGTTGCGGTCGCCTATGCAGCCAATCGGCAACCCGCTAACGTGGCCCAAGCGGATTCAGATTCGCAAGCATTTGCTGAGTCGGTTAAGGAGGATGAGATTTCGCAGGCCAGCGCTCCGGTACAGGACGCGCCACTGAGTCAATCGGCGAGTAATTCTCGGAGCGCCGGATCAGGAATGGCTGAGCACGCGCAGTTCACGGCAACAAAGGCTTGCGTGTCCAGGGCAGACAAGGTTCGGACACTTGAGCTGAAACGTCAGCAATGCGCATCAGCTACTGGCGCGAATGCTGCACCTGCTGAGTGCCGGTCCTTGCCTGAAGAGTCAAGTGCAATGAACGCCGCGCTGAGCAAGTCCGATTGTGCGACTGACCCTGTTCGTTTGCAGGAGGATCTGACCCGTGCCACGGCGAGCGCCGCTCGTGCGGGGGACGCGGATGCACAGCTGTGCTTTATTGATGGTGGCTATTTTCCCACGGAGAAATCAGATATTGAGGCTTACGGCGCGGAAGCTGCATCGTATGTCAAGGCGCGCATGGCTGCGGGTGATTGGCGCATGGTTCAAACCCTTGCCACGCCACCCGATAGCCTATCGCACCGTGGGCAAAGCTTAGCGGGACAGGTCAACATAGGCTTGCCATTCACGGCATACCGTGCGACTCGGCTACTGCAATACGGGGCCGAAGGGAGTTATTCCCAGCTCCTCGATTTGAACGCTAAAACGCTGAGCCGGTCGCTGACCCCAGCTCAGGTTGCCAATGCCGACGAGTGGGCAAAAGAGGAGTTTAAGCGACATTTCTTCGGGAGCGGCAAGTTGGACAAGGCCCCTGCCACATGCCTGGCGGAGTGAGCAATGTCAGCGGATACAAGAGTAGCCGAACGGATGCATGTGATTCATCGTCTCTATAGCGCGCAGGCGGATTTCAATTGTTTTGGCGCGGAGCCGCTTGGCTCTTACATGTTAGCGACGGTCCCTCGCTCGGGTTCCACTTACTGCGCAATCCGACTGTGGCAAAGCGGCTTACTTGGCGCTCCGATGGAGTATCTGAATTTCCCGGTCATGGGGCAGGTCTTTCGCCGATTGGGGTATACCCCCGATGAGAAAGGTCTGATTCCGGCTGAGCGTATTCGAGACTATTGGCGCGACATTCGGCGACTCCGAACTTCGCTGAACGGCGTCTTTGGCTTCAAAATGTTTCCAGCGAATTACATCGAGATTGCGCGGTCTTACCCCCAGTTGTTGGAAGAGATCACCCCGAACTATGTCGTATATTTGACGCGACAGGACGAGATTGGTCAGGCGATGTCGTATTCCAGGGCGCGTCGAAGCAAGACGTGGTTTGCGGGAGTGGAGAACACGCGTGATGTGCCTTACGACTTTGATCACATCAAGTCATGTCTATACAGCGTCCAGCAACAAAAGAAGTCTTGGGAAGACATCTTCGAACGGACGGGAGTGGCGCCTATTCGTATCTTTTACGAAGATCTCCTCGACGATGGGAGTGGGGTTGTGGAGACCGTTCTGCATGCGATGGGCATAGAAGTAGATGAGAACGCGGCAATTGAAGTGCCGATGATTCTTCGTCAGTCGGATGGTATGAGCCGGGAGTGGCGAGAACGTTTTGCGCAAGACCAAGCGGCTACGGCTTAGCCCTACGGTGGTGGCATCTTGACGGTAAGCGTTGCGAGATTGTCCACAACTCTTGCGTGTGCTCACTACCTGGCAGTCAGTTCACCAACCGTCCTGAGTAATCCTTCTGTGCTGGCCGTTGGAAACTCGACGCTTCGCCTCACGATGCGCTCTCCACCGCCGAGGCATCTAGCGCTCGGTCGATGGCGAAATGGAGCTGGTCGAGCGATCGCACCCACACCTCACGCTCGGGACGAACCGCGTTGAGCGCGACCATCAGGCCTCGGGCACCTGAGGCCACCTCGGGGAAATCGTTGACGTCGGCGCGCAGCGCAATCACGCGCGCATGGTGCCGGGCTTGCGGAAAGTGCCCACGACCCAGCGCATCATCAAGCGCCACGGTGGCAGCGATGACGGTGGCGAGCGGTAGGGGAGCTGAAGAGTCGAGGTCGGGCACGGCGCGTCCTTGGCAAGTGCAGAGGGATGGAGTGTAGTGGTCCAGGGCGGGCGCGGACGCCCTCCGGTCCGTTAGTGATCGGCGTTTTCGGCAGGGGGCGCCGGGACGGCACTACCCGCTGGCAATCGGGCCAACCAATGCTCGCGTTCGTCGGGCGTCACCATCGGCGCAAGCGTGGCCCAAGCCGTCTGCAACCGCAGCAACTCGCCCAGCGCCTGCTGCATGGCCCGGTGGCTTGCCTCGTCCAGGTGCGCCCAAGCCTCCCGGCGCGGGCCCAAGAAGCCCGAGCGCCACGCGCGAAACGCGCGGCATTCCTCATCGATCTCGGCCTCTTTGCGCGCGGCGCGGGCCAGGGCGTCGCGTTGATACTGCTGATAGCCCAACGGATTCAACGCCAGCGAACGCTGGTTGCCTTGGCAATGGGCAAGCAGCTGTTTGGTGTTGTACCGGGCAAAGTCGAGATCAGTCATGCCAGCAAGTCCTTGAGGGAGGGAGGGCCCCGGTCCGCGGGGCGGGTCATCAGTGCCTCGACCTTGGCCATCGTCACGGGGGAGGCCGTCTTGGCACCGGCGGTGATCAGGTCCTCGGGCCGGACGCCTTGGGTCTGGGCCAGCTCGACCACCCGTGCGCGCAGCACCCGGTTGACCGAGTCGGCCCAGGTGGCCACTTGGAGGGCCTGTTCCCGGCGCAGGTCGTAAAGCCCGACCCGATCGCGCTTTTGCTCCAGCTCACGCAGCTCTGCGATGACCGCGATGCACTCGTCCTCAAGCCGACCGGCCAATTCCTCGGAGCGTTGGACATTGGCGCAAAAGGTGTCGGGCTCCCGCACATTCTGGTTCGCCGACAAAAGCCAGCCGTCGGCCATCTGACGAATCAGATCCGTGTGGCTGTGCATGGCGTCGACCGCCAAGCGCAGGGTTGGGCTTTCCGAGGCAGCGGCGCGCCAAGCGCCGAGGGGGCGGGGCCGAGCCGCTGCCGGACGTGCGGGTGGGCTCGGCGTTCGGCGCACCACGGCGAACACACCCGCGGCGCCAAGCGCGGCCAGGCCAAGCACAAGCATCATGGGGGTCTCCGATGTGGGAGTAACCGGCCACCGCAAGGCAGCGGCCATGGGGCGGTCAGGGCACCGTGGCGGTGAACAAGGGCTCGGGGTCTTTGCCGATGAGGTAGTTCTCAAGGACCACGCGGCTGGGCATGACCGTGAGTTGCGGCTCGCCGCCTCGGAGCGTCGCCGCCAGGACCTTCCCATAGACCGCCACTTGGACTTTTCGGCCCAGCGGATTGCTGCTGATGGCGTGTTCCAGTTGGCGGGCGTCGGCCTCGCTCGCGGGCGTGTAAGCGGCGACGCCTGGGCTGGGCGCAAAGCTGACGCTGGCGGCGCCGTCGGCGACCCTCACCCGGAGGTCCGGCCCGATGAGGGGCAACAGGTCGTAATGGCCGTGCTCGAGGTCGTAGGCGGGCAGGGTTCCCAACACCGGCGGCAGGCGCACATACGGGTTGGCTTTGGCCACTGCGATCGCGGCGTCGAGCTTGGCTTTGATGGCGGCCACCGCGTCGCGCCGGGCGAATGCATCGCTGGTCCGCTGGAACTCAGGATCCAGCCGAGCGGCCACGGCCGGGTAGTCCGGCGGTGTGCCGGCCACGGCGTAGTAGGTCGCAACCCAGGCTAGGGCGTCATCGGCCGGCGTCCGATAGTGGTCGAACGGCTTCTCGGCGGCGGTCACCGTTGCTGTCGGCGGTGCGGTTGCAGGCACAGAGGCGGGAGCGGGACCGGAGGCCGCGGTGGTCGTCGGCCCAGGGACGCTTTGGACCGACGGCGGCGCTGACCCGCCGTCATGGGAGCATCCGGCGAGCGTCAGGAGGACGAAGACGGCCGGGGTGGCGAAGCCGCGGATCATGGGGACCCCTTTTGAATGACCAGCATCCAAGCCGTTGCGCTCCGCGGCATGTGGGTGGCCGGGTCGGGGGAGTAGTCCACGACGACCGATTGCACCGAGGCGACCGACCAGCCGGCTTGGGCGAGCTGGGGCAGGGTATGGCGGCCGGCGGAAGGGCAGTCCAAGGCCGTCGAGGCGGTGAGCTTGTTGGGCGAATCGCCTGGAGCGCTGGCGGAATAGCAGACGTCTGCCTGGCCAGCGCTGGCGGCGGAAGAGGCGAAGATCAGAGCGAAAGCGGTCAGGCGACGCATGGTGATTTCCCGAGGTGGCCAATCATCTGGCGGGAAGAGGCTAACGTAATCTCAGGCCATATATCAAAACATTGGATAAACGAAGTCGTCGTACGCAAACCTTGGCTATAGCGTCAGGTCAGATTTTGCCTAGACGTGCCCATGCCCAAGACGCCGCGCCCCCGGAAGCCAATAGCCCAGAAGAGCCAAACCCGGCCTGAGAATCAGGCGGTCTTAGACGCGTTGCGGGCGATGCGGGAAGAGGCGGACCTATTGCAAGCCGAGCTGGCGGAGCGGCTGGGGCGCTCGCAATCCTATGTGTCGTCGGCGGAGCGGGGCGTGATCCGCTTGGATGCCGTGCAACTGGCAGACTGGGCGAAGGCCTGTGGGTCTACTCTGACGAAGCTGGCGCAGGCCATCGACGCGAAATGGCGCAAGTCGCCGACTGAATACGGATTGGCGGCTTGCTATCCAACGCGATAGCCATGCGCGATACGGCAGCTCCACGGTGCCGGCGGAAATGGAGGTGGCGACGCTCGGCGCAGGCGCCGGAAGGAAGGATGTCCACGCGCCTGAAGACCGGATGGATTCGAGGTGGCGACGTCGGCGCACCGAACCGTCAAAAGCTGGGGTAGTAGGCTATCGCGGACGCGTGTCAGCCTTTGGCCCTGTAAGCTGATGCGCACGATAGCAGCGCTGTTCGGATCACGGGATTGCCGGGCGGTCGAGCGAAGTGCCGATACTGCGCCGCTTGCTGACTGCTCTAGTGGTGGCGAACCGGCTCATGGTATCGGAGATTCCGATAGATCGTCTTTCTCGAGCGTCATTAACTGCGGCTGCACTCCGGATCCTTGCAGGGTTTTCGCGAAGCGACTGAACTTTCGCTCAACCTCCGCGAGCGTTTGGCCATGACTGCGATCAGCGCGAAGTCTGGTCTGAGTCGCTTGAAATGCTCGGCAGTGTCTTCCGGATCGGCGCGTAGTGAACGTCGCAGGCGCGAGCGGCTCAAACGGCCGTTCAAGGTCGTGCCGCTGGGCGATTGACGAAAGTTTAGGCCGTGCTAGTACTGTGGCTACTCTCCGCTACCGAGCATCGCAGCATGACCGCGCCCGCCATCGACCACGCGACCCTCGTGGGCACTTCCAAGCCCACCGTTGATTCCACCTCGAACGAGCCGGTGAAGCGACCCGTCGACTGGCATTGGCGCATCACTGCGGCGCTGGTGATCGGCTGCCTTGCAGCCGCTTTGGTGCCTGCCATCATCCACGCGTTGACGAGCTAAGTCAGGCCGAAGTTGACGAGATACCGCACGTAGAAGACCGTCAGACTCCCTATACTCATGAGGGTAAACAGCAGGCCTGTGTCGGACTCGCAATCGCGAGGGATAGGCACGCCGTAGTGCCAGACCCGGCGCACCACAAGGGGGACTGCGCTGGCGGTGATAAGCATGAACCACGCCCCGTGCGTGGCCAAGACACTCGTATTCTTCGCGAGGAAGCCACCGTAGCCCAGCAGCAGCAACGGGATGCCAGCAAAGTAATATCGAAAGTCTACCTCGGTCAGGGGCTGGCTCACATGCGGCTTCAACTTTAGAATGCCCAAACCCACAACCAATGCGGCCTCGCACGGCCCAGCAAACGAGACGTAGTTCCACATGGCGTTCAAGCCGCCGGCCTCCTTGTCCAACGCATACAAGGGTGCGGTCAGTCCAAATGCCACTATAACTATCCATATCGCGACGGTCAGGATCTCGCGATTGGTCGCGCTCCGTTTCTCAGCACTCCACCACTTCGCGTAGGCGGCCGGGCCTTTACGTTTTTGGCGTTTCACTAAGCGGCAATAGCTGTGTACCGGAAGAATGCCCCCGACGATCGCCAACCCGCACGTCACCCAGGTATGCACCAATTCAAACGTCATGAGTCCTTCCTGAAAAAGAGCTTTCTCATTACTAGGCCACGGAAAAATGCTCGGGGAGGCGAAAAGCGCCGCGTTCGCGTCGCAATTACTGGGCGACCTGATACGAAGCGCGCATACCGCGTTCTTTGATCACATTGATGATCTGGGTCACGGTCGGCTTTATGGCCGATGCGAGCTTCTGGTCATCGGACGCTTCTTTATAAGAAATGGGCACAATACCCTTATAGTCGCTTGGGATCTTAGTGTCTGGCGAGTTACGTGGGGTCAACAGCAGAGTGCGATGACGACCCAGCCGCGAGACGAAGAAGCCTAGTTCGAAAATGACATTATCGCGCGGCGCCGGCTGAGCCCTTTCGCGGGCCCGCACCAAATCATCCGGGCTCACAATGGCAATGCCAAAGTCAGCCGAAGCGACCTCCTTCTCGAGCGTTTCGAGCACATAAGCGCCCGGTGGAAAGATGTTGTGATCGTCCCACGCTTCGACGGCGATATCTTCGTACTCAAGCCCTTGCTGGATGGCACTGGCAATCTCCCTGCCTTCGAGCGAGCTGATGATGAACACTCGCGGGCGTCGATTTGTCGGGTTTACATACTGGTTGCGCTGTTCGATGCGCGCAGCAAGCTCAGACGCCAAGCGCGGCCATGCCTGCGGGTGTTTATTCAACAGGGCAACGAATCGCGGACCGTCGACCTTGAACGCGACGCTGACGCCTTCGGATTCCAGGGTGGCGGACCGAGCGATGGACGCGTTCAGCGCCGACATCTCGCCGATGGTATCGCCCTTGCTGCGGGTATGGTGACGCACGCCGTTGATAATGATGCGCACGGTGCCCGACAACAAGAAATACACGTCCCGGTCGAAGGTGCCTTGCGTGATGACCGTCTCGCCCGGTTGAAACTCGACCAACGAGCCTTCTGGAATCAGCGCATCTGCCAGAGCCTCTTCGCCCTGAATGATGCGCTGGCCCAGCAGGGCCTCTTTGAGTGCAGCCGGATCTTCGTAACGTCCTTTCATGGATTTCCTCGAGTGATCTGAGCCGATGGTGTGGTGGGGGTCGCCGGAACAGACGATGCGCTGCCTAAGTCGGTGACTGAAAGTGACACGGGGTGTGGGTGATGCCCGTTGCGGAACACGGTGGCCGACATCTCGAGCCGATGTAGTGGACCGAGCCTTGCGATCACTAAAACCGCCATAGCGGCGTTGACCGCTGGATCAGCCACGAGGGCCTGCATCGTGCTCACGTCGGTGCCGCTCGCCACGGCGGCGACGTGGATGTGCGAATGCCATTCGCCCAGGTAGTTGAACGTCGCGTAGTCGCGGCCTGTGCGCTCAAAAAACGCGTCCAAGAACGGCCGATGGAGGGCGGGATCTCGAACAAAGTGGTCCCGGGTCCCCTCGGTGGTCTGGACACTGAGGTCGAGCACCGCAAAGAGATCATCTCCCAGGTGTTGGCCCACCAATACGCCGCCCACCTCGCGGTCGGGCGTGTGTTGCAAGGCGGCGCGCAGCTTCTCGAGTGCCTGTGGGGTGATCGTGACCCGCATCATTGAACGACGTCCTGACCAAACATGTTGCCCAACATGGCCACCGCCTCGTCGTGCTCGGCCTTGGTGAGGACTTGCGTTTCGAGCGGTTCATCGACCGGCGGCAGTTCGATGGGACGGGTGTCAAACGCCTGCGTGAACGGCCCTTCAGGGGCCATCCCGATCAGATAGATGGAGTGGGGGAAGTGGGACGGCGATCGGCTCAGCAAGGTGTCCACGGCCAAGCGAGTCATGGCACTGGCGATGGTGCTTACATCGCCGTCGTCGGCGACAAAGACCTGTTCGCCGTCTTGGCGGGCGTAGGGCTCATCGGGGACGAAGATGTCCGGTGGGCGCACGTCGTGGTCGGCAAACCAGTTCTCGATGGCGCGGCGCATCAGGCCAATGCTTGGCTCGATGCCCGGGCGCTGCCGAGCGATCAAGCCGCCAATCCCGCCTGCGAACACCTCACCCCAGAGAATCGGCACGTGCACGCGTTCGCGCAAGACCCCCAGCAGATTGCCCGTCTCGGCCACACCCGTAGCGTCGATGACCAGGTCAGCACCCGCGATCGAGGCAATGATGCTTTCGGAGGTTATCCCCGATTCTTGGCCGCCCAGCTTGCTGCGCCGGGTTGTCACAGCCACTCGGGGATGGACCAGGCCCAAGCGGCTCGCCAGGGCATCCGCCTTGTGCAACCCGACCGAACGCCAATCCAGGTCGTGGCGAACCACGTTGTCGGGAGTGAAGATGTCATCGTCCACCAGGACGAAGCTGCGCACACCACAGCGGGCCAGCGAGGTGGCCACTTTGCTGCCGAGAGAGCCACATCCGACCACGGCCACTTGCTTGAGCGAGAGCGCGACATGGTCTGCCGTGAGCCGTGGCTGAAATGGCGAAGCAGCCATCACCGCCAGCGCATGAACCTCGTCGCCGAAAAGCCGATAGGCCTGGAAGCCCCTGTCCTTCAGAAGAACGATCACGCGGGCCGCGGCGGGTACCCCGAGTGTCGCCATCTGCGCATCGAAGGCCTCCTTGGCCAGGTCACTGGGATAGTCCTCCTCACTGCTCAGGTGACGGACATGCATCGGCTCGTCAAGCAGGTCACGGTAGTCCCCCACGGGCAGCGTCAGGTCTTCCCACTCGGCGCCATTCGGCAGCACCGCATGGCTGATCACGCGCACGGCGCCGGCGACGCTAAAGCTGAAGCGCTTGGCGATGGCATCGAAGCCTTCCCCCGGCGCCAGGTCGTTCAGGATGGCCTCCGATGAGCGGGTCAACAGGAAGCGTGAGTGCGAACCGCGAAGCCGCTGGCCTTCGCTGACCACATGCGCACTGGGCACCTCAGCGCGGACCCCTGGTGACGGGTTTTCCCCTGATAGGAGCCGATACGCGCTTTCAACGACTTGAGCCCCCAGAATCTCGGGAGTCCAGTTGTCAGCGCGGTACTCCAAGCAGAGATCACCGCTCTGATACTGATGTCTTGACCACGTCGCCGTGCCATCGCGGGAACCGACCGTGGGCGGTGACAGCGGAAAGGTCGTCGGGTAGCGCAGGCGGGCTTCATACACCCGCGTGCCCACCTCGATGGTGAAGTCGACAATGATGCGACCTTTCGTGTCGATGCGCTGCGGGCCAACCGCGAGCCAGTCGGCCCGCGCGGCCAGATCAGCCAGCGCGAGGCCTTCTTCGCGAAACCGCGCCAGGTTCTCGATGTACCAAAAATTAAGCGAAGCCATCGCGTTTCGCCGGACCTGCGGGGCTGTCACGAAAGCCATACCCGCCTGACGACGAGGTTGCACCTTGGAGCAAGGACGCGCCGGCCGCGCCGGTGCGCGCAGCCTTGGCCGTCTTGTCGCCCTTGTTGGCGAGCCCATCGACGGCGTCGGCATAGTCCATGTCTGCCCGGATGCGATTCGAGCCAAAGAGGTCGCGAACGGCTTGAGACCCACGCTTATAGGCCGTCTCCCCGATGGCCGTTTCGGCACCCTTGCACCGGCCTTGCTCTCGCTCGGCGGTGAGCACACCGCGGCTGACCGAGCAGCGGATGAGACTACCCTTCATGCCCAGGCGGGTGGCCGTCATCGGCCCATATTCAAACCCAATCTGGAGCCCCAGGCTCTTGGCATTGGTGCCGGCCGCGTCCAGCAACTTCAGGGCAAGACGAAAGCTGCTGCGCATGCCGCCGGCACACAAGACCATGTTGCTGACGGTGGTCTCCTCATCCGTGGTCGCGTAGGTGCCCTCGACCAAGAGGCCGTGCACACAATCGCCAATGAACCGCACCTTCCGGCCCCGGAATTCGGTATGGAGGACCGCATCCAGCTCGCTCCGAAGGACCCGGAGCGATCGGACGACGTGCTTTGCCTTCTCATCGTCCGTGATGTTGGCGCTGACATACTTGGTGAAGCCGTCGATGTCGGCGTAGACGGTGGCCGCGTCCTGCCGTCGGGTCGCTGTGACGGATAAAGACTCGAAGTCCAGGCCGGCGTAGGGTGGCGTGTGGGCGGTGAACTCGAAACGACCGATCGGATTGGCCTTGAGATCGGCTTTCCAATCGGCAACGACCTTATCAACGGTGCTCACCAGCGCGGCCTTACCCTGACTGATGCTGATTTCGTCCGCCGTGAGCGCCGAAGCGTCTTCGTCGCTGACGGTCTTCAGGCTAATCACCTTGCGCGCGGTGTTAGTGAGGTAAATACCCGCCTTCGTGCCGCCGCCCGAGCGCTTGGCCGCATGGTTGGCAGGCTCTCCAAGAAACAGTGGTTCCCGATGGCCGCGCCGACCGTTGTTAACGGCCAAAGCCAGGCCGCTGTCGATGCCCACCCGCACCTTCGCCGCGGGGTGATCGGCGTCTTCGCCCGTGCGCGCGAGCACATCGATGATCAGCTGGCCAATGGCGATGGCACGGTGAATCCGCTGCGCCTCGTCGTCGTAGGGCTTGGTCACGACCGTGTGCAGGCGCTGATTGTGAAAGTCGACCAGCACCGTGTCCTCGTTGTTCACGATGCGCTGGACGGCCCGGTAGTGCAGGTTCAGGAAACGAAGCGTGCGCCGGTGGCATGTTTCGCCTTCGGTCTCCGTGACATGCAACATGTCCTTCAAATTGAGAATGTCGGCATACAGATGCACACCGTCTACCCGGTAGGCAACTTTCTTACTCAAGTTGCTCAGGTCCGTTTCACGGACATATTTCTTGATCGTGATGTCGGAGAGCGGCACATCATCGATGCTGGCCTGAATGCGCTTTTCAGCACGGCTCTCACTCCAAGTCCTGGAACTCATGCGCTCTCCCCCGCGAGGCCGATGCGGCCCCGGTCGAATAGTTGGTCTGTAATCCCCAGAACTCAGCACACCCCACGCAATCCCCACGGGGCGTGCGCTCCTTCACCTAAATATCTTTGACGAAGGTCTCAAATTCAAGGGGCAAAGGAGGATCCGCGATATGCATATTCGGTGTCCCAACCATGCGCCATCCAGCGGACGATTGGATCGATTCATCGGACGCGAGGCGCGGTTTGCAGCGTGTCCGTCAGGGTGCAGCTCAGCTCATCGGCCTCGAGCGGGGACTTTCCCTCGATTCGGAAGGACTCTTCGACGTGACCAGTGCATCGAGCAAGACATCAAGACAACGGCTGATTTGATTGGGCTCCGCGACTTGCCTGCCGTGCGCCACCAACAAGTCCGCGCACGCGGTCTGAAACGCATGGCGAACCCGGTTTAGGTCCCTCTCAGAATATCGTGGCATTTCCCCGCTCCTTACCGAGTTGCAACATGCGTGGATGGAGCGATCACGTTGGTCTCAACCACCGGAGAGCGTGACCCGGTGGCCAAGGCTGGACAAGCTTCGAAAGAGTCGGTCTGCGCACCAACAGCGCCGGACCTCTATGCGACACCAGAGCGGAATCAGTGGGTCCTGCCAAACATGCCGAGGGGCGCGGAAGTTCGGCGGGTGAGGGCTGCATCGCGTCCACCCGAGTCAACCGATCGACCGAGTCCAGTTCGACCGATAGATCGTTTGATCGTTGAACGTCCACCTGCGCGCCTCCCACATGGTGGCTCCGTTGCTTCCTATCTTCGCGCTATCGTTCAATCGGTCATAGACCGCTTTGGTGATGTAGATAAAGTCCGAAGGCAGGGACGAGAGCTTTGCAGCATGGTTGGCCGCTCGGCCAACCCAGACCAGATCGTTGGCCCCACGCACCCCGGTCTTGGCGACGAACAGCGAGCTTGAATCGATGCCGGTGACGTGGCGAAGGACATAGTCGGTGGTTTGATACGTCCGCTTCATCTGCGGGGTGATGATGTGCAGGACGGCCCAGCGAATTTGTAAAGCCGCATTCACCGCATTGGTGTTTTTCTGATCTCCGATGAACACCGCCATGATGCGGTCACCATCGTAGGCGGTGATCGCGCCGCCGTAATCCTGGATGATTCGCGCGGCGCAGTGCAAAAACGTCTTATAAATCTCGGCGGCGAAGGACGCCTTCTTGGTGTCCACCAGTTTGGTCGAATCGGCCATGTCAGCGTAGAGCACCGTCGCTTCCAATTCGATGGCTTCGTTCATCAGGCTAAGCTTGGAGTCTTCGTCCGGCACTTTTGCGCCCTGCCGTGTCTCCCAGGCATCACGAAAGACGCTGTTGCACCATGACTCTAAGTCCGCTTTCCGTCCCATGACTACTCCTTCGCCATTGAGTCCAAGATCAAGCGGCGCAGAGCGGCGCAGGCTGGCGCCAGATAATCCGCCGCATTTTTACCCGGTACGTACCGATAAGGAATGGTCGTCAATCCCGTCAGATCGCTTGCGAGTTTGAGCTTAACGTCACGCGGCTCCATCAAGAAGGCGCGGCGTCGGCCGAGACGATCCATGAAGAGCCCCAGCTCAAACACCACATTGTCCCGCATGACGGGCCATCGTCGTCGCGAGTGATCACGACGTCATCTTGATACGCCAGGGCCACCGCGAAGTCGGAATCGTCGAGCATGGCCTCGAGATCATCGAGAGTGTAATGGGAGGCGTTGAAGACGCCGTTCTTCCAGGCGACCGCGAGAAACGGGTCGTGGGCAAATTGCTCGATCATCAGGTCGACGATGGGCAGGGCTTCTCGCGAGGACATGACGAACACTTTGATCACCTCTCGCTTGGCGGTCACTAAGTGATTGCGCTCGTTAAGACGTCGCGACAGCGTCGCTGCCACGTGCCGCCAGATGGCCGGGAAGGCTTCGGCGACGCCAGAGAACTGTTCTTCCGTGACCTTCAGGACCACGGTCGGTGCGGTCGCCGTGACAGTTGCCGATCGAGGTTGCGACGGCTCGACGGCTGCCATCTCGCCCACCGATTGGCCGGAAAAGCGGTTCGCGATGATGACGCCATTGACGGCGATGCTCACGGCACCGGCGACAATGAAGAACACGTCGTTGGTGTGATCCCCTTGGGAGATGAACACGTCGCCAGGTGCGAAAGCGACGAGTTGGCCGACGGCGGTTAAGCGTTCGGCCAATTCAGCTTGGTGCGCCACCAAACGATCCTCCATCAACGCAGCGATGAGCCGCCGTTGCCCCGCATTCCCTTCGTACCGTTCGATCATGCGTCCTGCCTCCCTTTGGTCGAGCACAAAGCTTGAACCCAAACGTCATCAAGTCAAGACGCCCCAGTTAGGTTCACTCGATTGAGGCGCTGGAGACGCAGTGTCGGGCGCGGCACACCTGGGCTGGCCTGCTGAAGCATTGAATATCTGCGCAACGAATGATCCCATGGCTAGAGCACAAGCCGGAGCAGGGACATGGCCAATAACATTCAACTGACGCCAGAGGCGAAGCAGTGGGCCGAAAAGGCGATGGAGCATTACGGTCCGCCCGTTTACGCCCAGGTGGCCTCGGCGGTCCTTTGGACCGACGAACGGGACGCCAGCGGCCGGCTGGCCGTGCCAGCTGACCCCGCAGCTTTGGTGGACAGCCATCGACGGGACCCCGCCGTGCTGCTGAACGGCCACGACCCTGGTCTTCCCTTGGGTCAGGTCCTCGAGGTGGAAGCCTTCGTTACCCCTGACGGCCAACACTTCGTGGCAGGCATCGTCGGCTACTACGGCCGAGGAGGCCTCGCAACGTTTGCTCAGTTGGATCTTGCGGACAGCGAGGTGCCGCACAGGGATGAGGCGCCTCAGGTCGCGTTCGATGGTCCGATTGAGCTGGCCACCGATCCTCGCGATCTACCGGATGGATGGTTGGACGACGTCCTGAGCGATGCGCCACCGCGGACCGTTCACGTACAGATGTCCTACAACGCGGCGAACACCACCCATGAGTTGATTCGGATCGCGTTGGCTTTTGGAATTCTGTGGAACCCGTTCGTCAAAGCCATTGCGACGGAAGCGGGAAAGGATGTATACGCCGCCGCGCGGAATTGGCTGAAGACGGTCCTTGATCGAAGCCGGCAGTTGGAGGCGCCGATCATCTGCCTGGAAGGACCTTATCGACAATGTCGGGTGTCTTTTCTCATCCGAGGGACCAACCCGGCGACGCACGCGGCCGCGTATGAGGGCCTGTCCGAGGCAGCAGCCCAAGCGGCCACCCTGGTCGATAGGTTGGACGCCAAGGGCATTTCGGTCGCTACCGTCGTATACGAGTTCAATGAGGCCTCGGGCCGCTGGTACCCGTCGTATGCGCGGTTGGCGAACGGACGGATGATCGTGGACAGCCCGATGCTGATTGCCACCCTTCAAGACCTACCGACCGGCCTGAGCTTGGGCATGCGCAAGACGGAAATGGACAGGCCCAAGCGGTAGGGTAGGCGGCCGAGCGGTGGGCAGGTTTGCAGCCTGGCGCAGGCTGGGGTGGCGATCGGGTACTGCTTAGGGTATCGTCTCGCCATCGACGGGGCGGCGCGAATTCGATCCGAATCAACGTGTTGCATCCGGGCGACGCGGTCTCCCTTCACCCGCTCCAAGCGGACTAGATACTCAGCGCGATTTGATAGACCGTTGCTTGCGGGCTTCTTTGGCCGCAGCGATCGTGACGCGTCGCTGCGTGAGTGCGATGAACGCAGCGAACTGCCCAGTCCGATAGGGCGCGATGGTCGGCAGCCCCTCGAACTGCACTTTGCCCATGTCGGCCGCGCGCTCGGCCAAGCTGGGCGGATCGATGTAGTGCTTGCGCAGCACCGAGCCGCCAGCGCTGTGTCCCGTCAGCCGACCTAGCCGGGCATCGGACAGTCCGCAACGCTCAGCACGACTGGCGAACGTGTGCCGGAACCCGTGGAAGACACCATCGACCTTCACCACCTTCCGATAGGTCCGGTTGAACCAGTCGCCGAGCGTGTCCCCGGGCTTGTTCTTGGACAGTCCCGGGAGCAATCGCGACGTGCCGAAGGTCCCGGCGACTTCGTCTCGATACGCCAGCAGCCCGGCCTCGCCCAGCGCCGGGTGCACGGGCACAAAGCGTCGAGACACGGCGTTCTTGATCCGCTGCCCACGCTCGGTGCGCGGTGCGAAATGAAAGCCCCAGATGCCGTCGACCTCTTCGAGATCATCGGTCCACAGCTGGGCGATTTCCGTGACCCGCGCACCGGTGTAGAGCGCCAGGAGCGGGCCCCACCAGCGATGCGGTTGGTCACACTCCGCCGCGCGAGTGGCCGGGTCGAATATGCGCGCCAGTTCGGCGGGCGTGAATGCCTCCCGGGTGGATGCATCCTCTTGCGCCCGAGTCATGACGTGCAAGGACCTGGCCGGATTCCGGACGATGTCGCCGCGCTCATGTGCCCAGCCAAAAAACACCCGTAAGCGGTCCAGGTGCTTCTCTTGAGTGCGATGGCTCAAGCCGGCGAGGCCTTCATGCCGGGCTTTGGCGAGCACCTCGCGCACGTTCAAGTTGGGCCAGCGCTTCGTGGCGTTGGGCGGTAGCGTCGCGATGGCATCCAGGAACAAATCCGTATCTTGGGCGTCGATCTCGGCGATCGGCTTGTCGTCGACCACGCCGGCCAGGATGCGCAACGTGTGGGTGGTGTCCAAAAGATTGCTCGCCGCGCGTTGCTTCTGAGTAAATTGGCGCAAGAAAAGCTCCATCGAAGCGCTCAGCAACGGGGAGGCCTTGGTCGGTGCTGCCGCTCCGGCAGGGGCAAGGGCAGGTGCGGTAGCCGTAGCGCCGACGTCGATCAGGGTCTGACGAAAAAACGCGAGGTCTGCCGGCGTATCGATTTGCACATGCTCGAAAGCCACGCCATTGGGTAGCCGCACGCCTTTGAGGGTCAGCTCGCTCGGGCGACCGCCGCGGAGCTGCTCCAACAGCTTTTCCACTTCATCTGGGGTCACCGGTTCTCCGCGTCGCTGAGCGTCAAACGCTTTTCCAAGAGCATAGCCGAGCTGAGCGGCCGACAGGCGTGCCGCGTCCCCACGCTCGCGCAAGGCCAGAACCACATATTGGCGGCCCCACTGAGCTTGTAGCGAGCGCGGCACCAAGAAGCGGGCGTAGACCCCGGTCGAGCGCGTCTGGAGAAACGCTTTGGGCATATCAGTACCTCAAACAGTACCTTTCAAAGGACCGATCAGAGGCTTTTCTCCCACCCAGAAAGCAAAACGGATCAACGTGTTACCGTTGATCCGCTGCCGAAGTGGTGGAGGTGGCGGGAGTCGAACCCGCGTCCGAAGGCGTTTAATCTCCAGATCTACATGCTTAGCTCACCGTTAGATCTCGTCCACCGACAGCACGGCGTGCTAAGCGCACCGGCGGACATATCTGATTGATCTAGCGTCAGACCCACAGATGGAGGGTCTTTCGGCGGTCTCATGATAGTGACCCTACACCGACGAGCATGAGCACAAGATCGGGTCGGGGGTTTGGCCTTTTTTAGGGGCCGGACAGCTTAGGCGGCGAGAGCCACCGAGTTGTCACCGTAGTAGTTGTCATTGGCAACTATATGTTTTGCGGCTGGTTTAACGAGGAAAGCTGCCCCCTCGGCATGCACCAGTAGATCGCACTACCCCCGTCGAAACCAGAACACCCCCGGGGAAAAACGTTGTGTGACTACATCCCACAGTATATGGGCGGGGAGGGGCACCCACAATGGGCGCCGCCCGACCGTTCAGGTCAGCCCATGCGATTGTGCGAGCGCATGACGCGCTGCTTGTCGATCGCCCATTCGCGTTCCTTGTCCGTGTTGCGCTTGTCGTGCTCCTGCTTGCCCTTGGCCAGGCCGATCTCGCACTTCACCTTGTTGTGCTTCCAGTACATCGCGGTGGGCACCAGGGTGTAGCCCTTGCGCTCGACGGCGCCGATCAGGCGGTCGATCTCCTCGCGGTGCAGCAGCAGCTTGCGCGTGCGCCGGTCGTTGGCGATCACGTGGGTGGAGGCGCTGATCAGCGGCGGGATCTGGGCGCCGACGAGGAACACCTCGCCGTGCTGGATGATCGCGTAGCAGCCTTCGCCGAAGTTGATCCGACCGGCGCGCAGCGATTTCAGCTCCCAGCCTTCCAGGGCCATGCCGCATTCGAAGCGCTGGTCGATGTGATATTCGTGGCGCGCGCGCTTGTTCAGCGCGATCGTGCCGCCGCCTTCTTTTTCCGTGTCCTTCGGTTTCGCTTTTGCCATGTCCGCTAAAATCGGTCTATCGGGTCCCTGATACAAGGCCGGCGGGTCCGTTTGCCGGCACATAAGACGAGGTCAGCTAATGATTGAAATCCGCCGCAGTGCGATCGTTCCTTTCACACCGGGGCAGATGTTCGACCTGGTCAACGATGTGGAAGCATACCCAAAGCGCTTCGGGTGGTGTGATGCGGCCACCGTGATCGAGCGCGAGCCCGATGTGCTGGTGGCCCGGCTGGATCTCAAGCTGGCTGGACTCAGGCAGAGCTTCACCACCCGTAACACCATGGTGCGTCCGGAAAGCCTCACCATGAAATTCGTGGAAGGCCCGTTCCGCTCGCTCGATGGCCTGTTCACCTTCCAGGCGCTGGGCGAGGTGGGTTGCAAGATCGCGCTGGCGCTGGACTTCGACTACGCGGGCCTGGGCGGCTCGGTCCTGAAGATGGGCTTCCAGCAGCTGGCCAACCGCATGGTGGACGATTTTTGCGACGAGGCCCGTCGCCAATATGGCTGAGCTTGCCGTGGAAGTGGCCTACGCCGGGCCGGAGGGGCAGGGCGTCGTGGCCATTATCGTGCCGGCTGGCACATCGGCCTGGGAAGCGGTGACGATGGCCCTGCCACGGCTACCCGTGGGTCTGGTGCCGGATCCGGCGCGCCTGGGCATCTTTGCGAAGAAGGTAGCGCCCGAACGGTCGCTGGAAGCGGGCGACCGCGTGGAAATCTACCGGCCGTTGATCCTGGACCCGATGGAGGCCCGACGGCGCCGCGCGAAACGCGGCGCCTGATCCGGCCAGCAGGGTGCAGCCAGGGCTTACTTCTTGCCGTCGCCCGACGAGCCGCCGCCGAACACGCCACCGTCGTCCTTCTTGCTGTCGTCGGCGCTGGTGTTCTTGTCGCCCTGGGCGCCGCCCACGGGGTTGGCCTTGTACTTCTCCGAGTCCTTCAGCAGCTGCTGGGCATCCTGGGCGAAGAAATCGCCTTCGGTGCGGACCAGCGTGTCGTTGTTGAAGGTCAGGGTGAGGGTGCGGGTGGTCATCTTCTTGCCGCGATGCGAGAAGGTGGACACGTAATCCCAGCGATCCTGGTCGAACGGCGAGGTGACCGAGGGGGTGCCCAGCAGCACCAGGACCTGACGCTTGGTCATGCCAGGCTGCAGCTGATCGACGTTTTTCTTGTCGAGCAGGTTGCCCTGCTGCACGTCGGGGGTATAGACGAGGCCACAGCCCGCGATGGCGACTGCCATCATGGCCAAACCCAGCGTGCGAATGAGCTTATGCATGCGTAGTAACGTCCGGATCGTGAAGCCTGCGATGATACACTAAGCGCCTGACGGCACCGCGAGGGGGTCTTTATGGACCAGGAAACCAGAGAGCTCCGCAAGGCGGGTCTCAAAGTCACACATCCGCGCATGCGGATACTGCAGATCTTCGAAGAGGCGGACGAGCGCCACCTCACGGCCGAAGACATCTACAAGCGTCTGCTTGCGCACCAGGAGGACATCGGGCTTGCCACGGTGTATCGGGTGCTCACCCAGTTCGAAGCGGCCGGCATCGTCATGAAGCACAACTTCGAGGGTGGGCAGGCCGTCTACGAGCTGGACCGCGGCAAGCATCATGACCACATGATCGACGTTGACAGCGGAAAAGTGATCGAGTTCATCAGCGAGGAGATCGAGCGCCTCCAGCACGAGATCGCCGAGCGGCACGGCTACGTCATCGAGGACCACAGCCTGGTGCTCTACGTCAGGCCCAAGAAGAAGCGCTGATCCCGCCTGCGTCATCCCCTCCCAGTCACCCCCGTCGCGCAAGCCACGGGGGTGATTGCGTTTGTGGGGCCTTGGGTGGTTCGGTGTGGCCTGGGTTGGTTTCGCGGACATCGTCCGCTCCTACCGAGCGGGTCGCGCAGTGTCGGGCAGGGTGTGCCACGAAGGGCGAGGGCATGGCGAAAAACAAGCGCCCATAAAAACGCCGCCGGAGGACTCCTGTCCACCGGCGGCTTGATCCGCTTCGTCGTAGCACGCTAACCGCGAGTTGCTCGCTGGGTTGGCGCTTATCCACTTCGAACCGGCGAGGCTGACATCCTGTCGCCTCTTCAGGTCGATCGTCCCCACGACCGACCTGGGCTTACCGTCTCTCGACGGCAGCTCCCCCACATCGATAAAGAGATCGTAACGAAGTGTTCACTGACGTGATATCGGAAAATTTCCTATGTCCATTCCGATACTTGTGCTGCGGAGCAGCACGCGCAGGTGCAATCCGACCGGTTCGGGACGGATGCGGAACAGGCCACCGAGCGCAGTGATGCGGTCGCTCATCCCTTGCAGGCCGCGGCCGCCGCCGTCCGTGCGTGCCGGCTGGGGCGTGGCGGGCAACCCGGTGCCGTCGTCGCGGATATCCAGGATGGCGACGGGGCCGTGGTCACGCAGCCCGATGCGCAGCCGAAGGGCCAGGCGGCTGGCGCCGGAGTGGCGTACGACATTGGTGGCGCTTTCCTGCACCACGCGGTAGATCGCGGTGAGGGTGTCTTCGTCGAGCAGCCGCGGCTCGCCACGCAGGTCGGTCACGTAGTGGATGCCGGCGGCGGTGAGCATGTCGCGGATGGGGCCTTCGTCCAGCGCGCGCAGCAGGCCGAATTCGTCCAGCACCGAGGGCCGCAGGCTGTCCAGCATCTTGTGCAGTGCCTTGCGCATGTGGCCGAGGATGCCGTTGATCGAGCGCCCGATGTCTTCCATGCCCGCGTTGCCCAGGCGGGCCTGGGCCAGCTTGAGGTGGGTCTGGATGGCGGTGAGGTTCTGCCCCAGTTCGTCGTGCAGCTCCGCGGCCATGTGACGGCGCAGGTTTTCTTCCGCCTGCAGGTTGCCGCGCGCCGCGTCGCGCAACTGGCGGGCCAACTGGTCCAGGCGCTGGTTGGCCGCGGCCAGGTGGGTGTTCTGCTGGGCCACGCGCTCGCTGCTGCGGCGCAGGGCATCGGTGGCGGCGCCGAGCATGAGCGTGCCCGTGCCGGCCACGGCCAGGAACAGGTGGGCTGCCGCCGTGGGCGCGCCGCGGCCGATCATGTCCTCGGTGACGTTGAGGCCCACGCTGGTGATCAGCATGGCCAGGCCGGCGCCGCGCCAGCCGTGCCGGAATGCGAAGAACAGCACGGGCGCCAGTGACAGGACCCGGGCGAACTGCGGCTGCGGCGAGTACTCGGCCAGTGTGATGAGGATGGCCAGCGACGGCAGCATGACCAGTAGGCCATCCAGCATCAGCTCCGCCATGGAGGCCTGCGTGGGACGCTCCCGGAAGATGAGGATCATGACCGGGACGACCAACAGCACGCCCAGGTAGTTGCCGAGCAGGTCGCTGCCGAAGGTGGTGCCGAGCATCTCGACCGGCGCGGCCGGATGCAGGGAGGCCATCATGGCGGCGTTGCCGGCGGTGGCCACCGTGGCGGTGACCATGGCGGAGAGCAGCAGGCGGGCGACGTCTTCCGGGGTGCCCAGGCTGGCGTGCAAGTGGGCGCGACGCAGCAGCCACAGGCAGGCGGCCACCATCAGCGGCTCGGGCGCGTCGCCGATGATGAAGCCGGCGCCACCGATCGGCAGGCCGCTGCGCCACTCGCAAAAGCTGCTGCCGGCGATCTCCGCGGGGAGTATCCAGAACCAGTTGCGGGTGCGGGTGAGCAGCAGCGCGCCGAAGCGGAGGCCGAAGGGCAGCACCCAGTAGGGCTGTTCGGTCGGCCAGAGCATGATCCACGCGGCCGCGTAGGCGAGCGCGATCAGGGGACCGATGAATCGGGAGGGTGCGTGTAATCGCATGGCCGAATGTTACACGGCGGATGCGGCTGCCCGACGCCCGGCGTCGCCCATACGCACGCGTCGGGTTTGCCTGTTACATTCTGCCCATGCCAAGAATCGCTCTTGTAGATGACCACGCCATCGTTCGTGAAGGTTTCAAGCGGCTCATCGAGCTCGAACCCGATCTGGATGTCGTTGCCGAAGCCCGCAACGCCGACGAGGCCGTGGATGCCGTGACCCAGCATCGCCCCGACCTGGTGGCGGTGGACCTGTCCCTGCCCGACGGCAGTGGCCTGCCCCTGATCGAGCACTTGGCCAGCATCGCGCCCACGATGAAGATCGTGGTGCTGAGCATGCACGACGGCGAGCCCTACGTGTCCGAGGCGCTGCGCCGTGGCGCGCGTGGGTACGTGACCAAGGGCGTGGCCCCGGAGGAACTGGTCGCCGCGGTGCGTTCGGTTTTGAGCGGCGAGCAATACCTCAGTTCGGACCTGCGTCAGCGCCGGTCGGGCCGGCCCTCGGCGGATCTGGACCCGTTCAGTCGGCTGACTGCCCGTGAGCGCGAAGTCTTCCTCCTGCTGGCAGCCGGACGCGCGCCGAAGCAGGTGGCGGCGGAGTTGGGTATCGGGCAGAAGACGATCTATATCCACCGCGCCGCGGTGATGAACAAGCTCAACGCCGGCTCGGAGCTCGATCTCTACCGCATGGCGCAGGAGCGCGGCCTGATCCGCGCCTGAGCCCGCCGAGCCTGAGCGCCTGAGCCTGACCGGCGGGCGGCGTACCGGGGTTACCCCTGGGCGCGGTCCAGCATCTTCTTCGCGGCGGCGCGGGTTTCCTTGGTGATTTCCACCCCGCCCAGCATGCGCGAAAGCTCGTCGCGGCGGCCGCCGGCGTCCAGGGCGTGGATGCGTGTGCGGGTGGAATCGCCGTCGCTTTCCTTCGCCACCCGCAGGTGGGCATGGCCCTGCGCGGCCACCTGGGGCAGGTGGGTCACGCACAGCACCTGGACGTTCTCGCCCAGGGCGCGCAGCTTCTGCCCGACCACCTCGGCCACCGCGCCACCGATGCCGGTGTCCACTTCATCGAAGATCATGCAGCCGATGTTGTCGTTGCCCAGCGTGGCGACCTCGATGGCCAGGCTGATGCGCGCCAGCTCGCCGCCGGAGGCCACCTTGCGCAGCGGGCGGGGCGGCTGGCCGGGGTTGGCGCTGACCAGCAGTTCGCAGCGTTCGCGGCCCTGCGGATCGGGCTCGTCGCCCTCGGCCGGCTCCAGCGACACCACAAGCCGGCCGCCGCCCATGCCCAGTTCACCCATCAGCGTGGCGACCGTGCCGCCCAGCCGACCGGCGGCTTCGCCGCGGGCGTCGGACAAGGCCCTGGCGGCGCTGTCCCAAGCGGTGCGCAGGCGGTCTCGCTCGTGGGCCAGGCGGTCCAGCGCGTCGCCGGCGCCTTCCAGTTCGGCCAGGCGCTCGCGGACCTCTTCCGCCTTGGCCGTCAGTTCCTCGATCGGCAGGCGGTAGCGGCGGGCCAGGTCGTGCAGGTGGGTGAGGTGGGTATCCACCTCGGCCAGGCGTTCCGGGTCGAGCTCCACATCCTGGGCGTAACGGCCAAGGCCGTCGACGGCTTCGCCGACCTGGATCTGCGCGCTGTCGAGCAATTCGAGCGTGGGCACCAGCGAGGCGTCCAGTTCCGCCAGCCGGGAAACCTCGGCATGGGCGCGGAGCAGGGCGCGCCCGACCGCGAACTCGCTTTCGCCATCGAGGATCTCGACCACGCCGTTGGCGCCCTCGGCCAGTCGGCCGGCGTTGGCGAGGCGGCGGTGCTGGGCTTCCAGGTCGTCCAGCGCGGCCGGCGCCAGGGCCCAGCGGTCCAGTTCTTCCAGCTCATGGGCCAGCAGTTCGATCTGGCGTTCACGGTCGTCGCCGCCGGACAGGGTGCGGATGCGTGCCACGGCGTCGCGCCAGGCATTGGCGGTGTCGCGCACGCTGGCCAGGCGGGCCTCGTTGCCCGCGTAGGCATCCAGCAGGGCCATCTGGTGCTGGCGCGAGAGCAGCGCCTGGTGCTCGTGCTGGCCGTGGATCTCCACGATCCGCGAGGCCAGCGCGGACATCTGCGCCAGGCTGGCCGGGCGGCCGTTGATCCAGCCGCGGGAGCTGCCCTCGGTGCGGATCACGCGACGCAGCTGGCAGGTCTCGCCGTCGTCCAGTTCCTCCTGGCGCAGCCACTCGGTGGCCTCGGGCAGGCCGGCCAGGTCGAACTCGGCGGCCAGTTCGGCGCGGTCGCTGCCGGCCCGGACCATGCCGCTGTCGGCGCGGGCGCCGGCCAGCAGCATCAGCGCGTCGACCAGCAGGGACTTGCCCGCGCCGGTTTCGCCGCTGACCACGGTGAGGCCGGGGCCGAAGGCGATCTCGGCTTCTTCGACGACGGCGAACTGGCGGACGTAGAGCGACGTGAGCATGGCGACCGGACGGCGGAGGGAATCGCACCGATTGTAGCGGCAGGCGCGTCGCAGAAGCCGAGACTTGCAAGCGGCGCGGCAAGACCTTATTGATAGCGCCACGTTCCATCCCCTTTCCCACACCAGCCAGGCGCATGAATCCGTTCTCCGGTCACGACATCGATGCTCGCGCGCGCCGGCTGCTGCGGACCCTCATCTCGCAATACCTGTCCGATGGGGAGCCGGTCGGCTCACGCACGCTGGCGCGTTCGTCCGGCCTGGAAGTCAGCCCGGCCACCATCCGCAACATCATGGCCGACCTGGAAGAGGCCGGGCTGGTGGCCTCGCCGCACACCTCGGCAGGGCGTATTCCGACGCCGCGTGGCCTCCGCCTGTTCGTCGACAGCCTGCTGGAGCTGAAACCGCTGCCGCGCGACGACATGGCCCGCCTGCAGGGCGGCCTGCCGCCCCACCAGACCACCACGCGCGACCTGCTGGGCAACGTGTCCAACCTGCTTTCCGCGATGACCCGGTTCGCCGGCGTGGTCACCGTGCCGCGGCAGGGCGACTTCCCGCTGCGCCACATCGATTTCGTCAGCCTGCCCGACGCGCGCGTCCTGGTGATCCTGGTCTTCTCGGACAACCAGGTGCAGAACCGGGTGGTCCAGCTGGCCAAGCCGCTGGATGCCGGCGAGCTGGAGCAGGCGGCCAACTACCTCAATGCGCAGTTCGCCGGCTTCCGCCTGGCCGACATACGCGCCCACCTCGCCACCGAACTGCGCGAGGCCGGGGGGGAACTGAACCGCCTGCTGTCCGGTGTGGTCGAACTGGCCACGGCCTCCTTTACCCCCGTGGACGACGCCGACGACGTGCTGGTCAGCGGCCAGACCAACCTCATGGGCTACTCGGAGCTGGCCGACATCGAACGGCTCCGCGACCTCTTCGACGCCTTCCAGCAAAAGCGCGACCTGCTCCAGCTGATGGAAATGTGCGTCCAGGCCCCCGGCGTGCGCCTTTTCATCGGCGAGGAATCGGGCTTCTCGGCCCTGGACGGTTGCAGCATCGTCACCGCCACCTACGGCACCCCCGGCCGCATGCTGGGCGCGATCGGCGTCATCGGACCGACCCGCATGGCCTACGAGCGGGTGATCCCCGTGGTACAGGCCACGGCCGCGCTGCTCAGTGACGCCTTGAATCGCGCCGCGGCGACCTCATAAACCGGCACGGGAGGCGGGTTTGGTAATTCCCGCGAATGTTCGGCCCCGCGTCACCGCGGGGCCGGTGAGCTGACATTTGGAGTAATCATGCAGAACAACGATCCCCACGCGCCCGATCCGGCGCAGGACGGCGGTGTCGCCGAGAACGGCGCACAGGCCGAGCTCGATGCGCTGAACGCCCAGCTTTCCGCGATGGAAGTCGAGCTGGCCCAGGCCCGCGAGACGGTCCTGCGCGAAAAGGCGGAGATCGAGAACCAGCGCCGGCGCATGCAGCGCGACCTCGACCAGGCGCGTCGCTTCGCCAACGAGAAGCTGCTGGGCGACCTGCTGCCGGTCTACGACGGCATCGCGCTCGGCCTGGCCAACCAGTCGGCCGATGCGAAGACACTGCGCGAGGGACTGGAAATGTCGCTCAAGCAGCTGGAAAAGGTGACTCAGGCCAACGGCCTGTCGGTGGTCGATCCGCTGCACCAGCCGTTCAACCCGGAGCACCACCAGGCGATCAGCTCGGTCGAGTCGAACGAGCACGCGCCCAACACGGTGGTGGCGGTGGTCCAGAAGGGGTTCGTGCTGAACGATCGCCTGCTGCGCCCGGCGCTGGTCGCCGTGGTTCGCGATAACTGATACCGAAGATATTGAATCGATGGGGGTTACCCCCATTTTCCACACCAGTCGCGGCCGCGGGGGCCGCTTAGATATAAACGGAGCAACTTCAATGGCCAAGATCATCGGCATCGACCTCGGTACGACCAACTCCTGCGTGGCAGTGATGGAAGGGTCGACCGCGCGTGTCATCGAGAACGCCGAGGGCGATCGCACCACGCCGTCCATCGTCGCCTTCACCAAGGACAACGAAGTCCTGGTGGGTGCGCCGGCCAAGCGTCAGAGCGTCACCAATCCCAAGAACACCTTCTACGCGGTGAAGCGCCTCATCGGCCGCAAGTTCACCGACGCGGAAGTGCAGAAGGACCTCAAGCTGGTCCCCTACGGCATCGTCGCGCATGACAACGGCGACGCCTGGGTGCAGACCGCCGACGGCAAGAAGATGGCCCCGCAGGAAGTGTCCGCGAAGGTCCTGATGAAGATGAAGAAGACCGCCGAGGACTTCCTGGGCGAGGCCGTCACCGAGGCCGTCATCACCGTGCCGGCCTACTTCAACGACAGCCAGCGCCAGGCCACCAAGGACGCGGGCAAGATCGCGGGCCTCGAGGTCAAGCGCATCATCAACGAGCCGACCGCGGCCGCGCTGGCCTACGGCCTGGACAAGACGTCCGCGAAGGATCGCAAGATCGCCGTGTACGACCTGGGCGGCGGCACGTTCGACGTCTCGATCATCGAGATCGCCAACGTCGACGGCGAGAAGCAGTTCGAAGTGCTCTCGACCAACGGCAACACGTTCCTGGGCGGCGAAGACTTCGACAACCGCGTCATCGACTACCTGGTGGAAGAGTTCAAGAAGGAGCAGGGCATCGACCTGCGCCAGGACCAGCTGGCCCTGCAGCGCCTGAAGGACGCCGCCGAGCGCGCCAAGATCGAACTGTCCTCGGCTCACCAGACCGACGTGAACCTGCCGTACGTCACCGCCGACGCTACCGGCCCGAAGCACCTGAACATCAAGCTGACCCGTGCCAAGCTGGAGTCGCTGGTGGAAGACCTGGTCAAGGGCACCATCGACCCCTGCCGCACCGCGCTGAACGACGCCGGCCTGAAGATCTCCGACATCGACGAAGTGATCCTCGTCGGCGGCCAGACCCGTATGCCCAAGGTCCAGGAAGCCGTGAAGGACTTCTTCGGCAAGGAAGCGCGCAAGGACGTCAACCCGGATGAGGCCGTCGCCGTCGGCGCCGCCATCCAGGGCGGCGTGCTGGGCGGTACCGTCAAGGACGTGCTGCTGCTCGACGTCACCCCGCTGTCGCTCGGTATCGAGACGATGGGCGGCGTGATGACCAAGCTGATCGAGAAGAACACCACGGTGCCGACCAAGGCCTCGCAGACCTTCTCCACCGCCGAGGACAACCAGAACGCCGTGACCGTGCACGTGCTGCAGGGCGAGCGCGAGCGGGCCAACGCGAACAAGTCGCTGGGCAAGTTCGATCTTTCCGGCATCCGCTCGGCGCCGCGCGGCACCCCGCAGATCGAAGTGACCTTCGACATCGACGCCAACGGCATCCTGCACGTGTCCGCCAAGGACAAGGACACCGGCAAGGAACAGAAGATCGAGATCAAGGCCGGTTCGGGCCTGTCCGACGAGGAAGTGGCACGCATGGTCGCCGACGCGGAAGCCAACCGCGAAGAGGACCGCAAGTTCCACGACCTGGTGCAGGTGCGCAACAAGGGCGACCAGCTCGTCCACGCCACGCGCAGCCAGCTGAAGGAGCACGGCGGCAAGATCCCGGCCGAGCAGCTGGCCAGCATCGACGGTGCGGTCTCCGAGCTGGAGAAGGCGCTGTCGGGTGAGGACAAGGACGCTATCGAGTCGAAGATCGCCAACCTCGAGCAGGTCGCGCAGGCCCTGGCCGCCGCGGCGCAGTCGTCGGGTGGCACGCAGGACACCGCGCAGCAGTCGGCACCGGGCGGCGGTTCGGCCCAGCCGGACGACGTGGTGGACGCCGAGTTCACCGAGGTCAAGGACGAGAAGAAGTAATTCGTCCCGACAAGGCAACGGCGTGCCGCGGGTTCCATACCCGCGGCACGCTATCGGTTAACCGGCACGATCGCGTCGAAGGGCAACCTCTCGGCGCGTTCGTCCGTCCAGGGAAAGCAAGCGTGCCATGAGCAGCAAGCGCGACTACTACGAAATTCTCGGTGTCGAACGCACCGTCACTGACGGCGAACTCAAGACGACCTTTCGTCGCGTCGCGATGAAGTACCACCCCGACCGCAATCCGGACGATCCGGCGGCGATCGACAAATTCAAGGAAGCCAAGGAAGCCTACGACGTGCTGTCGGATGCGCAGAAGCGCGCCGCGTACGATCAGTACGGCCATGCCGCCTTCGAGGGCGGCGGCTTCGGTCGTGGCGGCGGAGGCGGTGGCGGCTTCGGTGACGTCGGCGATATCTTCGGTGACATCTTCGGCGACATCTTCGGTGGTGGCGGTGGCCGCCAGCGCGCGCGCCGCGGTGCCGACCTGCGCTACATGATGGACCTGGATCTCGAAGAGGCCGTGTTCGGCGTCGAGAAGAAGATCGAGATCCCGACTCAGGTCAATTGCCACCACTGCAACGGCAGCGGCTCGGAAGACGGCAAGGTGTCCAAGTGCGGTACCTGCGCCGGCCACGGCCGCGTGCGCATGCAGAACGGCATCTTCTCCATCCAGCAGGCCTGCCCGACCTGCCACGGTACCGGACAGAAGATCGACAAGCCCTGCAAGAAGTGCCACGGGGAAGGGCGGCTGGAGGAACAGCGCGCGCTGTCCGTGCAGATTCCGGCGGGCGTCGACAACGGCGACCGCATCCGCCTGACCGGCCAGGGCGAAGCCGGTCCCGCCGGTTCGCCGGCCGGCGACCTGTACGTGGAAGTGCGGGTGCGCGAGCACGCCATATTCCAGCGCGACGGCAGCGACCTTTACTGCGAGGTGCCGATCCGCTTCGCGCAGGCCGCGCTGGGCACGGAGCTGATGGTGCCGACGCTGGAGGGCGAGATCGCAGTGAGCGTGCCCCCCGAGACCCAGACCGGGCACCAGTTCCGCATGCGCGGCCGTGGCGTGAAGTCGGTTCGCGGCGGGCGCACGGGCGACCTGGTCTGCACCGTCGTGGTGGAGACCCCGGTACGCCTGACCAAGGAACAGCGCGAACTGCTCACGCAGCTCGAGGCCACGTTCGTGGGCGAGGAAGCCGCCAAGCACACGCCGCGTTCCACCACCTTCATCGACGGCGTCAAGGACTTCTGGTCGAAGGTCACCTCGTAAGCCGGACGGCCATCCACTAGCATGGCCGTCCGTTCATCGCCGAGGTTCCACCCCATGACCCGTCCCGTCCGTCTCGCCATCAGCGGCGCCTCCGGCCGTATGGGCTCCGCCTTGCTCGGCCTGGTGCGCGAGGATGCGCGTTTCGACGCGGTGCGGGCGGTGGTGTCGTCGGCCTCGCCGCGCCTGGGCAAGGCCGCCTACGGCGACGTCTCCGCCCTGCGGTTCAGCGACTGGACCGATGCCGCCGACATCGACGTGGTGGTCGATTTCAGCGGCCCGGAAGGCCTGGCCGCTGCGTTGGACTACTGCGAGGCGAGCGGCGCCTCGCTGGTCACCGGCAGCACCGGCCTCGGGCCGGCCCTCAGCGAGCGCCTTATCCGTGCCACCGAGCGCATCGCCGTGCTGCATGCGGCCAACTTCAGCCTGGGCGTGGCGGTGCTGACGCGCCTGCTGCGCGAAGCCGCGGCCGCCTTGCCCGGCTGGGACCTGGACATCGTCGAGGCGCACCACAACCGCAAGGAAGACGCACCGTCCGGTACGGCGCTGGCGCTCGGCCACGCCGCGGCCGCCGGTCGCGGCGCCACGCTGGATGAATTGGCCGTCTATACGCGCGAGGGGCGTCCGGGTGCGCGTCAGGCCGGCACGATCGGGTTCGCGGTGGTGCGTGGCGGTGACATCGTCGGCGAGCACCAGGCGTTGCTGATGGGGCAGGGCGAGCGTATCGAGCTCGCGCATCGGGCGACGGATCGGTCGATCTTCGCACGCGGGGCGCTGGAAGCCGCGGCGTGGATGGCGGGGCGTGCGCCGGGTGGGTGGACGATCGAGGATGTGATCGGGACGCGGGTTTGATGGGGGAAGGGTGAGGCGATCTGGTTTTTTCGCCCACATCGTGGGCTCCTACGGCGGTGGGGTTGGGGGTGGCTGCGGGGCGTGATAGGATTCCGCCCGAAGTCATTGGGGAGTAGCCATCTCCGTACCCAGGAGAGTTCGCGTCAACACACTTGGTGGCCTCGGCCCCATGGCGCGAACGGCAGCAGCGTAGGAGAGTACGCTGCCCGCCCGGCGAGACCTTTGGCCAGCGACATGCTTACCCGGGCCGGGCGAGCGGTGTCGTTGAGCCATCGGTATTTTCTCGCTCGCTCGGCCTTAGACTATCCATGCTGCTGACATGCTTCCTGTTCCTGGTTTCCGCCGGGGCCATCTATTTCGCGTGCGAATACTTCGTCAACGGCGTCGAGTGGTTCGGGCGCAAGCTCAACCTCGGCGCCACCGCCACCGGCACCGTGCTTGCCGCCTTCGGCACGGCGCTTCCCGAAAGCGCGGTCACCTTCGTCGCCGTGATGTTCGGCAAGACACCCGAAGCGAAGGATATCGGCGTGGGCGCGGCGCTCGGCGGCCCCCTGGTCCTGGCCACCATCGCCTATGCCGTCGTCGGCTTCGCGCTGTATGCGGGTCGCAAGCGGCTGAACCGGCCGGACCTGCGGGTACGCGTCGACAACCAGCGCCTGGCGCGCGACCAGTCCTGGTTCCTTGCCATCTTCATCGTCAAGGTGGGGCTGGGCCTCGTGGCCTTCGCCTGGAAGCCGTGGCTGGGCGTGCTGTTCCTGCTGGCCTACGTGGCCTACGTGTGGCGCGAGATGCGCGACGACACCACGGCACCGGAAGAGGAGGCGCTGGAACCGCTGACCTTCCGCCCGCGTGACGCCAATCCGTCGATGGGCTGGGTGGCATTGCAGACCGGCCTGGCCCTGCTCGTCATCGCTATCGCCTCGCGCACCTTCGTCTGGCAGCTGGAGGCCTTCGGTGACTTCTTCCAGCTGTCGCCGCACATCGTCGCGCTGGTGCTCAGTCCGGTAGCGACCGAACTGCCCGAGACCGTCAACGCGCTGATCTGGGTGCGCCAGGGCAAGGAGCGGCTGGCCCTGGCCAACATCTCCGGGGCCATGATGATCCAGGCGACCATTCCCAGTTCGCTGGCGCTGTTCGCCACCCCGTGGCTGTTCGATACGCCGCTGATCGTGGCCGGTGCGATCACCATGGTCGCGGTGGTGGCGCTGTGGGCGATGTTCCGGCGCGGGTCGGTGGAGGCGCGCTGGCTGATGCCGATCGGCGCGCTCTACGGCGTGTTCGCCGTCTTCGTCGGCTGGTGGTTCGGGGTGCGCTAGTCCGGGTGCGAGGCGTTGCGATCCCGGTCAGCGCCCATCTTGCGGTCCAGCTTGCCGAAGATCTTCTTGAACACCCGCGAGAACTTGCCACGCTTGGTCTTGCGGGCCTTCTCTTCCTCCGAGGTGAGCCAGGCCACCTGGATCACCCGGCGCTCGCCCTCGTAGGGCAGGTGGCCGTGGAAGGAATTCTCCGCCCGGCGAAACACCGCGAACTCGCCGTAGAGCGGCTTCAGCTCGGGCGCCACGAGGTCGTCGATGTCGTTGATCGAGCGCAGGAAGCGCAGGCAGCCGTCGCTGGTGTCCGGCCATAGCGGGTTGAGGTAGATCAGCGCGGTGGCGACCTTCGACTTGCTGTCGGTGTGGATGGTGCCGTGCCGGCGGTTGAGCAGGCGGCAGAGGGTGACCAGGGTGGGGTAGTTCTCCAGCCCGGGAATGCCCAGGTGGCGGCCGATGGCGGCCGAGAACGCGCGCGAGGTCATCTGTTCGACCAGTTCGTTCACCGACGGGCCGCAATCGCTGGCGTCGTACGGGAAAAACCCCGCGCTGGTGTACTGCGGAAAATCGCGCTCCAGTTCCGCCCGGCACTCGTCCGGCAGCTGGCCGTGCGCGATCATGAACGAAAAGGGCTCGTGCCGGATGTCGGTGTCCGGACGTTCCAGGCGGGCGGGATCGAGCAGCATGCGACGGTTCTCGGGTGGTCTGGCTCGCCGCCATTGTATCGCGTCGGACCGGCGTCCCAGCGATATTCCGCCGCACCGCCGTTCATGCATCGCGGGTGGACAAAAGCGGCCTTCACACCTATCATTCTTACCCGCCCAGCGATCCCTTATCCCCAAGGCCCACGAGCCGCTCAATGCAGGCTTGCGGGCTTTGCTGCACCCGAAGGCGGCCATCCCATGCGTACACCTGCTCTGCTTGCTCTCGAAGACGGCAGCATTTTTCACGGCCATGCGGTCGGTGCCCGCGGTGAGACGATTGGTGAGGTGGTGTTCAACACCGCCATGACCGGTTATCAGGAAATCCTGACCGACCCCTCGTACTCCCGCCAGATCGTCACGCTGACCTATCCGCACATCGGCAACACCGGCACCAACGACGTCGACGTCGAGGCCGACCGCGTCCACGCCGCCGGCCTTATCGTGCGCGACGTGCCGCGCCTGGCCAGCAACTGGCGCAGCGTCGAGCCCCTGCCGCAGTATCTTGCGCGCCATGGCATCGTCGCCATCGCCGGCATCGACACGCGTCGCCTCACCCGCATCCTTCGCGAGAAGGGCGCGCTGGGCGGCTGCATCGTCGCCGGCGACGCGATCGACGCCGACGCGGCGGTGGCCAAGGCACGCGGCTTCGAAGGCCTGAACGGCATGGACCTGGCCAGGGTGGTCAGCACAAAGCAGACCTACCAGTGGTCCGAGGGCATCTACGACCTCGACAAGCAGGCCTTCCAGAACGTGCCCAAGACGTTCAAGGTCGTGGCCTACGACTTCGGCGTGAAGCAGAACATCCTGCGCCTGCTCGCCGGTCGCGGTGTCGACATCACGGTGGTGCCGGCGCAGACGCCCGCGTCGGACGTGCTGGCGATGAATCCGGACGGCGTGTTCCTGGCCAACGGTCCGGGCGATCCGGCCGCGTGCGACTACGCGATCGAAGCGACGCGGCAGATCCTCGACACGAAGATCCCGCTGTTCGGCATCTGCCTGGGCCACCAGATCCTGGCCCTGGCGGTGGGCGCGAAGACGCTGAAGATGAAGTTCGGCCACCACGGTGCCAACCACCCGGTGAAGGACCACGACACCGGCCGCGTGCTGATCAGCTCGCAGAACCACGGCTTCGCGGTGGACCCCGCCACGCTGCCGGCCAACGTGCGGATCACGCACACCTCGCTGTTCGACGGGTCGCTGCAGGGCTTCGCCCTGACCGACCGGCCGGCCTTCTGTTTCCAGGGCCATCCGGAAGCCAGCCCGGGCCCCGAAGACGTCGGCTACCTGTTCGACACGTTCATCGCCTCGATGGAAGAGCACCGGGCCAAGCGCGCGTAACCACGCGCCGCGCTGTCCCCGACCCCCTCATCCATCCGCTTCGTTTGCGAGAGATACCATGCCCAAGCGCACAGACATCAAGACCATCCTCGTCATCGGCGCCGGCCCGATCGTCATCGGCCAGGCCTGCGAGTTCGACTACTCCGGTGCCCAGGCCTGCAAGGCGCTGAAGGAAGAGGGCTACCGCGTCGTCCTGGTCAACTCCAACCCCGCCACGATCATGACCGACCCCGATACGGCCCACGCGGTCTACATCGAGCCGATCAACTGGCAGACGGTGGAGCGCATCATCGCCAAGGAGCGTCCCGACGCCATCCTGCCGACGATGGGTGGCCAGACCGGCCTCAACTGCGCGCTCGACCTCGCCGACCACGGCGTGCTCGAGAAGTACAACGTCGAGCTGATCGGCGCGTCGCGCGAAGCCATCCGCATGGCGGAAGACCGCAACCTGTTCCGCATCGCCATGGCCGAGATCGGCCTGGAATGCCCGAAGGCCGAAGTGGCCCGCTCGATGGAACAGGCGCTGGAGATCCAGCAGACCGTGGGCTTCCCGACCATCATCCGGCCCAGCTTCACGCTGGGCGGTTCGGGCGGCGGCATCGCGTACAACAAGGAAGAGTTCGTCGAGATCGTCGGTCGCGGCCTCGAGCTCTCGCCCGTGCACGAGGTGCTGGTCGAGGAATCGGTGCTGGGCTGGAAGGAATTCGAGATGGAAGTGGTCCGCGACAAGGCGGACAACTGCATCATCGTGTGCTCGATCGAGAACTTCGACCCGATGGGCGTGCACACCGGCGACTCGATCACCGTCGCGCCGGCGCAGACCCTCACGGACAAGGAATACCAGCGCCTGCGCAACGCCTCCATCGCGGTGCTGCGCAAGATCGGCGTGGACACCGGCGGTTCCAACGTGCAGTTCGGCATCAATGCCGAGGACGGCCGCGTTGTCGTCATCGAGATGAACCCGCGCGTGTCGCGTTCCTCGGCGCTGGCCTCCAAGGCCACCGGCTTCCCGATCGCCAAGGTGGCCGCCAAGCTGGCCGTCGGCTACACGCTGGACGAACTGAAGAACGACATCACCGGTGGCCTCACCCCGGCCTCGTTCGAGCCGTCCATCGACTACGTGGTCACCAAGATCCCGCGCTTCGCCTTCGAGAAGTTCCCGGCCGCGGATGCGCGCCTGACCACCCAGATGAAGTCGGTGGGCGAGGTGATGGCGATGGGCCGCACCTTTACCGAATCGATGCAGAAAGCCCTGCGCGGCCTGGAGATCGGCAAGACCGGCCTCAACCCGACCGGCCTGGACATCGGCAGCGAAGAGGGCTTCCTGACGCTCAAGCGCGAGCTGCGCGAGCCGCGCCCGGACCGTGTGTTCCACGTCGCCGATGCTTTCCGCGCCGGCCTGTCGCTGGAAGAAGTGCACGCGCTGACCCGCATCGACCCGTGGTTCCTCGCCGCGTTCGAGGACATCGTGATGACCGAGGGCGAGGTGCAGCGCCAGGGCCTGACCGCGCTGGACGAGCCGCGCATGCGCGAGCTCAAGCGCATGGGCTTCTCCGATGCGCGCCTGGCCGAGCTGGTCGACACCAACGAAGCCGCCGTGCGCCACGTGCGTCGCACGCTGGGTGTGCGCCCCGTGTACAAGCGCGTGGACTCCTGCGCCGCCGAGTTCGCCACCACCACCGCGTACATGTACTCCACGTACGAGGAAGAGTGCGAGGCCAACCCGACCGACCGCGAGAAGATCATCGTGCTCGGCGGCGGCCCCAACCGCATCGGCCAGGGCATCGAGTTCGACTACTGCTGCGTGCACGCGGCGCTGGCGCTGCGCGATGACGGGTTCGAGACCATCATGGTCAACTGCAACCCGGAAACCGTCTCCACCGATTACGACACCTCCGACCGCCTGTACTTCGAGCCGCTGACGCTGGAAGACGTGCTGGAGATCGTCGACCTCGAAAAGCCCAAGGGCGTGATCGTGCAGTACGGCGGGCAGACCCCGCTGAAGCTGGCGCGTGCGCTCGAAGCCGCCGGCGTGCCGGTGATCGGCACCAACGCGGAGTCGATCGACCTGGCCGAGGATCGCGAGCGCTTCCAGAAACTGATCGAGAAGCTCAAGCTCAAGCAGCCGCCGAACCGCACCGCGCGCAACGCCGACGAGGCGCTGGCGCTGGCGCGCGAGATCGGTTACCCGCTGGTGGTCCGCCCGAGCTACGTGCTTGGCGGCCGCGCCATGGAAATCGTCTATGCCGATGCGGATCTCTCGCGCTACATCCGTGAGGCCGTGCAGGTGTCCAACGAATCGCCGGTGCTGCTGGACCGCTTCCTCGACCACGCCGTGGAAGTGGACGTGGACATCGTGGCCGACGCCGAGGGCAACGTGCTGATCGGCGGCATCATGGAGCACATCGAGGAAGCGGGCGTGCACTCGGGCGATTCCTCGTGCTCGCTGCCGCCGTATTCGCTGTCGCAGGAAGTGCAGGACGAGATGCGCCGGCAGGTCACCGAACTGGCGCGCGAGCTCAAGGTCATCGGCCTGATGAACACGCAGTTCGCGATCCAGGGCGACGAGGTGTTCATCCTCGAGGTGAATCCGCGCGCTTCGCGTACGGTGCCCTTCGTCTGCAAGGCCACCGGCATGTCGCTGGCCAAGATCGCCGCGCGGGCCATGGCCGGCCGCTCGCTGGTCGACCAGGGTGCCACGAAGGAGATCATCCCCTCGTACTACTCGGTCAAGGAGGCGATCTTCCCGTTCCTGAAGTTCCAGAACGTCGACCCGATCCTCGGGCCGGAAATGCGCTCCACCGGTGAAGTGATGGGCGTGGGCCGCACCTTCGGCGCCGCCTTCGCGCGTGGTCACGAGGCTGCGGGCATCAATGCGCCGCCCAAGGGCAAGGTGTTCATGTCGGTGCGCGATGCCGACAAGGACCGCCTGCTGCCGATCGCGCAGGATGTCACGGCGCGCGGTTACGTCGTGGTCGCCACGTCCGGTACGGCGTCGTTCCTCGAAAGCCACGGCGTGAAGTGCGAGCGCATCAACAAGGTGCTCGAAGGTCGCCCGCATATCGTCGACCTGATCAAGAACGGCGAAGTGGTCTATATCGTCAACACGACGGAAGGCAAGCAGGCTATTTCGGATTCGTTCTCCATCCGTCGCGAGGCGCTGCAGCAGCGCGTGACGTACTCCACCACCGTGGCCGGCGCGCGCGCCCTCGTGCATTCGCTGGATTTCCACGCCAATGGTGAAGTGAACAGCCTGCAGGACCTGCACAAGGAGCTGAACGCATGAGCGCCACCCGTCCTCCCATGACCGCCGTCGGTGCCGACCGTCTTCGTGACGAGCTGGACTACCTCAAGCGCGTGAAGCGCCCCGAGATCGTCGCGGCCGTAGCGGAAGCCCGTGCGCACGGCGACCTGAAGGAAAACGCCGAGTACCACGCGGCGCGCGAAATGCACGGCTTCAACGAAGGCCGCATCAACGAGCTGGAAGCGGCGCTGTCGAACTCGGAAGTGATCGACACCGAGCGCCTGACCGTCGGCAAACGCATCGTGTTCGGCGCCATCGTCGAGCTGATCGACCTGGACAACGACGCGGAAGTGACCTACCAGATCGTTGGCGATATCGAGGCCGACATCAAGAAGGGTCTCATCGCGGTGTCGTCGCCGATCGCGCGCGCCCTTATCGGCAAGAACGAGGGCGACGAGTTCGATTTCGTCGCACCCAACGGCACCAAGACCTACGAGATCAAGGGCGTCCGCTACCGGTAGGAGCCCACGATGTGGGCGATGGGGTGTGTGGGCGCACGTCCATCGCGCCTATCGCGTTGCTGGTATCGCGCACATCGTGCGCTCCTACCGGGGGGTGAGGCGATCTTGATCGCGCACATCGTGCGCTCCTACGCGGGTTTCGTTGCGTTGTAGGAGCGCACGATGTGCGCGATACGGGATGCCCGAGGCTCACGGCCGCGCAGCGGCTCAATAAACATCTCGCCGATAACGCCCCTCGGCCACCAGGTCATCCACGGCATCCTCACCCAGGATGCCGCGCAGCGCCGCATCGACGCCGGATGCCATGCCGACGACGGAGCCGCACACGTAGAGGGTCGCGCCGCGCGCCATCCATGCGATGAGTTCGTCGCTGGCGGCCAGCAGCTTGTGCTGGACATACACGCGTTCGGCCTGGTCGCGGGAGAAGGCGAGGTCGATCCGGGCAAGGTGCCCCTCCGCTTGCCACGCGTCCAACTCGTCCGCGAACAGGTGGTCGTGCCGGCGCGTACGTTCGCCGTAGATCAGCCAGTGACCGTGCGAGCCTTCTGCCTTCGCTTCGCGCAGCAGGCTGCGCAGACCGGCGATGCCCGTGCCGTTGCCGATCAGGATCATCGGCGCGGCGGGCGCGTGGCGGTGGAAGTTGTCGTTGTGGCGCACGCGCGCCTTGATGGGCTGGCCGGCTGGGGCGTGGACGCACAGCCACCCGGAACCGAGGCCGTGCCCTCCGTCCGGCGCCGTGGTCAGGCGGACGACAAGCTCGACGTTGCCGTCGGCGGCGATCGACGCGATGGAATACTCGCGGATCGGCGGTGGCTCATGGGCGGGGTGATGTGCCGGGTCATCGAGCAGCATGGGTTGCGCGTGAGCCACGGGTAGCGACGGTGCCTGGAGCGGTGCAGGCCCGTGCCCGGGATGAACCTCGAGGATATCGCCGGCCCGCCAGTGCGCACCGGCGGGCGGCAGGAGGCTCACCTTCCATACCTCGCCGGCGGCCGAGCCGGGATTGAGCCGTGTCCGCCCGCCGAGTACCCAGTCCTGCATGGCGGGCGTCTCCACCCGTGGCGCGCCGATGGGACGGCCGGTCACGCTGGCGAGGTGGTGTTGCCAGGTAGCCAGGGCCTGCGGGTCGGCACGGTCCACGTCCACCGTGGGGAAAAGGGCCGTGGCGCCGATGTTCGCAAGCCAGGTTTCCACGCGACGCGCAAAGCCGCAGAACTGCGCGTACTGCCGATCGCCGAGCGCGAGCACCGCATAGGCCAGGTCGGGCAGGTGGCTGGCGCGGGTGAGCGTCTTTCGCTCGAAGGCACGCGCCGCGTCCGGCGCCTCACCCTCGCCGAAGGTGCTTAGGACGAACAGGGCGTGGCGGGCGTCCGCGAGCATGCCGCTGTCCACGCGAGCCACCGGATGCACCTGTACCGGCAGGCCCGCCGCCTGCAGTTGTCCGGCGGTACGCCAGGCCAGCTGTTCGGCGAAGCCGCTCTGGCTGGCGAAGGCGATCAGCCACGGACGTCCATCAGCGAGGTCGGGATGGGCGACGGGTGAAAGTTGCAGGCGCGACGCGCGCGCTTCCCGTTTCTTCCGCCGTCGATCCAGGTAAAGCATCCAGCCCGTCACGAAGAACAGCGACATGCCGCCCGCCGAAACCATGACGACCACGCGGCCGGGCAGGCCGAAGAAGCTGCCGGAGTGCAGCGCGAAGACGCTCGCCAGCGCCTTGCGGCCCGCAGGCATGTCCGCGTACCTCTCCTGCGAGAGCACGGCGCCCGTGGCCGGGTCCAGCGCCAGGCTGTCGTAGGCGCGGTCATGCGGGCCTTCGCCCACCTGCACGCGCGCACTCGCTGACTGGCCCGGTTTCCCGGGCAGACGCAGGTCCAGGTAGCCGCTGTCGAGCCCGGGCACGGCCTGTGACAGGCCGGCCTGCAGGCGTGCGAGGTCGAGGGTGCCGAAGCGCTGCTTCGGTGCGCCGGCCGCCCGCTCGGGGGTGCCCCCCAGCAGGCTGGTCACGGCGGTGCGGTACCAGCCGTACGACCACCACAGGCCGGTCAGGGCGATCATGAGATACACCACCATCACCCAGGTGCCGACAACCGAGTGCAGGCTCCACAGGAAGCTGCGGCCGTCGCGACGCCACGCTACGGCGAACCAGGTGCGCAGGCTCCACCAGCGCCGTGGCCAGCGCATGTAAAGGCCCGAGAGGCAGAAGAACACCAGCGTGACGGCGCATGCGCCGGTGACCGCGCGGCCGGTGTCGCCCGCGGCCAGTCGCCGGTGCAGGTTCTCCACGAACGCGAAGAACGGTTCGCCCTTCAGTTCCGCCAGCCGTTGTCCCGTGTACGGATCGAAGTAGCGCCAGTGCTTCCGGCCGCCTTCGTAACGGGCCATCGAGACGCGCACGCCTGTGGCGTCCACGCGCAGGCGTTGCAACGCTCCTGTCTCGCCTTCGCCTGTGCGGGCCACGATCTCGGTGAGGGGCAGCACGTGCTCGCCGGCTTCGTGACGATGGACGACCTGCTCGAGCGACGGATTCATGCTCAGCAGGATCTCGTCCTGGAAGGCCAGCGTCGCACCGGTGATGCCCATGATCGCGAGCACCGTGCCGGCCGTGATGCCCAGGAACCAGTGGAGCTGGAAGAGCACGTTTTTCAACATCGGGTCAGAAATCCAGGCTGTAACCGACGGTGAGGGTGCGGCCCCGTCCCGCGAAATAGCGGGCCGGTTCGACCAGGGCGCTCTGGGAGTAATAGGTGATGTATTGGCGGTCGAACAGGTTGGCCACGCCGAGGTTCAGGCTGCCGCGGGGCAGGGCATAGTCCACGCCCAGGTCGAACAGCGCGTAGCCGCTGAAATCCTTGGCGGCTTCATCGAAATGCCGGTCGAACGCGTACTGGCCCTGGACGAAGGTCGACAGCTGGGGCGTCCACTGTGCCGACCAGGTGGCGATGACCCGGTTCGGCGCGATGTTGAGGCCATCCAGGCGTGCGTCCAGGCGTCCGTCGCCGTCGCTGTCGTACCGGCCACGCGTCCAGGCATACGACACGCCCAAACGATGCGTGTCGTCGACGCGATAGCGCAGCGCGGCATCGAGGCCCTCGATGGCGGTCTTCTCGCGCGCCATCTGGAAGGCGCCGTCCACGGCGATCACGCGCGTGCCGTAGGCCGAACGTGACTGGAACACGCTGACATCGGCTTCCCAGTCGTGCGTGCGCAGGCGCGCACCGAGCTCGGTGTTGCGGGTGAGCACCGGTTGCAGCGCGCGCAGGTCGGCCACCGAGGTGCCGACGGTGTTGATCGAGCGCAGCACGCGGCCCACATCGGGCATGCCGAAGCCTTCGGAGTAGCTGGTGTACACGTTGAACGTGTCGCTTGGTGCGTAGACCAGCCCCGCGTTGAACAGGTTCTGCTTGAACGACAGCGAGCCGCCCTGCACGTTCACGCGGTTGTAGCGGTAGAGGGTCCGGTAGCTGTCGATGCGCAGCCGGGAGTCCTCATGGCGCCACCCGCCCTGCAGGGTCAGTGCGGGAAGGAGTTTCACATCGGCCTGGACGAATCCCGCGAGGCTGCGGAACGAGGATTCCGGTACATAGGTGCGCCCGGTGCCGTACAGGTCCTGCTTGCCGCTGTCCCACAGCGTGTCGATGCCGGCGGTCAGCTTCAGGTGGTCGTCGAACAGGTCGTCCCGACCCAGGCTGGTCTTCGATCCCCATTTCGACGCCACGGAGCGCGACTGGTCGTACAGCGTGCCTATCGGTGCGATGCGTGGATCCTGGAAGGTCGACGAGTTGTCGGCGCCGAACAGGCCTTCGAATCGCTGGTTGAAGACCATGGCCTTCAGTTCCATGCCGGCCAGGTCGTGATGGGTGTAGCTGAGTCCGGTCGTCCAGACGTCGTTCCGCGGCGGCGTGCCTGGCGGGGTGCCGCGCGCGGACGTCGTGGGAACGCCGGCGTCGCGATCGCCCGGCACCGTGACGTACTCGGCCTTGGACGTGATGCGGTAGCGGTTGGTGCTGAATTGCAGTTCCTGGTTGTCGTCGATCCAGTAACCGAGCTTCGCGTGCAGGTCGTAGGCGCGCGTGGCCATGAGGTCGCCTTGCGTCACGTCGGTGCCGATGGCCTTGCCGTTGCCGTCGCGCCACAAGCCCTGGTCCTCGTACCCGGCACCCAGCAGGTAATCCCAGCGACCGCGGTTGCCGCTGATGCGGTAGTCCGCGCGGTAACCGGCCGTTTCGCTGTTGGCGCCGCTTGTCGGGAGGGTCGTCTGCACGCCCAGGTGCTGGTTCACGGCGCCGGGTTCCGGACGACGCGTGATCAGGTTGATCGTGCCGCCCGTGGCACCCAGGCCGTTCATGGCGTTCGCACCCTGGATCACCTCGATGCGCTCCACCATCGCGTAATCGATGGTGTGTGCTTCGCGACCGGTAGGGCGCAGCGGGTTGGACTGCGGAATGCCGTCGACGAGGATCAGTGGCGTCCGTCCCCGCAAGGTCTCGCCACTGCCGTTCATCTTGCCGCGGCTTGGGGTATACGAAGGAATCAGGTTCGACAGCACATCGGAGGTGTTACTGCTGAGCCGCAGTTGTTGTTCGATGGCTTCGCGGTCGATCACCACGACGGTCTGCGGTGCCGTGTGGGCGTCCTGGTCGGTGCGCGAGGCGGTGACCACGACCTTGTCGAGCGTCTGCGGCGGGCGGGCGTCGTCGGCCAGGGCAAGCGACGGGACGAGAAACGGGGCGGCAGCGAGCAGCCGGGAAGAGAGGGGCACCAGAGGTCCTCACGAGAGGGGAGGGCGTGGCGATCTGGCTGGCCCGGATGAACCGCAGATTATTGCGACCGCACATCGATACGTCAACGCGCGCCGTCATACCAACGTAGGGTGGCATTGCCCGTCAACCTGCCTAAGATGCGATCCGGGGCACGACGATTTTCACAGGCAGGGGGACATCACATGGCGGCAGGCTTGCTGGCACGGGAACGCACGATCGCGGGTCCGGGATTCAATCGCTGGCTGGTGCCCCCCGCGGCACTGGCCATTCACCTGTGCATCGGCATGGCCTACGGTTTTTCCGTGTTCTGGCTGCCGATGACGAAGCTGGTACCCGGCGCCGACGCCGCCCTGTGCGCGAGCCAGGGTTTCCTCGACCAGCTGACCACGACCACCTGCAACTGGACGGTGCCTTCGGTCAACCACATCTTCGAGACCTTCATCGCCATGCTCGGCCTGGCGGCGGCGATCTGGGGCGGCTGGCTGGAACATGCCGGCCCGCGCAAGGCGGGCTTCATCGCCGCATGCTGCTGGGGCGGTGGCCTGGTGCTGGGCGGCATCGGCGTCGCCATCCACCAGCTGTGGCTGGTCTACCTCGGCTGTGGCCTGCTGGGCGGTGTCGGGCAGGGGCTCGGCTACATCACGCCGGTATCGACGTTGATCAAGTGGTTTCCGGACCGGCGCGGACTGGCCACCGGCTTCGCCATCATGGGCTACGGCGGCGGCGCGATGATCGGTGCGCCTGTCGCAGTCAAGCTGATGGACGTGTTCCGGGACGGGGACATCGCCGGTGTGTCGCGGACGCTCATCGTCATGGGCGTGCTGTATTTCGTGGTGATGTCGCTGGGTGCCTTCGGTTTCCGCGTGACCCCCAGCGGGTGGAAACCGGTCGGTTACCAGCCGGTCGCAACGAAGGCCGCGATGATTTCGCAGGGTCATGTCCATCTCGATCGCGCGTGGAAGACGCCGCAGTTCTGGCTGATCTGGGGCGTGCTGTGCATGAACGTCACCGCCGGCATCGGCGTGCTGTCCATGGCCAGCCCGATGCTGCAGGACGTGTTCGGTGGCCGCCTGCTCGGCGTCGGATCGGATGTCGCGTTCAGCACGGTGCAGAAGGCGTCGATCGCCGCCGCCGCGGCCGGTCTGGTCGGCCTGATCAGCCTGTTCAACTCGCTGGGCCGACTGGCCTGGGCCTCGGCATCGGACATCCTTGGCCGCAGGACCACCTACACCGTGTTCTTCCTGCTCGGTATCGTCCTGTACTGCCTGCTGCCGAGCCTGGGTCACATGGGGCTGGCGGCGCTGTTCGTGCTGACCGTCTGCCTGATCCTTTCGATGTACGGCGGTGGGTTCGCCACGGTGCCCGCGTACCTGGCCGACATCTTCGGCACGCAGATGGTCGGTGCCATCCACGGGCGCCTGCTGACCGCGTGGTCGGTGGCGGGCGTCGCCGGTCCGGTGCTGATCGCCGGCATCCGCGAGGCCCAGCTGGGCGCGGGCGTGGCAAAGAACCTGGTCTACGACCGCACCCTGTACCTGCTGGCCGGCCTGTTGCTGGTGGGGCTGGTCTGCAACCTGCTGGTGCGCCCCGTCGATCCGCGCCTGCACATGACCGACGCCGAGCTGCAACGCGAACGCGCCTTGCAGCACGAAGTCCACACCACCGACGCGAGCGTATCGGCGGCCGCGCGTGGCCCCTTCGGCATGACGGGCGTGCTGGCCTGGCTGGCGGTCGGTATTCCGTTCCTGATCGGTGTGTGGATCGCCCTGCAGAAAGCCGCGGCCCTGCTGTAACGCAGGGACAGGGCGATGCATACCGGCCAGTTGGCCTACTTCAACCCGAAAGCCCTTGCGGATATGATCCGCCCACGGCGCCTCGAGGGGAGGCACGACATCGGCCAGGGGTACGGCCTCTGCGCCCAAGGGACGAAGATGGGCACTGTAGTGGACTGGCTGGCGCGCGTCGGGGGCGATGCGTCGCTGAGGTACGCGTCGGCGGAATCGCTGGCGAAGGCCCTGGGGGATCACGATATCGAGGATGTCGTTCGCGCGCCCCTGGTGGCACGCGACGCGGAAGCCTTGCGGGCGGTCATGGACGGGCAGGGCATCTGGTTTTCCAGCCAGATGCCGGTGCACCCCGATCACGAGGAAGACCGGCCCCTCGATGACGAGGACGACGAGGACGACGACGAGGGTGAAGGCAAACCTCGTCGTTCCCCTCTGGTCCACCCCGACCCGTTGTCCTGACCCGGTGCGCGCGTTCGGCCAGCGCTGGATCGCGGCCCTGTTCGTACTCGGCATGGCTGCCACCGCGGCGTGCGCAGCGGCGTCCGCTGCGGGGGCAGGCCAGGCAGCGACCACCGCCACCGGCGCGGGCGAAGCGATATCGCCGGCCGCTGTCGACGCCACGCTGCGCGAAGCCGACGCGCTGAAGATCACCGACTTCGCCCGTTATTCGCGGCTGGTCGACGCCATGACGCCGATGGAGCCGCGGCTGGATACCGACCAGCGCGCCATGCTCCATTTCCTGCGCGGGTGGCGCGCCACCTGGCTGGGCGATTACGACACCGGCCGCGGCGAGCTGGAAAAGGTCATCGATCCCTCGGTGAACTCGGTGCTGCGCGTGCGGGCACTCGCCACCCTGATCAATCTTCTCGGCGTCGGGCACCGCTACCAGGAAGCCTTCCAGCGGCTGGCCGAACTGCAGGAGCTGCTGCCTTCCGTGCGTGATCGCAAGGCGCGTTTCCAGGCACTGGGCGAAGCGTCTCAGCTGCTCAGCACGGCGGGCCAGTTCGACCAGGCCGAGGCGTATGCCCGCGAGATGATGGCGCAGCCGCCACCGGGCGAGACGATCTGCAAGGGCGCCCAGCACCTGTTGCGGGCGCGGCGCGAAGCCAATCGGCTGTCGTCCATCGAGCCGGTGTTCGAGCAGGCCATCGAGACCTGCATGGCCCGGCATGAGGACGTCTTCGCCGAGAGCATGCGCGCGGATATCGCGGCGTTCTATCTCGACCACGGCCGCGCCGCCGATGCGGTGGCGCTGCTGATCGCGCATCGCGACAACCTGCGCGCGCTGGATTACCCGCAGTTGCTGAGCGAGTTCGATGCGTACCTGGCCCGCGCCTATCTCGCCCTGGGCGATCTGGCCAATGCGCGGCGTTTCGGTCTGCTGGCGGTCGCCGGGGCCATCCACGACGAGTTCACCGATCCGCGGCGCACGGGTTACCTGGTGCTGTACCAGGTCGAGGAGCGGCTGGGGCACGCGCCGCAGGCGCTGGCGTACCACGAGCAGTACATGGCGGCGGACAAGGCCTATCTGGACGACATCGGCGCCCGCAGCCTGGCCTTCCAGATCGTCGACCAGCAGCTGCTGGCCCGCAAGGCGGAAGTCGACACACTGAACAAGCAGAACGAGATCCTGCGCCTGAGCGGCGCGCTGGACCGCAAGCAGGTCGAGACCGGCCGCTTGTATATCTTCATTCTCGGACTGGCCCTGGTGGCCATCGTCTGGCTGCTGCTGTGGCTGCGGCGTTCGCAGCTGCGCTTCATGAAGCTGGCGCGCCGCGACGGGCTCACCGGCATCTGCAACCGCGAGCACTTCGTCGAGCAGGCCGAGCGCGTGCTGGCTTACGGCGCGCGGTCCGATCGCGGGCTATGCCTCATCCTGTTCGACCTGGACCACTTCAAGAACGTCAACGACACCTTCGGCCACGCCGTGGGCGACGAGGTGCTCAAGCGCGCCGTGAACGTGTGCCGTCGCTCGTTGCACGCGTGCGACGTGTTCGGGCGGCTGGGGGGCGAGGAGTTCGCCGTGTTGCTGCCGGACTGCAGCCCCGCCCAGGCGCGCGCCCGTGCCGAACAGCTGCGCCTGTCCATCGCCGCCACCTCGGCCACGCCATCGCACCCGGAACTGCATGTCACCGCCAGCTTCGGCGTAGGCAGCACGCTGCAATGCGGCTACGAACTGCACCGCCTGCTGGTGGTTGCCGACGCCGCCCTTTATCGCGCCAAGCGCGCCGGCCGCAACGGCGTCTTCATGGGCGACACCGGCGACATTCCCGATTCGCCGTATCTCACCGAGTCTGGGGCGTAAGCCGGGTAGGGGGCGTAAATCGCCCACATCGTGGGCTCCTACAGGGGTGCCGCGATTCCGGCAGGTGCATTAGATCGCCCACATCGTGGGCTCCTACAGAAGCGCGGCGATCCCGGCCCGTGGCGATTCCGAAACGTGACGATTCTGAAACGTGGCGATTCCGGCAGGTGTAGGAGCGCACGCACGTGCGCGAACCCTCACCGCGACAAAAGCGATCGATGCCTTACCCCCAACGGCGCGCGAGGGTGTAACGAACAAAAAAAAAGACCGCTTTCGCGGTCTTTTTTCTGAACCCGTCGCAGCCGATTAGCGCTGACGAGCCTTGAAACGCGGGTTGCTCTTGCAGATCACGAACACTTTGCCGCGACGGCGTACGACTTTGCAGTCACGGTGACGCGACTTCGCGGACTTCAAAGAGGAAAGCACCTTCACGGCCAGCTCCTGAAACTTTAAGGACAAGGAAAAACGGAATTGTAGCCATCCGCCTCCCGTTACGCAAGCGCTGGGAAAGATTCGCTTTTCAGGCAAGACCGAGCTTGACGCGCGCCTGGCGGACCGTACGCAGGAAACTGTCCAGCACGGGCGAGGTATTGTCCACGCGCGAGGCCACCGCAAGCAACAGGTAGGCTTCCGGATCGTCCACGCGGACGAAAGCGACCCCGTCCAGGTGCACCGCCCGCAGCGACGCGGGCACCAGCGCGAGGCCCAGGCCCGCGGCCACCAGCGGCAGCAGGGACGGGATCTGCTGGGCTTCCTGGCGGATATTGGGACGGAAGCGTGCCTTGTCGGCCAGCAGGCTGAGCCGGTCGATCAGGGTCGCGGCGTGCGCCCTCGGCGGGGCTACCCATCGCTCCGTGGCCAGTTCCTCCATGCGTACCGCGTCCCGCCGGGCGAGGCGATGATCGACGGGCAGGGCGATCACCAGCGGCTCGTGGTCGATCGTCTCGACGTTCAGCTGGCGCGCGTTGGCCACGCCTTCGGGGTGCGCGCGCAGCAGGCCGACGTCGATCTGTCCGCTGAGCAGCGCATCGTATTGCGCGCCGGTCAGCATCTCGCCGAGGTGCAGGCTGACGTTGGGCGCCTCATGGGAAAACCGCAGCAGGGTCTCGGGCAGGGCGGGGTGGAAGGAGACGGAAACGGCATAGGCCAGCTTCAGCTGGCCCGTGAACCCTGCGGCCGCCTCGCTGACCACGGTACGCGCGCTTTCGGCACGGGCCAGGATCGCCTTGGCCTCGATGAGGAACAGCCGCCCCGGCTCGGTCAGCGCCACACGCCGCCGATTCCGGTCGAGCAGGCGAACGCCCAGGTCCGCTTCCAGCGACTGGATCTGCTGCGACAGCGGCGGCTGCGAGATATGCAGTCGTTGCGCGGCTTGGGTGAAGCTGAGGGTTTCGGCCACTTCAACGAAGTAGCGCAATTGCCGAAGATCGAACATAGTCGCATTTCGTATAAGTGATCGCTGAAATATATATTGGCGAGAATTTCCTAGGAAATCTATGCTTCGCCTCGACCTGCCACCAACCCTCCCCCTGGGTCGGCAGGTCCCTCGCCCCGCAGCGACGCTAACTACCGGTATCTGGCCTACCTCCCCCCCCGAGGCCCATACCGAGGCGTTTGCTCCGGGGCGACTTTATTTCCGGTGTCCGGTCATTGTGCGCACGGCGGAATCGCGCACATCGTGCGCTCCTACGGCGGGAACGCGACGACGTGACAACCTGGTGTGTGTAGGAGCGCACGCACGTGCGCGATCCCCCTCACCGCCCATCACGCCTCACGGCCCGTCAGCCGGCCCGTGCAAAATCGCAGGCGGTGCTGGCGCGCAGGTGCGCCTCGTCCACGTTCGGGGCCATCTCGATCAGCACCAGGCCCTGGGGCGTGACATCGAACACGGCCAGGTCGGTGATGATGCGGTCGACCACGCCCTTGCCGGTGAGGGGCAGGCTGCATTCGGTCAGGATCTTCGGCGTGCCGTCCTTCGCGGTGTGCTCCATGACCACGACTACGCGTTTGACGCCGGCCACGAGGTCCATCGCGCCGCCCATGCCCTTGACCATCTTGCCGGGCACCATCCAGTTGGCGATGTCGCCGCCGGCGGTGACCTGCATGGCGCCGAGGATGGAAATGTCCACGTGGCCGCCGCGGATCATGGCGAAGGAATCGGCGCTGGAGAAGAACGACGCGCCTTGGCGGGCGGTGACGGTCTGCTTGCCGGCGTTGATGAGGTCGGCGTCCACTTCGTCCTCGGTGGGGAACGGGCCGATGCCGAGCAGGCCGTTCTCGGACTGCAGCCACACGTCCACGCCCTCGGGCAGGTGGTTGGCCACGAGCGTAGGCAAGCCGATGCCGAGGTTGACGTAATCGCCGTCGGAGAGCTCCAGGGCGGCGCGTTGCGCCATCTGTTCACGGGTCCAGGCCATGGTGTTCTCCTCAGGCGCGCACGGTGCGCTGTTCGATGCGCTTGGACGGCGCGGGATTGTGCACGATGCGATCGACGTAGATGCCGGGCGTGTGGATCTGGTCCGGGTCCAGCTCGCCCACCTCGACCATGATCTCCACCTCGGCGACGCATACCTTGCCCGCCGTGGCGGCCATCGGATTGAAGTTGCGCGCGGTCTTGCGATAGACCAGGTTGCCCGAGGGGTCGGCCTTCCACGCCTTGACCAGGGCCACGTCGGCCACGATGGATCGCTCCATCACGTACATGTGGCCGTCGAACTCGCGGGTTTCCTTGCCCTCGGCGACCTGCGTGCCGTAACCGGTGCGGGTGAAGAAGGCGGGGATGCCCGCGCCGCCGGCGCGCAGCTTCTCGGCCAGCGTGCCCTGCGGCGTGAAATCGACCTCCAGCTCGCCGGCGAGGTACTGGCGCTCGAATTCCTTGTTCTCGCCCACGTAGGACGAGACCATCTTGCGGATCTGGCGGGTTTCCAGCAGCAGGCCCAGGCCGACGCCGTCGATGCCCGCGTTGTTGGACACGGCGGTGAGGCCCTTGACCCCGGAATCGCGCAGCGCCTGGATCAGCAGTTCGGGGATGCCGCAGAGCCCGAAGCCCCCCACGGCGATGATCTGTCCATCGGCCACGAGGCCGGCCAGCGCCTCGTCGGCGGTGGCGACGCGTTTGTCGCGGGAAGGCGACTTCACCTGGTTCATGCGTGTCCAGTCCATCCGGTCGGACCCGCCGCCGGTTCGCCGGCCATCATAGCCGAGGGCCGCCCGGGGATGCCGCAACGGCGCGTAAGGCTGGCGCTTTGTGTGAGGCTCCCTTTAGAGTTAGCGAAATAGGCGAACACCAGGGGTCGGTGTATCGTGCCGCGTCCAACGAGGGAGTACGTTGTTCCATGCTCAAAAGTCCCCTGATCGGCGCCACGGCGCTCGCGGTCGCACTTGCCGGATGCCAGTCGCTGCCGCAACCGCGTGACGATGGATCGTTGCAGCGCGAAGCCATGGCCGGTACGGAACTGCCTGCCCCCCGGCCGCGCATTGCCCCGTCGACCAACCCTTCCTCGTCGGCGACCACCCAGCCGCAGATCACCACCGGCACCGGCCAGTTCGTCCGCCCCGTGGGTCTGGCCAAGCCCCGGCCGGTCGCGGCGGGCACCGGCACGGTGACCTTCAATTTCGAAAACCAGCCGGTCGAGGCGGTGGTCAAGGCCATCCTGGGCGACCTGCTGCACGAGAACTACTCGATCACCCCGGGCGTGCAGGGCAACGTGTCCTTCTCGACCTCGCAGCCGGTGACGGCCGAGCAGGCCCTGCCGATCCTGGAAACGCTGCTGTCCTGGACCAACAACGCGCTGGTGCACAGCAACGGCCGCTACGTGGTGGTGCCGGCGAAGGATGCCGTGGCGGGAAACCTCGTCCCCAGCCTGGGCGCCAATGCGCCGGCCGGCGGCCTGCAGGCGCGGCTGTTCCCGCTGCACTACATCTCGGCCACCGAGATGCAGAAGCTGATCAAGCCGTTCGCGCGGCCGGACGCCACGTTGCTGGCCGATCCGACGCGCAATGTCATCGTCATGGCCGGCACGCCTTCCGAGCTGGACAACTATCAGCGCACCGTGGCCACGTTCGACGTGGACTGGCTGCGTGGCATGTCGGTGGGCGTGTTCAGCCTGCAACGCGCGGAGGTCAAGGACCTCACGCCCATGCTCGACAAGCTGTTCGGCGACAAGGGCAATACGCCCATGGCCGGCCTGCTGCGCTTCATCCCGATCGAACGGACCAACTCGCTGGTGGTGATCAGCCCGCAGCCGGCGTACCTCGAGGAAGTCCGCAGCTGGATCGACCGCATCGACCATGGCGGCGGTAACGAGCCGCAGCTGTACGTCTACGACGTGCGCAACGTGCAGGCCTCCGACCTGGCCGATTACCTCTCCGACATCTACGGCGGCGGCTCCGGTGGCGGCGGTTCGAGCGACCGCGGCGGCAAGGTAGGCCCCGGCCTGACCTCCGGCTCGCTGGGCGGCGGAGATAACGACCTGGGCAACCGCGGCGGCTCGGGCCTGGGCAGCAACACCGGCTCGTTCGGCAACAGCTCGGGTTCGTCGTCGGGCTCGTCGGGCCTGATCAATACCACCGGCGGCCTGGGCGGCGGCTCGTACGGATCGAATGGCGGTTCCAGCTTCGGCGGCGGCAGTTCGATGGGTTCGGGCGGCGGCAGCGGCCTCGGCGACGACGACAACACCTCGTCGCGCCGCCAGCGCAACGGACCGATCACCACGGACGAAGGCGTGCGCATCACGTCGGTGGATTCGAACAACCAGCTGATGGTCCGTTGCCGTCCGGCCCAGTGGGCCGAGATCGAGCAGGCGATCAAGCGCCTGGACGCGGTGCCGCTGCAGGTGCAGATCGAGACGCGCATCCTCGAGGTGGCGCTGACCGGCGAGTTCCAGTTCGGCGTGCAGTGGTACCTGGAAGGCCTGGTCGGGTCGACCAACGGCCAGCCGACGCAGCCGGGCAACAAGCAGCAGTGGGCGCTGGGCAACGGTGGCGCCAGCTACGGCGGCGAGAGTTTCTTCTACTCCTTCGTCAACAACAATATCTCCGTGGCGCTTCGTGCGATGGAAACCAGCGGCAACACCAAGACGCTTTCCGCGCCGTCGCTGGTGGTGCTGAACAACCAGAAGGCGCATATCCAGGTCGGCGACCAGATTCCCATCACGCAGACCTACATCAACACCAACGCCAATTCGGACAACACCATCGGACAGCTGGAGTACAAGGACACCGGCGTGATCCTCAACGTGCGTCCGCGCGTGAATCCCGGTGGCCTGGTGTACCTCAACATCAACCAGGTGGTGAGCGCGCCCGGCCAGAAGGACACCGCCACGGGCAACTTCCCGATCCAGCAGCGCGAGGTGGCCACCCAGGTGGCCGTACAGAGCGGGCAGACGGTGTTGCTGGGTGGCCTGATCAAGCAGGACGAGGGCGTGACCGACACCGGCATTCCCGGCCTGAATCGCATTCCCGTCTTCGGCCGTCTGTTTGGCTCCACCACGCGCAGCCGCAACCGCACCGAGCTGATCGTGCTGATCACGCCGCGCGTCATCACCAATGGCGACGAAGCCAAGCAGGTGACGGACGAATACCAGCGCAAGTTCGAATCGCTGCGCCCGTATCGGAGTGATACGCCCACGTCGGGAACGACCCGGACCGGTAACGGCGAGCCGACGGTGACCGTGCCTCTGCATCCGTAGAGGCACCATGGATAGTCCCGCGCTGCGCTAGTGCGCGGGCACCAGCGGGGTAGGGTAGGCAAGCCGCGGCCGGTAGGGTTGCACCGAGGTTCCGAGGTTCGGTCCCATGCGGTGTCCCAGGGCGGCGGCGTTGTAGAGGCCCAGCTGGTTGGTGGCGCGATGGCCGACGTCGGTACCTTGCTGCACCGGTAGGGCGGGCGTGTTCGTGGGGGCGACAGCGCGGTTCAGGCACTCGAACGAAAGCGCCGCGATGCCCGCGCCGTTGGCCTCGGCGCAACCCGGAGCATCGGCTGACGCATTGACGCCGGGCAACGTGACGACCGCCCCGTGGTCGGCCACGGTCTGTGCGCTGCACCAGCCGCCGTCCAGCGCAGCGATGCACAACGCGATGGCAACAACACATCGCTTCGAGGCGTTCGCTGCGACGCCTTTCAGTCCACCTTGCCGAATATGCATCGTTCTCTTCCCCGCGATATCCGGTGATGGATAACACGCAAGTTCTCGCGGGTAAACGTCATTCCCCCGCTGTCATGGTCGTGTCATCGAGCCTGTCATCGAAACAGAGCCTGACTGTCATTCCGCGCGCCTAGCCTTCGGCCCGAAGACGAGCTTCCGTCCCGTCCGCCAGAGCGCGAGGAATGACCGTGGCACGCAGCGTTTTCGCGCTCGTCGCGTGCATGGTCCTGCTCGCGTCGTCCGGTGCGGTCGCGCAGGCGGGCAGGCCGTCCGAATCACCCCAGGGGACGGCAGAAACGCATGCGTCAGCGCGCTTCGACATCGACGAACAGTCCCTCGCCAGTGCCCTGCGCGCCTTCGGCGAACAGAGCGGCATTGCCGTGCTGTTCGACGACGCGCTGGTCGCGGGCCGCCTCAGTCGGGGTGTGCACGGGACGGCGAGCCCGCACGATGCGTTACGTATCCTCCTGCTCGGAACCGGCCTGGGTGCACGTTTCTCATCGACGAATGCCTTCACCGTGACCGCCGACGCGACAGCCCCGACGCCTGGCGTGCCCGATGCGCCCGCGATGGCACGGGACGGCTCGCCCTCGCTCGGCCAGGGCGATGCCTTCCTGATCCAGGCGAGCATCGCCCAGGCCTTGTGCGCAAGGCAGGACACCCGCCCGGGTGGCTTTCGCCTCGCCTTGCAGCTGTGGATCGACGGCTCGGGCACCGTGGAACGGGCATCCGCGCTCGCGCCTTCCGACGATCCCGCGCGAGATCGCCGGGTACTGGCCGCGGTGCGCTCGGTGCGTCTACCGCCCCGGTTGTCCGGCATGAGCCCGGTGACCGTGCTGCTCGTGCCTTCCCCCGCGTCGAGCGATCCCTGCCGCGGCGTCCGCGCGGGGGAGGATTGACCGTGGATACGTCGATGCTCGGCCTGTTCCTCGACAATTACGAGGACTTCCGCCGTCGCCTGCGTCGCCGACTGCGCTCGGACGACCTGGTCGACGACGTGCTGCAGGAAACCTACCTGCGCGTGCGCCGGCTCGACCCGAGCGAGGAACGTGCCCGGCATCCCACCGGCTACCTCTTCCGCATGGCCCTCAACATGGCGGCCGATCATCATCGTGCGTCGGGGCGCCTGCTCACGGGTGACGAGGTGGACGACCTGATCAACGGCGTCCACGATGGCCTGGACCCCTCCGCGGTGCTGTCGTCGCGGCAGGAGGTGCTGGCGCTGTCCGAGGCACTGGACACGTTGACCCGTCGCCAGCGCGACATCCTCATCGCGGCCCGTGTCGACGAACAACCCCAGGCAGACATCGCCGCGCGGCATGGCATATCCGTGCGCATGGTGGGCAAGGAACTGAAGAAGGCGCTTGAGACCTGCGCCACAAAAGTGGGACGAAAATCGTTCCAGCGGTTCGGTCCCGGTGCGGGCGAATCGTCTTGACCGATATGGACACCCTTCTCCTGCAACGCAGCGACCGCGAGGCACACGCCTGGCTGCTCCACCTCACCTCGGGCACGGCGACCCGCGAGGACGGTGAGGCGTTCCGGCGCTGGTGCATGGCCGACGAACGGCATGCGGAGGCCTTCGCACGCACGCGGCGCCTGTGGGAGCACCTGGGGCCGGCGATCGCCGAACACCGCGCGGGCGCGTCACGCGGGGATCGGGTCGCCCCGCGCCACGGCCTGCGCATGGACCGAAGGCGTTTCCTCACCGCGGCCGTCGCCGCGTCGGTGGCCGCCGTCCTCATCGGACGTCATGGGCTCGACCTGATCGCCACCGCCGATGCCTCGACCCTGCACACCGCGGTGGGCGAGCAGCGCCGGGTCGACGTGGCGCCGGGCATCCGGGTGGAAATGAACACGGCCAGCGACATCCACCTGCTTACCGACGGGCGGCGGGTCACCGGCATGCGGCTGCGCTCGGGTGAGGCGGTAGTCCACGTCGACCCGAGCCGCCGTGCGCCGTTCGTGGTGCAGGTGGCCGATGCCACCCTGGCCTCGGCGCCGGGCAGTGCGTTCGCCTTGCGCTGCCACGACGCGGCGACCAGCGTCACCTGCCTGGACGGGCAGACCGAACTGACCTGGGCATCGACGACGACGCGGGTCAAGCCGTCGCAGCAGGTGGACGTGGATGCGAACGGCCTGTCCGCACCGGTCGCGGTGAATCCGGATACCGCACTGGCGTGGCGCCGTCGTGTGCTCATCTACGACAACCAGCGGCTGGCCGACGTGGTCGCCGACATCAACCGCTACCGGCCCGGGCGCATCGTGATTACCGATCGTGCCCTTGCCGAGCGTCGCGTGCATGCGCGTTTCACCCTCGCCCAGATGGCCGACGTGACGACCCTCATCCAGGACGCGTATGGCGCCCACGCCACGCATCTCCCGGGGGGATGGGTGCTGCTCAGCTGAGCACGCGCCCGGGCGGCGCTTGGCCGGCCCATGAATCTTTCGTGACAGCGGTTCAGTGCCACCCGTGTTCCCGCGTCTAGGGGACAAACGGAACGACAGGGGACAGTCCGCGTGGCTACACGAGTAATACGGGTGAACGCATGAGTCGTGCCACGACGTCACGCCACGCGCTTGCGTTGGCGCTTGCGCTCGGCCTCGCCGTGAACGCGTCGGCCCAGGATGCGCCGACCGCGTTCGACGTCAACGAGTATGTGGTCGACGGCAACACGACCTTGCCGGCGCTGGATATCGAAACGGCGGTCTATCCGTTTCTCGGTCCCGGCAAGTCGATGAACGACGTGAGCGCGGCCAGGGACGCCTTGCAGAAGGCCTACCAGGCGCACGGCTACCAGTCGGTCGTGGTGGACCTGCCGCCGCAGCAGGTCAAGGGCGGGATCATCCGCTTCCAGGTCACCGAGAACACGATCGGCCGCGTGCGCGTGGAAGGCGCGACGTATCGCTCGCCGAAGGACATCCGCGACGCGGTGCCGGCGCTGCATGAAGGAGACGTGCCCGATTTCACCCGGGCCCAGCAGCAGCTCACGGACGTGAACCGGCGCAGTGGCGCGCAGGTGGTGCCGGTACTGACGCCCGGCAAGCTGCCGCAGACGATGGACGTGACGCTTAAGGTCACCGATGCCTCGCCGCTGCACGCCAGCCTCGAGGTCAACAACGACCACAGCGTGAATACGCCGGAACTGCGCACCGTTGCCAGCGTGCGCGACGACAACCTGTTCCAGGCAGGCCATGCGGCCTCGCTCACCTATATCGTCGCCCCGCAGCATCGCAATGCGGCGGAAGTCTGGGCCGGTTCCTACCTGGTGCCGCTCGACAGCGACTGGAGCGTGCTGGCCTCCGGTTATAAGTCCAACAGCAACGCCAATGCCGTGGGTGGCACCACCGTGCTCGGCAAGGGCAATGCCTTCGGCTTCACGCTCCTGCGTACCTTGCCGGCCCATGGGTCGTACAGCCAGTCGCTGTCGCTGGCGGTCAACCGCAAGCACTTCGACCAGAACATCACCCTGGGCGGTGCCACCTCGAAGGCGCCGATCACCTATATCCCGTTGACCGCCGGTTACCAGGGCCAGTCGGTGGACGAGAAGACGGTGCAGACGATCTCGCTGAGCGCCACGGCGGGCTTTCGCGCCGGCAGCAGCAGTTCGGCCGAGTTCGACTACCAGCGCTACCGCGCGCGGCAGAACTTCTTCTACGTGAAGGCCGACACCAGCCGTACCCATGTCCTCGACAACGGGTTCAGCCTGTTTGGCCGCCTCGGCGCGCAGGTGTCCACCTCGTCGCTGATTTCCAGCGAGCAATACGCCGCCGGCGGCGAGAGCAGCGTGCGCGGTTACCTGGAAGCCGAACAAACCGCGGACCGCGGCGCCATCGGCTCCATCGAGTTCCGCTCACCGTCGATCGCCGCACACCTGGGCGCATGGGTGAACGACTGGCGCTTCCATGCCTTCCTCGACGGCGCGCACCTGGCCCTGATGAACGCCTTGCCGTCGCTGGTCGATCCGTCCCGCCCCGAGGCCGGCAGCAAGACGGTGAAGAGTTACGACCTCTCCAGCGTGGGCCTGGGCACGCGCTTCCAGATCTTCAACATCGCCACCGGTGCGTTCGAGGTGGCCTATCCGTTCAACGACGGGCAGGCCACGCGCGCCCACGACACCCGCATCCATTTCTCGCTCAAGGCGGACCTCTGACCCTCGGGTCGGGTCCACGCATCCAGGGGACATCACCGTGAAACGACTTCTCATCCTGACCGGCCTGCTGTTGCTGACGCTGGTGCCGGCCGCGCATGCCGACACCTCCTGGTGGAACCAGGACTTCGCCTTCCGCAAGGCCATCACCATCGACAGCACGGCCAAGGGCGGCAACCTCACCACGGCGGTCGGCCGCGTGCCCCTGCTGGTCCGGTTGCACTCGGGCAACTTCACGTTCGACGGTGTGTCCGAAAGCGGCGCCGACGTGCGTTTCGTCGCCGCGGACGACAAGACCCCGCTGAACTACCAGGTCGAAAGCTTCGATCCGGTGCTCGGCGTCGCCCTGGTCTGGGTGGACGTGCCGCAGCTGGCGGCCGATGCCCAGCAGCCGATCTGGATGTACTACGGCAACCCGAAGGCGCAGGGCGGCGAGAAGGCCGGTGCCGTGTTCGACGCCGACTACGCGGCCGTGTATCACTTCGAGGAACCCGCCGGCACGCCGCCGCGCGACGCCACGGCGTACGCCAACAACGCCACCGGCAACGACATCCCCACTGTCGACGGCGTGATCGGCAAGGCCGCGCGCTTCGACGGCAGCAAGGTGGTGACGCTGCCGGGCAGCGTGTCGATGAACGTCGCCGACGGCGGCACCTTCACGGTCAGTGCCTGGGTCAAGGTCGATGCCGTGGCCGCGGGTCGTTCGCTGCTCTACGCGCGTCGCCAGGGCACGCAGAAGGTCTTCGTGGGCCTCGACAACGGCGTGCCCTTCGTACAGGTGGGCGACGCGGTGAGCCCCGTCGGCGAGCCGATCAAGGCCGGTGCCTGGACCCATGTCGCCGTGACCGCCGCGGGCAACGACATCGCCCTGTATGTCGACGGCAAGCCGTACGCAAAGCTGGATGCCCGGCTGCCCGCGATGAGCGGCCCGGCCACGCTCGGCGGCGATGTCGCCGGCCAGGCCGATACGCTGGTGCCGTTTGTCGGAACGATGGACGAGGTGCGTATCTCGCGCATCGCCCGTCCGGCCGCGCTGATCGCCGTGGACGCGCAGACCCAGGGCGCGGAGTCGAAGCTGCTGGCCTATGGCCCGGACGAGAAGCAGGCCGGCGTCGGCTTCGGCTACTTCGGCATCATCGTCAAGTCGGTGACGGCGGATGCCTGGTCCATCATCGGCATCCTGATGATCATGGCCGTCCTGTCCTGGGTGGTGATGTGGCAGCGCGCCACCTACGTGAACCGGGTCAGCCGCGCCAACGAGGATTTCCTCGACGCGTTCCGCCAGCAGGGGCGCAACATCCTCGCGCTGTCGCGCGATCCGGCCGCGGACCGGCTGGAGGCGTCGTCGCTGTATCGCCTGTACAAGGTGGGCGCCGGCGAAGTCTGGGGACGCCGTGACGCGGACGGCCGCGACCACATCGCGCCGGAATCCATCGAGGCCATCCGCGCCACGATGGATTCGGTGCTGGTGCGCGAGAACCAGCGCCTCGCCAAATCGATGGTGCTGCTGACCATCGCCATTTCCGGCGGTCCCTTCCTCGGGCTGCTCGGTACGGTGGTCGGCGTGATGATCACCTTCGCCGCCATCGCCGCGGCGGGCGACGTCAACGTCAACGCCATCGCCCCCGGCATCGCGGCGGCCCTGCTGGCCACGGTGGCCGGCCTGTTCGTCGCCATCCCGGCGCTGTTCGGCTACAACTACCTGCTGATCCGCAACAAGAACGTCACCGCGAACATGCAGGTGTTCGTCGACGAGTTCGTGACGCGCCTGGCGGAACAGCAGCGCAGCACCCACCCGACCGCCGTCGCGGCCTGAGGAGCGGACATGCGCGCCCAAGACGACGACAAACCGTACGACGACATCAACATCACGCCGATGCTGGACCTGGCGTACGTGCTGCTGGTGATCTTCATCATTATGACCACCGCGTCGGTGCAGGGCATCAAGGTCAACCTGCCCAAGGCGAGCTCCGCGGTGAGCATGGCCAAGCCGCAGACCAAGGCGATCACCATCTCCGACACCGGGCAGATCTTCCTCGACGCCTACCCGGTGACGATCGCCGAGCTGGAGCAGCGTCTGCGCTCGCTCAAGGCGCTGAACCCGGATTTCCCGGTGGTGGTCAAGGGCGACTCGACCGTCCAGTACCAGAAGGTGATGGACATCCTGGACCTGCTGCGCCGCGTGGACCTGCCGCAGGTCGGTCTGGTCACCGGCAAGGCACCGAAGGGTTGATCGCGTGAGCCCACACGACATCCCCCGTCGCAGGCAACGCCGCTGGCTCGGTCCGGCGATCGGCGCCATCGCGGTCGTTTTGCTCGGTGTGCTGATCTGGCATTTCGCCGGCAGCACCGTGGGCGTGCGCCGGGAAGCGCCGCGCATCGCCACCATCACGCCGCTGCCGCCCCCGCCCCCGCCCCCGCCGCCGAAGGAAAAACCGCCGGAGCCGAAGAAGGTGGAAGAAGACATCAAGCCGGTCGACAAGCCGCAGGACGTTCCGCAGAAGCCGGTGGACGCGCCCAAGCCGAGCAACGACGTAGCCCGCAACGTCACCATGAATGCCGACGCACAGGCCGGGTCCGACGCGTTCAACATCGGCGCGGGCGACGGCGGCGGCATGGTCGGTTCCGGTGGCGGCACCGGCAGCGGCACGGGCAGTTACGACCAGTACCTGGGTTACGCCATCCAGCAGGCCGTGCAGCGCGACGGCCGGGTCAACCGCCTGGCCTTCGACGTGCGCGCGGATATCTGGCTGGATGCCGACGGCAAGCTCACCCGCGCCGAACTGGTCGGCTCCAGCGGCAACCCGGACACCGACCAGGCGTTGCTCGACGCCCTGCGCACGATGCCCCACATCGACGTCGCGCCGCCGTCGTCGCTGCATTTTCCCCTGCGCGTGGCCATTCGCGGGAAGCGCCCCGCATGAGCCACGCCACCTGTTTCCCTTCGAAAGACACGACCCTGGATAGCCGGAGAGTTCGCATGACCATCGGAAAGGCCCGCCATCGCCCCGCGCGCGCCATGTTGGCCGCCGCCATCGGCCTGGCGATCTTCGCAGGCTCGGTGCACGCGCAAAACGCACCCTCGGACAACGCCACGATCAACCTGGTTCGCCTGCTGGTGAAGCGTGGCGTGCTGACCCAGTCCGATGCCGACGGACTCGTCGCCCAGGCCGCCGCCGAGGCGGCCCAGGCGCAGAAACTGGCCGGTACCGCGAATGCCGCGCCGGCCACGCCGGGCCAGGTGCGGGTCACCTACGTGCCGGAGGTGGTGCGCAACCAGATCAAGGATGAACTGCGCCAGGAAGTGGTCGCCCAGGCCAAACAGGAACACTGGGCCGAGCCCGGCAAGCTGCCGGAGTGGCTGGACCGCATCCAGTGGACCGGCGACATGCGCGTGCGCGACGAGTTCCATTACTACGACAAGGGCAACGTGCCTACGATGGTCGACTTCGCGCAGCTCAACCGTACCGGGCCGTACGACCTCAACAGCGGCAACCTGCCGCCCTTGCTCAACACCCTGCAGAACCGCACCAACTCGCTGCGCATCCGCGCGCGCCTGGGCGTGAACGTGGACCTGGGGCAGGGCGTCACCGCGGGTATCCGCATCGGCACGGGTAACGACAACAACCCGGTCTCGACGACGCAGACGCTGGGTGGCGGCCTGGCCAAGAAGGACCTGTGGCTCGACCAGGCCTGGCTGGCCTGGAAGCCGACCGCGTGGGCGCAGTTCATCGGCGGGCGCATGCCCAACCCCTTCATGAGCACCGACCTGCTGTATTCGAACGACCTGAACTTCGACGGTGTGGCCGGGCGGTTCGACGTACCCGTGAGCGATGACGTCACCACGTTCGCCACGGTCGGCATGTTCCCCATCGAATACCAGGCCGACGACTTCCCCTCCAACGGACCGGCCAAGGACGCCAGCCGCGACAAGTGGATGACCGGCGCGCAGATCGGCGGCACCTGGTCGTTCAGCGAGGATACGCGCTGGAAACTCGGCCTGGCCTATTACCGCTTCGATCACATGCGCGGCGAGTTGTCGTCGCCGTGCTCGATCTACCTGGGCGTGAACTACTGCGACACGGACGATACCCGTTCGGCCTTCATGCAGAAGGGCAACTCGCTGTTCCTGATCCGCAACATCGTCCCGGACCCGGCCTCGCCGTCGCGCTATGCGCAGCCGCAGTTCGCCGGCCTGGTCTACGACTACCACGTCGCCAACGCCACCACCCAGTTCGACACCAAGGTGGCGGACACGCCGCTGCGGCTGGAAGCGGATTACCTGCGCAACCTGGCCTACCACCGTCGCGACGCGTTCCGGCCGGACGTGGGCGTCAACCGGCTGGTGAACAACTTCGGTGCCGGCGACGTCAGCGAAGCGACGTACAAGAGCGGCCCGGTGGGCTGGATGCTGCGCGCCACCCTGGGCGACGTGAATCCGCATGCCGCGGGCGACTGGAACGTCAGCCTGGCCTACAAGTACCTGCAACCGGACGCCGTGCTCGATGGCCTGACCGACACCGACTTCCACCTGGGCGGCACCAACGCCAAGGGCTTCATCCTCGGCGGCAGCTACGGCGTGTCCACCTACGCATGGCTGACCCTGCATTACTTCAATGCCCGGGAAGTGTTCGGGCCGCCGCTGTCGATCGATGTCTTCCAGCTCGAAATGAATGCCCGGTTCTGAGGAGACGACATGAAACGAACCCTCATCGTCCTCGCGCTGCTCGTCGTGTGCCCCACGGCGTTCGCGCAGACCGCCAGCCTGGAAAGCCGGTTGCGCGACCAGCTGCGCGACACCCGGACGCAACTGCAGGACCTGCAGGCCCAGCAATCGCAGTGGGCCGTGCAGAAGGCGGCGCTGGAGAAAGAGCGCGACGAGGCCAGGCATAGCGCCGACGTGGCGCACACAGCATCGCAGCGGCCGGCCGGTCCGTCACCGGATGCCGTCCGCGCCCTCGCCGACGAGCGCCGCCGCCGCGAAGCGGCCGAGACGGACGTGCAACGTGGCAAGGCCGACAGGGAGTCGTCGGGGGTGGCGCTGCGCACGGCGGAAGCCGAGCGCGCGCGCCTGGCGAGGGAGCTGGATGTCGTCCGTGGCCAGGTCGATGCCTGCACCGCGCGCAACGTCCGCATGTACCAGGTGGGCAGGGATGTGATCGCGGCTTACGAGAACATAGACATGGGCGACATCGTGTCGTCGCGGCAGCCGTTTGCCGCGAAGTCGCGGGTGAAGCTGGAAGCCGCTGCGCAGTCGTTCGGCGACCGGCTCTACGAACAGCGGTTCGACCCCCGGGCCGGCCAGGCATCGGCGACACCGTGAGGCGGGGGGTAGCCCATGTATCCGGATCATGACGTCGCCTCGCAGACGGAGCGCGCCCCGCGGCTGTGGTCGCGTGCCCGGATCGATGCGGGGAGCCGCGACATGAGCTGTCCCTACGCCCTGGCCGAGATGCTGCGTCAGCTTTACTCGGCCGGACAGGCCAAGGCCGCCGATGTCTTGCTGGCGCGCTGTTCGCTCGACGGGCTGCAGCGATTGCTGGACGAGTCGTCCGCCTTCCTGGGCGCACGCGTGCGATATGCCGTGGTCGAGCACCTGCGCCACCGCAAGCCATCGCTGGAGGAAACCGCGCTGTCCACCATGCGCGCGATCGCCAGCGTGCTCAACGCCTGGCTGCATGACGGTCGCCGCCTGGCGATCCGCGCCGTACTGCGCGAATTCAGCGGGGAGGAGCTCAGGGAGCTCGCCGCGCTGCCCGAACTCAACGATGAAGTGGCAACGATGACTGGTGATTTCTCATGAGCGCGCGTATCCGGACTCCTGCCGCCACCCTCCGCCCGCTTCCGCCCGCGTCGCGACCGCCGTTCCGTCGCAAGGCGATGTGCCGGCTGATCGCCCTGGCGCTGTTCGGCGGCGGTGTCGCCCATGCGGCGACGACGCCTCCGACGTTCAGCGCGGCGTGGCTGGCGGCCAGGCAGCCGGGCGCGACGCCTTCATCGTCCGATGCCGTGCCACGCGCGGATGGCAGGCCTGCCAGCCTCACCCCGGGTAACGCGCTGCAGCAGCAACGTGTGCAGCAGTCGATCCAGAACCTCAACCATGCCGCAGCGGCGCTTGCCACGCAGATGCAGCAGCAGGCCACCGCCGCGGCCACCGCACCGCGTGTGTCCGGCGTGCCCGACGGCCTGGCCGAGGGTGGCCTGAAGCCGGCGGCCGGCCTCGCCGCCGATCCCACGCTGTGGCAGAACGCGCGCCAGCCCACCGACACGGTGGCAGCCAACGCCAGGCACACGGTGGAAGTGAAGCAGACGGCGAAGAAGGCGATCCTGACCTGGGACAGCTTCAATGTCGGCCGCGACACCACGCTGTATGTCAACCAGAGCGCAGGCAACCTCACCTCGGGCGGGAACGACTGGGTGGCGCTCAACCGCATCACCGATCCCACCGCGAAACCCAGCACGATCCTCGGCCAGATCAAGGCCGAAGGCACGGTGTACCTGCTCAACCGCAACGGCATGATCTTCGGTAGCGGCTCGCAGGTGAACGTGCATTCGCTGATCGCCAGCTCGCTGGATATCTACAGTCCCGACCGGGCCGCCAGCAACGCACGGTTCCTCGCGGAAGGCTTCGCCTCGACCGCCTCGGGCGGCCCGCAAATGAGTGTGTTGCAGTCCGCCTTCGCCCCGGGCGCGGGGCACGACGTCACGATCGAGAAGGGCGCCGGCATCACCACCGGCGCGCAGGGTTTCGCGATCGTCGCCGCGCCGAACGTCGTCAACGAAGGCGCGGTGGTCGCGGACGACGGCCAGGCGATCCTCGCCGCGGGCACGGTGTTCGATGCATCGCTGGCGGGCACGTCCGGGCGCATCCTGTTGTCGGAGACATCCAGCGGCGCCTATACGGAAGGGCGCGGCACGGTCAGCAACCGCGGCCTGGTGCAGGCGCGTCGCGGTGAAATCGACCTCACCGGTTACGGGGTGGCGCAGGACGGGGTCGTCATGGCCTCGACCAGTATCGCCGCACCCGGAACGATCAACATCACCGGTCAGTCGGGACGGGGCAGCCGCTCGGGTCCGGTGACCTTCGGTGCCCAGTCGGTCACGACCATCCTGCCGGAGAAGGACGGCGCCACGACCTCCTCGACCGCCGCCGCCGACAAGGTGTTCACGCCCGGCAAGGTCACGGTGACGGGCGGCAACGTGAGCCTCGCCTCCGGGGCGCTCATCGAAGCGCCGGGCTCGACGGTGGCGCTCACCGCGATCCGCGACAGCTCGCTCACCGGTGAAGGGGTGGTGGCGAACGCGGGCCGCGTCTACGTGGATGCGAACGCGACGATCGACGTGTCGGGCCTGGCCGATGTCGATCTGCCGATGTCCGCACTGCTGGTGAACGTGCCGCGCATCGGCCAGAACGAACTGGCCGACTCCCCGCTGCTGCGCAACGGTTTCCTGTACACGCAGAAGAATGTGCTGATCGACAGCAGCCAGTCTGGCACGCGCGCGGACGGCCTCGACTGGATCGGCAGCCCCATCCTGAACGTGAAGGGCTACGTGGAGAACGTGCCCCGCGATATTTCGCAGATGCTCACACGGGGCGGGTCGATCACGCTCGACGGCAACGAGGTGATCACCCGCTCGGGTTCCAGCCTGCGTCTCGACGGGGGCTATCTCGCCTACCAGGCGGGCTGGATCACCACGCCGAACCTGCTGGGTGCCGACGGTCGCATCTACGACATTTCCTCCGCCGACCCGGACGTGGCGTACATCGGCTTCGCCGGGCAGTACACCGCGACGCACGCCCGCTGGGGCGTGTCGCAGACCTATAACTCGCCGCTGCTGGGCGGCTCGCGCCGCTGGGCCGAGGGCTTCGTCTCCGGCAGCGACGCGGGCGATCTGGTGGTGCACGCGCGCAGCGGGCTGGCCCTGGACGGCGAGATGACGGCGCAGGCTACGGTCGGTGCGCGGCAGGCCGCCAACGGGACGCCGCCGGACGGCGGCACCTTCGTTTTCGATACCACCCCGGTGTCCATCGCGCCGCGCCAGGTCATTCCCGGCGTACGCCTGCAGCAGTCCTCGCAGACGCTGGAGTCGCTGATGCCGGGCTTCAACGGCGGCGACGACCTTGCCGATGTGCAGGCGCCGTCGGACGACGGCCAGACATGGTTGCTCCTTTCCGCGGACACGCTGGGCAAGGGCGGTTTTTCCGCGCTCACCATCAACAACCGCGACGGGGCGATCGAAGAGACGGCAGGCACCCAGGTCACCGTGTCACCCGGCGGCAGCGTATCGATGGCCGCTGGCCGCATCGACATCCATGGCAGCATCGTCGCGCCGTCCGGCGCCATAACGCTAACGACGCAGACGCTGGCGCAGTTCGCCGACCATGCGAATCCCGCGCCGGACATCACCCTGACCGACGGCGCGCTGCTCAGCACGCGCGGCCTGTGGGTGAACGATACGAATCGCGCAGGCACGGACGTGGCAGGAAGCCGCTTCGTCGATGGCGGAAACATCACCCTCGCCACCCGCCAGAGCTACCAGGGCGACGTCGAGGCGCAGGTCGACCAGACCGGCTCCATCCGCTTGGCCCGCGGCAGCACGATCGATGTCTCCAGCGGGGGTTACGTGGGCGTCGACGGTCGCGTGGCGACGGCGAACGGCGTTCCCCTGGGGCGTGGCGGCAACGTGTCGCTGCTGCTTTACGACGTGCCGTCCACCCTGGCGTTCGGCGACCAGAAGCCGCCCACGGCGCTGGACAGCGGCTACCTCGTCATGGATGGCGCGATCAACGCGTATGGATTCGCCGGCGGCGGCACGCTTGCCCTGCACGCGGCGCAGGTCCAGGTGGGTGGGGATCCCGCCGCCATGACCCAGCCAAACGGGCTTTACCTCACGCCGTCGTTCTTCCAGGGGCAGGGCTTCGACAACTACGTGCTGCACGCGGTCACCGACGCGACGGTCGCGCCCGGCACACAGGTCCAGGTGCGGCGCGCCAATCGCGTCGCCGACCTGGATGCCTTGCGCTTCCTTGGCAGCGGAACGGATACCGATGCGTCCAACGGTGCGTCGGTCATCGGTTACCTCGATCCGTACCAGCGCTGGGCCACCCGTGGCACCGGAACCGGACAGGGGCCGGGCTTCACCCTGGTCGCCGGCGATTACCTCGGATGGCCCTCGCGCGGTTCCGCGGGCGGGCAGTCGGCCGCGCCGGTCTATGCCGGCGTCAGCGGATCGGCGGACATCGGCGCGGGTGCGCAGGTGGTGGTGGACGCCGGCGGCACGATCGCGCTCGCTTCCCCGGGTGCGGTGGTCGTCGACGGCACGTTGCGCGCGCCAGGCGGCAACATCTCGCTGACGAACAGCAAGGCCGGCAACACGGTGCAGGTGCAGCCTTCGCGGGTCTGGCTGGGTGCCACGGGTGTACTGGACGCCAGCGGCGTCTCGCTGATCGACACCCAGGCCACGCCGGCGACGCTGACGGGCGCGGGCGCAGGTGTGTCGGTGCGCGCCACGCCACGTACCGGCACGGTGCTCGACGGTGGCCGTGTCACGCTCGACTCGCCCTATACGGGCTACGTGGTCGCGGCGAACGGGTCGGTCATCGATGTCTCCGGCGCCAGCGACACCTACGACCTGCCGACGGGAACGCGTCGGCTCAACGGCACGACGGTGGACGACGCCCCCACCGCGGTATGGAGCGACGCCGGCACTATCACGATCGGCGCCGTCTCGGGCCTGTACCTGGGCGCCGCACTGAGCGCGCATGCCGGCGACACGCGTGGCGAGGGCGGTTCGCTGGCCATCGTGCCGCGCGACGAGGTGGGCGGCGACGCCTGGGCGCCCGTCACGATGCTCGTCCGCGCCCGGGTGGAAAACGCGCCTGGCTACGCCTCCGCCGTCACCGATACCGGTGCCTCCGCGCAGGGTGTGCTCGCCTTCGGGGTGGACCGTCTGCAGGGATCGGGCATCGCGAGCCTGTCGCTGGGTGCCGACCCTGCGGGCGGCGTCGCGAACACGATCGTACCGGTGACCTTCGCCGGCGACGTCGATCTCGATCTCGCACGGTCGTTCTCGGCGTATGCGCTGGCCTATCGGGCCGTCGGCAACGACGCGACCGGCACGCAGCCGGTGAACGGATTCCGCAGCGGTAACGGCCAGGTCCATCTCCGCGCGCCCTACGTTCACCTGGCGGGCGGCGCACCCAGCGTGACGGCAGCGGAGGCCGGCGACGGCACCCTGCTTGTGCAGGCGAACGCGATCGACCTTGGCGGCGCCCTCAACCTGCAAGGCTGGAGCGGTGCGTCATTCAACGCCACGGGCGATCTCCGCTTCGCCCAGGACGCGCAGCTTGCCTACGACACGGCGGGTGCGCGTGTGCCGGGCATGCTCTTCAGCACCGGCGATCTCACCTTCCGCGCCGCGCAGGTCTATCCCGCCACCGACTACCGGTTCGTCATCGACGCGAACGCCTCGGGGATCGCCGATGCGCAGGGCAACGCCCGCGAAACCACGGTCACCTTCCTTCCCGGCGGACCGTCGTCCGCACCCTTGTCCGCGGGCGGCGCGCTGCTGGTCAGCGCGGATCACATCGAGCAGCAGGGCACGCTGCGCGCGCCGGCGGGCTCGTTGATTCTCGGCGTGAGCGATCCGCAGGCCGCCGCGTCCGCCTTCGGCCTGGGCGCCGCCTACGCGCCGCTCGTGGCCACGACCTCGGTGCACCTCGCTCCGGGAAGCATCACCTCGGTGTCGCTGGGTGGCGCGACGGTGCCATACGGCAGCACCGTCGACGGCGTGGACTGGCGCTATAACGGCGCGGCCAACGTGGCCTCGGCCTCGCTGACGGCACCGCCGTCGAAGCAGGTGGAACTGCACGGAACCGCGCTGGCGCTGGACAGCGGTGCATCGATCGATCTTGCCGGCGGTGGCCAGCTGCAGGCGGCCGAGTTCGTCGCCGGCGTGGGTGGCACACGCGACGTGCTCGCGTCGTCGGCAACGGGCACGGGCGCGGCCGTGTACGCGATCCTCCCCGGGTTCACCGGCCCGGTCGCGGCGCAGGACAGCGCTTTCTCCAGTGCGGGCGGTACCCAGCCCCGCGTGGGACAGTCCGTCTACCTTTCCGGCATGCCTGGCTTGCCCGCAGGGATGTATACCTTGTTGCCTGCGCAGTACGCGCAGCTCAGCGGCGCCTACCGCATCGTGCAGGACACCACGGCGCAGGACAGCGTGCTGGGCCGTTCCTCGCGCATGGCCGACGGCACCTATGCCGTGTCCGGTTACTTCGGCGATGCCCTCAGTGGTGCGCGCGATGCGCGCAACACCCGCTTCCTCGTGCAGTCGGCACCGGTGTGGCAGCAGTACTCGCAGTATCGCTTTACCGATGCGGATACCTTCTTCACCAGCCTGGCGAGCAAGAAAGGCCAGGTCGCCACGCAGCGTCCGATGGACGCCGGCCGCCTGATGATCGACGCGGGCCAGCGGCTGGACCTGGGTGCCACGCTGGCCACCACGCCGGGCAAGGGCGGGCGTACCTCGCAGGTGGACATCGCGGGGCAGGCCATCCAGATCCTCGGCGCCGGCGATGTGGCACGCGACGGCTACCTCGGCATCGCCGCCGACGGCCTGACCACCCTGGGTGCGGGAAGCCTGCTCATCGGCGGCACCCGCAGCGCGGCGGCCGATGGCGACCACGTGGACGTGAAGGCGAGCAGCGTCCTGCTGTCGAACGATGCGGCGCATCCGCTGTCGGGCCAGGAAATCCTCCTGGTGGCCGCGGGTTCGGCGGATGGCGAAGGCGTGGTGCTCGACGATGGCAGTGTCATCCAGGGGCGCGGCGACGCGAACACGGGTGGCAACAACGCCCTGGTGTTCGGTCGGAACGCAGCGATCGACGCCAGCGGTGCGCCGGTCGCTGCGATCAGCGGCGACGGCTCACTGCTGCGTGTGTCGCAGAACGGCGCGTCGTCGGTGACCCGCCTGGGCCTGCCCGTCGACGGGACGGCGCAGGGGCGCCTCACCATCGGCGCCGGCGCCAGTGTGGACGGCGGCAACGCATTGACCCTGGACGCCACCGGCCGCATGCGCGTGGACGACAGCGCCTCGCTGTCGGGCAAGTCGATCGATGCCACCGCGAACCGCGTGAGCTTCGTGGCGGACGGTGCGGTCGGCGCGGATGACGGCCTTTCCATCGGCTCGCGAACCGTCGCGCAGCTGCGTGGCGCGGACAGCGTGGTGCTGCGAAGCCGTGGCGAGATCGACTTCGTCGGTCCGCTCGATATCGCGTTCGATCGGGCGCTGACACTCAGTGCGGGTGCGCTGGTCGGCGACGGCAGCGACGTGCGCCTGCGCGCGGGCACGCTGACATTCGCCAACGTGCTCGGCGCCGCCGCGGGTGCGGCGCTGGCAGGGTCCGGCACGTTCGACGCCCAGGCCAGCGAGGTGGATTTCGGTGCCGGCACGCTCGCCCTGCATGGATTCGATGCCTTCAACGCCACCGCCGCGCAAGGCTTTGTCGCCCAGGGGCAGGGCGGGGTCGACTTCGGCGCCGCCGCCGTGGCGCTCAGCGCGCCGGTATTCGTCGCCGACGGCGGTGGTGCGACGACGCTCGGCACGACGGGAACGATGTCGCTGCGTGGCGCCGCCGGGAGCGCCCTGACCCGCGACGGGCTCGGCGGTTCACTGACCCTGCAGGCGGCGTCCCTCGACGATGCCATGAACCTCACTGCTACCTCGGGAACGCTGCGGCTGCGTGCGACGGACGGCGACCTGACGGTCGCCCCCGGCACGGTGCTCGACGCCTCCGGCGCGGTCCGCACCTTCTTCGACACCGCCGCGTATTCCGCCGGCGGCAATGTCACGCTCGACGCCGGCAAGGGGAACATCGTCATCGGCGACGGCGCGGCGATGCGTTTCGCGGGCACGACCCAGGGCGGTGACGCCGGTACGTTCCATGCGGTGGCCGGCGGCAATCTCCTGCTCGGTGGCAGCTACGACGGCCATGCGCTCGCCGGTAACCGTGGCGGTTACTTCACGGTCGGCTCGGGTGGCACGCTGGACCTGGATGCCCTCTCGGCACTCGCCGCTTCGGCAGGTGCGACGGGCCTCGTCGACATCAGCAGCGGGCAGGGCGACCTCACGCTGTCTGCCGGCCATGCGTTGACGGCGCAGAAGGTGTACCTGTACGCCAACGGCGGCACGGCGCGCGTGGACGGTCGTATCGACGCGAGTGCCCCGGCAGGCAGCCGTATCGAGGTGTGGGGCCGCCAGGGCGTGGATATCGAAGGCCAGCTGGATGCGCACACGTCCATTCCCGCCCAGCGCGGTGGCGACGTGGTGCTGGGCACCACGGGCACGCCCAACGGCCAGCTGGACCCGACCCGAGGCTACGAGCAGGTGGACCGCCAGGACGCCGGTTACATCCATATCGGCGCGAACGCGGGCATCGACGTCTCCGGCGGCTCCGGCGATGCGTTCTCCGGCGGTCGCGTCAGCATGCGCGCGCCGCTGCTTGCCGACGGCGACGTGCCGATCACCGTCGACGCCGCTTCGGCGATCAAGGGCGCGCGCGACGTCACCCTCGAGCCCTATGCCGTGTGGAGCACGAAGGACGCCTCCACGGGCGCGCAGCATTTCGACGGTATCGTCGACCCCGCCGGCTGGTACGCGAATGGCGGCGCCACGATGGTGGCGGGCAAGTGGACCGATGCATCCGGCAAGGTCCTGGCCGCGCCGGTCGGCGACGACCAGATCGCGACCTACCTGTCGAAGTACTTCTTCTTCCCGGATGCCGTGAACGCCGACCATGCCGGCTTCTACGGTTACCTGGGTGGCGACATCGCGAACGGCCCGGGCACGCTGATGGGCTTCGTGCAGCAGCCGGGCTTCAGCTTCGGCTCGCGCTTCGCGGACATCCGGAACGTGAACGTGCGACCGGGCATCGAGCTGCGCAATCCTTCCGACGGCCCATCGCAGGGCGACATCGCCGTGCTCACCAACTGGAACCTGGGCGCGGGCGTCACCGGTAGCGACGGCAGAATCCAGCTCGCCTATCGCTATGGCAGCGAGGCGCCGATCCTGACGGTGCGCGCGGCCGGCCATCTCGACCTCAAGGCCAGCATCACGGATGGTTTCTACCAGCAGAACGACGGTGCTGCCTTCAACAACCCGGGCAAGGCCACGTCGCCGACCAACCCGACGGACCCCACCAACCCCACGGACCCGACGAACCCTACCGATCCGACCGATCCGACCGATCCGGGTACGCCTCCGGACAATGGCTATACCGATTCCGTGGCCGCGTACCAGACCGCCGACCAGTACCTCGTCGACAACGGCAACCTGTGGAACGGCAGCATCAACCTGCGCGACGGCGACCCCGATAACGCGATGACGCCCGGCGGTGGCACCGCCGATATCAGCAAGGACCCGTACTACCAGCCGTTGCAGGCTCCGCTCCAGGGCCAGAGCACGGCTTACTACACGAATTACCGGCAGTACCTCGTCGAGTACGGCGACGGCGACAACCCGGCCTGGGCGGCGGCCTTCTCACGCGCGAACAACGTGGTCGGCTTCCTGGTCTACAACCCGACCACACTGGCGGCGCCGCAGCCGGGTTCGTATACGAACTATGCCGACTACGCCACCGACTACGAGAGCTGGCTGGAAGGCCATTTCGACGTCGACAACCGTGGCGTCACCCCGTCGCCGATCCTGTTGCCGGTGGATGGCGAGTACGCGGTCTGGTCGCAGAACTACACCGCCTATATCGGCGGGCACGATACGTATTTCCGCTACGTGAACGGGCGCGTCGGCAACCGGCTCAGCGGTAGCCAGCTGTTCTATGCGCCCTTCGCGCCGAAGTCCGACGGCGCCGGCGGTGGCTCGGGTTCGGGCTCGGGGTCGGGGGCGAATCCGAGCTCGGGGACGAGCCCGGCGTATGACCAGTCTGTCGCGTCCTACCAGACCATCCAGAGCTACTTCGACCAGAACGGCATCTGGAACGGCAGCATCAACCTGCGCGACGGGGACCCCGATAACGCGATGACGCCCGGTGGCGGTACCGCCGATATCAGCAAGGACCCGTACTACCAGCCCTTGCAAGCGCCGTTGAAGACGCAGACCGACGCCTACTATGCGAACTACAAGCAGTACCTGACCGAGATGGGCGACGGGGACAACCCGGCCTGGGCGGCAGCATTTACCCGCGCGAACAACGTGGTCGGTTTCCTGGTCTACAACCCGACCACCCTGGCGGCGCCGCAGCCGGGTTCGTATGCGAACTATGCCGACTATGCGACCGACTACGAGACCTGGCTGGAAGGCAATTTCAGCGTCGACAACCGCGGCGTCACCCCATCGCCGATCCTGCTGCCGGTGGATGGCGACTATGCGACCTGGTCGACGAACTACACCACCTATATCGGCGGTCACGACACCTACTTCCGCTACGTGAACGGGCGCGTCGGCAACCGGCTCTCCGGCAGCCAGCTGTTCTATGCGCCCTTTGCACCGAAGTCGGACGCGGTGCCTTCGGACTCGAATCCTGCCTATGACCAGTCGGTGGCTTCCTACCAGACGATCCAGAGCTACTTCGACCAGAATGGCATCTGGAACCGCAGCATCAACCTGCGCGACGGGGACCCCGATAACGCGATGACGCCCGGCGGCGGTACCGCCGATATCAGCAAGGACCCGTACTACCAGCCCTTGCAGGCGCCGCTGAAGACGCAGACCGACGCCTACTATGCGAACTACCAGCAGTACCTGACCGAGATGGGCGACGGGGACAACCCGGCCTGGGCGGCGGCGTTTACGCGTGCGAACAACGTGGTCGGCTTCCTGGTCTACAACCCCACCACACTGGCCGCGCCCCAGCCGGGTTCGTATGCGAACTATGCCGACTACGCGACCGATTACGAGACCTGGCTGGAAGGCAATTTCAGCGTCGACAACCGTGGCGTCACCCCATCGCCGATCCTTCTGCCGGTGGATAACGAATACACGACCTGGTCGACGAACTACACCACGTATATCGGTGGTCACGACACCTATTTCCGCTACGTGAACGGGCGCGTCGGCAACCGGCTCTCCGGCAGCCAGCTGTTCTATGCCCCCTTTGCGCCGAAGTCCGACGCGGTCGCCACCGGGCCGGGCGATGGTGGTGGTGGCAGTGGTGGCGGTGGCGGTGGTGGTGGCAGTGGTGGTGGCAGTACGACGCCCGTCGTCGTGCCGCCGCCGGCTCCGAACAATTCGCCTTCGAACATGCCGTCGCTGGGTAATCCCGCGTCGTTCGCGTCGGCGACCCTGCTGGGTGGTTCCAGCACGTCGTACCGTCTCATCGCCGGGGCGGACACCGGCGCCACCGATCCGCTGGCGACGTTGGCCACGGGTACTGGCGACGTGCGCCTGGCCGGTCACTTCGCCGTGCAGGACACGGTCACGGATGCCACCGTCGTGACGCCTCGCAGTCCGTACGCCGGCAAGACCTGGCTGATGCCCACCACGATACGCACCGGCACCGGTTCGATCGACGTCGCTTCGGCCGGCGATATCGCGTGGCTGGACACCGCGGCACCGGCGACGATCTACACGGCGGGTGAACCGGCGGAAGGAACCACCGCCGGTACCGACGTCAGCGTGCTGCGGCCATCCGAGCGTGCGCCGGGAGCGGCGGACACGCAGCCGAACATGGTCGTCAACGGACTGGTGAATCCCGATCGCGCCGGCGACCTCTCGTTGCATGCCGCCGGCAATATTCAGGGCATCCAGTCGGTAACCGACACCGATGGCAGCCTCACCAAGGCTACGGCGGGGACGCCCATCTCGCAGTACTGGTGGCAATGGATGCAGGTGGGCAACGCCGCCGACGGCAGTCGCTCGTCGATCGACTTTTCCAACTTCCGCCAGGGCGTCATGAGCCTGGGCGGCAACGTGGACGTACAGGCGGGCGGCACCATCGGCGAGTTGTCCGTATCGCTTCCCACCACGTGGTACGCCAACGATGCCCGCGATGCGATCACGACGGTGGGCGGGGGTGACCTCGCCGTGCATGCGGGCGGCGATATCCTCAGCGGCGCCTATTTCGTGGCGCGCGGCAAGGCGGACATCCGCGCGGACGGTCGCATCGGCGCCTCGGAAGCGTTGTCGGCCGTCAACGTCGGCAACGTCACCGGGCTGGGCGACACCATCACACCCGTGTCGACGCTGATCGGCATGCAGGACACGGTGGCTACCGTAAGCGGCCGGCAAGGCGTCGACCTGGGTGGCGTGTACAACCCGTCGTACTACAACTCGACCGGCGTGTTCACGGCCCTGTTGCCTGCGACGCACCCCGATGCCCAGTCGTACTCGGCGCGGTCGGCGCTCACGGTGAGTGCCCTGGCCGGCGACCTGGTCTTCGGCAGCCTGTCGGCACCGGGGCTGGTCTTCGGTGCCGGCGGCGTGGCTGGCCCCATCCTGCCAGCCTCCCTGGCCATGAACGCCTTCGGTGGCGATATCGACATCCGGGTCAACGGGGAACTGTTCCCATCGGCATCCGGCAACCTGTCGCTGCTGGCCAGCGGCGGGATCGCGTTCTCGCGGCAGACGATCCTGGATTCGCTGGGCACGGGCTTCGGCCTGATCGACAGCGATCCGGCAGGCATGCCCAACCCGCTCGCGCCGGTGGCCAGCCAGTCGATCTACCTGGGTGTCGACGATCGCACCGCGCAGAATGCGGTTTACCACGATGCGGACGGCCTGCATCGCGACGACGTGCAGCCCGTCCGGATCTATGCGCTGGGTGGTGACATCACCGACGGCCTGGACGCGCCCAACGGCTTCAACTACCTGTCGCTGGTCATCTACCCGGCCAAGCAGGCCTTCATCCAGGCGGGCAGGGATATCGTGAACCTGTCGCTGGTGGGGCAACACACCCGCCGCGCCGACATCACGCGTGTGCGGGCCGGACGTGACATCTACGACACGCCCTATCTCGCCAACGTGAGCTTCTACGGGCCCATTCCGAATGCCTATCATCTCGCGCCCTCGCTGCTGCTGGGAGGACCGGGCGCGTTCCTCGTCGATGCCGGTCGCGACATCGGGCCATTCACCAGCCAGACCGACGTGGCGGCGGAGACGCAGGTCGGTCAGGTGAGCAAGCCGACGGGCATCCAGGCCGTGGGCAATCTGTACAACCCCTACCTGCCGCACGAAAGCGCCGAGATCCTGGTGAACTTCGGCGTCGGTCCGGGCATGGACACGGCGGGCTTCCTGGCCCATTACCTCGATGGCGCCGACGGCCTGCCGAGCCTCGTGCCCGACCTCGTCGATTTCATGCAGCGGCGGCTCGCGGGTACGGTAACGGACACGGGCCACGTGGGCGACGAGGTCGCGGTGACGTTGACGGCGGCGCAGGCGCGGTCACTGTTCGCCCGGCAGCCGGACGATGTGCAGCGGCTGTTCGCGCAGAAAGCGCTGTTCAAGCTGTTGGCACAGGTCGGTGCCGACTACAACAGCCCGGAAAGCAAGTACTTCAGTCAGTACGCCCGTGGCTATGCCGCCGTGGAGGCCATGTTCCCCGCCAGTGACGGCTATACCGCCAACGGTACCGGCCAGGGTGGCCTCAACGGGGCGACGAAGCCGGTGGACACCGGCAACCTGGACGTGCGCAGCTCCACGATCCAGACGCAGCAGGGCGGTGACGTGACGATCCTCGGTCCGGGCGGCCAGGCACTCATCGGCAGCACGGGAGCGCCATCGCAGATCGTCGACATCAACGGTCGCGTTCTTGCGGGACCGAACACCATGGGTGTGCTCACCCTCGAGACGGGCAGCGTCAACCTGTTCACCGACAAGAGCGTGCTGCTGGCCCAGAGCCGCATCTTTACCGAGCGCGGCGGCAACGTCACGATCTGGAGCTCGAACGGGGACATCAACGCCGGCCTGGGCGCCAAGACCACGGCGGAGGTGCCGCCGCCGGTCTACGTGTGCGACGTCGATGCGTGGTGTCGTATCGATGCGCGCGGGCAGGTCGCCGGCGCGGGCATTGCCACCTTGCAGACCGTGGAAGGTGCGCCGGCCGGCAACGCCTATCTCATCGCGCCGCGCGGTACGGTGGATGCGGGCGACGCGGGTATTCGTGTGGCAGGCAACCTCGTCATTGCCGCGGCGCGTGTCGCCAACGCCGACAACATCCAGGTCACCGGTGAGTCGGTGGGTGTTCCGGTCACGGCATCGGTGAACATCGGTGCGCTCAATGCGGCGAGTACGGCGGCGACCGCGGCGACGCAGGCCGCGGAAGATGTCGTCAGGAAGCAGCAGGCCGACACGCGCGACAAGCTGCCTTCCGAGATATCGGTGCAGGTGCTGCGCGACGGCGACACGACCTCGAGCATCGCGCCTGCCCGCGGATACGACGCGGGCAGTCCGGTCCAGGTACTGGGCCATCAGGCGGCAGGCGATGCGCGACTGACGGAGGATGAGCGACGCGCGCTGCGACAGCTGTGAGAAGGTTGCAGATGCGGCAATATCGGGATAATCATGCGCTATTTAGGCACAACGTCAGCGGGCGATGACAACGCATATGTACGTTCAATACGAGGTGTGATCGCCACGTTATGTGGAGTGAACGAAGTCATCGTTGCATCACAATCCGCGACACCGAAACACCATCAACACGTCACCGCAAGATGCCACCTTTGTCGTCGCCCCCGATCGGGGGGCTTCTATGCAAGGGGATACACCATGCGTTTCAAGAACTCGATGGGAAACACCCGCATGAAGTTGATCGCGGGCGCTGTTCTGATGAGCGTTGCGTCGCTTGCCGTCGCGCAGAGCGCCACCATCCGTGGCGGTGGCGCCACGCTGCCGGCCGTCGGTTATGGCCTCGACGTGTCGAGCCGTCAGGTCGTCCCGGCCAACGGTTCCATGCTCTGGGCTTACTCGCAGATCTCCGGTAACAAGCCGACCACCTACTGCCAGACCGGCAGCGGCACCGGCAAGAAGATCCTGGCCGGTAACGATCCGTCGGTCGCGAACGTCAACGCCGCCTGCTCGGCCACCGCCGTGCCGACCGGTTTCGGCGCGACGGGCCTTGCCCAGCCGCACTTCATCGGCTCGGACTCGCCGCTGTCTTCGTCTGACTACACCGCCTACACCTCCGGCCACAGCAGCGGCCAGCCGGTGCAGATTCCGGCCGTCGCCGGCGCCATCGCGGTGGCGTTCAAGAAGACGGGCGTGACCTCGCTCAAGCTCACGGAAACGCAGGTCTGCAAGATCTTCTCCGGCCAGATCAAGACCTGGAACGACGCCGGCCTCGCCGGTGCCGGTATCCCGTCGGGTACCACGGGCAACATCACGATCGTTTCGCGTGCCGACGGTAGCGGCACGTCGTTCGCGTTCTCGAACCACCTGTCGGCCAAGTGCGGTGCCACCTCGATCGGCGGCAACAACACGGCGACGGCGTTCAAGACCGACCAGTCCTATGCGACCGCCGCCGCGGCCTACATCCCGTCCTATGCCGCTTCGGTCACGGCCTCGGGTAACCCGGCCGTCGTCTCGACGGTTGCCGCCACGGAAGGTTCGATCGGTTACGCGGAAGCGGCCAACGCCGTGTCCAGCAACGTTCGCTTCGCCAGCGTGTCGAACGACGCCGCGCCGTCCACCTTCATCAATCCGTCGAACTTCGGTGGCCCGCTCGCCGTCGCCGTGACCTACGACAAGGCGATCGGTGCGGTCGACAGCAACGGTCGTCCGACGATCGCCGCGCTGCCGCTCACCACGCAGTGCGTCGCCCTGGTCGATCCGGCCAACTACGCCAAGCCGGCCAGCGGCTATCCGATCCTCGCCGTGTCCTACCTGCTCGGCAACTCGAGCGGCAACGGCGCCGACCTGTCGGCGGTGCAAGGCGTGCTCTTCTCGCCGTACAACACCACGGTGCGCAACAACACCGTCACCATCGGTGCGGGCGCCGGCACGGGCCTGGCGTTCCTGACCAACGCCGACATGACCCAGGCCAAGATCAACGGCTGCGTGGTCAACTAAGGTTCTGCGTGCTGACAGGGATGTCCGGTGACGAACGAGGGGCCTTCGGGCCCCTTTTTCTTGTTCTTCGCGCATGGGCGGCTAATGCCGCGAGTTCGAGGCCGAAGCCAGAGCCGGAGCCGGAGCCCGTCGCTCGTAGGGCACGGCGAGGAGGTACTGGGTGGTCACACTCTGCGCTCGGGCAGCGGCCGCAAGCGGCCGAACTCGCTCAGAGCGTAACCACCCAGCACCTCTGCGACCACAGAGGCAATCGTGGGTGGAGAGCAGAGCGGTGGCGACCTTGGATGCGCCACGCTGGCGATGCCGATCGGTGCAAAGCCGCCCGTGGCGAAGTCGCGAGCGTTGCTCTCCCCACAATGCACCTCTGTCGTCAGGGAGGTGTCGGGTGGTCATCCTCTGAGCGAGTTCGGCCGCTTGCGGCCGCTGCCCGAGCGCAGAGGGTGACCACCCGACGCCTCATCGCCGCGCCCTGCGAGCGACGACAGCTTCGGCTTCGGGACAGACCTCGGTCATGCATGCAGCAACGCTTCGCGGTTTCTTGCGACAGGCGCTCTACACCGTGCTTCCCGGGCGTCATGGAGTAGATCGCGTGTGGGATCGGTAGCCTCGTGTCACGTCATCGTGCTATCTCTCGGTCTCCAACCGTTCGGGTGCCTGTGTTCATGAAGTTGTTTCCCGCCCTTTCCACCGCCATCGTGGTTGCCCTTGCCGGATGCCAGTCGCTGCCGCAGCCGCGTGACGATGGATCGTTGCAGCGCGAAGCCATGGCCGGTACGGAACTGCCTGCCCCGCGGCCGCGCATCGCGCCGTCGACCAATCCCTCCACGCCGACCACCACCCAGCCGCAGATCACCACCGGTACCGGCCAGTTCGTCCGCCCCGTGGGTCTCGCCAGGCCAAAGCCGGTCGCCGCGGGCACGGGTACGGTGACCTTCAATTTCGAGAACCAGCCGGTCGAGGCGGTGGTCAAGGCCATCCTGGGCGACCTGCTGCACGAGAACTACTCGATCACCCCGGGCGTGCAGGGCAACATTTCCTTTTCCACCTCGCAGCCGGTGACGGCCGAGCAGGCGCTGCCGATCCTGGAGACGCTGTTGTCGTGGACGGATAACTCGCTGGTGCACAGCAACGGCCGTTACGTGGTGGTGCCGTCGAAGGATGCCGTGGCGGGCAACCTGGTGCCCAGCCTGGGCGCCAATGCGCCGGCCGGTGGCCTGCAGGCGCGGCTGTTCCCGTTGCACTACATCTCGGCCACCGAGATGCAGAAGCTGATCAAGCCGTTCGCGCGGCCGGACGCCACGCTGCTGGCCGATTCCACGCGCAACGTCATCGTCATGGCCGGTACGCCCTCGGAGCTGGATAACTACCAGCGCACGGTGGCCACGTTCGACGTGGACTGGCTGCGTGGCATGTCGGTGGGCGTGTTCAGCCTGCAGCGTGCGCAGGTGAAGGACTTGCAGCCGCAGCTGGATGCGATCTTCGGCGAGAAGGGCAACACGCCGATGGCCGGCGTGCTGCGTTTCATCCCGATCGAGCGGACCAACTCGCTGGTGGTGATCAGCCCGCAGCCGGCGTACCTCGACGAGGTACGCAGCTGGATCGACCGCATCGATCATGGCGGCGGCAACGAGCCTCAGCTGTACGTCTACGACGTGCGTAACGTGCAGGCCTCGGACATGGCCGATTATCTTTCCGACATCTACGGCAGCGGATCGAAAGGCGGCGCCACCGACCGCGGCGGCAAGGTGGGCCCCGGCCTGACCTCGGGTACGCTGGGCGGTGGCGACAGCGACCTGGGCAATCGCGGCGGTTCGGGTCTCGGCAGCACCACGGGTGCCTTTGGCAGCACCGGCGGCGGTTCGACCACGGGCGGGCTGGCGTCGGGCACGGCGGGCAGCACCGGGTCGACGGGATCGACCGGTTCGACTGCAAGCGGCGGCCTGGGCGGTGCTGGCGCGGGTGACGCGTCGTCGGGCGACGGTGGCGGCACGGGCAAGAGCCATTCCGCCACCACCACGGACGACGGCGTGCGGATCACCTCGGTGGACAGCAACAACCAGATCATGGTGCGCTGCCGTCCCGCGCAATGGGCCGAGATCGAGCAGGCGATCAAGCGCCTGGACGCGGTGCCGCTGCAGGTGCAGATCGAGACACGCATCCTCGAGGTCAGCCTCACCGGCGAATTCCAGTTCGGCGTGCAGTGGTACCTCGAAGGATTGACCGGCACCACCAACGGCCAGCCGACGCAGCCGGGCAACAAGCACCAGTACGCGCTGGGCAATGGTGGCGCCACGTACAACTCGGCGAACGACAGCTTCTTCTATTCGTTCGTCAACAACCATATCTCGGTCGCCCTGCACGCGATGGAGCAGAACGGCAATACCAAGGTGCTGTCGGCGCCGTCGCTGGTGGTGCTGAACAACCAGAAGGCGCACATCCAGGTCGGCGACCAGATTCCCATCACGCAGACCTACATCAACACCAACGCCAATTCGGACAACACCATCGGCCAGCTGGAGTACAAGGACACCGGCGTGATCCTCAACGTGCGTCCGCGCGTGAATCCCGGTGGCCTGGTGTACCTCAACGTGAACCAGGTGGTGAGCGCGGCCGGGCAGAAGGACACCGCCACGGGTAACTTCCCGATCCAGCAGCGCGAAGTGGCCACCCAGGTGGCCGTGCAGAGCGGGCAGACGGTGTTGCTGGGCGGCCTGATCAAGCAGAACGACACCACCACCGACACCGGTATTCCCGGGCTCAACCGGATACCCGTTTTCGGCCGTTTGTTCGGAACGACCAACCGCAGCCGCGCCCGCACGGAGCTGATCGTGCTGATCACGCCGCGGGTGATCACCAACGGCGACGAGGCCAAGCAGGTTACCGACGAATACCAGCGCAAATTCGAATCGCTGCGGCCCCTGACCCGCAACCCGTCGGTCGCACCGTCCACCGGCGCGGCCTACCCGTAGCTTTTCGCACACACGCGCGTCACACGGGGCGTTCCAACGTCGTCTGACGTGTTCTGGGAAGGGGGAACGGGTGGAATACGATCTGCAGGGCTGGTCGACCGTGCTGGAACTGATGCCCACGGCCATGTTCGTGCGCGACGCACGGCACCGCTGGGTGCTGGTCAATCGCATGGGTTATGCGTATTTCGGCCTTGGCCCGGACGATGTCCTCGGGCGTACCGACGACGAACTGTTCCCGCCGGAGCAGGCCGCGCGCATGGCCGCCGGGGACGAAGCCGTGTTGCGCAGCCATGAGGTGGTGGAATCCGAGGAATCGATGACCGATCCGCAGGGCCGCGTGCGTACGCTGATCACCCGCAAGACCTGCATCGAACTGGACCAGCAGCCGCACGTGCTGGCCTCGATCACCGACATCACCGAGTTGCGCGAATCGGAAGCCTATGTCCGCTGGCTGGCCTGCCACGACGCGCTGACCGGGTTGTCCAACCGCACGGCGCTGTTCGGCCGCATCGAGGCCGCCATCGCCAAGGCGGCCGCGGGCGGGGAGCGTTCGGCCCTGTTCTACCTGGACCTGGACGGCTTCAAGAAGGTCAACGACACCTGGGGCCATCTGGCCGGCGACGAATTGCTGATGCAGTTCGCCGTCCGCCTGCGTGACGCGGTGGACGCGAGCGATACGGTGGCGCGGATCGGCGGCGACGAATTCGCGGTGCTGGTGGAGGAACGCGACGGCTTCGACGCCGCGGCCCTGGCCGCCGCCTTCCTCGCCCTGGCCGGGAAGCCGTTCGGGGTGCTTTCTACCACCGCGTTTGTCGGCACGTCGGTGGGCGTGATCACCATCGACCGTGAGGCGGTGGCCGCCGGCGAGCTGGCACGCAAGGCGGACAGTGCGCTCTACGAGGCGAAGAAGAAGCGCAACCGCTACGTGCTCTACAACGACGAACTGGACGCTGCGCTGGAACACCGCCGCGATGTGGAACGCCTGCTGGACGATGCCCTGGTCAGCGGCGAAGGCCTGAGTTGCCATTACCAGCCGATGGTTCGTGCCAGCGACGGCAAGCTGATCGGCCTGGAAGCGCTGGCGCGGTGGCAGCATCCGCGACTCGGGGAGATACCGCCGGTGCAGTTCATCCCCGTGGCGGAGGAAACTGGGTTGATCGATCGCCTGGGCGAGTGGATGCTGCGCACGGCCTGTGCGCGCGTGGCCCGTCTGCCCGACCTGTTCGTGGCCGTGAACGTCAGTGCGGTGCAATTGCGCGACGACAACTTCGCCGCGATGGTGCTGCGCGTGCTGCGCGAATCAGGGTTGCCGGCGCAGCGCCTGGAGCTGGAAATCACCGAGAGCGCGATCGTCCACGCCGACGGCCTCGCGGTCAGCCTGCTCCGGCAGCTGCGTGGCGTGGGCGTGCGCGTGTCGCTGGACGACTTCGGAACCGGCTATTCCAGCCTCACCCTGCTGAAAGACCTCGATGTGGACAAGGTCAAGATCGACCGTTCATTCGTGCAGATGGCGCCGACGGCGGGCGACTCCGCGGCGATCGTACGTGCCGTGTCCAACCTGGGTGCGGCCCTGGGCCTGTGCGTGGTGGCCGAGGGCGTCGAGACCGAGCAGCAGCGCGCGTTCCTTTGCGAAGCCGGATGCGACGAACTGCAGGGTTACCTGTTCTCGCCGGCCGTGCCCGAGGACGGCATCGAGCACATGGCGCAGTCGTTTCCGGCACCCGCCGCGGTGCTTTCGCTGGAATAGGCGTCCGCGGGCATCGGCCAGGTCCGGCGCAGGTCCGGCATGCCGGGCACGCTGGTCGGCTGGGGCAAGGGCAGCGGCATGCGCGCGCCGGATACGCCCCCGGTAGCATCGCCGACGATGGCGATGACGCAGCCGCCGCTTTCCTGCGAACTGCCGAACGACAGCCGCCCCCAGGGCATCTGCAGCACCGTGTAACGGTTGGGCAGCATGGACGGCGCCGTCGGCAGGGTGGTTTCCGAGGCGGTGGCGTGGAAGGCCTCCGCCAGGTCCGCGCGCGGGAAGCACGGCCGCTGTTCGAGTTGGATGGACGTGAAGCGGGCCATCGCCACGTCGCCGCCCTCGTTGAAACCGCGCGCCTCGAACGCGCTGACCCGGTAACCGTCGCGTGTGACGAACGGCTGGCTGCGGACGATCTGGGGCGGCGCGTCCGCCGTCGCGTGCAGGCCGCCGGGCAGCTTGCGCGACAGGGCATCCACGGCGTTCGGCAGCGTGCCCATGGTCGCATTGACGATTTCCACCAGCGTCTTGTCGCTGCGCGGCACAGCCAACGGCCCGGCCCAGGCGGCGGAGGCCAGGGAGGCGGCGAGCAGGCTGGCCAGGGCGCGGGTCGGACGCATGGAATCCAGGACGGGGAGGGCGGGGCGCTAGTGTGCACGAGTCGGTCGGCTCGTGCGGCATCGGGCCCTCGTGCGGACCCTACGCCTTGTAACGCGCCCTGCCGACCGGATATTGAAGTGACCCTCCAACGCGCCAGCCCCCCTCGCCGATGACAGCCCTCCGTTTCGACAACGCCTTCGTCCGCGACCTGCCGGCCGACCCGGACACCCACAACGCGCCGCGCCAGGTGGAAGGCGCGGCGTATTCCTGGGTGGACCCCACCCCGGTGGCCGCGCCCCGCGTGGTCGCCGTGGCCGACGACGTGGCCGCCATGCTCGGCATCGATCCAGCCACGCCGGACTTTGCCCAGGTGTTCGCCGGCAACGCGACCTGGCCGGGCATGCGTGGCTACGCCATGGCCTACGGCGGTCACCAGTTCGGCCACTGGGCCGGCCAACTGGGCGATGGGCGGGCGATCGGGCTGGGCGAAGTGCTGACGGCGCATCACGGCCGGCAGGAGCTGCAGCTCAAGGGGGCCGGCCGCACGCCGTATTCGCGTGGCGCCGACGGGCGGGCCGTGCTGCGTTCCTCCATCCGCGAGTTCCTGTGCAGCGAGGCCATGCACCACCTGGGCGTGCCGACGACGCGGGCCCTGTGCCTGCTGGCCACCGGTGACCAGGTGCTGCGCGATGTCATGTACGACGGCCACCCGGCCCTGGAGCCGGGCGCCATCGTCTGCCGCGTGGCACCGTCGTTCCTGCGCTTCGGCTCGTACGAGCTGCCGTCGTCGCGTAACGACACGGGCCTGTTGCGGCAGCTGGTGGACTTCACCGTGCGCACGCATTTCCCGGCGATCGCCGCGTTGCCGGAGGCCGATCGCCATGGCGCGTTCTTCGCCGAGGTGTGCGAGCGCACCGCACGGCTGGTCGCGCACTGGATGCGCGTGGGCTTCGTCCATGGCGTGATGAACACCGACAACCTGTCCATCCTCGGCCTGACCATCGACTACGGCCCGTACGGGTGGGTGGACAACTTCGATCCGGACTGGACGCCCAACACCACCGACCGCGCGCATCGGCGCTACCGGTTCGGCCAGCAGCCGCAGGTGGCGTACTGGAACCTGCAACGCCTGGCCCAGGCGTTGGCGCCGCTGTTCGCGGACACCGACGCCTTGCAGGCCGGGCTGGCGCGCTATGTGGAGGTGTTCGAGGCCACCGACGCGGCCTTCTCGCGCGCCAAGCTCGGCCTGGCGCAGGCGCGGGAGGATGACGACAGCCTGGTCGCGGACCTGCGTGGCCTGCTGGCCGCGGGCGAGATGGACATGACGATCTTCTACCGCGCGTTGGCGGCGCTGGACCTCGAAGCACCGTCCGTCGACACGGTGGCGGAGGCGTTCTACGACGACGCCCGCCGCGACGCCGTCGAGCCGGCCATGCTGCTTTGGTTGCGTCGCTATGCCGCCCGCCTTCGCGACGACGGCGCGTCACCGGCCGAGCGCATGGCGCTGATGCACGCGAGCAACCCGCGCTATGTGCTGCGCAATTACCTCGCCCAGGAGGCGATTGATCGTGCGGAGCAAGGCGACGACAGCGGCGTGCACGCGTTGCTCGACACGCTGCGTCGTCCCTACGACGAGCAGCCGGGGCGCGAGCACTTTGCGGCCCGTCGTCCTGACTGGGCGCGCGACCGGGTCGGTTGCTCGATGCTCTCCTGCAGCAGCTGAGCGCGGCCGCTCGCGCTAGAATCGGCGGTCGTCCACTCTGCCGAGGTCCATGGCGTTGTCCGCCGGAACCGCATCCGAAGCCGCCCTGGAGGCACTTTTCGTCCCGTTCGCCACGGGCGCGTTGCGCTGGCCGGACGACGGGCGCCTGTTGATGCTGCGCGCCCGCGACGGCTTCGCCCTGCGTGAGCACCGCCGTCCCGGGTGGGTCATGCAGCAGTCGTTCAAGCCGGCCGCCGACGCGCTGGCGCGCTCCGGCTTCGAGGTCGTGGCCGAACCGCCCGCAGGGCGTTTCCGCGTCGTCATGGTGCTGCCCACCCGGCAACGCGAGGAAACCCGCGCGTTGTTCGCCCAGGCGCTGGCGTGCGCCGGCAGCGACGGCATCGTGGTGGCCGCCGTGCCCAACAGCGAAGGCGCGAAGACGGCCGAAGGCGACCTGACGGCCCTGGCCGGCCTCGATGGCCAGCTGTCGAAGCACAAGTGCCGGGTGTTCTGGACCCGGCCCGGCAGCACGCCCGACCCGGTGCTGCACGAGGCGTGGCTGGCGCTGGACGCACCCACGGCCATCGAGGGCGGGCGTTTCCTCAGCCGGCGCGGGCTGTTCGCGTGGGACCGCGTCGACACCGCCTCGGCGCTGCTGGCCGCGGCCTTGCCGGTGGACCTGCGCGGGCGGCTGGCCGATCTGGGTGCCGGCTTCGGCTATCTCGCGTGCGCCGCCATCGAGCGCTGCCCGGGCATCGTCGCCGCGGATCTCTACGAAGCCGAAGGCCGGGCGCTTGCGCCGGCCAGTGCCAACCTTGCCGCGGCCGTGGGCCACGCGGGGCGTGACGTCGCCACGTCCGTGCAGTGGGCCGACGTGACCCACGGCATCGCGCCCGGTTACGACGTGATCGTGTCCAACCCGCCGTTCCACCAGGGACGCGCGGACCAGCCGGAACTCGGCCGGGCATTCATCGCGGCCGCCGCGCGGGGCCTCGCGCCCACCGGCCGGTTCTGGATGGTCGCCAATCGCCACCTCGCTTACGAGACGGCACTCGACGCGGCGTTCGCCCGCGTCCACAGGGTCGTCGACAGCGACGGCTTCAAAGTCATCGAAGCACAGGAGCCCCGTCGATGAAACTCGTCCGCCTGTTGGCGAATCTTGGTTATGGCAGTCGCAAGCAGGTCGCCGCCCTGTTCCGGGAAGGCGCGGTCACCGACGCCGACGGCGAGGTGCTGTACGCCGACGACAAGGTGGAACACGGCCAGATCCGTTTCGAGGGCCAGCCCCTGGATCCGCCGCAGGGCCTGCTGCTGATGCTCAACAAGCCCACCGGCTATACCTGCTCGCGCAAGGACGTCGGGCGCCTGGTCTACGACCTGCTGCCGCCGCGCTTCGCGCTGCGCAACCCGGTGTTGTCGACGGTGGGGCGGCTGGATCGCGACACCTCGGGGCTGCTGCTGTTCACCGACGACGGCCCGTTGCTGCACCGGATCATCTCGCCCAAGGCCTCGCTGGCGAAGGTCTACGAGGCCACGCTGGCCGAGGACCTGCGCGGCGACGAAGCCGCGATCTTCGCGGCCGGTACCCTGATGCTGGAGGGTGAGACCGACCCCTTGCTGCCGGCGACGCTGGACGTGCTCGGCCCGCGGCGGGCCCGCCTGACGCTCACGGAAGGCCGTTACCACCAGGTGCGCCGCATGTTCGCGGCAGTCGGCAACCATGTCGCGGCCCTGGAACGGACCACGCTCGGTGGCTTGTCGCTCGACGACCTGCCGGTGGGCGAGTGGCGCGCGCTCGACGACGCGGACCGCGCACGGATGTTCGGCGGCTGAGCGACACGGGTGCCGGCGTGGACGCTCCGTCCACGCCGCATGCACTATCCCTTGGAAGGTCCCGAACCCAAGGAGTGCGCCATGAAGAAGATCGCTATCGTTGTTGCCGGCCTGGTCGCGTGTGCCGCCGCGCATGCCGCGGACAAGAGCCTCGTGGTGCCGCTGGCCGCCGTCACGGCGCAGGGTGCCGGTGCGTCGGTCGGCACGGTGACCGTGACCGAAAGCGCGAAGGGCCTGGTATTCACGCCGAACCTGAAGGGCCTGCCGCCGGGTCAGCACGGGTTCCACCTGCACGAGAAGCCGAGCTGCGATCCGGGCGAGAAGGATGGCAAGAAGGGCGCCGCGCTGGCCGCCGGCGGCCATTACGATCCGGCGAAGACCGGCAAGCACGCGGGCCCGGAGGCCATGGGCCATGAGGGCGACCTGCCGCGCATCGACGTGGGCGCCGATGGCACCGACACCACGCCGGTCACCGCGCCGCACCTGACCTCGCTTGCCACGCTCAAGGGCCATGCCCTGATGATCCACGCCGGGGGCGACAACTACGCCGACCAGCCCGAAGCGCTGGGCGGCGGCGGTGCGCGTATCGCCTGCGGTGTGGTGCCCTAGTCAGAACAGGTCGATACTGCCCAGCGCCACCGGCGGGGCCAGCTGGCCCCGTTCGGCCAGGCTTTCGTAGCCGTGCACGCCGTTGCGGCCGTTTTCCTTGGCGAAGTAGAGCGCCTTGTCGGCCCGGTCGAGCACGATCTCGGGGTAGTCGTTCTCGGTGATGCGCGCGTAGCCGATGCTGACGGTGACATGGCCGACCTGCGGGAACGCGTGGTCGGCGATGAACTGGCGGAAACGATCCAGCGCGTAGTGCGCCACGTTTTCGTTTTCCGCGGCGATCAGCATCACGAATTCCTCGCCGCCGAAGCGGAACAGCACGTCGCTCTGGCGGAAGCTGGCTCGCATCAGCTGGGCCAGCATCAGGATGACTTCGTCACCGTAGACATGGCCGTAGGTGTCGTTGATCCGCTTGAAGTGGTCGATGTCCAGGATCGCGAGGTAGATCTTGCTATCGTCGTCGCGGCCGCGACGCTCGTCCTCGCCACCCACCGCGGCACGGGCCCGCTGGCGGCTGAGCTTGAGCAGGCGGCGCAGGCGCTGTTCGAAGCTGCGACGGTTGTATAGCCCGGTGAGCTTGTCGCGCTCGCTCTCGTTGAGCAGGGCGATGTAGTTGCCGTAGATACGGGCGAAGCCTTCGATCATGACGCGCACGGCGTCGAGTGAATCGTTCGCCTCCAGCATCAGCGCACCGATGGCCGAGGATTCACGCTGGATGGGAATCACCAGGCGGCAGTCGCCGGTGTCGGTCACGTCGCTGACGACTTCCAGCGTTTCCATGGCGCACACGATGCTGTCGACCGGGTCGCCCTCGCGCGGGGGCTCCAGGGCGTCGACGACGAAACCGCCTTCAGTCTTCCGCGAGCACACCACCATCGATTCGATCGGCTGTTGCAGGCTTTCGCCGCGCTTGCACAGCGTCACGCTGTTGACCGGCACCAGTTCGGCCAGGGAAAGCACCAGGCTGTGGTCCAGTGCGTCGATGTCGCGATGGTGGGTGAACTCCGCCACCGAAGCCAGCAGGCGCGTCTCGGGAAAGCCGCCCGCGAGGGCGTGCCAGGGTGTCCTCATGGGGTATCCCGCGGCGCGACATGGTGTCCGCGATGGTGGTTACTGACTAGCACCGAGCACATCCTCCCCCGAGTCGGGCGGCCTGGCGGCGCCCCGTGTCGTTCGACCGGCTGATACCGGGCTTATCCTCAGGGAGGGATAACGGCACCCAAGCCGGAAACTTTAGGGTAAAAACAGGCCCGATGCGTGAAAGTGTGACGAGGGTCCGTCTTGACGTCTTCACATGCAGGGCGGCGTGGGTTAAGGGCGGGGTGTGTCGGGTTCAATCGCCCTCGAGCCACCCGCGCCATTTGAAGAACAGCACCGGCAGCAGCATGCTGAGCAGGATGATCCCGATGGCCATGGGATAGCCGAACGTCCAGTCCAGTTCCGGCATGTGCTTGAAATTCATGCCCCACACGCCGGCCAGGATCACCGGCGGAATGGTCGCCACCGAGGTCACGGTCAGCACCTTCATCACGTGGTTCTGGTCGGTGCTGATGAAACCCAGGCTGGCGTCCAGCAGGAACTGCAGCTTGTTGGTCAGCTGGTCGTCGAACTCGTCCAGCGTGCGCAGGTCGTGGTCGACCACGCGCAGCCGCACTTCGACCTGGTCGGATATCCATTCCGGCTGCTTGGCCCGCACGAACGACACGATGCGTTGCACGCCCAGCATCGAGGAACGATTGCGCGCCTGCTCGCCCTCCAGCCGTCCCACTTCCAGCATGCAGTCGCGCAGGGCCGGGGTGCCCAGCCGCTCGGTGGTGAAGACGCGGTCGGAGAGTTTCTTCAGGTCGGCCGAGACGTCTTCCATCCGCTTGGCCGCCAGGTTCACGATGGCTTCGATCAACGTGGCCAGCACGTCGCCGCTGGATTCCCAGCGCTGCTCGTCGCAACTGCGGCTGGCCAGGTCGAAGGCGGGGGAATCGTGGAAACGCAGGGTCATCAGCAGGCGACCGGTTACCACGATGCCGAGCGGCGACGGCCGATGTCCCCCACCGTCGTGCACGGCGTGATCCACGTCGGCGAAGTAGGGGATGGACAGGTACATGGCGTCGTCGTCGGTACGGATGCGGCTGGACAGGGCCAGGTTGTCCACATCGCCGCGATCGGGCACGCGCAGGCCGGATATCGCCCCGGCGCATCGGCGTTCGTCGTCGCTGGGGTCGAGCAGGTCGATCCACAGCGGCGCCCGGGGCACGTCCATGCCGGTTGTCCAGTGGATGGCCGCCTTGCGGCCGTGTTCATGAATGATGAGCACGCGCGTGTCGATCCTGTGGCCTGACCAGTGGGGCGCGACCTTAACGCCGCGCCCATCCACGGAGTGCGAAAGTGTCGGCACCTTGTTCCGTCCGGAGTATGCAATGAGCGACACCGCCCAGCCACTGGCCATTACCCACGATGCCGCCAACCAGGTCTTCACCGCCGTGGTCGACGGGCACACCTGCGAGGTGGAATACCGCCTGGAAGGCGACGCCATGACCATCACCCATACGGGCGTTCCCTCGCCGGTGGGCGGGCGCGGCATCGCGGCGGCGTTGACGCTGTTCGCGGTGCGCTTTGCCGAGGGCAGGCACTGGAAGATCGTTCCCGCATGTTCTTACGCCGACACCTGGTTCAAGCGTCATCCCGAGTACGCCCATCTGCTGCGCGGTTGAGCACGTCACGTAGGCGCATGCCTACCCCGGTGGATGGGTGTCGTGATAGTTTTCACGTTTAACTCACAGACCGGGTAATCGCATGCGCACGAAGTGGATCGCCGCCGCCCTGGCACTTGCCATCGTCCATGCCGGTTCCGCCGCCGCCGATACCGCCTCCGCGCCGGGCAAGAAGGCGGCGTCGCCCACCGATGCGCGGATCGCCGGCATCCTGGACGCGCTGGGCAAGGTCCGCACCATCGAGTCCGTCGCGCTGTCGCCCGACGGCAAGCAGCTGGCCTGGGCGGTCAAGACCGACGGCAAGCCGGTGGTGGAGATCGCCGACGCCCAAGGCCACCATGCGCACCGGATCACCGCGTCGAAGGGGTGCAGCGAGGTCGGCGTGACCTGGGCCGCCGACTCGCGCCACCTGGCCTTCCTTTCCGACTGCGCCGGCAAGGGCCCGGGCGTGGGGGAGGGCAAGCAGAACGACATCTACGTCGTCGATACCTCGCGCAAGGCCGCACCGCAGCGGCTGACCCACCTTACCGGTTACGTCGATAGCCTGACCTGGCGTCCCGATGGCAGGCAGCTCGGCTTCCTCTACGTGCCCAACGCCACGCGCCAGGCCAGCGCCACGGCCGCGGCCAAGCCGCAGCTGGGTGAGGTCGGCGTCGAGGGCATCGAGATCCAGCAGGTGGCCAGCGTGGACGCCACGGGAGGCGACGTCCACGTGCTGACGCCCGCGGGCCTGCACGTCTACGAGTTCGCGTTTTCCGCCGCGGGCGACCGCCTGGCGTATGTCGCGGCGGAGCCGCCGGGCGACAACAACTGGTGGGTGGCGAAGCTGTATGTCCAGCCCAGCCGCGCAGGCGCCAAGGCCGACGTGGTGGTGGACACCACGAAACTCACCGGTGCGCTCAAGGGCTTGCAGATCGCCGTGCCGCGCTTCTCGCCGGACGGCTCGCGCCTCGCCTTCATCGGCGGCCTCATGAGCGACCAGGGCTCGACCGGCGGCGACATCTGGACCGTACCGTCCGCCGGGGGCGCGGCGCCCGTGGATGTCACCCCGGATATCCATACCACGCCGGCCTGGTTTGCCTGGACGGCGAACGACCAGCTGCTGGTCGACGAGGTGGCCGCCGGGTCGGCCCGGCTGTCGCGCTATGCCCTGCCAGCCACCGGCGCGGCATCGGCCACCCGCCTGTTCGATCTGCCGATGTCGATCGGCGATGGCCGTCTGTCGATGTCCGTGTCGCTGGATGCGGCGGCCACGCATGCGGCCTTCATTGCCAGCTCGTTCGAGCAACCCTACGAAGTGCACGTGGCCGACCTGGCCGGCGGCCAGGCGCCGGTGGCGGTGACCACGTTCAACGCCGGGCTGAAGCCGTCCTGGGGCAAGGCCGAGTCGATCTCCTGGACCTTCGAGGGCCACGACGTGCAGGGCTGGCTGCTGTATCCGGCGCATTACGATCCGGCCAAGCGCTACGGCATGATCGTCGCGGTGCACGGTGGCCCGGCCGCATCGGTCATGCCGCGCTGGCCCGGCGTAGGCTACGGCGGCGCGCCGCTGTCGGCCCTGGGCTATTTCGTCTTCATGCCCAACCCGCGCGGCAGCTACGGCCAGGGCGAGGCCTTCGTCCAGGCCAACCGCAAGGACTTCGGCTACGGCGACCTGCGCGACATCCTTGCCGGGGTCGATGCGATCGAGAAGGACCACCCGGTGGACGACAAGCGCCTGGGCCTCACCGGCTGGAGCTACGGCGGCTTCATGACGATGTTCGGCGTGACCCAGACCAACCGCTTCCGTGCGGCGGTGGCCGGCGCCGGTATCTCCAACTGGCAGAGCTACTACGGGCAGAACCTGATCGACCAGTGGATGACGCCTTACTTCGGTGCCTCGGTGTACGACGACCCCGGCGTCTATGCAAAGAGTTCCGCGATCAACTTCATCAAGCAGGTGAAGACGCCCACGCTGATCGTCGTGGGCGAACGCGACGCCGAAACGCCGGCACCGCAGTCATTCGAGTTCTGGCACGCGCTGCGCGCGCAGGGCGTGCCCACCTCGCTGGTGGTCTACCCGGGTGAAGGGCATGGCTTCGCGCGCGAGGAAAACCGGCGTGACGTGGTCGCCCGGGCGCTGTCGTGGTTCGACCGCTACCTGTCGGCCAAGGGGCAATAAATCGCGATCGTGCGCGTTTTCGGAAGCGCACGCCTAATGGTGCATTGCGTTTTTTCGCCGGTCCATCATCATTCGGCAGATCGGGGCTAAAGGCGGGGGCGTTGGTGGCCGTTACACCTAGGGAGAAGTCGTTTTGCGCCTGGTGTCTCTCCGGGTACCCGGGCGTACTTGTTTCGTATTCGAAGAACATCCCCGGCCCGGCGCGTCTTGCGTCGGTCACCGGGACATCCCGGCGATGTCCGGGCCGGAGCAAAGTGTGCTGAGCCATCGTAGTGTCGAGGGCGGCCTTCACGGGGCCGCTTCGCGGTGTGCCCGCTGGACCCTCACGGGTTCGGGCGAGGGTGGTCACTGCACCGGTTTTGGCACCGCCGGCGCGGGTCTGGGCTGGCTCGTCTCGCTGGTTGTCGTGGTTGTCCTGGCCACCGTCGTCATCGCCTGGCTGGCCAGCCAGCGCGTGCGGTTGCGCAGCCGGCTGGGCGATCCCCGCGAGCAGGCGCGCCGCGCACTGGCGTTCCGCGCCTACCACGACACCCTGACCGGGCTGCCCAATCGCGCCTACCTGCTGCAGACGCTTGAGCGAGCCCTGGCGACGTCCTCCGACGAGGCGCTCGCCGTGATGTTCATCGACCTGGACGGCTTCAAGTCCATCAACGACACGCTCGGCCACGAGGCCGGCGACGCCTTCCTGCAGGCCGTCGCCAGCAGCCTGCGCAGCAGCGTGCGCGAACGCGACACGGTGTCGCGCTTCGGCGGCGACGAGTTCGTGGTGGTGGTGCAGGCCTATGGCGGTATGGAAAACCTCGTGCGGGTCTGTCGCAAGGTGCTCGACCTGGTCTCGCAGCCAGTCAGCGTCGCCGGCCAGTTCGTTGCGGTCAGCCCCAGCATCGGCGTCGCCGTGGCGCCCAAGGACGGCACCGTCGCCCAGATGCTGATCCGCAACGCGGATGCCGCGATGTATGCGGTGAAGGAAACCGGCAAGGCCGACTTCCGTTTCTACGAGGAAGGCATGCTCGAGCAGGCCCGCGAACGCGTCGCGCTGACGGTGGAACTGCGTGAGGCCCTGCAACAGGGCAACCTCAGCCTGGAGTACCAGCCCAAGCGTCACCTGCGCGACGGCACGCTGGCCGGCGTGGAAGCGCTGGCGCGCTGGAAGCACCCCGTGCGGGGGCAGGTGCCACCGGCCGTGTTCGTGGCGGTGGCGGAGCGCTCGGGCTTGATCCACGCCCTGGGCGAATACGTGCTGCGCGCAGTGCTGACCCAGGTGAAGGCCTGGGACGCGGCGGGCATCGTGGTGGATTACGTGGCGATCAACCTCTCCATGCACGAGCTGACCCGACCGGCCTTCGTCGAGACGCTGCACCGTGTCGTACGTTCCTACGGCGTGGATCCGGGCCGGATCCGCTTCGAGCTCACCGAATCCACGGCCATGCGCCAGCCGGAAGAAACCCTGCGCCAGCTGGTCAAGCTGCGCTCCCACGGTTTCGACCTGCTGATCGACGACTTCGGCGCGGGCTACTGGAACCTGGGCCACCTGCGCGAGCTGCCCGTGGGCACCATCAAGATCGACCAGTCGTTCGTGCGTGGCAGCACCCTCAACCTGGCCGACCGCGAGATCACCGAGGCGATCGTCGGGCTGGCCCGTAAGCTCAACATGCGCACCATCGCCGAAGGCGTGGAAACCGAGGCACAGGCCGACTGGCTGCGCGAACTCGGGTGCGACATCGGCCAGGGCTACTTCTTCGCCCGTCCGATGACTGCCGACGCCTTCAGTCACTACCTCGATCCGACGATGGCCCATGCCGGCTGAGCACGCTTCCCGGCCCGTGCGCCCCTCGCGCCTTCGAGCCCGCCTTGCGGTCCTCGCGGCCGGGCTGGTGTTGTTCGTCGCCACGGCCGTGGCTGCGGAGGTGGCGCCGGCCGTGCCCCCCGCCGCAGTCGATCCCTGGGCGGTGTACGAGACCGCATGGTTCGACACCGTCGGCGTCGCCGACGGCCTGCCGCACTCGACCACCACGGCCATCGTGCAGGACAAGCGCGGCCTGATCTGGATCGGTACGTTCGGTGGCCTGGTGCGCTACGACGGTTACCGCATGCAGGTGTTCGGTCAGGAGCCCGATGCGTATGCGGGCGCCGTGCTGCCGGATGCCTACGTCCGCGCCCTGATGCCGCTGGACGACGGCGGCCTGCTGATCGGCACCAACACCGGTGGCCTGGTGCGGTTCGATCCGCAGACCATGCGCTTCCATGTGTATCCCGTGGGCCCCGGCGGCACGTCGCACGCGAAGATTTTCTCGATCGCCCCGGCGCGCGAGCACGGTGTGTACTGGGTGGCCACCGAGGGCGGCATCGACCGCATCGACGTCGCCCGGGGCCGCATCGAACACGTCTCGGGACAACCCGGCGACGAGAAGGACATGCGGCCGCGTACCTTCGTGGTGGCCGAGGACGCCGTGGGCAACCTCTGGGCTGGTGCGGACAATGGCCTTTTCGTGCGTCGTCCCGGCGGCCACTTCGAGCGGGTCGTGTCGACCGATCCGGCCATCGACGAGATCCTCCGCGACCAGGTCTGGGCGCTGCTGCCCGATGCCAGGCGCAACCTCTGGATAGGCACGGGGCAGTCCGGCGCCATCTACATCGACGCGGACGGCAAGGCGCACCGCGTGCCCGGCCTCTCGGGCAAGGACAGCGTGGCCCGCCGGCGCACCGTGCGCGCCTTCCACGAGACACCGCAGGGCGTGCTCTGGGCAGCGACGGACGGCGCGGGTGTCGTCACCTACGACACGGTGACGGGACGCGTGCGTCCGCTGGCCCACGATGCCGCCATGCCCTCGTCGTTGCCCGGTGACATCACGCGCGACATCCTGCAGGACGCCTCGGGAAACATCTGGGTCGCGACCGAGCTCGGCGCGGCGCGCTACGACCCCCACGGTCGCGCGGTGTTCTCCGTGCTGCCCTCGCCGCTGGAAACCCACACGCTCTCCAACGCCAACGTGCATTCGGTGTTCGTCGACCCGCGCGGCCGGGTCTGGCTGGGGCTGGGCATGGGGCGTATCGACGTGCTCGACCTGGGCAAGGGCGGCATGCGCCACCTGCAACTGGGCGGCGAACAGGCGGAGCGCGACGTGCAGGCCTTCGTCGTGGCGCCCGACGGCACCATCTGGGCGGGCGCGCAAGGCATTTCGCGGATCGATCCGGAGACCTTCGCCATGACCAGCTCGGTGATCCCGAGCCTGGACGGCAAGCTGATCCTGTCGATGCAGCGCGACGGCAACGACATCCTGATCGGCGGTTACGACGGCCTGTTCCGTTACGACACGGTCAAGGGCACCCTGGTGCAGATGCGCCACGACGACGGCGATCCGACCAGCCTGGTCGGCGACCAGGTGCGCTACATCACGCGCATGCCCGGGGCGTGGTGGTTCTCGACCATCAGCGGCATCAGCATCGCCTACGACGGCAAGCCGGGCTTCGTGAACCTGCACCACGATCCGGCGGACCCCACCAGCCTGCCGCACGATTACACCGGCTCGGTGGCGTTCGACTCGCATCACCGGCTGTGGCTGGGCACCTTCGGCGGCATCGCCTATGTCGACGATTTCAAGCCGGGCGGCCCGTTCCGCTTCGGCGTGATCGGCGCGCGCGAGGGACTGGTCAACACCAAGATCAACGCCTTGCTGATCGACCACGACGACCGGGTCTGGGCGTCGATGGCCAATGGCGTGGCCATGGTGGATGCCCATACCCACCGGGTGGCCGACCTGGGTATCCGCGACGGCCTGCGCATTCCCAGCTACATCCACCGTGCCGCCGCGGAGGCGCCGGGCGGCGAGCTGATGTTCGGCGGCCTGGGCGGCCTTACGGTGATCCGTCCCTACTGGGTGGCGCCGCGGGTGGCACCGCCGCGCCTGGCGATCACCCAGGTGACGGTCAACGACAAGTCGCTGCCCCTGGCCGACCTCCCGGGTGACGGCGGCAGCGTCAGCCTCGACGGCGATGGCCGCAACCTGCGCGTGGACTTCGCCTTGCTCGATTTCCGCGCACCCGCGGAGACCCACTACGCCTACCGCATGGACGACGCGGACAACGGCTGGAACGAGGTGGCCCGCGGGCTGCCGCCCAGCGCGATCTACACCAACCTCGCCAGCGGCAACTACACGCTGCGCCTGCGCGCGACGATGCGCGGGCTGGACGCCCGCACGGTGGAATCCTCCATCCACGTGACCGTGGTGCCGCGCTGGTACGAAAGCCTGTGGACTCTGGCGTTCGGGGTGGCGCTGGGCGTGGTGGCATTCTTCGGCCTGGTCCACCTGCGCACGCTCTACCTGCGTCGTCGTGCCGAGCTGTTACAGGTGCAGGTCGATGCGCGCACGCGCGACCTCAAGGCCGCGAACGAACGGCTCGACCACCTCGCCGGTACCGACGAGCTGACCGGCTCGCTCAACCGCCGCCGCTTCCTCGAACAGGCCGAGCGCGTGCGCCAGGGCGCGGCGAGCGACGGCATCCCGTTCAGCATGGTGTTGCTGGACATCGACGACTTCAAGACGGTGAACGACACGTTCGGCCATCTGGCCGGCGACACGGTGATCCGCGAGACGATGCGGGTGATCTCGTCGATGTGCCGCGCCGACGACCTGGCCGGCCGCTTCGGCGGCGAGGAGTTCATCCTCTGCCTGCCGGGCGCCCTGGCCGAGCACGCACTGGACATCACCGAGCGCGTGCGCCACGCACTGGGCGCGATGACCATCGTGCACGGCGACTACCGCATCCGCATCACGGTGAGCGCGGGCGTCGCCATGTGGCGTGCACCCGAGTCGCTCAATTCCCTGCTGGGCCGCGCCGACGAGGCGCTGTACGAGGCAAAGAACGACGGCCGCAACCGCAGTCGCATCGCCAGCCTCTAAACCCGTTAGGACCGCAGAATGTACCGGTAGAAACGCACGATGTGCCGGTAGGAGCGCACGACGTGCCGGTAGGAGCGCACGATGTGCGCGAAAAGCCAACAAGGCGGTAAAGCGGTAAAGCCGAATTCCTCGAGCAAGAGCCGGCGGGTAGCCCCCTCGGGGCCACGCCTGCGGCGACCCGTCAAGGAAGGGCCGCTGGCGCGGCCGTATTCTTATTGCCCTTCGGGCCCGGGTCGGGCTTCGAACGGGGATTTTCGATTCGCCATCCATGGCTCAGCGAAAATGGCCGGCCGTCCGGGCCGGCCCCCTTCGGGCCTTATCCGTTCGAACCCCTCGCCTGCGGCTACCGGCCCCGAGGGGGCTACCCGCCGGCTCTTTCCAAGACTGAGGTGGGTTGTGACCAGAGCGGCTGCAGACGTGCAGGGTATGGCGTCGCCGCTTTGTTGGCTTTTCGCCCACATCGTGGGCTCCTACGCCAAGGGTAGGTAGGTCGCAGGTGTAGGCAGGTTGTGGCATATCCAACGCGTGATCTGCCGTCTGGGGGTAGGAGCGCACGCACGTGCGCGAACCCTCGCCACACCTAGGGCGACCGATGCCATGCACACCAGGCAAGCGAGCGTTCCCACCCACGAAGCGAAACCCAGCTCTTCGCTCTCCCCACACGCAACCTCAGTGCTGGAAAGAGCCGGCGGGTGCCACCCTCGGGGCCGGTAGCCGCAGGCGAGGGATTCGAACGGACAAGGCCCGAAGGGGGCCGGCCAGGACGGCCGGCCGTTTTCGCTGAGCCATGGATGGCGAATCGGAAACCCCCGTTCGAAGCCCGACCCGGATGTGGCGCGGGTAGGAGCGCACGATGTGCGCGAATCGGGTACACGGCCGCGGAGCGGCCCTTCCCTGGCGGGTCGCCGCAGGCGTGGCCCCGAGGGTGGCACCCGCCGGCTCTTGCTCCACGGCCCAAGGCCAAACGCGACGCCGAAGGCGAGCCCACACAACCCCCGCCATCAATCCCGAAAATTGTCGAACTGCAACGGCACTTCCACATCCGCCTTGCGCAGCAGCGCCATGGCCGCCTGCAAATCGTCGCGCTTCTTGCCGGTGACACGGATCTTCTCCGCGTTGATCTGCGCCTCGACCTTCAGCTTGGCTTCCTTGATCTTCGCGATGATCGTCTTGGCGACCTTCTGCTCGAGGCCCTGCTTGATGGTCACCTTCTGGCGCGCCTCGGCGAGGTTGGTCTCGACCTTGCCGACGTCCATGGCGCGTACGTCGATCTGGCGGGCGGAGAGACGGGCGCGGAGGATGTCCATCACCTGGCTGATCTGGAATTCGTTGTCGGCGCGCAGGGTCAGGACGTTTTCTTCCTGCTCGATCTTCGCGGAGGTGCCTTTCAGGTCGAAGCGGGTGGTGACCTCGCGGTTGGCCTGGTCCAGGGCGTTGACGAGTTCGTGTTTGTCGACTTCCGAGATGATGTCGAAGGAGGGCATGGCGGGGTCCTTGTCGAAGGGGGCGATGCCCCAGTTTACGCGAGGGCGCTACCATGTGCGTTTGCACGACGGGAAGCACCATGGAATACGACGTCCTCGTCATCGGGGCGGGCGCGGCGGGACTGATGACGGGCATCGTCGCCGGTGGCCGTGGCCGGCGCGTGCTGGTGGTGGATCACGCCAACCGCGCGGGCAAGAAGATCCTGATGTCCGGAGGCGGGCGCTGCAATTTCACCAACACCGCCACCACGCCCACCAACTTCCTCTCGGCCAACCCGCATTTCTGCAAGTCCGCGCTGGCGCGCTATACGCCGTGGGATTTTATCGCGATGGTCGACCGGCATCGCATCGCCTGGCACGAGAAATCGCCGGGGCAGCTGTTCTGCGACGAGTCGTCCAAGCTGATCGTGCGCATGCTGCTGGACGAATGCGCGGCGGCGGGTGTACGCGTGGAGACCGGCTGCGGGGTGTCGCGCCTGCGCGCGGTGGAGGGTGGCTTCGCCTGCGACACGCCGCTGGGGGCGGTGCGCGCGGCATCGCTGGTGGTCGCCACCGGCGGCTTGTCCATCCCCAGCCTGGGCGCCACGGGTTTCGGCTACGAGGTGGCGAAGCAGTTCGGCCACCGGGTGCTGCCGGTGCGTGCGGGGCTGGTGCCGCTCACCCTCAGCGGCAAGCACCAGGAGCGTTTCGATGGCCTGGCCGGCGTGGCGCTACCGGTAGAGGCGCGGGTGGGCGATGCCGCGTTCCGCGATGCGCTGCTGTTCACCCATCGGGGTCTGAGCGGCCCGGCGATCCTGCAGGTGTCCTCGTACTGGGAGCCGGGGGCAGACCTGCGCGTCGACCTGTTGCCCGGCATCGATGCGGCTGAGGCGCTGCGCCAGGGACAGGCCGAGCGCCCGGCGGCCGAGCTGAAGACCGTGCTGGCGTCGTTGCTGCCGCGGCGACTGGCGGAGCGGCTGTGCGAGATATGGCTGCCCAGCCGGCCCATGCGGCAATACCGCGCCGCCGAACTGAACGACATCGGTGCGCAACTGGCCGACTGGCCCGTCGTGGCCAGCGGCACGGAGGGCTATCGCACCGCCGAGGTCACGCTGGGCGGCGTGGATACCGACGAGATCTCTTCGTCCACCATGATGTCGAAAAGACATCCGGGGCTGTATTTCGTAGGAGAGGTTCTCGACGTGACCGGCCATCTGGGCGGTTACAACTTCCAATGGGCCTGGGCCTGCGGCCATGCCGCCGGCCTGGCCGTCTGACAGGAGCGCGACATGCGTATCGGATTTATCGGCCTGGGTGCCATGGGCGCCGCCATGGCCGCCAACCTCGTCAAGGGTGGCCATGAGGTCACCGTATGGAACCGCTCGCCCGAGGCGGCCCGGCCGCTGGCGGAGCAGGGCGCCCGCGTGGCATCCAATCCGGCGGAGGTGGCCGAGGGTGCCGACGTCATCCACGGCATGCTCGCCAACGATGCCGCCGTGCGCCAGGTGCTGTTCGACGGCGGTGTGCTGGATGCGTTGCCGCGCGGGGCCGTCCATGTGAACCATGCGACGATTTCGGTGGCGCTGGCGCGCGAGCTGGTGGAGGCGCACGAGGCGCGTGGCCTGGGCTTCGTGGCCGCGCCCGTGTTCGGCCGGCCGGAGGTCGCTGCCGCGGGCGGACTGAACATCGTCGTGTCGGGCAGGCCCGAGGCCGTGGCCACCGTGCAGCCGCTGCTGGCGCTGCTGGCGGCGAAGGTCTGGCCGATGGGCGACGATCCGATCCGCGCGACCATCGTCAAGATCGGCGGCAACTTCATGATCGGCGCCGCCATCGAGAGCATGGCCGAGGCCACGGCGCTCACCCGCGCACATGGTGTGAGCGCCGCCGACTTCCTCGATGTCATGTCCAATTCGCTGTTCGCCGCGCCGGTGTTCAAGAATTACGGCGGCCAGATCGCTCGTGACACCTACACCCCGGCCGGCTTCAAGCTCAGCCTGGGCTTCAAGGACGTGGGCCTGGCACGCTCGGCCGCGGAAGCGGAGCGGGTGCCGATGCCGCTGGCCAGCGTGCTGCACGACACCTTGCTCGAATCCCTGGCGCAGGGCGACGGTGACATCGACTGGGCCGGCATGGCCCGCGTGGCGGCGGCTCGCGCCCACCTCAAGGACTGAGCGGCGACCCGGCAAGTGGCGGCTGGCTGGTCAGGCATGGAACGGCAGGTGCGCCGGGGAAGGGCGCCTTCACACTCTCCAGTCCGGTCGGTTCGCCACAATGTCTACCGCACGCTGTTGTGCAGTCCTGGGAACGAACTCATGTCGGCAACCTGGAAAACGGTTTACGAAGGCGATCACGAAGGCCGCTCGGTCTCGGTCAAGGAATCCAACGACCATACGTACAAGGTCCTGACGACGCAGAACTTCAAAGATGAAGGCACGGCGTACCAGGATGGCGAACGCTACGTGCACGTGTCGCCCGCCAGCCCCGGCGAGCAGGTGGAGAGTGAGGCCAACTCCCGCGACTCGCTGGAAGAAGCCCTGAAGGAACTCCATTTCTCCAGCGAGACGGTCAGCGCGATTCTCCAAAAGCTCCCGTAGAAGCGAACCAGGCATCCCGTAGGAGCGCACGCTGTGCGCGAAACCAGACGCCCCGTAGGAGCGCACGTTCGTGCGCGAACCAGGCCTCTAACCCTTCCCCCGACGGGCAAGCCATGTATCCAGCTCATTGGCGAAGTTCTGCCGGTCGCGCGGATGCATGGCTGCCGGCCCGCCGGTGTTCACCCCCGCGCCGCGCAGTTCCTCCATGAAGTTGCGCATCGATAGCCGTGCCGCGATGGTGTCGCGGGTGAACATCTCGCCACGCGGGTGCAGCGCCAGGGCGCCCTTCTCGATGGCGAAGGCCGCCAGCGGAATGTCCTGCGTCACGACCAGATCGCCCGGCTGCACGCGGCGGACGATCTCGTCGTCGGCGACATCGAAGCCGCCGGGCACCTGGATTGAATGTACGAACTTCGACGGTGGCGTGCGGATCCACTGGTTGGCAACCAGGGTCACCATCACTTTTTCACGTTCGGCCGCCCGGAACAGGATGTCCTTGATGACATTGGGGCAGGCGTCGGCGTCGACCCAGATCTGCACGATCAGGCGTCCGTCCAGTCCACGTGACCGTCGACGATGGTGTTGGTGCGCCCGCCGACCCAGATGGCCTCCCCGTCGATGCGGATGATGAGGCGGGCGTCGTGGCCGATCTCCCGACCCTGGCTCACGATGTAGCCCTGGGCGAGCTGGCCGGTCCGGTCGCGTTCCGCCACGTAGGCCGCAATCAACCCGTTGGCGGCGCCGGAGGCGGGGTCTTCCACGATGCCCACGCCGGCGGGAAAGGCACGCACCGCCAGTCCTTCGGCCGATCGGGCGAAGACGCACAACCCGAGCGTGTCCGTGGCCAGGGCCAGCGCCCGGATGGCCGCGTGGTCGGGGCGCCAGGCGCGCAGCGTCGTCTCGTCGGCGAATTCGGCGACCCACCAGCGGCGGCCGCCTTCGACACAGGCTGGCGGCAGTACGCCCGGCTGTATGCCGTAAAGCACGCTGGAGAGGGCTTCGCCGCCGTGCGAGGCATCGCCGACGATGCGCGCCTTGGGCGACTGTACGAACAGTTCGCGATCCGCGCCCTGGCCCTCGACGCGGATGGGCAGGACGCCCGCTCCGCATTCCTGCCAGATCACCCCGGCGGCATCCGGCGTCACCAGCCCGGCATCCAGGGCGGCGTGGGCGCTGCCGATCGTCGGATGTCCGGCGAAGGGGATTTCCTTCGTAGGCGTGAAGATACGCGCCCGGTAGTCGGCCCCGGCCGCGCGAGCGGGTAGCAGGAAGGTGGTCTCGACGAGGTTGGTCCAGTGGGCGAAGCGCTGCATCGCCGCGTCGGACCAGTCCTGTGCGTCGACGACGACACCGAGGGGATTACCACCGCCACGGCGGGCGGCGAAGACATCCAGCTGCTTGTAGCGAATCGAGGGCATGGGTGGAACCGGAGCGGTGGGGAAGGCCTGCATGATACCGGCCAGAGCGACGACGGGGCGGGGTACGATTCGACATCGGCGTCGGCACGCGCCAAGATGCGCGCTGGTTCGACCTGACGAAGGACGCGGTACCCCGCATGATCACGCTGCTCATCATCCTCGTGACCTGTGTGGTCTCGATCGTCGCCTTCCGTAACCAGCGCCTGCTGGACGATCTCATCCTCTGGCCGCCGGCCCTGTCGCGCAGCCGCGAGTACTACCGGCTGGTGACCTACGGCCTGGTCCATGGGGACATGGGCCACCTGTTCTTCAACATGTTCTCGCTGTACTTCGTCGGGCGTGGCATGGAACAGCTGTTCACCCAGGAGATGGGCCCGCTGGGCTTTGTCACCTTCTACATCGGCGCGCTGATCTTCTCGATCCTGCCGTCGTATATCGCCAACCGGCGCAACGCCGGTTACCGCAGCCTCGGTGCATCGGGCGCGGTGTCGGCGATCCTGTTCGCCTTCATCCTGGTCCAGCCCTGGGCACGGATCATCGTGTTCGTGGTGCCCATGCCGGCGATCCTGTACGCCGTGCTTTTCGTGGCCTATTCGGTCTACATGGACAAGCGTGGCGGCGACAATGTCAACCACAGCGCCCATCTGTGGGGAGCGGCCTACGGCGTCATCTTCACCGTGGCGCTGGAGCCGCGCATCCTGCCGTACTTTCTCCAGGCCCTGATGAATCCGCGCTTCTTCTGAGTGCGAACCTGAATTCTTCCCGCGCCGCGATGTGACTTCGGCCGACAGCTGTTACATCATGCAGTTGTCCGCGACGAACAGTTTTCTCCTTCCAGTCGTCCGGCACGTACGCGGGTTTCCCCGGTGGGGTAGTTCGCGTCGGCTTCTACCGCACGAGGAATGAACGCATGGCTACGATTCGAAAGTCCGCTGCGAAGACATCCGCGGCCAAGAAAAAGACGGCAACGAAGAAAACCGCGGTCAGGAAGGCCGGTGCCGGCGCTGCCACGAAGACCCCACGCACCGCCGCCACGCGGCCGGCTTCCCGGAAGGCCGCCCCCGCCCGATCGGCCGGTAAGTCCACGGCCCGGAAGGCTACGGTGAAGAAGGCTGCCGTGAAAAAGGCTGCCGTGAAAAAGGCCGCGGGGACAAAAAGTGCCACCAGGAAGACGGCGGCGACGAAGCCCACGGTGACGAAGACGGCTTCCAGGAAAGCCGTTGTCAAGAAGACAGCCGTCAAGAAAGCAGCCGTCAAGAAAGCGCCCGTGAAAAAGGCGGCTGTGAAGAAGACGGCCGTGAAGAAGACGGCTGTCAAGAAGACAGCGGTGAAAAAGGCGGCCGTGAAGAAAACAGCCACGAAGAAGGTTGCTTCACGGAAGGTACCTGCGACGAAGGTTGCCGCCAGCAAGGGTGCTGCCGGAAAGGTCGCCACGAAGAAAACGGCAACGAAGAAAACCGCTACTAAGAAAACCGCCGTGACGAAAACCGTCGCCACGCGGGGCGTCGCCAGGAAAACGGCCGCCAGTAAGGCGCCGGAGCGCAAGCCGGCCGGTCGGAAGACGACGGTAGCAAGACCCGTTGCCAGCACGACGACAGGCAGGGGCACGACCACCCGTACGGCATCGAAGCAGGCCTCGCCCGCGAAGACTGCGCCGACGAAGTCCGCGACGACGTCCACGGTCAGCCGCAAGACGACGGCAACGCCCCCGCCGAGCCGGAACGTCCCCGCTGCGAAGGCCCCGGCACGTACCGACGCCACGGACCGTTCCGCCGCGGCGCACGTGGTCGAGCACAAGCCCGTGCAGCGTGCGTCCGAAACGAAGGTGGCACGTCAGCCGGCACCGGTGGCTGCGAAGCCTCGCGCCGTCGTCGCCAAGCCGGATCCGGCCGTGTCGAAACCGGCCCCGGTGGCCAATAAGCCTGAGCCGACGGTGTCGAAGCCTGCCCCTGCCCCTGCCCCTGCCCCTGCCGCGACCGACCACGAGCCGGTGCAGCACATCAGTCAGGAGGAAGCCGTTGCGCACATCCAGGCCCTGCTGGACGCCAAGCGTGAACGCGACCGGCAAGCGCCGACGTGGCCGACGGGTGATGCGGGACATGGCACGACGTCGTCCCCTTCGTCGGGCGACAATGGCCAGGCATCAACGGCGCCCTCGCCCGAGGCGACCCACGCCAGCACCGCTCACGAGCGTGGCGATCAGCAGAAAAGCAAGGACTGACACCCAGTCTGAATGAAGCCGAAGGGTCGCCATGTGCGGCCCTTCGTGTTTTCTCGCCGTTCAATCGCAAGGGTGCAGTGTCGGTATCGTCGATGACCGAGGGGAAGTGCCATGCGAACCGTGCGAGCCACCGTACTTGCCCTGGTCATCTGTGCGCCACTTTCCGGCTGCTACTACGACCCTGGCTACGGTTACGTGCGTAATGGAACGGGTGGCGATGCCTACTACGGACAGGAAACAACGACCACGATCGTCGATCCGGGCTACGGCTACTACGACAATGGCTACGGCTACGGTCCCGGCTGCTGTTACTCCGGCGTAACCGTCGGCGCCGTCTGGTACGACTACGGCGGTCGCCGCTACTACCGCGGACGCGATGGCAATTACTGGGATCGCTCGGGCCACCGAGGCCCGCCCCCGGGTCGCGGCGGACCGCCCGGCGACCGTCCGGGCGGCTGGCAGGGGCATCGACCGGATCATGATCGTCCGGGTGGCGATCGTCCCGGTGGCTGGCAGGGCGGCCGCCCCGGCGGCGACCGCCCTGGTGGCTGGCAAGGGGGGCGTCCCGGCGGCGATCACCCCGGTGGCTCGCAGGGCGGTCGCCCTGGCGGTGACCGTCCCGGTGGTTGGCAAGGCGGTCGTCCGTCCCGCGACCCCAACGGCCAGGGGCCAGGTAACCGCCCGAGCAACGGCAACCCCGACGCGCGACCGTCGCAGAACCGACGGGACACGAACGGGCCACGCCGCATCGATCGCGACCACGACTCGCGTTAGGCCGCCCGCAACGTCGGGCCGCCGCAAGGCACGCATCACTCACGTCGGCACTCACATGATGAAGGCCAGCCTCCCGCGATACATGCGCGATCACGCGCAGCGCTGATGTTTTTGCAGCGAAAGCCCACAGAAGATAGTGGGCCATGTCTTTCGAATGGGCGCCTAGGCTGCAGGCTGACTCGTATCGGCAGGCCGCCTTGTCTCGGTATCCCCGTTTTTCCCTGGTTACCCTGGCCATAGCCGCGCTGCTCGGCTGCACGCTGGTACAAGCCGCACCGTGGCTGCCGTCATCGTCGCTGTGTCTCGCCGTCGTCATGGCGCTGCTCGTAGTGCTCATGCGCGTGCGAAACGATGTCGCTCGGCATGCCGTCACCGTGGCGCTATTTGCCGCATGGGCCGCGCTGCACGGAGCGCGCGGTGTCAGCGAGCGGTTGCCGCGCGAGAGCGAAGGAGAGGACGTCACCCTGGTGGGCCGGGTCGTCGATTTGCCCCGGCGCGTCGATGCCGACACGAGCTTTCTCTTCGTCCCGGACGCTATCGGTGACGCCACCGTCGTGCTTCGGGGCAGGGTGCGTCTGACCTGGTACCGGTCGGCATCGCCGCCGCGCCCCTGCGAACGCTGGCGATTGCGGGTTCGCCTGCGCCGTCCTCGCGGGTCAGTCAATCCCGGCGGTAGCGACGCCGAGCGGGTGGCCTTGCAGCGGGGCATCGTGGCAACCGGCTACGTTCGTCCATCGCGGGACAATCGCAAGGTATCCGACAGCGAATGCGTCGACGGATGGCGTTCCGCTATCGCCGATGCCTTGGATCGTCAGCTGGGGGCGCGACGTGCCCGCGTGATCAAGGCCTTGTCCGTGGGCGACATGCGTGGGCTCGATGGCGCCGACTGGGACATCGCCCGCGCCACGGGGGTGTCCCACCTCATTGCGATCTCGGGGTTCCACGTGGGCGTGGCCGCCAGTGGCGGCGTGCTTCTCGTGCGCCTGATCTACGCCGCGTTCCCCTGGCTGGCGCTACGGCTTCCCCGGCCGGTGGTCCAGTCCATCGCCGGCCTGCTTGTCGCCACGGGCTACGGCCTGCTGGCGGGCATGGGACTGCCGACAGTGCGCACCTTGCTGATGATTGCCGTCATGGCCGCTGCCCATTGCCTGCGTCGTGGCGTCCACGGCGTGACCATGCTCGCCCTTGCCCTGGTTGCCGTGCTGGTCGCGTCGCCGCTTTCGGTGCTCTCCGCAGGCTTCTGGCTGTCCTTCGCAGGCGTCGGTTTCCTGATGGCATGCGTCGCGCCGCGGGCCGAGGGCTGGCGCGGCTGGATCGGCGAGCTGCTGCCCGCACAGGCGGCCATGAGTCTCCTTCTCCTGCCGATGTCCCTGTGGTGGTTCGGCAGTGCCTCGCTTGCCGGTTTCGCCGCGAACCTGGTGGCGGCACCGCTGGTGAGCTTCCTGGTGGTGCCGCTTTGCCTGGCCGGTAGCGTGTTGCTGCCGTGGCCCGTGCTTGCCGCGCCCCTGCTGTCCACCGCAAGCGGACTGCTCGACGCCCTGTGGCATGGCCTCGCCCTGGTCGCGGCGTGGCCGGCCGCGCGACTGGGCGTGGCGGAAGCGGGTCTGGTTCCCGTCGTGCTCGCCAGCTTCGGTGCGGCCTGGCTTTTCCTGCCGCGCGGCGTGCCACTGCGTGGCTATGGAAGTCTGCTCTGCCTGCCGCTGCTGATGCCGCCGAAGGCAGTCCCGACGCACGGTGCCTTTCACGCCTGGGTACTGGACGTGGGGCAGGGCCTGGCGGTGCTGGTGCGCACGCGCTCGCATACGCTGGTGTACGACACCGGACCGGCGTATGCGGGCGGCCGCGACGCCGGCGCGGGCGTCGTGTTGCCGTCCATCACGGCACTGGGGCTGGGCCCCGTGGATATGCTGGTCGTCAGCCACGGCGACCGCGACCATGCCGGCGGTGCCTCGTCGATCGCGGCACGTTATCCGCAGGCCCTGCGCCTGTCGGGTGAGCCACGCCGCCTTGCCTTCCCGGCACAGCGCTGCACGGCGCAGACCTCGTGGTCGTGGGACGGCGTGGTGTTCCGCTTCATCGACGTGCCGCGCGAGCGTTCGGGAAAGACCCCTGGCAACGACCGCTCGTGCGTCCTCTCGATCGAAGGCGCAGGCGGCCGCTTCCTCCTGACCGGCGACATCAGCGAACGCGCCGAGCGCCGCGTGGACGAGGATGCATGGTTATCCGAGCTGCCCACGGTGAGCACCGTGGCCCACCACGGCAGCCGTCACTCTTCGGGTGCGGGTTGGCTGGCTGCCGTCGAGCCCGTTCTCGCCGTGGCCTCCGCGGGCTACCGCAACCGGTTCGGGCATCCGCACCCGACGGTGGTGCGTCGTTTCGAAGCGGTGGGTGCGCGGATGCTGGTGACGGCGGGTAGCGGGGCGGTGCGTATCGATTTTCCGCTCCGCGGCGGGCCGAGGGTGGCCCGCGAATGGCGACTGGGCGAACGCCGCTACTGGCGGGACTAGCGGCGTCGCGATCGCGGGCTTCAGATGACGTAGTCCTCTTGCCGGTAGGATCCCCGTTCGACCTTCAGTTCGACGCTGCCGTCGGCTAGCCTGACATAGTATGAAACGTCGCCCTGAAGGTAGTTCTGCACGAGGTAGCCGCCGAGTCGGTATCGCGAGGCTTCATCCCAATAAGGGGGAAGCTTGACGTTCGCAGTTTCCTTGTAGAGCGACATCAGTTTGACCGATCCGTTGACCGTGTTACCAAGACCGGCATAGTTGATGCGTCTGAATCTACTGGCATTGACCGGGTCGCTGACCTCGAATCCATCGGCATTGAGCGACTCGCTGCCGTGAAAATTTCCCTGGATATCCCAGGAACCGTTGTCTTCATCGTAGGTTCGTGCGACCTGCCGATTGAATGCATCGGCAAGCCGAGGCAGGCTACCGTCGAAGTTGAGTTGGTCCTCGACCCAGGCCCGCTCGTCGATCGTCATCTCGGTGTCGACGACTTTGAGCCGGCCGTCATCGTAGATCGTGTCGAAAGGCTTCTCCATGATGGTCGGCCGCAGCATCTTCATGGTCTGAAGCCTCGGCTCCAGTGCGTTCGCGAAATCGACGAAGCGATACTCGACGGCCTGCTGGTTGAGCCATCGGGTGTCATAGGTGCGCTGGCGATCTTCGTCGGATAACGGATGCTTGACGCAACCCCTGGCGCATAGTGTTTCCGGTGTCGTGGCCGGTGGCGGTTTAACCTTTGGCAACGAAGGTTGCGACCATGCAGGCAGTGCGCTCAATGCGTTCATGGCTGGTTCCCCCTGAAGCGCTCACGACACACATGCTGGAAGTTTGCCCCTTCGGGCGGCTGGCGGTCGTCGGCTGTTGTCGCCGTAACGGTTGCCCCGGGAACATAGGTGATATCCCAATACGCCGGCTTGTTGGATCGGCGGTGCACGCTGAGCGGACCCACGATACCTGGACCTCGACACTCGCCGATCGGCAAGCGCACGGTCGCCATGCCGCGGGAATCGGTGATGGCATCGACCGCCGCGAGTTCCACTGCTTTCTTCGTCGTGCCATCACGATCGAAGGCAACGATTCGGATGCGTTCTCCAGGCGCTGGGGTCTTGCCATCGGCCTTGAACGCCGCCGCCGTGACATCAAGGAATCGGGCGGCATTGGCGCCGCCCGGCATGCCGCCAGTGCGCAGGCCGGGCGCGAGATGCGTGATGTTCTCGCGGCTACCCGCGCGGGTGATGACGGCGTGGGTGCTCGTCGGCGCCGTGGCGGCGGCAGTGGTGCATGCTATGCCCAGTACACATGCCATCGTCAATGTGTTTCGCATGTCGGTTTCCTCGCTGATAAGTGACGTTTCAACGTAGGTGGAAACCTTGCGGCCATCTGTCGGGCACGACCCTCGCGTCGCTTCGTTCCGTCACCCGTCGGACAGGGCGTTTAGTCGCCTTCGTCGTGGCCTTGCCCGCATCCCGCTCGCCCGAAACCCTGGCCGAGGCGGTGCGTACGGCCAAGGCCGATGTCGGTTTCACCGGGACGCTTCCTCCTGACCGGCGACATCAGCGAACGCGCCGAACGCCGCATCGATCAGGATGCATGGTTGCTGGTGAAGGCGGGTAGCGGGGAGGCATATCAATTTCCCTTTCCACGGCGTGCCGATCATATCCAGAGACCCTTGTGCTGAAACGAACCCCGTTCGGTCTGCAGCTCAACGGTGCCGTCGGGACGTTTCACATAGCGCGACAGTTCACCATCCAGGTATTTCTGCACCAGATGCCCGCCCATGCGGTCACGATCCGACTCGTCCATGTAGCAAGGCAGCTTGTAGTCGCGCACATCGTTGCAAAGGGAAATCAACTTGACGGACGCATTGACCGTGCGATCCAGCCCCAGGTAACTGATGCTTTCGTTGAAGGCGTCGCCGTTCAGCGGGACGTGCCCGTGGAAAACGCCGGCCTCGTCCCAAGCGCCATTGTCTTCATCGTAGGTCCGGACAACTTGTCGGTTGAAAGCGTCTGCCAGCCGAGCTAACACCCCGTCGATATTCAGCTGCTCCTCTACCCATGCTTTTTCTTCATGGGTCATGTCAGTGTCCACGACCTCGAGTCGCCCGTTGTCGTAGATCGTGTCGAAGGGCTTTTCCATCAGATCAGGCCTGAGCATCTGCATGGTTTGCAGCCTGGGTCGCAGCGTATTGACGAAATCGACGAAGCGGTCCTGCACAGCTTTTATGTTGGCTATCTCGGTTTCAAACGTACGCTTCGAGTCGATCCGCGTGTTGAGTGAGTCCAGGCATTCCTTTGAGCCATCATGAGTACGCGAAGGTCTGGTTGGCGGTGAGGGGGGGATGGGTGCGACGTACTGCAGCGAATCGAGCGAAGCAGGCAGGGTCATGGACGTGCTCCGAGATACTGCTCACGACACACATGCTGAAAATTGGCCTCACGAACCGTAGTGTCGGGCGATGTCCTCGCTCTCACGATAGCTCCTGGAACATAGGTGATCGACCACCATGCCGGTCGGTTCGATGGGCGACGGGCCGTCACGGGTCCCACGATGCCCGGTCCCCGACATACGCCGATATCGAGGCGGGTGCGGGCCACACCCTGGGAGTTGGCTACGGCGACGGTCGTGGCCAGTGGGGTCCTGCGTTCAGCGCTCGCATCGCCATCGAAGGCCTCGAACGTGACGGACACGCCGGGTGCGGGTGTCGTGCCATCGGCCTGGAAGACCATCGCCGTGACATCGAGGAATCGCGCGGCATTGGCTCCGCCCGGCATGCTGCCGCCGTATAGGCCCGGGGCGAGATGCGTGATGTTTTCGCGGCTGCTCGCGTTGGTGATGACGGCATGGGTGCTCGCCGATGCCATGGCGGCGGTGCATGCCATGGCCAGTGCGCATGCCATCGTTGACGTATTTCGCATGTCGGGTGCCTCGCTGGTGGGTGAGGTCTCAACGTAGGTAGAAACCTTGCCGCCATCTGTCGGGCATGACCCCCGCGTCGCTGCGTTCCGTCACTCGTCGGAAGGGATGTTCATGCGCGTTCGTCGTGGCCTCGCCCGCGTCCTGCCGACCCGGAACACAGCCCCGGTTGTTGCACCGCGGTTTGACTTTCGAAATTTAGAACGATTTAAATGGCGATTACGCACTTCCAGGGGCAACGCGCGTGACGCAAACGAAACAGGGTTGGAGCAGGACGGCGTGGGTCGTCGGCATGATGGCGGCCGTGGCCGGTCCGGCGGGTGCCACGACGGCGGCGCAGCGCTTCGACACCTCGTTCGAGCCCGGCGATCCCGCCCTGGTGACCCGGACTGCGGGTGGCCTGGACATCAGCCTGGTCGGCGGGCCGCCGGCCGAGGCGGTACTCACCGCCAAGGCCGATGTCGGCTTTACGGGCACGCATTCCCTGCGTTACGCCGGCAATTCCACGGGCGCGCCCAACGCCGCCCGCTTGTTCGATACCGATATCCGCGTGGGCGACGGCACAACGCTGTCCTGGCTGGTCTTTCCGCGGTCGAACAAGGACGACCTCGCCAATCCGGCGAACTATGTCGCGGTGGACCTGGTGTTCGACGACGGCTCGCGGCTGTCCACCATGGCGGCACGCGACCAGCATCGGGTGCGCGCGACCGCGAAGGGGCAGGGCGAAGGACGCGTGCTCTATCCCGACCAGTGGAACTACGTCAGCGTGGACCTGGGTGCGGTGGCGCGGGGACGTCGCGTCAAGGCGATCGAGCTGGTTGCCGATGCGCCGCCGGGCAAGGCCTTCGAGGGCTATGTGGACGACATCCGCATCGGCACCGTCACGCCGGTGAACAGCACACACCCCACCGACTATGTGGACACGCGCCGCGGCTCGAACGCGAACGCCAATTTCTCGCGTGGCAACAATTTCCCTGCCGTGGCCCTGCCGCACGGGTTCAATTTCTGGACGCCCGTCACCAACGCTGGGTCCAACTGGCTCTACCAGTACCAGGAGCGCAACGGGCCCGACAACCGGCCGCGGATCGAGGCCTTCGCCCTGTCTCACGAGCCCAGCCCATGGATGGGCGAGCGCCAGACCTTCCAGGTGATGCCGGCCCAGGCGACCACGGGTGTCCCGACGTTGAAACGCGAGACGCGCGCGTTGTCGTTCGGTCACGACGCCGAGGTGGCTCACCCCGATTATTACCGGGTGCGTTTCGACAACGGCCTGACCACCGAGATCACGCCCACCGACCATGCCGCGATGTTCCGCTTTACCTTTACCGGCAAGCGATCGCAGCTGGTGTTCGACAACCTCAACGAGAAGGCGGAAGTCACGCTCGATCCGGGACATCGTGCCATCCAGGGCTGGTCGGACGTCCGCAGCGGCTTGTCCACCGGCGCCACGCGCCTGTTCTTCTATGCCGAGTTCGACCTGGACGTGGCCGACAGCGGTCGTCTCACGGGTGAGAAGCGCGATGCCGCCTCCGCCTGGTTCGGCTTCGACACCGCGAAGAAGGGCGATCGTACGGTCACGATGCGTATCGCCACCTCGCTGATTTCCGTCGACCAGGCCAAGGCCAACCTCGCGCAGGAAATCGCCACGACGGATACGTTCGACGGCGTGCGCGAGCGGGCCCGCAAGGCGTGGGATGAGCGCCTGGGCATGATTCAGGTGGAAGGCGCGACGCCGGACGAGCGGACCATCCTCTACTCGAACCTCTATCGGCTGTTCCTCTATCCGAACCACGCCTATGAAAACACCGGTACGAAGGACCAGCCCGTCTGGCGCTACGCCAGTCCGTTCTCCGCTGCGGCGGGCGTGAACACCGCCACGCAGACCGGCGCGCGCGTGGTGGACGGCCAGCCCTACGTGAACAACGGCTTCTGGGACACCTACCGCACCGCCTGGCCGGCGTACGTGCTGCTGACGCCGACCGAGGCGGGCAGGATGATCGACGGCTTCGTGCAGCAGTACCGCGACGGCGGCTGGATCGCCCGCTGGTCGTCGCCCGGTTACGCCGATCTGATGGTGGGCACCAGCTCCGACGTGGCGTTCGCGGATGCGTGGCTGAAGGGCGTGCGCAACTTCGACGTCGCGTCGTTCTACCAGTCCGCCATCCGCAACGCGTCCACCGTCAGTGACGTGAAGGGTGCGGGCCGCAAGGGCATCCAGCGTTCGTTGTTCAACGGTTACACCGACGACACGGTGAACGAAGGGCTGTCCTGGTCGATGGACGGCTACATCAACGATTTTGCCATCGGCAACCTAGCCGCGGCGCTGGCGAAGGACACCCGCTCGTCCGGCGGTTATGCCGCGTATGCGGACGATGCCGCCTGGTATCGCTCGCGGGCGCTGGGCTACGCGAACCTGTTCGACCCGGCGGTGGGCTTCTTCGTCGCACGCGATCCCGCCGGCAAGTGGCGCTGGAACGACAAGGACTTCAACCCGACGCGCTGGGGTGGCGACTACACTGAGACCAATGCCTGGAATATGGCCTTCCATGCGCCGCAGGATGGCGCCGGGCTGGCCGCGCTCTATGGCGGCCGTGCCGCGCTGGCCGCCAAGCTGGACCAGTTCTTCAGCACGCCCGGTACGTTCGATGTGGGCGATTACGGCGACGTGATCCACGAGATGCTGGAAGCGCGCGACGTGCGGATGGGCCAATACGGCCACTCCAACCAGCCCTCGCACCACATCATCTGGATGTACGACGAGGCCGGCCAGCCGTGGAAGACCCAGGACAAGCTGCGCGACGCCGTGTCACGGCTGTACGTGGGCAGCGAGATCGGCCAGGGCTATCCTGGCGACGAAGATAACGGAGAGATGTCGGCGTGGTGGCTGTTCGGTGCCGCGGGTTTCTATCCGCTGCGCATGGGCACGCCGGAGTACGTGATCGGCGCGCCGCACTTCCCGCACATGACCATCCGCCTGGAAAACGGCGCGGCCATCGACATCCGCGCGCCGGGCGTCAGCGACACCAACCGCTACGTGCAGTCGCTTACGGTCAACGGCCAGCCCTGGAACAGCGTGACGCTGCCGCACGAGCTGCTGGCCCGTGGCGCCACCCTGGACTTCACCATGGGCTCTAGCCCGTCTACGTGGGGCACGGGCGCCGACGCGCTGCCGGCATCGATCAGCGCCGAAGGCAGCAAGCCCGCACCGCTGGTCGACCTGACCGCGGCGGGCGGCAAGGCCTTCGGTTCGGCGACGGCGGGCGAGCTGGCCAAGCTGTTCGACAACACTTCGGACACCACGGCCCACCTCGACGGCAAGGGGGCCAGCCTGGGCTGGCACTTCGATGCGCCGGTGACGGTGCGGATGCTCACCCTGACCTCGGCCACCACGGCGGCGGATGCCTCGGGCTGGGTGCTGGAAGGTTCCAGCGACGGCAAGCACTACACCACCGTGGACCAGCGCCAGGGGCAGGCCTGGTCCTGGCGTCGGCAGACGCGGGCCTTCGCCGTGGCGACACCCGGGGCGTACGCCTGGTACCGCCTGCGGCTGGTGGCCGCGAACCCGGGCGCGGGTATCGACCTGGGCGAGGTGGAGTTCCTCGGCCATCGGTGAGCGGACGGGCGGGGGCGTCCAGCCCCCGCCACGTGCCCTGCTATGATGTCGCCCTGACTCAAACGTACCTCCGGGGTTCACGTGCTCGAGATCCTTCTCGCTGGCGGCTGGGCATTGCTGCCGATCCTGATCTGCTCGCTGGTCGCCATGGCGATCGTGTTCGAACGCTTCTGGGCACTGCGCCGCGCGGCGGTACTGCCGCCAGGACTGGGCGACGAAGTGCGCCAGTGGGCGCGTTCCGCCCAGCTGGATGCCGGCCACCTCGCGGCGCTGGAGAAGGGCTCGCCCCTGGGTGAACTGTTCGCCGGCGCGCTGGCCGTGCGCGATCGCCCCCGCGAGATCATCAAGGAGCGGATCGAGGACAGCGGTCGCCATGTGGTCCATCGCATGGAGCGTTACCTCAACACGCTGGGCACCATCGCCCTCATCGGGCCGCTGCTGGGCCTGCTGGGCACGGTCATCGGCCTGATCCGCATGTTCATGGGCGTGATGGCCGGCGGCATCGGCGATCCCACGCGCATGGCCGGCGGCATCGGCGAAGCCCTGATCTGCACGGCGTTCGGCCTGATCGTCTCGATCCCGGCGTATGTCCTGCATCGTTATTTCCGCTCGAAGGTGGGCGGCTACGTGGTGCAGATGGAAAAGGAAGCCACCGCGCTGCTCGACGATCTTTCCGCCGCGCGTCCGGCCGCGCGCCGTCGTCCTGCTGCGGCGGATGCCGTCGCACCGCAGGCGGGTTGATCCATGCGCATCGGCTCCCGTCGCGAGGACGACTTCGAGATCAACGTGATCTCGCTGATCGACGTCCTGCTCACCCTGCTGATGTTCTTCGTGCTCAGTACCACTTTCGTCCAGCACTCCCGGCTCAAGGTCGACCTGCCCAAGGCGGATGGCGAGGCGCGCGAGGGCACGGACAACGCACTCAACGTGGTCATCGACCGTGACGGCCATTACGCCGTGGGCAGCGACGAAGTGATGGGCGAGGGCATCGAGCCCCTGAAGACGGCCATCCAGCGCGCCGCCGGCGACGACCGCAACCGCCTGGTGGTGATCCGTGCCGATGCGATGACGCCCCACCAGAATGTCGTGCGCGCCATGGATGCGCTAGGCCAGGTCGGCTTCACGCGGCTGTCCATCGCCACGACGCCTTCCGAAGGGACTGCCAAGCCGTGAACAGCTCCCGCACGTCGGTCTGGGATGCCCGGACCTGGCAGACCTACAAGCGCCTGCTCGGCTACACCCGGCGCTATCGCGCGGCGGGTATCGTCGCCATCGTCGGCATGATCATCGATCCGGCCTGCCTGTCGTTGTTCACCAACCTGTTGCAGCCGCTGATCGACAACCTGTTCATCGCACGCGATGCGCACACGATTTTCTGGATGCCCATCTGGATCATCGGCATCTTCGCGGTGCGCGGCGTGGCGTCTTATTGCACCGACTACGGCATCGCCTACGTCGGTCGCAACGTGGTGCAGGCCATCCGCATCGACGTGTTCGCGGCGTACCTGCGCCTGCCGTCCACGTTCTTCGCCAAGGAGCCGTCGGGCCAGCAGATCTCGCGCATCACCTACACCAGCGAGCAGGTGGCAGCGGCGTCGTCGGATTCGCTCAAGGTGGCGGTCACCGAGGGCCTCACCGTGGTCGGCCTGCTGTCGGTCATGCTCTACCAGAGCGCCTACCTGGCCATGGCGCTGCTGGTGCTGGTGCCGTGCGTCGTAGTGATCGTCACCGTGATCAGCCGCCGCTACCGCAAGATCAGCAAGCGCATCCAGGGCAACATGGGTACGGTGACCAGCGCCGTGGAAGAAGCCGTCGCGGCCAATCGCGAAGTGCGCATCTACGGCGGCCAGGCGCGCGAGGGCGATCGCTTCGCGTCCATCGCCGATCGCCAGCGCCGGCTCAACCTCAAGGTGTCGGCCACCAGTGCGGCGTCCAGCGCCACGATCCAGACCGTTGGCGCCATGGCGCTGGCCACGCTGGTGTTCCTGGGCACGCGGCCGGGTGTCATCGAGACCATCACCCCCGGCGTGTTCACGGCGGTGCTCACGGCCATGGGCGGCATGCTGCCGTCGCTCAAGCGCCTGGCCGGCATCCAGTCCAACCTGCAGAAGGGCGTCAGCGCTGCGGAAGACCTGTTCGCCATCATCGACGAGCCGGCGGAAGTCGATAACGGCACCGAGCCCCTCGTGCGCACCCGTGGCGATCTCCGCTTCGAGAACGTCCGGCTGGTCTACGAGCGCAACAACCATATGGCGTTACGTGGCGTCGACCTGGTCTGCGCCCCCGGCACCGTCACGGCACTCGTGGGACGCTCCGGCAGCGGCAAGTCCAGCCTGGTCAGCCTGTTGCCGCGCTTCTACGAGCCGACCGAAGGGCACATCCTGCTCGACGGCCGCGACTACGCGCAGTACACCCTGGCCTCGCTGCGCCGGCAGATCGCCTGGGTCGGCCAGCACGTCGTGCTGTTCGACGACACGGTGGCCGCCAACATCGCCTATGGCGAAATGGCCGGCGCCTCCGAGGACGACATCGTGGCGGCAGCCCGCGCGGCCAACGCGATGGAGTTCATCGAGCGGCTGCCCGAGGGGCTGCACACGCAGATCGGGCAGGGCGGCAACTCGCTGTCCGGCGGCCAGCGCCAGCGCATAGCCATCGCGCGCGCCATCCTGAAGAACGCACCGATACTCGTGCTTGACGAAGCCACCAGCGCGCTGGATACCGAATCCGAGCGACTGATCCAGGACGCCTTGACCCGTCTCATGCGCGATCGCACCACGCTGGTGATCGCGCATCGCCTGTCCACCATCGAGCACGCCGACCAGATCGCCGTGATGGAACAGGGCCGCATCATCGAACTGGGCACGCACCGGCAATTGCTGGACAAGCAGGGCCAGTACGCCGCGCTGCACCGGATGCAGTTCCACGAGCAGCCGTCCGAGGGCTGACCGTGGCCCTTGGCGATTCCCTGCAGCAACGGTGGTACGGCGGTGGGTCACCCCCGCTGTGGACACGTCCGCTGGAGGCGCTGTACCGCGCCGTGGTGCGCCAGCGCGCGCGGCGCTTTCGTCGGGATCCCTCGGCCGTGGTCAGGCTGTCGGTGCCCGTGGTGGTGGTGGGCAACATCACCCTAGGTGGCACCGGCAAGACACCGCTGATCGTTGCGCTGGCCCACGCCATGCGCGAGCGCGGTTTCCACCCGGGCATCGTCAGCCGCGGGTACGGTGGCAGTGAACGCGGCCCATGGCTGCTCGGCCCGGAGGATGCGCCGGCGAAGGTCGGCGACGAGCCTGCGCTGATCCGTCAGAGCGGCTTTCCCGTCGCCATCGGCCGCGAGCGCCCCGAAGCCGCGCAGCTGCTGATCGACGCGGGGTGCAACCTGATCCTCGCCGACGACGGCTTGCAGCACCATCGGCTGGGCCGTGACGTGGAGATCTGCGTCATCGACGGTGAGCGCCGCCTGGGTAACGGCCACCTTTTGCCCGCGGGCCCGCTGCGTGAGCCCGCCAGCCGGCTGGCGCGGGTGGATTTCATCGTGGTCAACGGCCATGCCGTGCAGCCCGGCGAGATCGCGATGAGCCTGCAAGGTGGCATCGCCGTCAACCTGGCCGACCCGTCGCGTAGCGTGCCGCTGGCGGAATTCGCCGGGCGACCCGCGCACGCGGTCGCCGGCATCGGTCACCCGGCGCGCTTCTTCGCCAGCCTGGCAGCGCAGGGGATCACGGTGGATGGACATCCGTTCGCCGACCACCACGCGTTCACCCGTGACGACTTCACCTTCGCCGATGGGTGTCCGGTGCTGATGACCGACAAGGACGCGGTGAAGTGCCGGGATTTCGCGCGTGACAACTGGTGGCGCGTGCCGGTGAGGGCGGTGTTGCCGGCGTCGTTTTACGATGCGGTGGCGGCGAGGGTGGCGGGTCGGTCTTGATATGAAAAAACCCCAGAGCGGATGGGATCCGGCTCTGGGGTTTTCGGTGCTAGCGTGGTGTTGTCGCCTTGAGGCTGGCGTGGCGTAGACCGGGGTCGCGCACATCGTGCGCTCCTACACCACTTATGCGCGATCCTGGATCTCGCACATCGTGCGCTCCTACTGGACGCGGGAGACGTTGCCGTTTTCGTCGACGACCACGATGTCGCCCTGGCGGATGGCGCTGGCGTCCTTGACCTGCACGTTGCTGTAGCCGCCGGCGCCCATCTTCAGGCGGAGGGTGTAGCTCTCGCTGCCGCCGCCCTTGCCGATGGCGTTGCCGGCGAAGCCGCCGCCGACAGCGCCGCCGACCGTGGCCAGCTTGCGGCCGTTGCCGCGACCGACCTGGTTGCCGAGCACGCCGCCGGCGATGGCGCCGATGACGGCACCCGCGGTGCCGTGGTCACGGCCCTGGACGACGTTGTGCTCAATGCTCTGCACCACGCCGCACTGGTCGCAGCGGACATAGATGCCGTCGCTGCGGGTCAGCGTGGCGGCCGACGCGGGAGCGACTACCGCCGTGGCGAGAAGGGCGGCCAGGGGAAGGCCTAGGATCGTCTTGATATGCATGGAGTCACTCCTCAATCGACGGCGGAAACAGGGGCCGTAGTGGCTCCAGTCTAAGCATTGCTGCTGAATGGATGGCGAGCGCGATCCGCGCTTCACGCAAACCTTGGATACTAGGTCGATGACTATCGCCCTCATGTGGTTCCGCCGCGACCTGCGGCTTGCCGACAATCCCGCCCTGGTGCAGGCACTCGCGGCGCACGACCAGGTCGTGCCGCTCTACATCCACGCGCCGGACGAGGAGGGCGAATGGGCGCCGGGTGCGGCCGGGCGCTGGTGGCTGCACCATTCGCTGGCGGCGCTGGATGCCTCGCTGGGCAAGCACAGGGGCGCCCTGCAGATCGGCCACGGGCCGAGCCTCGATGCGCTGCGTGCGGCGATCGAGTCCACCGGCTCGACGGCCGTCTACTTCAACCGGCTGTACGAACCGCGGGTGATCCGGCGTGACAAGGCCGTGCGCAAGGCCCTCGAAGCCGACGGCATCGACGTCGCCTCGTTCAACGCCTCGCTGTGGTGCGAACCCTGGGAGGTCGCGACGAAGCAGGACGAACCCTATCGGGTGTTCACCCCCTTCTGGCGCAACCTGCGCACGCGCATCGATGCCGTGGCTGCCGTGGAGGCGCCCGCGTCGATGCACCTGGGCGCGCTGCCGGGGTCCGTCGCGCTGGACGACCTGGGCTTGCTGCCCACGCGCGACTGGGCCAGGGGCTTCGACGCATGGACGCCCGGCGAGCAGGGCGCGCAGGACATGCTCCAGCTCTTCGCCGACGATGCCGTCGGGCACTACGTCGAGGGGCGCGACCTGCCGGCGCGCCACGGCACCTCGCGCCTGTCGCCGCACCTGCACTGGGGCGAGATATCGCCGCTGCAGATCGCCGCGGGCCTGCGCGCCCACGCGGCACGACACAAGAAGGCGCCGGACATCGAGCCCTACCTGCGCCAGCTGGGCTGGCGGGAATTCGCCCACCACCTGCTGTTCCATTTTCCGAAAACGCCCAGGGAAAACTTCAACCCGAAGTTCGACACCTTCCGCTGGGCCCCGCGCGACGCCCATGCGTTGCGCCGCTGGAAGCGAGGCATGACCGGCATTCCCATCGTGGATGCGGGCATGCGCGAGCTGTGGGCCACGGGCTGGATGCACAACCGCGTGCGCATGCTGGTGGCCAGCCTGCTGACCAAGAACATGCGCCAACACTGGGTGCTGGGTTCGAAGTGGTTCTGGGACACGCTGGTCGACGCGGACCTGGCCAACAACTCGCTGGGCTGGCAGTGGGTGGCCGGCAGCGGTGCGGACGCGGCGCCGTACTTCCGTATCTTCAATCCCGTGACCCAGTCCGAACGGTTCGACAAGGACGGCGCGTACATCCGGCGCTGGGTGCCCGAGTTGCGCGACGCGCCAGGCCGGCTGGTGCACGCGCCATGGGAAGACCAGGCGTTCCTCAAGGCCTCGGGTTACCCCAGCCCGCTGGTGGACCTCAAGGCCACCCGCGAGGACGCACTCACGGCGTACCAGGCGTCGCGGGGCGGTCGGATGCCGTCCGCGGATCGTGCAGGCGACTGAAGATCCAGCTGGCCGCCAGCGTGATCAGGCCCAGGACGATCACGGTCCAACGGAAGGCCCAGACATAGCCCTGCGCGTTGTGCGAACCGAGGAACGCCGCCATGAGCAACGACGCCAGGGCGATACCGAAGCTCATCGACAGGTATTGCGCGGTCGAGGCCATCGACGAGGCCTGCGATGCATCGCGGACGTCCAGGTCCACGTAGGCCAAGGTGTTCATCGACGTGTACTGCAGCGACATCACCGCGCCGTAGACATACACGAAGATGACGGTGATCCAGGGCGGCGTATCCGCCGAGAGCAGGGCGAACGAACACAGCACCGCCGACACGGCAAACGTGTTGCCCAGCAGCAGGCGCCGGTAACCGAACCGGGTCAGTAGCCGGTTGATGAACGGCTTGACCGTGATCGAGCCGATGGCCTGCGGCACCATCATCATGCCGGCCACCAGCGGCGACCAGCCGCAACCGATCTGCAGGAACAGCACCAGCAGCAGGTACATGCCCGACACGCCCAGCCGGGTGAACAGGTTGCCGGCCAGCGAGACCCACACGCTGCGCACCTTAAGCAAGGACAGGTCGCTGACCGGGAACGCGGTGCGCCGGCTGTGCCGGACGTAAAGCACGGCGCTGGCCACCGCCGCCGCCGCGTAGCCGGCCACCTCGGGCCAGTGTCCGCGGCTGCCGGCCGTCTCCGCCGCCATCAACAGCAGCGCGGACGCACCGGCGAACAGGATGAAACCGGTGGTGTCGAAGCGATGGGCCTGCTCGAGCCGGTATTCGGGCATCTCTCGCCGGTTCAGCAGCAGCCCGACGATGCCCACCGGCACGTTGATCAGGAAGATCAGGCGCCAGCTGGTGAACTCCACCAGCGCGCCGCCGATCAGCGGGCCGACGACGGAACCGAGCAGGCCGAACGTGGCCACGGTGGTCATGGCGCTGACGAACTGGCGGCGGTCGATGCTGCGTACCAGCACGTAGCGTCCCACCGGCATCAGCGCAGCACCGCCCAGGCCCTGGACGATGCGCGCGGCCACCAGCTGCGGCAGGCTCTGCGCCACGCCGCACAGCAGCGAACCGATGGCGAACACCAGGATGGCGCCACCGAACACCCGCCGCGTGCCGAAGCGATCGCACAGCCAGGGGCTCATCGGGATGAAGATCGCGAGGGTGAGCACGTAGCTGGTGAGCGCCGTGCGCATGCTCAGCGGGGTCACCTCGAGCGCCTGCGAGATGGCGGGCACGGCGGTGTTGACGATCGTCGCGTCCAGCGCCTGCATGAAGAATGCGGCCGACACGAGCCAGATCAGGCCGCGATAGCGGGCCTTGCTGGAGGGCTCCGCCGGGGCGAGGGCCGGTCGGTCGGTGGGCAGGGCGTGGACGTCGGTGGACGCGGTACTGTCTATGACGTCGTAAGGGGGCATGGTTTGCACGATTATAGCCGATGGCCTTCTTGCATTTGCGGCAGCTTCAGCCGACAGTTCAGGGTCGTGTCTGCCCCGCACCCGCCCTCACGGACCCTGCACATGCCGCAACCCACCGCCCCCGAGACCGAAGCTGCGCGTGCCGCCGAACTGCGCCGCCGCATCGAGGATGCGAACTATCGCTACCACGTGCTCGACGAGCCCGACCTGTCGGACGCCGAGTACGACCGCATGATGCGCGAGCTGGAAGCGCTGGAAGCCGAGTACACGGACCTGGCCGCGCTCGACTCGCCCACCCGTCGCGTCGGTGCCCGTGCACAGGGTGGCTTCGCGGAGGTGGCTCATGCGCTGCCCATGCTGTCGCTGGGCAACGCGTTCGAGCAGGACGGGGACGACGATCGCACGCGTTACCGCGAGGTGGCCGATTTCGAGCGCCGCATCGAACAGACCCTGGGGCGTCGCCAGCCCGTGTTCTCGGTGGAGCCCAAGCTGGATGGCCTGGCCATCAGCCTGCGTTACGAAGGAGGCGTGTTCGTGCAGGGCGCCACGCGCGGCGACGGCGCGGTGGGTGAGGATGTAACGGCCAACCTGCGCACGGTCAAGGCCATTCCGCTGCGCCTGCGTGGCGAAGGCTGGCCGCGCCTGCTGGAAGTGCGTGGCGAGGTGATCATGCCGCGTGCCGGTTTCGAGGCCTTTAACGCGCGGGCGCGCGAAGCGGGCGAGAAGCCGCTGGCCAACCCGCGCAACGGCGCGGCGGGCTCGCTGCGCCAGCTCGATCCGGCGGTGACCGCCCGGCGCCCGCTCGCGTTCTTCGCCTATGCCATTGGCCGTGTCGATGGCGGCGAGCTGCCCGATACGCATTCGGCCACGCTGGCGAAACTGCGCGAATGGGGTTTTCCCGTGTCGCCGGAAGTGTCCACGGCAAAGGGCTTCGACGGGCTGATCGCCTATTTCCGCACCATCGGCGACAAGCGCGACCGCCTGCCGTACGACATCGACGGCGTGGTCTACAAGCTGGACGATTACGAAGGCCAGCGCGAGATGGGCTTCGTCTCGCGTGCACCGCGCTGGGCCATCGCGCACAAGTATCCCGCGCAGGAACAGATGACCACCGTGGAGGCGATCGAGATCCAGATCGGCCGTACCGGTGCGGCCACTCCGGTGGCGCGTCTCACGCCCGTGCAGGTCGGCGGTGTCACCGTGACCAACGCCACGCTGCACAACGCCGACCAGGTGGCACGCCTGGACGTGCGCATCGGCGACACCGTGATCGTTCGCCGCGCGGGCGACGTGATTCCCGAGGTGGCCCGCGTGGTCGAAGAGCGCCGGCCGGCGAAGACGGTGGCATGGCGAATGCCGGCCACCTGTCCGGTGTGCGGCTCCGAATTACTGCGGGAAGAGGGCGCGGCGGCGTTCCGCTGTTCGGGCGGGCTTGTCTGTGCCGCGCAGCGCAAGGAGGCGCTGATCCACTTCGCCTCGCGCCGCGCGATGGATATCGACGGCCTGGGCGATCGCTTCGTCGACGCCCTGGTCGAGTTCGACATGGTGAAGACGCCGGCCGACCTGTACGCGCTGACCATCGACGACTTCATCCGGATGAAGACCCTCGCCGACGAGCGCGACGGATCGACGCCCGAGACGGTGAAGCAGGGCAAGGTGGCGACGAAGTGGGCCGACAACCTCGTTGCGGCCATTGAGAAGAGCAGGACCACCACGCTGCCCAGGTTCCTGTTCGGCCTGGGCATCATGCATATCGGCGAAAGCACGGCCAAGACACTGGCGACCTGGCTCGGCTCGATCGAACACGTCCGCAAGGCTCCCGCGCCGGTGCTGCGCGTGTTGCCCGATATCGGTGACGAGGTCGCGACGTCGATCGAGGCCTTCTTCGGCCAGGACGGTAACAACGACGTCGTCGACGCGCTGCTCGGCTACATCACCTTCACCGACGAGGGCGAGCCGTCGCCGAAGCTGCGCGAGCGGCTGGGCCTGGACGTGCTGCTGGATGCCGCCAAGGTGTCCAAGCTGGGCCCGAAGAGCACGGCCACCCTGGCCAGGCACTACGCCAACCTCGACGACATGATCAAGGCCGGCGAGCACCAGTGGATCGTGGCCGGCGTGCCGCAGGCCGCCGCGTCCAACCTCATGGCGTACCTGGGCGACAAGGCCAACGCCACCGCCATCCGTGCGCATGCCGCGGCCATGCAGGCGCTGGCCGCCGCGCTGCCGGCCAAGGCCGCCGCGGCGTTGCCGCTCGAAGGCATGACCTACGTGATCACCGGCACCATGGAAACGCTCAAGCGCGATGACGCCACCGAGCGTCTGGAAAGTCTCGGCGCCAAGGTGGCCGGCTCGGTCTCGAAGAAGACCACCACCGTTTTCGCCGGTGAAGCCGCGGGTTCCAAACTGGACAAGGCAAAGGAACTGGGCGTGCCGGTGGCGACGGAGGCCGACCTGATCGCGTTGCTCGCCAAGCATGGGGTGGCTCCGTGAGCGAACTGGCGGCACTGCGCCTGCGCGCGGACACCTACGCGCACATCCGTGCCTTCTTTGCCGAGCGCGGCGTGCTGGAGGTGGAAACGCCCATCCTTTCCGCCGCGGGCAACACCGATCCGAACATCCGCAGCTTCACCACCCGGTTCAGCGGCCACGTGGATGCCGGCGCGCGCGAACGCTGGCTACGCACCTCGCCCGAGTTTCCGCTGAAGCGGCTGCTGGCTGCCGGTGCGCCGGATATCTACGAACTGGGCCGCGTGTTCCGCGACGGCGAAGCGGGCGGCCGGCACAATCCCGAGTTCACCATGCTGGAGTGGTACCGCGTGGGCTGGGACGACACGCGGCTGGCGCGCGAGGTGATCGACCTGCTGCAGCGCGTGCTGGTGCAGGCCGGCAGGACCGTCGCTATCGTGGAAACGACCTACCGGGGCCTGTTCCACGATGCGTTGGGTATCGACCCGCTCGTGGACCCGGTCGATGTGCTGCAGGGCGCGTTGCAAGGCACCACCGTGATCGACGGCGACGGCCTGGAGCGCGACGACTGGCTCGACCTGCTACTGACCCACCGCCTGCAGCCCGCGTTCCCGCGCGACCGGGTGACCGTGGTGCGAGATTTTCCGGCGAGCCAGTGCGCCCTGGCGCGCATACGCCCCGGTGAGCCGCCGGTAGCGGAGCGCTTCGAGGTGTATATCGGGCCGTACGAGGTCGCCAACGGTTACCACGAACTCAACGCCGCCGCCGAGCAACGTTCGCGCTTCGTGCGCGACAACGAAAAGCGGCGCGCACGCGGCGATCGCGAGGTGCCGCTCGACGAACCGCTGCTGGCGGTGCTGGATGCGATGCCCGCCTGCGCGGGCGTGGCGCTGGGCATCGAACGCCTGCTGATGGTGCTGGCCGGCACCGATGCGATCGCCGATGTGCTGGCGTTTCCGTTTGCGCATGCATGAAATGGTAACTGTAGGAGCGCACGCACGTGCGCGATACGGCTCCGCGTCGATCCACGGGATTTACGGGCTTCACCGGGTTCATGCGCCAGGATGGGGGCATGGCCTCAACACATGTCGCGCACGTGCGTGCGCTCCTACATTTCAGGCCGCGGCCATTTCAGGCCGCGGCACCCTGGTAGGAGCGCACGCACGTGCGCGACATGTGTTGGGGCCGGGCAGCCGGATTCACGTGCAAGGCCCGATGCTGCCGCGAGACGATGTCGCGCACATGCGTGCGCTCCTGCCCTCAGAATTCCAGTTCCTGCGCCGCGCACAGGTAATCGACCATCGGCGCCAGTCGTTTGAAGTTGTCGACGATGAAGGGCAGCAGCTCCGGCGAACAGGCCATGGCCTCGTCGAAATTTTGCCCCGCGGCGAAGTTCTTCCGCTTCAGGTCGGCAATCAACTCGTGGTTGGGATCGAACCCGCGGGGCGGCCGGGTCAGGCTTTCGCCCCAGAAGCTGAAGCGTTCCTGGAAGGCCTTGCCGTGCGTGGCGCGCTTCCATGCATCCGGGTTGTCGGCCAGGAAGTCGCGTAGCTTTTTCAGCACCGGCGGCTCCGGGTGCCACATGCCGCCACCGACGAAGCACTCGCCCGGCTGGATGTGCACGTAGAAGCCCGGCGCCTGGATCTCGTGGCGGCGCTCGTGGAAGAAGCGCGAGCCCTGCCAGCCCTTGTACGGCTGCTTGTCGTTGGCGAAACGCGTGTCGCGGTGGATGCGATACAGCGAGCCGCCCACCTTGCGGGTGTCGGCACGGTAGTGCGGGCTGATCTTCTTCAGCGGTGCGTCCAGGTCGCCGATCAGGCGCAGGAACGGTTCGCGCACGTGGCGCTCGTAGTCCGGCTTGTGGTCCTGGAACCACTCGCGGTTGTTGTTGCGCATCAGCGACTTGAAGAAGCGGAACGTGGCGGGTGTGAAGTAGGTCTGCGGCATGGGTCTTCAGAGCAGTTCGTGGCCCCACGCTTCCAGCTGGTCGAGCAGCGGCAGCGGGGCACCGGGTTGGGCACGGAGCGTGGCGAGTTCGAGGCGGTAGTCGTCGAGCGTAAGCGTGGTCAGCGGGCCGTGGCGCGTGAGCCGGTCGATGCGGAAGGCCTCCCAGCGTGCGTGTTCCTGGACGGTCAGGCTTTCCGGCCAGTTGCGCGCGCGGTAGCGGAACAGCAGCTCCGGGTAGCGTGGATCGCGGAACGGGAACGTGCGGGTGCCCAGCTGCTCCGGCGGCGTGGCTCGCACGTCGGCCAGCAGGCGGCGGTCCGCATCCGGCAGGAATGCACCATAGAGAGCCAGTTCGGGGTCTTCCGCCGGGGCGTGCGTGGCGGCATGGCCGTAGACACGCCGCAGCTTCTCGGCCAGGCCGTCGGCGTGGCGCAGCGCCTCCAGGTGGCGCGTCACCGCCTCCATGTCCAGGCCCAGCCGCGCGTGGTCGGCGCCCTTGAGCACCGACAGCGGCGCCAGGGCGGGGGCGTGGTTGGCCTTGATCGTGCGCAGGGCGATACGCTCCACGCCCTCGGGCAGGTCGGCGCGCGAGGTGAACACGCGGTCGGCGATGTCGCCGTCGTCCAGTGCCAGCAGGTCGGCCGGGTCGGCGCCGAGGTCGTACACGATGATCTCGCCCGCGCGCTCCGGATGCATGGCCAGGGGGGCGATGACAGTCAGGCACTGGCGGCTGGCCGGATAGCGCGAGGACACGTGCACCACCGGCGTCATCGTCGCCACGTCGAGCAGTTCGAACACGCGCTGCTTGCGGCGCAGGGCGAAATACCAGTCCCACAGCTTCGGCTGCCGCTGGCGGATCAGGCGGGCCAGGGCGATCAGCGCCTCCACGTCCGACAGGGCGTCGTGTGCGCGGTCCTGTTTCAGGCCGTTGGCGGCGGCCAGGTGCTCCAGCTTGAAGCTGGGCGTGCCGTCGTCGCGGGTGGGCCAGACGATGCCCTCCGGGCGCAGCGCCTGGCACAGGCGCACCAGGTCGATCAGGTCCCAGCGTGAATTGCCGTTTTCCCACTCGCGGCCATACGGATCGTAGAAATTGCGGTAAAGAAGGTGGCGGGTGAATTCGTCGTCGAAACGCAGCGAGTTATAGCCGACCGTGCAGGTGCCCGGCAGGGCCAGCTGCTCATGGACGGCCGCGGCGAATTCGGCCTCGCGCAGGCCTTCGCGCTCGGCCAGCTGCGGCGCGATGCCGGTGACCAGGCAGGCGCCGGGTTGGGGCGGGGTATCTCGTGGCGGCCGGCAGTAGATCATCAGTGGCTCGCCGACGATCTGCAGGTTGGCGTCGGTGCGGATGCCGGCGAACTGGCTGGGACGGTCCCGGCGCGGATCGATGCCGAAGGTTTCGTAGTCGTGCCAGAAGAAGGTCGGTTCGGCCATCGCAATATCATCGCATGGGTCGACCTCCTTTCCACGCGCGCTGCCGCTAGACTGCGCGATACCCGAAGGAGCTCCCATGACGCCAGCGCACGAAGACAACCTCATCTGGATCGACCTGGAAATGACCGGTCTGGACACGGACAACGATTCCATCCTGGAGATCGCCACGATCGTGACGGACAAGGACCTGAACGTCCTCGCCGAGGGCCCCGTCTTCGCCATCTCGCATGCGGACGCGCGCCTCCAGCAGATGGACGCGTGGAATCGCAACCAGCACATGCGCTCGGGCCTGTGGGGCCGCGCGGTGGAGTCGGACGCGGTGCCCGGCGAGGCGGAGACCGCCACCATCGAGTTTCTTCGCCAGTGGGTGCCGGCGGGCAAATCGCCCATGTGCGGCAACTCCATCTGCCAGGACCGTCGTTTCCTGCATCGCGAGATGCCGCGGCTGGAGCGTTTCTTCCACTACCGCAACCTCGACGTATCTACCCTGAAGGAGCTATCGCGCCGCTGGTCGCCGGAGATCGCGCGCGGCTTCAACAAGGATTCCGCACACACCGCGCTGTCCGACATCCGCGATTCCATCGAGGAACTGCGTCATTACCGCCGCTTCATGGGCCCGCTGGGCGGCCCGCAGCAGGCCGGCGGATGAACCCCTTCGCCACCTCGCTGGACTGCAACGGGCGCGCGCTGCTCCTGGACCGCGCACGCGTGGTCGGCATCGTCAACGCCACGCCGGATTCCTTCTCCGATGGCGGCAGCCACGCCACCCTCGACGCCGCCTATGCGCACGCGCTGCGGCTGGTGGAGGAGGGCGCCGACATGCTGGACATCGGCGGTGAATCCACGCGGCCGGGCGCCGCGGACGTCGACGCGGCCGAGGAAATCCGCCGCATCGTGCCGTTGATCGAGCGGCTGGCCGCGGCGACCACGGTACCGCTGTCCGTCGACACGTCCAAGCCGGAGGTGATGCGCGCCGCCGTGGGTGCGGGTGCGGGCATGATCAACGACGTGTTCGCGCTGCGCCGCGAGGGCGCGCTGGACACCGCCGCCGAACTCGGCGTGCCGGTGTGCCTGGTGCACATGCAGGGCGAGCCGCGGGGCATGCAGGACGCCCCGGACTACGACGACGTGGTGGGCGAGGTGCACCGCTTCCTTACCGACCGGCTGTTCTCCTGCGAGCTGGCCGGTATCGACCGCCGCCGCGTACTGGTCGACCCGGGCTTCGGCTTCGGCAAGACCCTCGAACACAACCTCGCCCTGTTGCGGGCCACCGCCCGTTTCGGCGAACTGGGCGCGGGGGCCTATGTCGGGGTGTCGCGCAAATCCATGATCGGCCACCTGACCGGCCGGGACGACCCGCTCAAGCGTGTCTCCGGCTCGGTCGCGGCGGCCCTGGTCGCGGTGCAGCGTGGCGCGCTGCTGGTCCGCGTCCACGACGTGGCCGCCACGGTGGACGCCCTGGCCGTCTGGCAGGCCGTGAGCGCCGGCGACAGCGCCCCCCGGCCCGCGGCGCCGTCCATGCCGCGCTGGCCGGATGACGACTAAGGCCTAGTCCGTCCGGCCGGGCCAACCGTGGCCGCGCCGAGGAGTATCCTTTCGGTCCACGAAAGGAAGTGCCACCCATGAGCGAACGCAAATACTTCGGCACCGACGGCATCCGCGGCCGTGTGGGCACCTACCCGATCAGTGCGGATTTCATCCTGCGCCTGGGTCGTGCCGCCGGCGCCGTGCTGGCGCGCCGCCGTGGCACCGAGCGCCGCGTGCCTGGCGCCGCCGCGGACCGGCGCGACCCCAACCGCAAGGTGATGGTGGTGATCGGCAAGGACACCCGCGTGTCCGGCTACATGTTCGAAGCAGCGCTGGAAGCCGGCCTGGTCGCCTCGGGCGCCGACGTGCGCCTGCTCGGGCCCATGCCCACGCCCGGCGTGGCCTACCTGACGCGCTCGCTGCGTGCCGACGCCGGCATCGTCATCAGCGCCTCGCACAACCCGCACCAGGACAACGGGATCAAGTTCTTTTCCGCCCAGGGCGAGAAACTGGACGACGAGCTGGAAGCCGAGATCGAGGCCGAGCTGGAAGCCGACTTCGCCACCGTGCCCTCCGAGGCCCTGGGCAAGGCCAGCCGCGTGGACGACGCGGTGACCAAGTACGCGGAATTCTGCAAGGCCACCGTGGCCGACGAGTTCTCGCTGCGCGGGTTGCGCATCGTGCTGGACTGCGCCCACGGCGCCACCTACCACGCGGCGCCCAAGGTGTTCCGCGAGCTGGGCGCCGAGGTGTCCACCATCGGCGCGGAGCCGGACGGCCTGAACATCAACCGCGGCGTGGGCTCCACCGCGCCGGCGGCGCTGGCCCAGGCGGTGATCGAGCGCGGCGCGGACCTCGGCATCGCCTTCGACGGCGACGGCGATCGCGTGCGCATCGTGGATGCCGACGGCACCGTGACCGACGGCGACGACATGCTCTACGTCATCGCGCGCCACTGGCAGCGCAAGGGCGCGCTGCCCGGTCCCGTGGTCGGCACGTCCATGAGCAACTACGGCCTGCAACGCGCGTTCCGCGCCATGGACATCCCGTTCCTGCGCGCCAACGTGGGCGATCGTTACGTGCTGCGCCAGCTCAAGGAGCACGGCGGCATCCTGGGCGGCGAGACCTCCGGCCACGTGCTGTGCCTGGACCGCTTCACCACCGGCGACGGCATCGTGGCCGCGCTGGCCCTGCTGGAGTGCCTGGTCGAGGCCGGCGAGACCTTCGCCGAGGCCCGTGCCGGCCTGGTCAAGTTGCCGCAGACGATGGTCAACGTACGCATGCCGGGCGCCAAGGAGGCCCTGGGCAGCGAGACGGTGCGGCAGGCGCTGGCCGAGGTGGAAGGCGTGCTGGAAGGTCGCGGGCGCGTGGTGCTGCGTGCCTCGGGTACCGAGCCGCTGGTGCGCGTCACCATCGAGGCCGCCGATGCGGCGGAAGTGGAACGGCTGGCGGCGCGACTGGCCGAGGCCGTAAAATCGGCGGCCCAGGCAGCCGCCTGAACCACCCGGAAGCCGTATGAAGAAGGTCCCCACCCTCGATATCCGCCGCTACGACACCGACCGCGAGGCGTTCGTCGCCGAGCTGGGCGCGGCGTACCGTGAATACGGCTTCTGCGGCATCAGCGGCCACGGCATCCCCAAGGAAGCGATCGACGGGGCGTACGACGCATTCGTCCGCTTCTTCGCGCTGCCCGACGACGTCAAGCGCCAGTACCACATTCCCGGCGGCGGTGGCGCGCGCGGCTACACCCCGTTCAAGGTGGAAACCGCCAAGGACAGCCAGTTCGCCGACCTCAAGGAGTTCTGGCACATCGGGCGCGAGATCCCCCGCGATTCCGTCTTCGCCGACGTCATGCCGCCCAATGTCTGGCCAGCGGAAGTGCCCGATTTCAAGGAAAAGGGATACGTGCTGTACGACGCGCTGGACCAGCTCGGCGCGCGCGTGCTGCGCGCCCTGGCCCTGCACATCGATCTGCCGGAACATTTCTTCGACGACAAAATCGATTCGGGCAACGCCATCCTGCGCCCGATCCACTACCCGCCGATCGTGGCCGACGACGTGCCCAACGAGCGCGCCGGCGCGCACGAGGACATCAACTTCATCACGCTGTTGGTGGGCGCGAGCGCCGAGGGCCTGGAGGTCCTCACGCGCGAAGGCGAGTGGCTGCCGATCACCACCGAGGGCGACGCCATCGTCGTCAACATCGGCGACATGCTGCAGCGCCTGACCAACCACGTGTACCCCTCGACCACCCACCGCGTGGTCAATCCGAAGAACGCCAACGCGCGCAAGCCGCGCTATTCGGTGCCGTTCTTCCTGCACCCCAATCCGGACGTGGTGCTCGACGTGCTGCCGTCCTGCGTGACGCCCGACAACCCGAAGCGTTACCCCGAGCCGATCACGGCGCACGAGTATCTTCAGGAACGTCTGCGCCAGATCAAGCTGATCTGATCACTTCTTAGCGGGTTTTTCACCGGGAGGTCCCCAGCATGGGAACCTCCCGGTCCCGTTCCGGAGTACCCATGAAGATGTCCCGCGCCCCGAAGATGTCCATCGCTCCGAAGATGTCCAGCGCCCTGAAAACGAACCGACCCAAGACTCGCGGCAACGCAGCGGCCTCACCGTCCCGCAAGCGCGAAACCATCCGCACCTCCGGCAAACGCGTCCGCCGCCAACGCACCATGCGCGCCCGCGGCCGCGCCTGACCGCCACCCAATTCCCGCTCCGCTGCCTATGTGTATGTAGGAGCCGACGATGTCGGCGATCGAGGTCGGCCATCCCGATCCCCTCAGGGCAAGGGCTCAAAGCCCCCTCAAGGCACCACCAGATCTGACGCCCCCGCCACCTCTCCCCGGTGCAGGAACGGATGCGCAAACACCGCGCCCAGGATGATCGCCACCCCCACGTAGAAGGCCCAGCCCAGCTCCCGCTGCTCCCCCAGCAACGGAATCGCCAGCAGGATCGCGTACACCGGCTCCAGGTTCGTCACCATCTGGGTCGCAAACGCCGTGAGATGCCGTAAGGCCGTCAGCGCCAACACGAACGGCAGCAGCGTGCACCCGTACGCCAGCAAGACGATCAGGACGCCGTCATGCAGATCCGGCACGGGAAACAGCGGGCCTGCCATGAACGGCGCCAGCAGGGTGAGGAACAGGGTGCCGCTGCCCAGCTCGATACAGGTCACGGTCAGCGCATCCGCCTTGTCCACCAGCCGCTTGTTCAGTGCGCTGAAAAACGCCACAAAGATCGCCGACAACACGCCCACCGCCAGGCCAATCCGCATCTCGCCCGGCACGCCGCCGGCCACCAGGGCCACACCGGGCACCACGGCCGCGCCGATCAACAGTTCACGCGCGTCGAAGCGCTTACCGGCAACCCAGGGCTCGACGATGGCCAGGAACGCCGGGCACAAGGCGATGCAGGTGGCGGCAACGGAGGCGTTGGCCAGCTTGATGGCGCCGTAAAAGGTCAGCCAGTGCAGCGAGACGATCACGCCGATGCCGGCGTAGGACAGCAACAGTCGAGGGGGCAGGGCACGCAGCGACCGCCACACGCGCGGAAGACACAGCAGCGTGACCGAGACCAGCAGCATGCGCCACCAGACCAGCGGCAGCGCCGCCAGGGTGATCAGCTTGCCGAGGATGGCGGTGACGCCCCAGAGCAGGACACAGAAGTGGATCTGTAGATGGGCTTTGCGGGCAGGGGTCATGGGGGAAGCTTGCCCGAAGCCTGGGGGACATCGCCAGCAGGACCCTGCGGTCGGCAGGGTCCTGGCTTATCTTATTTGCGGACGGCGGGTGCCTTCGGCGGGGTGCTGCGGATGTCGTCCAGCAGCGGCTTGCACTGGGTGGCATCGGCCTTGCCGCTTTCGGGAACGGCCAGCGCGGCCAGGGCGGCGACCGGGGCCGCGAACACGGCTAGCGCGGCGGCGCCGCCGGCGCGCAGGATCAGCGGGCCCGCATGCACGCCCACCGAGGGGTTCTTCATCGTGCCGTGCACGTACAGCGGCGAGCGCAGCGAGAACAGGCGGAAGCCCTTGGTATGCGGCACGATGTCGAGGTTGAGCTTCTCGGTCTTGAAGTCGATGTCGCCGGTAACGTTGATCAGCGCCTTTTCCGTATCGAACGCGAACAGCTTCGACTCCATGTCACCGTGCGTGGTCACCAGGTCCGCGGCCATGCAGTTGATCTTGACCACCTCGTCGCCGAACAGCTTGTTGACGGCATAGCTGCCCACGTTGAGGCCCGCCAGCTCCAGCAGCGAACTGCTGATGGCGCCATCGTTGATCAGCAGCTTGACCTCACCGTTGGAGCTGCCCAGCAGGGCGGCCGGGGAATTGCCGGTGGCCGTGAGCGAGGCATCGCCGTTGAGTTCACCGAAGCTGGTCTTCATCGGCTCGAAGCTCGGGAACAGCTCCTTCAGCTTCATGTGGCGGGCGCCGAGATTGAAACCGCCGGTCATCGGCGTCTTCGAACCGTCCAGCTTGATGTTGCTGCCCACGGTGCCGCCGGCCACGCCGAACTTCAGCGGGTCGAGGGTCAGCACGGCATTCTTCAGGACCAGGTGCGTGTACAGGTTGTCGATCGGCAGGCGCTCGCCGTGGACGATCTTCACCCCGGTGAATTCCACATCGGCATCCATCGCGTTCCAGCGGTCCGTCTTGAACGGTTCCACCGGCAACACCTTGTCGTCGGGCTGCCTGACCGCATCGCCACGCTCGGTCTTTTCCTTGTTGGAGCCGCCGCCGATCAGCGGTGCCAGGTCGCTGAAGAGCAGCTGGTTGGACTTCAGCGCGCCGGTGAGGCTGGGGCGGGCGCCGCCGGTGTTGAAGGTGAGGCTGCCGCCGAGGTCGCTGCCGCCGACACGGCCGGTGAAATGGTCGTAGGTGAAAACACTGGCACCCTTTTTCAGGTTCGCCGTGAGGTGGCCTTCGGTGGCGTAAGGCGGGGTGTCCGGCAGGGTGACGCCGGTCAGGTCGTACAGGTGCGACATGCTCGTGCCCGACAACCACAGGCGGATATCCAGCGCGCCCATGTTGACCGGATCGGTCAGCGTGCCGACGAAGGCGATATGCGTGTCGCCGAAGCGGGCATCGGCGGCCACGGGGAAGGGCCGGGTCGCGTCGCGCAGGGCCAGCACGCCGCCGGTCTTCGCCGTGGCGGTCACCGTGGCCTTCTTGTAGGTGCCCTTGGCATCCCAGGCGAACAGGTAGACCTGCTTCTTCTTGGTCTCGTCGTTGCGGTCCTTTTCGTCCGCATCGCTCTTGGCCATCGTCTTCGCGCTGGCACCGGTGGTCTTCTTCGCCTGCGTGCGCGAGTCGGTCTCCTGCTGCGCCATGATCTGGTCGAACGGGATGCCCTTGGCCAGGGGGGTCACGTCGATGCCCATGACGATCTGGGTCTGCGCATCGTTGAAGTCGATGTGGCCCTTGTCGAACACGATGGCGTTGAGTTCCAGCTGCCATTCCGACGGGCCGGAGCTCTCGGGCAGCTTGAACGTCCAGGTGTCGTCGCCGTTCTTCACGCGCTGAAGGTCGATCTTCGGCTGGCCCAGGCGGATCTCCGGCACCACGATGCGGTGGGAGATGAGCGGGAAGGGCGACAGGCGGAATTGCAGGGAGTCCAGCGTGGCGAACTGCTTCGTCTTCGCCCAGTCCGGATTGGCCACGGTGATGTCACGCGCTTCGAAGTGCGGCCACGGGACGAGGCTGGTCAACCCGCTTTCGCCGGGCTCACGCGACCAGTGCGCGGAGAGGTCGCCGTTGATGGCGAAGGGGCGGCCGATGGCCTCGGACACCTTGGCGTTGATGGTCGGCTTCAGCCGGTTCCAGTCGAAGAACGCGATGAACAGGATGATCGCCACGATGAGCAGGATGACGATCCCGAGCACCCACGCCAGTATTTTCCTTCCACGCCGCATCGTTCAGCCTCCACTCCCATAACAGCGACAGAGTTAACGTGAAGGCCGACAAGGTTATGTGTTCATGACAGGGTGCGATTAAGGTTCAGGGGCCCGGCGTGGCCCCCGAGCACGATGGCGTCGCGCCGGTGCGGCCTCACTCGGCCTGCCAGTAGCCGGTCGCCTTGACCCAGTCCTTGTCGATGCCGCGCGTCTCCACCAGCAGGGTTCGGAGCTTGCGCGCCCGAGCGGATTCGACCGCCACCCACCAGAAGGTATCGCCGGCGGGGATGGGCAACACGGCCAGCATCTCGTCGAGCGACGGCGTGGACGCGCCACGGATGAACCAGTGCACGTCGCGGGCCAGTACCTGGCGTTCCTCGCCGGCCGCCACTTCCACCAGCACCGTGACCGGCGTGGTGGCCGGCATCTCTTCGAGCCAGCGGCCGATGGCCGGCAGGGCCGTTTCGTCGCCGACCAACACGTAGTGGTCGAAGTCGTCGGGGACGATCATGGAACCGCGTGGCCCGCCCAGGCCGATCGTGTCGCCGACCCGCACCTGCTCGGCCCAGGTGGACGCCGGACCCTCGCCATGCAGGACGAAATCGATGTCCAGCTCGTTACGGGCCGCGTCGTAGCGCCGTGGCGTGTAATCGCGGGCGGGCGAGGGGGTGACGCCCTCCGGGTAGACGGGACCTTCCGGCGTCATCGTCGGCGCGTTGATCACGCCGCCTTCCACGGGGAAGAACAGTTTCACGTGATCATCGGGCGAGGCGGTGACGAAGCCCTCCAGGTCGTCGCCGGTGAGGGTGACCCGGACCATGCGCGGGGAGAGGTTCTGCACGCGCGAGACCGTCAGGCGGCGTGCCTTGAGCGTATGGCGGACACGGGTGATGGCGTGGCGCGCGACGGTTCCGTTCATGCGTTGCGCTCCGCGATGGCCCGGGCCGTGGCCTCGATCAGCTGAGCGACCCGCTTGAGCTCGGCGTCGTCCCAGCCCTTGTGATGGTTGACGAGCTGGTGCTTCAGCGTATGCATGGCCTCGCGCACCTCGTTGGGTACGCTCATCCGGCGCATGTGCCGGGACATCACCTGCAGGCGCTCGGTCAGGGCTTCCAGCGTGTCGCGGTTGTCGCGAAGGAAGGCGCTACCGGTCTCGGTGATGGCATAGAGCTTCTTGCCGCCGGTTTCCGCCTCGACCCGCGCATAGCCCAGTTCCTCGAGCATGGTCAGGGTCGGGTAGATGGCGCCCGGGCTGGGGCTGTACTGGCCTTCGAACATCTCCTCGATGGTGCGGATCAGCTCGTAGCCATGGCGCGGCTGTTCCTCGATCAGGGCCAGCAGCAGGAGGCGCAGGTCACCGTGGCCGAACATGCGCCCGCCGAAGCGACCGCCACCGCGGCCACCGCGCATGCCGTCACCGCGATCGTCGAAACCGAACGGGCCGCCGCCGAAGCGACCGCCCGGACCCCCGCGGCCCATGGCCATGGCGGCCATCGTGTCGTGGAAGTGGTGTTTGGCGTGATGGAAGAAGTGCATGGGCTGCTCCAGATATATCGTAAGTAGTGGTCGTACGATATATCTTAAGAAACACTCGCGCAACCCACCGCCTCCCCCAAAGATGAAAGAGATGTAGGAGCGCACGCTGTGCGCGAAAAGCCAACAAGGCGGCGACGCGGCACCGCACGTCCCCCCGCGTAAGAGCGCACGATGTGCGCGACGGTTGTTGCCTTCCCGGCTCCATCATCCGAAGGGTTGAGAGGTTCGACGGCGTCGAATCGTCTCAACTAGCAGCGGTGCGGCGTCTTCGCGCTGTTGGCTTTTCGCGCACATCGTGCGCTCCTACGCGCGCGCGGAAGGTCGTGAATTGCCGCGTCTTCGCGCTGTTGGCTTTTCGCGCACATCGTGCGCTCCTACGCCCTCGCCCTGGGGGGCGGCGAGACGCCCCCCAGGGCGAGGGGTTGGCGGGTGGGCCTAGGCGTCTGGCTCAGCCGAAGGTGAAGGTGAAGGCGTGGAAATTGGCCTTGTCGATCTTGATGGTCAGCACGTGGTCCTTGTAGCCGTCACCGTCGAACAACGTGTAGAGCTGGCTCTTCTGCACGGTCACCGGGGCCATGGGCTTGCCGTCGACGGCGATCTGAAGGGTGACCGGGTCGTTGGCGCTGGCGACCATGTGAACCTTCTTCGCCTTGAAATGCAGGCGGATCTCGCCTGTCGGGCCGACCAGGGAGGCATTCTGGCGGCCGATTTCCCACTTGCCGACCAGGGCGAACTGGTTGAGCTCCAGGCGGGACGGGGCGGTGAAGTCGCGCGTGCCGGTGCTGTCGCCGCCGGCGCTGGCGTTGTTCTTGCTGCGCTCGCTGCCGAAGTACATCTCCGGGGAGCCCAGCTGGCTGAAATCCGGGGCGTCCTTGTCGTTTTCGGTGCTGGCGGCCAGACGCGGCAAGCCGAGCAGCGTGCGGATGGCGTTCTCCATCTCGGCGTAGTTGCCCTCGCCGAAATGATGGGCGACCACGTTGCCGCGCTGGTCCACCAGGTACTCGGCCGGCCAGTACTGGTTGTCCCAGGCGTCCCAGGTTTCCAGGTCGTTGTCCTGGGCCACGGGATACTTGATGTTGTATTTGGCGATGGCGTCGCGGACGTTGGCGTCCTGCTTCTCGAAGGCGAATTCCGGCGAATGCACTCCGACGATCACCAGGCCCTTGTCCTTGTACTGGTCGTACCAGCGGGTGACGTGGGGCAGGGTGCGCAGGCAGTTGATGCACGAATAGGCCCAGAAATCGATCAGCACGACCTTGCCGCGCAGGCCCTTCATCGTCAGCGGCCTGGAATTCTGCCAGTTGGCGATGCCGGCGAACTCCGGCGCGGTCTGCGCCGCCAGGGCGGGCGTCGCGGCGGCCAGGGTGGTCACGGCCACCAGCAGGGCGAGGAAAACGGTACGTAGCTGACGCATGCAAACTCCGTTGTGCTTGGGGTACCCGGAACAGACCGGCCCATGGGCCGGCACCTTACACCGCCGGGTGCGCTAAAATCGCCGCTTTGCCAGCCGCCGCGAGCCAGCCGAAGCGCCATGACCTCGATCAAGCAGGACGACCTCATCACCAGCGTCGCCGACGCCCTCCAGTACATCTCGTACTACCACCCGGTCGACTACATCAGAAACCTCTCCGCAGCGTACGAGCGTGAAGAGTCGCCGGCGGCCAAGGACGCCATCGCCCAGATCCTCATCAACTCGCGCATGTGCGCCGAGGGCCACCGGCCGATCTGCCAGGACACCGGCATCGTCACGGTTTTCCTCAAGGTGGGCATGAACGTGCGCTGGGACGACGCCACGATGGGTGTCGAGGACATGGTCAACGAAGGCGTGCGCCGCGCCTACAACCACCCGGACAACAAGCTGCGCGCCTCCGTGCTGGCCGATCCGGCGGGCAAGCGCATGAACACCCGCGACAACACGCCGGCCGTGGTCAACGTGTCGATCGTGCCGGGTAACACGCTCGACGTGATCGTCGCCGCCAAGGGCGGCGGCTCGGAAGCCAAGTCGAAGTTCGCCATGCTCAACCCGTCCGATTCCATCGTCGACTGGGTGCTGAAGACCGTGCCGACCATGGGCGCCGGCTGGTGCCCGCCGGGCATGCTCGGTATCGGCATCGGCGGCACCGCCGAGAAGGCCATGCTGCTGGCGAAGGAGGCGCTGATGGAGCCGATCGATATCGTCGACCTCATCGCCCGTGGCCCGTCCAACCGGGCAGAAGAACTGCGCCTGGAGCTGTACGAGAAGGTCAACGCGCTGGGCATCGGCGCGCAGGGCCTCGGTGGCCTGACCACCGTGCTCGACATCAAGGTGAAGGATTACCCCACCCACGCGGCCAACCTGCCGGTGGCGATGATCCCCAACTGTGCCGCTACCCGCCATGCGCATTTCGTGCTGGACGGTTCCGGCCCGGTGGCGCTGGATCCGCCGTCGCTGGAAGACTGGCCGAAGCTCACCTACGACGCATCCAAGGGTCGCCGGGTGAACCTCGACACGATCACCCGCGAGGACGTGCTCGACTGGAAGCCGGGCGAGACCATCCTGCTCAACGGCAAGCTGCTGACGGGGCGTGACGCCGCGCACAAGCGCATGATCGACATGTTGAACCGCGGCGAGACGCTGCCGGTGGACTTCACCAACCGCTTCATCTACTACGTGGGCCCCGTGGACCCCGTGCGTGACGAAGTGGTCGGCCCCGCCGGCCCGACCACGGCCACGCGCATGGACAAGTTCACCCGGCAGATGCTCGAGACCACCGGCCTGCTCGGCATGGTGGGCAAGAGCGAGCGCGGGCCCGCCGCGATCGAGGCCATTCGCGACAACAAGGCCGTGTACCTGATGGCCGTCGGTGGTTCGGCGTACCTGGTATCCAAGGCGATCAAGGCCTCGCGCGTGCTGGCCTTCGAGGACCTTGGCATGGAAGCGATCTACGAGTTCGAGGTCAAGGACATGCCCGTCACCGTCGCCGTCGACAGCGCCGGCACGTCGGTGCACGAGACCGGCCCGAAGGAATGGCGCTCGAAGATCGGCAAGATCCCCGTGGTGGTGGTGTAACAACGCCCGCCCCGAACGCCCGCCGCGGCTGCACGCCAACACCGCGGTTGTTAGGAGCGCACGATGTGCGCGAAAAGCCAACAAGGCGAAGACGCGGCAATGCGTCGACTGCAACGCGTCTACGATGACGCGTTTAACGCAACGACGAGGCGAGCACCCTTTTCGCGCACATCGTGCGCTCCTACGTGGTGGGGGTGCGGGTGGGGGTGCGGGTCAGGTGGTGGGTGTGGCGGGCGATTTGTTCGTCTTCCTGCGTGACGACGGTGCGTGAGGCGAAGTCGCCGATCCAGCGCAGGCCGGCGAGGATCGCGTCGCGGGTCACTTCGTCGTGTTCGCCGATGCCGCCGGTGAAGACGAGCAGGTCGATGCCGCCCAGCGACGCGACCATGGCGGCGACATGCTTGCGGGCGACATGGACGAACACGTCCTGGGCCAGCTTCGAGGCTGCACTGTCCGTGGCGTGCAGCTTGCGCATGTCGCTGGTGCCGCCGGAGAGTCCTTTCAGGCCGGCCTCGCGATCGACCAGCGTCTCCAGCGCATCGGCGTCGTAACCGCGCTCGCGCATCAGGTACAGCAGCACGCCCGGGTCCAGGTCGCCCGGGCGCGTACCCATCACCAGGCCGCCGGTCGGAGTGAGGCCCATCGTGGTGTCGACGGAGCGACCGTCGCGGACGGCGCACAGGCTGGCACCGTTGCCCAGGTGCGCGATGACCACGCGCGAGGGCAGGTCGTCGCCGAGCTGCCGCACGATGGATTCGTACGACAGCCCATGGAAACCGTAGCGTTCGATGCCGCCCTCGCGCAGGTCCGCCGGCAACGGCAGGGTTTTCGCCACCGCCGGCATCGATGCGTGGAAGGCCGTATCGAAGCAGGCCACCTGGGACAGGCCCGGGAAACGCATCGTGCATTGCTTCACCAGCGCCAGTGCTGGCGGCACGTGCAGCGGTGCGAAGGCACACGCCTGTTCCAGGTGTTCCATCATCGCCGCGTCGATCCGCGCGTGCTTACGCACGTTCGGACCGCCGTGCACGATGCGATGGCCGATGGCATCGGGCGCGGGCAGGTCGTGTTCGCGCAGCGCCGCAAGCACGGCGGACAGGGGATCGTTATCCGCCGCGCCCTCGGTCTGCCCCGTCAACAGCGCCTCGCACCGATCGCCGTCGACACGATAGAGGCCGTATTTCAGCGACGACGATCCGGTATTGAGCGCCAGCACGTGCCCGGGCCGGCTCACGCGGCGGTCTCCTCGGCCTTCCATTGCCAGTCGCGGACCTCGGGAAGATCCTGCCCGTGCTCGCTGACGTAGAGCTTGTGCCGCTGGATGTCGGACCAGTAGCGCTGCTCGGCCTTTTCGCGCTCGCCGGCCAGGCGGGGAATGCGCTTGATCGCATCCAGGGCCAGCTGGAAGCGGTCCATGTTGTTCAGCACCATCATGTCCAGCGCGGTCGTGGTGGTGCCTTCTTCCTTGTAGCCGCGCACGTGGATGTTGTCGTGGTTGTGCCGGCGATAGGTCAGCTTGTGGATGATGCCGGGGTAGCCGTGGAAGGCGAAGATCACCGGCGTGTCCTTGGTGAACAGGTCGTCGAACACGTCGTCGTCCATGCCGTGCGGGTGCTCGTCGGGCTGTTCCAGCGACATCAGGTCCACCACGTTGACCACGCGGATGCGGATGTCCGGCACGTACTCGCGCAGTAGCATCACGGCCGCCAGCACTTCGACGGTGGGAGCGTCGCCTGCGCAGGCCATCACCACGTCGGGGTTATCCACGCCGCGGCTGGCCCACTTCCAGATGCCGGCGCCGGCCGCGCAATGGCGGATCGCGCTTTCGATGTCCAGCCACTGCCAGTCGGGCTGCTTGCCGGCGATGATGACGTTGACGTAATGGCGGCTGCGCAGGCAATGGTCGGCCACGGACAACAGGCAGTTGGCATCCGGTGGCAGGTAGATGCGCACGATCTCGGACTTCTTGTTGGCCACGTGGTCGATGAAACCCGGGTCCTGGTGCGAGAAGCCGTTGTGGTCCTGGTGCCACACGTGCGAACTGAGCAGGTAGTTGAGTGACGCGATCGGCGGCCGCCACGACATGGTGCGGGTGACCTTCAGCCACTTCGCGTGCTGGTTCATCATCGAATCGATGATGTGGATGAAGGCCTCGTAGCACGAGAACAGCCCGTGTCGCCCCGTCAACAGGTAGCCCTCCAGCCAGCCCTGGCACTGGTGCTCGCTCAGCACCTCCATCACGCGACCGGCTGGCGACAGGTCTTCGTCCACGGCCTCGCGCCCGGCCATCCAGGTCTTGCCGCTGGCCTCGTACACGGCCTGCAGGCGGTTGGACGCGGTTTCGTCGGGGCCGAACAGGCGGAAGGTCTGCATGTTCTGGCGCATCACTTCACGCAGGAAGGCGCCCAGCACCGCGGTGGCGCCGGCCTTGTGGTCGCCGGGTGTGCGGACGTCCTCGGCGAACGTGTGGAAGTGCGGCATGTGCAGCTGCTTCAGCAGCAGGCCGCCGTTGGCATGCGGGTTCATGCCCATGCGGCGCCGGCCGGTCGGCGCCAGCGAGGCGAACTCCTCGCGGAAACGGCCGCGCTCGTCGAACAGCTCGTGCGCGTCGTAGCTCTTCATCCAGTCTTCGAGAATCTTCAGGTGCTCATCCGAGGTGAAGTCGGCGATGGGCACCTGATGGGCACGCCAGGTGGCTTCCACCGGCTTGCCGTCCACGTTCTTCGGACCGGTCCAGCCCTTGGGGCTGCGCAGCACGATCATCGGCCAGCGCGGCCGCACGGCGTCCGCCGCATCGTCCTTGCGCGCGTCGTCCTGGATGCGCTTGATCTCGTCCAGGCACGTATCCAGCGCCGCCGCGAACGCCTGGTGCATCGGCTCGGGCTCATGGCCCTCGACGAAGTGCGGCTCGTAGCCGTAGCCGCGCATGAGGTCGCGCAGTTCGTCCGGATGGATGCGCGCCAGCACCGTGGGGTTGGCGATCTTGTAGCCGTTGAGGTGCAGGATGGGCAGCACGGCGCCGTCGCGGGCCGGGTTGAGGAACTTGTTCGCGTGCCAGCCGGTGGCGAGCGCGCCGGTTTCCGCCTCGCCATCGCCCACCACGCAGGCCACTACCAGGTCGGGATTGTCGAACGCCGCGCCGAACGCGTGCGACAGCGAATAGCCCAGCTCGCCGCCTTCGTGGATGGACCCCGGCGTTTCCGGTGCGACGTGGCTGGGAATACCGTAAGGCCACGAAAACTGGCGGAACAGTTCGCGCATGCCCGCTTCGCTGCGGTCGATATGCGGGTAGACCTCGGTGTACGAGCCTTCCAGGTAGGTGTGCGCCACCACGCCGGGGCCGCCGTGACCCGGACCCATCACGTAGATCATGTCCAGGTCGCGTTCGACGATCACGCGGTTCAAGTGGGTGTAGATGAAGTTGAGGCCGCTGGTGGTGCCCCAGTGGCCGAGCAGGCGGTGCTTGATGTGCTCGCGCCGGAGAGGCTGCTCCAGCATCGGATTGTCGCGGAGGTAGATCTGGCCCACGGTGAGGTAGTTGGCAGCGCGCCAGTAGGCGTGCATGCGGCGTAGCAGATCGGGCGCAAGCGTCTCGGTCATGGAGGCTTCCAGGCGACGGGGGTCTCCCGGAAGGCTAGGCGCGTGGGGATTGCCCCGGCGTGAAATGAACCGCCTTCAGGAGCTTGCGGGCCGCGACCAAACGCCGCTCACGCCCGGCGGGCGATCAATCGTGCGAGCCCAGTTCGCGGGTGCTGCGTTCGAGCACCGTCATGCCGTCCTCATGCAGGCGTGCATGGCGCGCGTCTTCGGATGGCTGACGCAGCCGCTCGCGCTCGGCGATCTCCTGCGAGACGGAGGGCCGGCCGGGCGAGACGGCTTTCTGGACGATGCCGGACGCGCCACTCAGCGGTGGCAGGGCCGGTGGGGCGGTGGGCTGCACGGCCACCGGCGATAGGGCGTGCACGACACCGGCGGCGGATGCCGAGCCATAGGCGGATGGCGTCGCGTTGGCCTGGGGCGGGCCTTCCGCCGCGCCGCCCGGCGGCGCGGGGGGGGCGTCGTGGCGCGTGACCGTGCGCCAGACGAACAGGGCGAGCAGACCGGCGATGGCGAATGCCAGCAGTGCTGGTCCGAGCCAGGAGGGCACGCCCGTCGCACTGCGGCGTGGGGCGGCGGATAGCCGCTCGCCGCGCGCCGCCAGCGCCGTATCGGCGCGCTCGGGCAGCTTGAGCATCACGCGGAGCATGTCGCCGTCGACCAGTTGCAGCCGGGGCTGGCGGCGCATGAACGCCATGGCCTCGCGGCTGTAGCGGCCACGGGTGACGAACACGCCGCGGCTGGCGGCTTCGTTGAGCATGTTGCCGAGCAGTCCGTTGACGTCGGCCAGTTGCACTTCCTCGGCGTCCCAGTGCTTGCACTGGACGAGCACGGTCTCGCTGCCGCGGCGCAGGCGCAGGTCGATGCCGCCTTTCGGGACCTGCAAGGGGCGGAAGGCGTTATGGCGCTCGACGTGGTAACCCTGGCCACGGTAGTACTCGGCAAGCAGGTGCTCGAAATCCTGCCAGATGAGGCGCGCGAGGGCATCGCCTCCGGTGGACGGAGTCTGTCGTGCCGCAAACATCGTTCTGGAGCGTCCTGCCGGGGGAATCAGACCGATATTATACCCGGTCGGCGATGGCGGTATCCGCGTCCATCAGGCGGTCCACCGCGCGTGCGACCTCTGCGTCGCAGGCGTCCGGGTGCACCACGACGCACACGGCGTGGGTCATGTCCACGTGCACGGTGACGAGGATCAGGCCTCGGCCGTATGCGCGGTGCGCACGAACGCCTGACAGTCGACGAGCCGGGCCTGCGTGAAGGTCGGATCCGGGCCGGCCAGGAGGACGGCGTCGGCCTCGGCAAGGCCGTTCTCCGCCAGTACGTCCAGCATCGCCACGCGGCTGGCGGCGAGCAGTGCACGGCCCAGGGGCGTGCGTGCGCCCGCGTCGGCCGGGTCGGCGCGTTCGGCCAGCGCCTGGACCACCCGTGAGGGGAAATCCCAGTGGCGTGCCGCGTGCAGCGACAGGCGCTCCATCTGCTGGGCCAGCGCCGCGACGAAACGGCGGCTGTAGGCAGGCGCGGCCGGGCCATGTTTGTCCAGTTCGGCCAGGATGGCCTGGGCGCCGGTATGGCTGACCAGCCCCGCGAGGAAGGATTCGAACGGATCGCAAGTGCCTTCACCCAGGTGGGCGCAGGCGCGGGCACAGCGCTCGGCGTGCTCCCACAGACGATCGCCCGCCTGCTGCGCGGCGCCTTCGCCGGTGCGCAGGATGGGGCGCATCACCAGTTGCATGACCACGCGGCGAAGGCCGTCGTGGCCGAGCAGGGTGATCGCCTGGGGCAGCCCGGTCACCGCCTTGGCCGGCCGGAAGAACGCGCTGTTGGCTACGCGGATGACTTCGCCGACCAGCACGGTATCGCGGGCCACCTGCTCGGCCAGCATGCGGCTGTCGCTGGCGTCGTTGCGCAGCGCGCGCATCAGCTGCGGCACCACGGCAGGCAGGCGCGGCAGCAGGGTCACGTCGAAGCGCTCGCCGCCGAAGGCCTCGCGCAGTCGACGCAGGAGCGTCTGCTCATGGGCACTCATGCCCGGGTCCGGCGAGCATGCTGCGCCCAGTACCAGGCGGTAGAAGCGGTCTTCCACCTCGTCGGCCGGGAGCGCGCCGGCCGGGGCATCGACGGGCGCGACCGGGGTGCCGACGGCGACGGGCGCCACGGGCATGGACAAGGCGCGCGCGTCCATCGCGGGAGCGACGCCACGGTTGCCGAACAGCTTGCGGAAGAACCGGCCGATCACGGATGCCTCTGGGGAGGGGAGGTAAGACGTACAGTATATGGCGGCCGCGTCACGAAGGACTTGAGCGATACACTCTTGCGATGGAAGCGCTGCCACCCAGCCGTATCGTCCTGCCGCGCGGTGCCTGGCCGTCCGTGCTGGATTTCCTGTGCGAACGGTTTCCGGCGATCGGTCGCGAGGCATGGATCGAACGCATGGCGCGCGGGGCGGTCGCGTTGGACGGTGTGCCCCTGGACCGGCTGACGCCTTACCGGCCCGGCGGCGTACTGACCTACCACCGCGAGGTGGCCGACGAGCCGGTCATCCCGTTCGTCGAAGGCATCGTCTACGCCGACGACGATATCGTGGTGGCCGATAAACCGCATTTCCTGCCCACCATGCCCGCCGGCCGTTTCGTCGAGCAGAGCCTTTCCGTGCGGCTGATGCGTCGCCTGGGCAATCCCGCGCTGGTGGCGCTGCACCGCCTGGACCGGGGCACGGCGGGGCTGGTGGTGTTCTCGGCGCGGCCGGACACGCGCGATGCCTACACCCGGCTGTTCCGCGAGCGGCGCATCGTGAAGACCTACGAGGCGCTGGCGCCGCCGTTGCCGGGCGTGGCCATGCCGCATGTGCGGGAAAGCCGGATCGAGCGGGGCGAGCCGTTCTTCCGCGTGGCCGAAGTGCCGGGCACGGCGAACGCGTGCACGCGGATCGAGGTGCTGGCGCGTGGCGCAACGGTCTGGCGCTACCGCCTGCAACCGGTCACCGGTCGCAAGCACCAGTTGCGCGTGCACATGGCGGCCTTGGGGGCGCCCATCCTGGGCGATCACGTCTACCCGGACCTGCGCGACGAGCCCGCCGGTTTCGACCAGCCGCTGCGCCTGCTGGCCCGGGAACTCCGCTTCGTCGATCCGCTGACGGGGCAGGAGCGGGCGTTTCTAAGCAACCTTTCACTCGATCTTCCGTAGCGGCGGGCGCAGACTTACGCCTTCTTCGTTACCTCCACCCGGATGACTTCCGCTCCCGGCTTTCGCACCGTCGCCCTCATCATCGCCAGCGCGATGTTCATGGAGCAACTGGACGGCACCATTCTCGCCACCGCGTTGCCGGCCATGGCCGAGTCGTTCGGCGTGTCGCCGTTGCACATGAGCGTGGCGCTCACCTCGTACATGCTCAGCCTGGCGGTGTTCATTCCGGCCAGCGGGGCCATCGCCGACCGCTACGGCTCGCGCAACGTGTTCCGCGCCGCCATCGCCATCTTCACCATCGGCTCCATCCTGTGCGGTATCTCCGGCAGCCTGCCGCTGCTGGTGCTCTCGCGCCTGTTGCAGGGTATCGGCGGCGCCATGATGGTGCCGGTGGGACGCCTGGTGCTGCTGCGCTCGGTGGCGAAATCGGAACTGGTCAGTGCCATGTCGTGGCTGCTGGTGCCGGCGCTGATCGGCCCGGTGATCGGGCCACCGCTGGGCGGGTTCATCGTCACCTGGGTGTCGTGGCGCTGGATCTTCTACATCAACGTGCCGATCGGCCTGGTCGGCATGTGGCTGGCGTCTCGGTACATTCCCGATATCCGCATCCCGGACAAGATGCGCTTCGACAAGCTGGGTTTCGTGCTGTCGGGCGTGTCGCTGTCCTGCCTGGTGTTCGGCCTGGAAATGGCCAGTCGCGGGGTGACGTCCGTGCTCGGTTCCACCGGGCTGATCGTGGCCGGTATCGTGGTCGGTGCGGTCTACGTATGGCATGCACAGCGCGTGACCCATCCCATCCTCGACCTGTCGCTGATGCGTTTTCCCACGTTCCGCCTGTCGGTGATCGCGGGGTCGCTCACGCGCATTACCGCGGGCTCGGTGCCGTTCCTGCTGCCGCTGATGATGCAGCTGGGTTTCGGCATGTCGGCGGCGCACAGCGGCGTCATCACCTTCGTCTCCGCGCTGGGCGCCATGCTGATGAAGGCGACCGCCGCACCGGTGCTGCGCCGCTGGGGGTTCCGCGCCACGCTGGTCTGGAACGGCGTTTTCTCGATGTGCTGTGTGGCGTTGTGCGCCGCATTCCGGCCCGACTGGCCGCTGTGGATCATCTACGCCGTGCTGCTGATGAGCGGGTTCTTCCAGTCGTTGCAGTTCACCGGGTACAACACGGTGGCGTATGCGGACATCCCCAGCGAACGGTTCTCCAGCGCCACCAGTTTCTACACCACGTTCCAGCAGCTGATGCTGTCGCTGGGCATCTGCGTCGCCGCCGCGGCGCTGCATGCGTCGGTCACCTGGCACGGCCGCGAACATGCGTTGCTGCCGGATTTCAGCGTGGCGTTCCTGGTGGTCACGTTCGTTTCGGTGCTCGCCGCGCCGGTGTGCCTGCTGCTGCCGAAGAATGCCGGTGCGGAAATGAGCGGTCACCGCGCGCGGTGACGTTATCCTGGATCGCGGCTTCGTCGATGGGTTAGGTCTTCTTCGCGTGGTTGGTTTTTCGCGCACATCGTGCGCTCCTACATCCGGGGTTTACGGAGCCTTGTAGGAGCGCACGATGTGCGCGATCCACGATCCCCCGCACGATCGACGTTACGGCAACGCCACCGGATGGCTCACCCAAGACCCCACCATCCCCGGCATCGCCGCCAGCTTCCGCGCCTGCGCGACAAACGGCCGGCGGGCGATTTCCACGGCGCCCATGCTCAGCAGGTGGTCGTTGGTCACCTGCGCGTCCAGGAGCGGAAATCCCCAGCCGTGCAGCAGCTGGCACAATCCGGCCAGGGCGACCTTCGATCCACCGCTGCGGGCGCTGAACATCGATTCGCCGCAGAACAGACGGCCCACGGCCACGCCGTAGATGCCGCCGACCAGCGAGCCGCGGTCCCATACCTCCACGCTGTGCGCGTGGCCGCGGCGGTGCAGTTCCTCGTAGGCGGCGATCATCGCCGGTCCGATCCACGTGCCGGGCTGGCCATTGCGCGGGGCCGCGCAGGCGCGCATCACGCGCGAGAACGAGGTGTCGGCGGTCAGCCGCCAGTGGGACGTGTCGAGCTGCTTGCGCAGGCTGCGGCTGATGTGGATGGCGTCGGTGTGGAATACGCACCGCGGGTCCGGCGACCACCACAGGATCGGCTCTTCCTCGTTGTACCAGGGAAACACGCCCTGGGCATACGCGGCCAGCAGGCGTTCCGCCGACAGATCGCCGCCCCAGGCCAGCAGGCCGTTCGGCTCCGTCAGCGCGGTTTCCGGCGCGGGAAACAGGGCGGGGCGCAGGGGATGCAGCTGGGGCAGATTGATCATCGGTCCGCGTACGGCGAATGGGCCATGAGTTCGTCCCTGTAGGCCTCGCGATGCGTCGCCTCCTGGACCAGCGCCGCGGCCACCGCCTGGCGGAAGCCCTCGTGCGCGATGTAGTGGCGCGAGTGGGTCAGCGTGGGCAGGAAGCCGCGCGCCAGCTTGTGCTCGCCTTGTGCGCCGGGCTCGAAACGCGCGATGCCTTCACGGATCGCGTACTCGATGCCACGGTAGTAGCACAGCTCGAAATGCAGCCCGGAAAGCTCGACACTGGCGCCCCAGTAGCGCCCGTACAGCGCGTCGGCACTGCGCAGGAACAGCGCCATCGCCACGATGTCCGTGCCGTCACGTGCCAGGGCCACCTGCACGCTGGCGCCCATCGTATGCCCCAGGTACTGGAAGAAGCGGGCGGTGAGCGCGGCGTGGTTGCCCTTCATGTCGAAGGTCAGTTCGTAGAGCGCGTGGATCTGCCGCCACTCGGCGTCGCCCAGCGTGTCGCCGCCGCGCATCTCCAGCGTGAGCCCCGAAGCGGCCGCGTGCGCGCGTTCCTGGCGGATGTTCTTGCGTTTCTTCCGGGCCAGGGCGGCGAGGAACTCGTCGAAATCCGTGTAGCCGCGGTTGTGCCAGTGGAACTGGTAGTCGGCACGGGCCAGCCAGCGGTCGTCGAAGGCGGGCAGGTCGGCCTCGGCGAGGAAGTTGGCGTGGATCGAGGACAGGCCCAGGCGGTCGGCTTCATCGACCAGCGCGGCGGTCAGCCGGTTGCGATTGATCTCGGCGTCGAGGCCCTCGCGCACCAGCAGGCGCGGCCCGGGCACGGGCGAGTAGGGCGCGGCGACCAGCAGCTTGGGGTAGTAATCGCCGCCGGCCCGCTCCCAGGCCGCCGCCCAGCTGAAGTCGAAGACGAACTCGCCGTGCGAGTTGCCCTTGAGGTAGGTCGGGGCCGCCGCGACCAGCCGCCCGCCGTCGAGAATGGCCAGGTGGTAAGGCCGCCACCCATAGTCTTCACGCAGGCAGCCCTTGGCCTCCATGCCGCTCAGGAACGCGTGCGACACGAACGGGTTGCCGTCGGGTACGAGCGCGTCCCAGTCGGCGGCCGGGATGCCGCCGAGCCCGTCGAGGAAACGGATCTCGCTCATGCGGGGCAACGCCCCGCGCCGGCCGCGCGGGGCGACTCCATCACGTCAGCAGGTGCTGCTGGTCGAGCCAGCGTTCCGCATCCAGGGCGGCCATGCAGCCGAAACCGGCCGAGGTGATCGCCTGGCGGTAGACGTGGTCGGCCACGTCGCCGGCGGCGAACACGCCGGGCACCGAGGTGGCCGTAGCCATGCCCTGGGTACCGGACTGGATCTGGATGTAACCGTCCTTCATCTCCAGCTGGCCTTCGAAGATGCCCGTGGCCGGGGTGTGGCCGATGGCGACGAAGAAGCCCTGGACGGCCAGGTCGCGCGTGGCGCCGGAGTTCACGTCCTTCACGCGCACGCCGTTCACGCCCGAATCGTCGCCCAGCACCTCGTCCACCTGGTGGTTCCACAGCAGTTCGATCTTGCCGGCGGCCGCTTTCTCGAACACCTTGTCCTGCATGATCTTTTCCGCGCGGAACTTGTCCCGGCGATGGACCAGGTAGACCTTGCGGGCGATGTTGGCCAGGTATAGGGCTTCTTCCACGGCCGTGTTGCCGCCGCCGACCACCACCACGTCCTGGTCGCGGAAGAAGAAGCCGTCGCAGGTGGCGCAGGCGGACACGCCGCGGCCCTTGAACTTCTCTTCCGAGGCGATACCCAGGTACTTGGCCGTGGCGCCGGTGGTGATGATCAGGGCGTCGGCGGTGTACTCGCCGCTGTCGCCCTTGAGCCGGAACGGGCGGTTGCCCAGGTCCACGCTGTGGATGTGGTCGAAGACCATCTCGGTCTCGAAGCGCTCGGCGTGCTCGGCCATGCGCCGCATCAGTTCCGGACCCTGCACGCCCTTCTCGTCGCCGGGCCAGTTGTCCACCTCGGTGGTGGTCATCAGCTGGCCGCCCTGCTGCAGGCCGGTGACCATCGTCGGCTTGAGGTTGGCGCGCGCCGCGTAGACGGCGGCCGTGTAGCCGGCGGGGCCGGAGCCGAGGATCAGCAGGCGGCTGTGCTTGGGGGTGCTCATGTATAATCCTTGAGGTTTGCTGCGGCGTGTTTCAGTCGTACCGCTGGCCTCTTGCGGCAGGTTGCTCAGGCCGTGTCGAGGTTGCGCGAGATCGTTGTCGACCCGGAAGAATGGGGAAGACGGGGGTGCGATTCAAGACGTTCGCTTCATTGATGCTGCCGGCGTGTCCCCACACGGCGGCTTTTGTTCCGTCACGACTTCCTTCGGTTCATTCAGGATCATCCTCAGATGCGCATCGGTATCCCTTCCGAAACCAAGACCCTCGAAGGCCGCGTGGCCCTCATCCCGGCCGCCGCCGCCGACCTGGCCCGCCGTGGCCATGAGGTGTTCATCCAGTCCGGTGCCGGCACCAAGTCCGGCTACTCGGACGCCGACTACTCGGCCCTGGGCGTCACCGTCCTGCCGGACGCCGCCGCCGTCTACGAGAAGGGCGAGCTGATCGTCAAGGTGAAGGAGCCGATCGAGGGCGACCTCAAGCTGCTGAAGAAGCACCACCTGCTGTTCTGCTACCTGCACCTGGCCGCCGAGCCGGCGCTGACCCGCGGCCTGCTGGACATCGGCCTCACCGGCATCGCCTTCGAGTCGGTGGACGAGAACGGCGTGCTGCCGCTGCTGCTGCCGATGTCCGTCATCGCCGGTCGCATCGCCACCCAGATCGGCACCACCCTCCTGCACCAGCCCAACGGCGGCAAGGGCAAGCTGCTGGGCGGCATGGCCTCCACCCCGCGCGGCAAGGTCGTGGTGCTGGGCGCCGGCGCGGCCGGCGGCAACGCCGCGGCCCTGGCGGCCCAGGCCGGTGCCAACGTGGTGGTGTTCGACAAGCGCCAGGACCGCCTGGCCGAGATGATGGCCATGGGCCCCAACGTCACCGCGCTGTATGCCTATGAGTCGTCGGTGGCCGAGGAAGTCCGCAACGCCGACATCGTCGTCGGTGCCGTGCTGATCCCCAGCGCCAAGGCCCCGCGCGTGGTCACCGAGGACATGGTCAAGACGATGGAGAAGGGCTCGGTGCTCGTCGACATCTCGATCGACCAGGGCGGCTGCTTCGAGACCTCGCGTCCGACCACCTGGAAGGAGCCCACCTACGACGTCCACGGCGTGACGCATTTCTGCGTGACCAACATGCCGGGCGCGGTGCCGCAGACCTCGTCCACCGCCATTTCCGCCGCCATCCTGCCGTACGTGCAGCGCCTGGCCGCCGGAAATGCCTGGCGCGACTACGCCCCGCTGGCCGCGGGCATCAACATCGAGGGCGGCAAGCTCGTCCATCCCGCCCTCCAGGGCATGGCATGATGCCCAAAACCCGATCCGAGGTCGTCTGCTAAGTGGCGCGTAGCGCGAAAGTCGTCAAGAAACAGGCCAGGACGCAGATCAAGGCCCAGCGCGAGGGCTTGAGCGACGAGCTCAAGCGCCGCCTGCGTGAAGCGGGAGCCCTGCTGGTGCTCCCGCTCGCGCTGTACCTGCTCGTCTGCCTGATCAGCTACAACGACCAGGACCCGAGCTGGGGCCACATGGGGGTTGCCGAGCACGCCACCAATTTCGGTGGCGCGGTCGGCGCCAACATCGCCAACCTGCTGCGTTACATCTTCGGCCTGGTCTCGTACTGCTTTCCGCTGCTGCTGCTGGCCCTGGGCGTGCAGGTGATCCGCCAGCGGGGCGAGCGCCACGTCGCCCCGTGGGAGCCCTCGCTGCGCCTGATCGGGTTCGTGTTCTTCTTCATCACCGGCCCCGCGCTGGTCTACCTGAACGTCGATTCCCCCGTGCTGCCGGAAGGCGCGGGTGGCATCGTCGGCAAGTGGGTCGGTCGCGGCGTGCATGCCGCGTTCGGCGACAAGGGCGCGCCGCTGTTGTTGCTGGCCGTGTTCCTGATCGCCGTCACCCTGGCCACCGGCCTGTCCTGGTTCCGCCTGATGGACGTGACGGGGCAGGGTGTGGTGCGGCTGGGCGGCTGGTTCGGCGGCAAGATGCGTCGTGCGCCCGATGTGATGGCCGCCCGTACCGCCCGTGCCGAGCGCGAGGTGGTCAAGAAGGCGGAAGCGGTCAAGCAGGCCAAACGCGAGCCGGTGCGCATCGAGACGCCCACGCCGATGGTCGTCAAGAGCGAGCGGGCCACCCGCGAAAACCAGATTCCCCTGTTCACCGGCGCGTCCATCGAGGGCGAGATTCCGCCGTTGTCGCTGCTGGACGAAGCCCCGCCGCAGGGCCCCGGGTACTCCGAGGAAACCCTGGAGGTGCTGTCGCGCCAGGTCGAACTGAAACTCAAGGACTTCAAGGTCGAGGCACGCGTGGTCGGGGTCTATCCCGGTCCCGTCATTACCCGCTTCGAGCTGGAGCCCGCCGCCGGCGTGCGCGGCAGCCAGGTATCCAGCCTGGACAAGGACATCGCCCGCGGGTTGTCCGTGGTCAGCGTGCGCGTGGTGGATGTGATTCCCGGCAAGAACGTCATCGGCCTGGAAATCCCCAATACCAAGAAGCAGATCGTCTACCTGTCGGAGATCCTCCGTTCGGAGCGCTACGACCAGGTGAAGTCGCCCCTGGCGCTGGCGCTGGGCAAGGACATCGGCGGCAAGGCCGTGGTTACCGACCTGGCCAAGATGCCCCACCTGCTGGTGGCCGGCACCACCGGCTCCGGTAAATCCGTGGCGGTGAACGCCATGGTGCTCAGCCTGCTGTACAAGTCCAGCGCCAAGGACGTGCGCATGATCATGATCGACCCGAAGATGCTGGAGCTCTCGGTCTACGAGGGCATCCCGCACCTGCTGGCGCCCGTGGTCACCGACATGAAGGAAGCCGCCAACGCGCTACGCTGGTGCGTGGCCGAGATGGAGCGCCGCTACAAGCTCATGGCGGCGGTGGGCGTGCGCAACCTGGGCGGTTTCAACAAGAAGGTGAAGGACGCCGAGAGCAGCGGGCAGCCGTTGCTCGACCCGCTGTTCCGCGCCAACCCGGACATGCCCTCGATGAAGGCCGATCCGCTGGAGCCGCTGCCGCACATCGTCATCATCATCGACGAGTTCGCCGACATGATGATGATCGTCGGCAAGAAGGTGGAAGAGTTGATCGCCCGCCTGGCGCAGAAGGCGCGTGCCGCGGGCGTGCACCTGATCCTGGCCACGCAGCGCCCCTCGGTGGACGTCATCACCGGCCTGATCAAGGCCAACATCCCCACGCGCATCGCGTTCCAGGTCTCGTCCAAGATCGATTCGCGCACCATCCTCGACCAGTCCGGCGCGGAGGCCCTGCTGGGCCACGGCGACATGCTCTACCTGCCGCCGGGCACGGCCACGCCCGAGCGCGTGCACGGCGCCTTCGTCGACGACCACGAGGTGCACAACGTCGTGGAATGGCTGCGCGCGCAGGGCGCCCCGAACTACATCGAGGGCGTGCTGGAAGAAGTGCAGTCCACCGCCGACGGCAAGATCATCAACGACGCCGGCCTGCCGCAGGATGCCGACGGCGATGGCGACAGCGACAACGCCCTCTACGACCGCGCCGTGCGCGTGGTGACGGAAACGCGCCGCGCGTCCATCTCCGGCGTGCAGCGCCACCTGCGCATCGGCTACAACCGCGCCGCCCGCCTCGTCGAACAGATGGAGCAGGACGGCATCGTCAGCGCGCCCCAGCACAACGGCAACCGTGAAGTGCTGGCGCCGCCGCCGCCCAAGGATTGATCCCACCATGAACACCATGAAGCCGGGTGTGCTGCGCCAGCGCCCCTGGAGCCTCCTCGTCACCGGCGATCTCGTGCCCACCGCCGAGGTGCTCGACGAGGTGACCAGTGTCTTCGAGCTCAACCCGTCCATTCCGGGGCTGGAACTGCGCGCCGACGACGGCCGCGCCTGCTTCGTCACCCGTGACTATCCGGCCGGGCACACCGGCGAGATCGACGACGCGCTTGAAGTGATCTTCGCCGAGCAGTCGGATATCGCCGAGATCGTGGTGCTGGGCCAGGAAACGCGCCCGGCACACACCGCCACCCGCGCGGCGCCGTTCTGGCATCGCGACGGCAAGGCCATCGCCGAGATCAGCGAGAAGATGGAGGCCGGCGAGATTTCCCCCGGTGAAGCCATCGATATGCTCAAGTCGCTGTTTGAAACGGACCGGTAGAGCGTTGGTCGTCCAGCGTCCCGTGTTAAGCGTTGGCGATGTAGATTGACGTGCAACTGGTTGGTGCGCCATGTGTGCGTGCTCGACTGGCGCTTTACCCTTTACGCCTAACCCTCGCCACCATGCCTGCTTCCCCAGGATATCCCCGCCCTATGAAACGCCTGCTGCTCGCCGCAACGCTGTCCCTCCTCAGCCTGCCGACCTTCGCCGCCACCGGCGCGGCCCGCGAGCGCCTGAATGCGTTCTCCACGGGGCTGCATGCGCTCACCGGGCGTTTCAGCCAGACGCTGGCCAATGCCAATGGCGACCAGGGCAAGGTCAGCTCGGGCACGCTGGCGCTGCAGGCGCCGCGCCAGTTCCGCTGGGAAACCACGGCCCCGTACAAGCAGACCATCGTCGCCGACGGCAGCCGCGTCTGGCTGTACGACCCCGACCTGGAACAGGTCACCGTTCGCCGGCAGAGCAGCGAGGAAGCGCAGAGCCCGCTCACCGTGCTGACCGACCTCTCGCAGATGGACAAGGATTTCAAGGTCACCGAACAGGGCGAGCATGATGGCCTGGTCTGGTTGCGCCTGCAGTCCACCAGCAAGGACCCGCAGTTCGACTATGCCGACCTGGGGTTCGACGCGGGTGGGCTGGCACGGATGGCGTTCAAGGATCAGCTGGGGAATACCACGCAGATCTCGTTTGCCGGGTGGCAGAAGAATGCCGCCATTCCCGCGGGCACGTTCGAGTTCGTGCCGCCGAAGGGCACCGACGTGATCGGCGATGCCCCGGTGTTGCAGACGCAGCCGGTTAAATAAAACCGTCCATAGCCCTATCGTCGAGCCTCGCCCGGCCTTCGTAGGAGCGCACGATGTGCGCGAACCCTCACGGTAGGACTGAGGCGAGAGAAGCCACCCGCTCGCACTGGCCAGCGTTTCCGTGCATCCAGCATGCGCTTTTCAAACGCCCGGAACCGCCCGAATGGTTGCAACGGGCGGCATCATTCGCCGTATTCGTGGTGAGGGATCGCGCACATCGTGCGCTCCTACCGCCTCGGTCCTGGGGTGAGGGATCGCGCACATCGTGCGCTCCTACCGCCTCGGTCCTGGGGTGAGGGATTGCGCACATCGTGCGCTCCTACCGCCTCGGTCCTAGGCCTAGGGATCGCGCACATCGTGCGTTCCTACGGAGTCTGGCATTTCATGCCAGACTCCCTGCCTATACGGATATGTGAGTGAGGGGCGGAGCATGGTGGTGGTCTGGATTCTGGTGTGCGCGGTCGTCGGTGGCCTGGTGGATCAAGGGTGGACCGGCGGGGTCGCGGGCGCTGCCATCGGATGGCTGCTGGCGCGGACGTCGCAGCTGCGCAGTGACCTCGATGCCATGCACGCGCGGGTGGAAGCGCTGACGGTTGCCGCGAGGCAGCGGGGCGCGGAGCACGCGTCGGCGATATCGCCGGATCATGCGTCTTCGATAGCGCCGGCGGTGCCCTCGAATAGGTCGCCCGATGTATCGGATGCACCTGTGCCGGCCCAGTGGCCGGACAGCGCGGCGCCTTCGGCGTCATCCGTTCCGTCCAACGCGTCGATGCCGTCGATGCCGCCCATGCCTGCCATGCCGCCGCTACCGGGCACGACACGGGCGGCCACCGCCGACGCCGTGTCTGGCCCTGTCGCCAGCGACGCGTCGGCCGCCTCTACCGCAGCCGCAGGCGACGACCCCGGCGGTCCCTCCTGGATCGATCGCGGCATCACGGCAGCCAAGCGCTGGTTCACCGAAGGCAACGTGCCGGTGAAGGTGGGCATGCTGGTGCTGTTCGCGGGCGTGGCGGCGTTCCTCAAGTACGCGTCGGACACGGGCATGCTGCGCGTGCCGGTGTCGGTGCGGCTGAGCCTCGTGGCGCTGGCCGCGATCGCGGGCGTGGCGTTCGGCTGGGTGCAGCGCGACCGGCGCCGTGCGTTCGCGCTGGCCTTGCAGGGTGGTGGGCTGGGCGTGCTGGTGATGACGGTGTTCGCCGCGTACCGGCTCTACGGTCTGCTGGACGCGGCGCCGACCTTCGCGCTGCTGGTGGTCTTCGTCGCGGGCATGGGCGTGCTGGCGGTGCTGCAGGATGCGCTGGTGCTGGCCGTGCTGGGCCTGATCGCCGGGTTCGCCGCGCCGATCATCGCGTCGTCGGGGCAGGGCAACCATGTCGCCCTGTTCGGTTACTACGCGCTGCTCAACCTGGGCATCCTCGGTATCGCCTGGAAGAAGGCATGGCGGGTGCTCAACGTGCTCGGCTTCGTGGCGACGTTCGGCGTGGGTACGGCGTGGGGCGTGTTGCGCTACAACCCCTCACTGTTCGCCAGCACCGAACCCTTCCTCATCCTGCATTTCCTGCTGTACCTCATCGTGCCGTGGCTGCACGTACTGCGCTCGCCCCGGCGTGGCCGCGCCATCCTCGACGGCTGCCTGATGTTCGGCAACCCGATCGCCAGCCTGTTGTTGCAGGGTGCGCTGCTGGACTGGGAGCCGATGCCGCTGGCGATCTCGGCACTCATCGCCGCGGCCATCTATATCGCCATCGCCTTCGCGATCCGCAAGCGCGACGACATGGGCCTGCTGCGCGAGACCTGGGCCGTGCTGGCCGTCGCCTTCGCCACCATCGCCGTGCCGTTGGCGTTGAGCGCGAGCGTCACCGCCTGCGTCTTTGCACTGGAAGGCGCGGGCCTGATCTGGCTCGGCTTCCGCCAGGGACGGCGCCTGCCGCGCTGGTCGGGCGTGTTCCTGCAGCTGGTGGCGGGCGCGGCGTGGTTCCTCGCGCTGGCTTTCGGTGTGCACTCGTTCGACACGCCGCTGCTCAACGCGCCTTTCGTGGGCTGCCTGCTCCTGGTCGTCGGTGCGGGCGTGGGCGTGTGGCAGTTCGATCGCCATGGCGCGTCGCGCGGTATCTCCGGCCTGGCGCGTATCGGGCTGCTGTTCTGGGCGGTGCTCTGGTGGTACGTCGGCTTCGGGCGCGAGATCGATCGTTCGTCTTTCGGGGCGACCGACGAGAACGCCGCATGGCTGGCGCTGGTGTCCTCCACCGGCTGGTTGCTGTCGCTGGCCTGCCCGCGCGTGCGCAAGCTGGACCTGGGCGTCGTGCTCGCGTTTGCCGTACCGGTGTCCTTCCTGGCCACGCTGTTGCTCGTGCTGCAGGCGAGCAGCGCCGGCATGCAATGGCTGGTGGGCTGGCCGCTCGCGGCGGCGGCGGTGATGGCCGTGACCGGCTGGCTGTCGATGCGTGGCGAAAGCCAGCACCGGGTGGCGGCCGTCGCCAGCGGCACGCTGTGGTGGCTGCGCTGGCTGGCGCTGTTCACCACCGCCATCGGCCTCGCGCTGGATGGTGCGGAGCGCGTGGGGCAGGGCTGGCAGATCCTCGCCTGCGCAGTGCCGACTCTGCTCGTCGCGGCGCTCGTCGTCTGGCGACCGCGCGTCATCGCTTCGCCGCTGGTGGCTTACGTACGCGATCTGCGCCTGAGTGTCGGCGCGTTCATGCTGATAGCGATGGCGGCGGTCGGCCTCGTCGCGCTGGGCGCGGCGGGCGGTGCTCACCCGCTGCCCTTCATCCCGCTGCTCAATCCGATCGACCTGCTGCTGGTGGCGGTGGGGTTGTTCCTCGCCCGCGTCATGGCGGACGCGGTGATGCCCCCCGGCGTGGTGCGCGCGCGTCCGGCGGTGCTCGCCATCGCGTTCTTCGTCGTCGCCACCAGCATGACGTTGCGCACCGTCCACCACCTGGGCGGCGTGCCCTGGAACGGCGACATGCCGTCGTCCAGCCTGGCCGAGCTGTCCCTCACCGTGGTGTGGAGCATCATCGGCGTCGTCGCCTGGGTGCTCGGCTCGCGTCGCGGGCAGCGGCTGCTCTGGATGGCCGGCGCCGGCAGCATGGGCGTGGTGCTGCTCAAGCTGCTGCTGGTAGACCGCGGCCACCTGGGCAACCTGTTCGGCATCGCCTCCTTCATCGCCTATGGCCTGCTCTGCACGGTCATCGGTTACCTCGCCCCCGCGCCGCCCAAAGACGGTGCGGCCATCGTTCCGGAGCCGCCGCATGCGTCGTGACGTGGTTTGCCTGCTCATCGCCAGTCTGTTCACCCTGGGCGCCCGCGCTGAAACGCCCGAGGCGTTCGCCTATGCCTGGCCGATCGTCGCGCCGCCCGGCGGCAAGGCCTATCTGGTCGAGCTGCCGCAGGACGCCTATGCCTGGGCCGTGCGCGATGCGGGCCTGGGCGACGTGGTGGTGGTCGATGCGCAGGGTCGCCAGGTGGCGACCGGCCCTTATCGCGCCGCCGACCCGACGTCGCATCCGGTGACCCTGGATGCGCCGCTGCGCGCGGTGCCTTCCGCGGTGGACGGCGTGCCGGGCGCGCGCATCCAGCGCAGCACCAACGGCGACATCGTGATCGAGCCGGGCAGCGCGCCGGCCAGCGGCACGCCGCGCACGTGGCTGTTCGACGCGCACGACGAGGTCGCGCCGGAACGGCTGGAGTTTCCCCGGCCGGACCACGACGTGAACCTCACCGTGGACATCGACGTCAGCCGCGACCTGCAGGACTGGACACCACGCGTGCGCGGTGCGTCCGTGGTCACGCTGGGCAAGGACGCCGACGCGGTGGACGCGCGTGTGGTCAAGCTGGCGGGCCCGGCGGCCCGGTATTTCCGGGTGCGGGTGACCGGCGGCGACGCGCCCTGGCCGACCGACGGCACCGCCGCGGTGACGCTGTCCGGCACGGTCGAAGACGCCTCGGCCAGGGACGAGCCCGTGCTGCACTGGCTGGACGTGCCCGTGGCAGACACGCGCAGCAGCGGGCAGGGCGTCGATTACGACTACCGCCTGCCGGCCGCGCTGCCCGTGAGCGCCGTGCGTGTGACGCTGGGCAAGAGCGACAGCGTGGCCCGGCTGGATGCCTCCGCCGTCGAGGACAGCCTGAGCAGCGAGGCGCTGGGTACGCTCGTGGTCACGCCGGACGGCACCGAGGGCCACCGTCCCCTGGAGGTGACGCCGCGTCGCCGCGACCTGATCCGCCTGCACTCGGCCACGCCGCTGCGCGAGCCGCCGCATTTCTCGGTGGGCTGGCGCGCGGACCGCTTCGTCTTCCTGCCCGAGGGCAACGGCCCCTGGCGCCTGCTGGTGGGCAGCGCGCGTGCGCGGCGGCCGGCCTGGCCGGTGGACGACGCCATCGCCGCGCTGCGCAAGAGCGAAGGGGCCGCCTGGCGTCCCGACCGCACCACGCTGGGCCCGTCGCAGGAGCAGGGCGGTCGCCAGGCCCTCGCGGCCCCCGCGGTGCCGCTGGACTGGACCCGTCCGCTGCTGTGGATCGTGCTGCTGCTGGGCGCGGCGGTGATCGTCGGCATGGCGGCCAGCCTGCTGCGCAAGCCGAAGCCGGGATCGCCGCCGCCCGAGGATTGAGGGACTGTGCACGGTGAACGCGCGATAATGCGCGTTCACCCCCGTCCGCGAGTGCCATGTCCTTCTCCTCCCCCGGCCTGTTCGCCGAACCCGAAGCGCTGAAGCCCCTGGCCGAGCGCATGCGCCCGCGCGCCCTCGACGAGATCGTGGGCCAGCAGCGCGTGGCCGGCGAGGGCAAGCCGCTGCGCCGCGCGCTGGAAGCGGGCAAGGTGCACTCGATGATCCTGTGGGGGCCGCCCGGCTGCGGCAAGACCACCCTGGCCCTGTTGGTGGCGCGTTACGCCGATGCGGATTTCCGGGCGATCTCCGCGGTGATGAGCGGCCTGCCGGACGTGCGCAAGGCGCTGGCCGAAGCCGAAGGCAACTTCGCGCAGGGCCGCCGCACCGTGCTGTTCGTGGACGAGGTGCATCGCTTCAACAAGGCCCAGCAGGACGCGTTCCTGCCGCACATCGAACGCGGCGTGATCATCTTCGTCGGCGCCACCACGGAGAATCCGTCGTTCGAGCTCAACTCCGCGTTGCTGTCGCGCTGCCGTGTGCACGTGCTGGACGCCGTGGGCCCCGACGATATCGTGGCCGCGCTGCATCGCGCACTCGCCGACACCGAGCGTGGCCTCGGCGAACTGGCGCTGGATGTGGACGAGGCTTCGCTGAAACTGATCGCCAGTGCCGCCGACGGCGACGTACGCCGCGCGCTCACGCTGCTGGAAATCGCCGCGGAACTGGCCGAAGACGGCCGCATCGACGACACCACGTTGGAGCAGGTGCTGGCCGACCGCACCCGCCGCTTCGACAAGAGCGGCGAGCAGTTCTACGACCAGATATCTGCGCTGCACAAATCCGTGCGCTCGTCCGATCCGGATGCCGCCGTCTATTGGTTGACCCGCATGCTCGACGGCGGTTGCGATCCGTTGTACCTGGCACGGAGGATGACCCGCATGGCCGTGGAAGACGTGGGCCTGGCCGAGCCGCGCGCCTGGCGCATGGCCCTGGACGCCTGGGACACCTACGAGCGCCTGGGCAGCCCCGAGGGCGAGCTGGGCCTGGCGCAACTGGCCATCTGGCTGGCCATCTCGCCCAAGAGCAACGCCGCGTACATGGCCTATAACAAGGCCAAGGCGACCGTGAAGCAGATGGGCACGCTGGACGTGCCGATGCACCTGCGCAACGCGCCGACCAAACTGATGAAGGGCCTGGGTTACGGCACCGGCTACCAGTACGACCACGACGTGGAGGGCGGCATCGCCCTCGACCAGCAGTGCCTGCCCGACGCCCTGGTCGGCACGACCTTCTACGAGCCGGTGGATCGCGGGCTCGAGACCAAGCTGCGGGAAAAGCTCGAGGCACTGCGTGCCGCGCGGGCGGCGGCTCGCAAGAGCCCGTAACCGGCAGGACGGCGCCGAAAAATCAGCATTTGGCCGATACGGCCGGTGGGCGCCACGACATACCTTGGCGGCAGCCGCGGAACGTTGCGCGGCTGTCACGTCCGGCCGGCCACGGGGGCCGGCACGACGTCCACCGAGGGGGTCGAGGATGGATTCGCATCACTGCAGCACCGTCAGTCATGGCGGTGTTTTCATGTGCGTTCGCGCCGGCGTGCGGGCGAGGTGGGGCGCATGATGCCCATCACCGTCCTGCTGGCGGACGAACAGGCGTTGCTGCGCGAGGGCGTGTCCGCTCTGCTGGCAGGCTCGCCGCGCTACCAGGTGACCGGCAGCACGGCCGATGGCCGCGAGTGCGTGCGTCATGCGCTGCGTAACCAGCCGGGCCTGATCGTCTTCGATTGCGCCATGCGTGGGCTCAGCGGACTGGAAGCGATCCGCCGCATCGCGCCGCGCTGTCCGCAGACCCGCTTGCTGTGCCTGTCCGCATACGACGATTCGCGCTGGGTACGCGCCGCGTTCGACGCCGGCGCCCACGGCTACGTGCTCAAGCGCGACGGCTTCGACGTGCTGCGCGAGGCGATCGACAGTGTGATGCGCCTGCGCTATTTCATCAGCCCCGATATCGCGCACCTGCTGGTGGACGGCCTTCGCCGCCACGACGGCCCCGCGTTCGCGCCGCGTGAGGCATTGAGCGCGCGCGAGCGCGAGATCACCCAGTTGTTTGCCGAAGGCCTCAGCGCGCGTGACATTGCCGAACGCCTGCATGTCAGCGTCAAGACGGTGGGCACGCACCGCGAACACATCATGGCCAAGCTGGGCATCAACGGCATTGCGCTGCTCACGCGCTATGCCCTGCGCGAAGGCCTGACCACGCTGGAGCCGTAATGCGCGCCGATCAGCACGCGCAGGCGCGGCAATCAGGCTTTTCCCGATCCCACGCATCGGTCCGCGAACGGATAGTGAACCCACCGACGCCACCGCGTCGAACCGGGAGATCACAGCATGGCCGACTTCAGTCTTTTCTTTCCCACACTGCTGCGGCACGAGGGCGGTTTCGTCAACGACCCGGCCGACCCGGGCGGCGCCACCAACAAGGGCATCACGCTGGCCACGTTCCAGCGCTATGCAAAAAGCCTGCTGGGCATCGAGCCCTCGCTGGACAACCTGCGCGCGCTGAGCGATGCGGACGCGGGGCGGATCTACAAGGCGCAGTACTGGGACAAGGTGCACGGCGACGAGATCGCGTTGCAACCGCTGGCCAACATCGTCTTCGACTTCCAGGTCAATGCGGGCGCCAACGCCTCCAAGCTGCTGCAGCGCGTGCTGAACGCGCAGGGCGCGACGCCGCCGCTCACGGTGGACGGCGTGATCGGCGCCGGCACGATGGCCGCCCTGGGCCGCCTGAACGCGGTGGCGGTCTATACGGCCTATAAGCAGGGCCGCAAGGATTACTACAACACCCTGGTGGCGCAGCGCCCGTCGCTGGCCAAGTTCCTCAAGGGCTGGCTGGCGCGCGTGGATTCGTTCTCCGACCTGCCGCCCACCGCGGCCGGAGGTCGCTGAGCCATGGCCGCGCAGACCTCGCTCAACACGCTGATCGAAGCCATCGCCGGCGCGGTGGTCGATGCGCAGGACCGCATCGAGCAACACCAGATGTCGCACCTGAGCGACTTTTTCGACGAAGACAACCGGCCCAAGAGCGTCGTCATCCGCATGCCCTCGCTGCATCCCAAGGCCGGCGAAGACGACGAGGACCTGTACCGCGCACCGATCCTGCCGCTGGTCTCGACCAACGTGCTGCGGATCAAGGACGTGGAGATCACCTTCGACGCGGACATCGGCCCGATCGTGGAAGGCAACCCGCCCAGCGACCACGATCCGCACGAGCCCGGCTGGAAAGGCAAGAGCGCCGTGGCCCGCCCGCACCTGCGCGTGGACCCGGCGGCCGGCGGCAACGACCGCCGTGGCGGCTCGGTGCACGTGAAGCTTCGTGTCGAAGGCAGCGAGCCCACTGACGGTGCCGCGCGGCTGATGAACCACCTCTCACAGACCCAGGGGGTCTTCAAGACGTTCACGCCGGACGACTGACCCGTCGGCCGGGATGAACCGCGCCGCGCATCCCGTGCGTCGCGTCAACCATTGCAAGGAGTCACACCATGGCTGACGAACTCGTCAACATGTCCAGTCAGTTCAAGGGTCTGCCCATGGGCGACCTGATCGGTTCGCCGCTCAGCGCCGCCTGCGAAGCCCAGGTCAAGCTGGCCCAGGCCACCGCGGATTTCATCAAGGTCATCGGCTTCCTGCCGCCGCCCGCGAACGATCCGACCGGCGTGGGCGCCACGCGCACCGCCACGTTCCGTTTCAAGCGCCCCGTGGACGATCCCACCAACGCCGGTGGCATCGCCGAGGAAGACGTCGAGCTGGAAGTGCCGCTGCTGGCCATCGTCAAGGTGCCCAACCTCAGCGTCACCCGCGTCGACATCACCTTCGACATGGAAGTGAAGTCGTCCTTCAGCCAGACCGAAAGCGAAGACAAGAAGGGCGAGTTCAGCGCCGAGATGTCGATCGGCTGGGGCGTGTTCAAGGCCTCGGCGAAGGTGTCCGGTTCGGTCGCCACGCACAAGGAAAACACCCGCAAGTCCGACAACTCGGCGCGTTACCACGTCGAGGTGCACGCCGAAGACGGGGGCATGCCGGAAGGCCTGGCACGCGTCATGGACATCCTGCAGACCGCTTGCGCGCCGCGCAAGGTCGGTGCGCCGGTGGCCGTGCCGGGTACCGCGCCGGCCGCAGTGACCGGTCCGGCCACCACGCCGGCGGCCGGCGCCGGCACCGGTCCGTAAGCCGTTCGATCCAACCATGGATCGCGACGCCCGCAAGGTCGTCGCGATTCCTTCCGGAGATACAGGATGTTCGACCTGACCGACGTGAAGTTCGTCAAACGCGTGGTTGTCGGCAGCGACAACCCCAACCAGATGCAGACCGAGGCGCAGGTGGAAGACGCCCGCGCCTTGCTCAACCGCTGTCTCAGCGACTCGCCCAAGGGGTCCATCATCGGCGTGGAAAAGAGTTTCACCATCCTGCAGGTCGGCGAGCACCAGGTGGTGCTGCAGTGGCTGTGCTACCACGTCGGCTTTCCACGCAAGCCCGCGTGGCTGGGCGAGGGGTAGGGCGCATGGCCACCTGCACGTTCGACCAGTTGCTGTTCGCCCTGCGCGTGTCCGTGGAAGCGGCCAACGAAGCCCTGCGGCGACGCCGACTCGCGCATTACGCGGCCGGCGACGCCAGCGGCGATGCGCTGCACGTGGACGTGCCGCGGGATGCCGGTGTGGACGCCCCACTGGAATCCGTGGTGTTGCCGCTGCGCTGGTTTCGCGATCCGCGTATGCCGCAGGTCACCGAGTTGTCCGTGGAATTCGACTGCCGCCTGCGCTACGAGCGCGGCAGCGACGGCGCGACGGCCCTGGTGGTCGACCTGCACCCGGCGCCGCCGCGCCGATGGCGCCGCCGCCCCCTGCATCGCCTGCGCATCGGTTACCGCGCGGCGGATGCCTGGCAGCCGAGCGTCTCGCTGGATGGACGGCCGGTGGCCGTGCCGTTGCCGGAGGTGGGCTGATGGACAAGCTCACCGTGATGCGGCTGTCCGCCGACTGGGAGGCCGCACTGGTCGCCGCCTTGCCGGGACCGCCACCGCGCAAGCCGCGCCATCGCGTCCTGTGGCTGCTTGCCGGCTTCATCGTTCTTGCCGGAATCACCGGCGTCACCGTGTGGTTCGCCCGCTAGGTTGGGCCACCTACCATCACCTCCAGAGGAAAACCCGATGTATTCCACCTCCGTCAAAACCCTGGCCGGCATCGCGCTGTTCGGCCTGTTTCCCGCCATCGCCCTGGCCGCACAGCCGCAAGGCACCTGGCGCGGCCTGGTCCAGCAAGCCAATGCCGATGTCGCGGTGCAGATGACCTTCGTGCCGAACCTGGTGAAGGTGCACTTCAACGAGCCGCTGTCGTGCGATGTCTCCGCCGCGTTCCTCAAGGAGGACGGCGCCACGTCGATCTACCGCTTCAAGCCGTCGATCAACGGCGGCCGGTTCTGCGACAGCGTGCTCAATCGCGATCTCCGTTTCACCGTCGCGGCCGACCAGACGCTGGACGTGATGTTCGAAACGCCCCGCAATCCCTGGCGCGGCAAGCTGAAGCCCGTTCCCTCACCCTGAGTCCCACGAGGTCGTCATCATGGATACCGTCGTTCTGTTCACCCGCTTCTGGCTGCTGTTGGCGGCCGTGGGCGGCGCCGTCCTTCCCGTCGCCCTGGGCAACGAGGCCTCGCGCAAGCGTGCCGTCGTGCAGGTGGTGTGCGGTGCCATGATGGCGATCTTCCTGGGTCCCGCGGTTGAGCGGCGTTTCCTCACCGATTCGCCGGCGGAGATCCATGCCGGCGTGTCCTTCCTGATCGGCTGCTTCGGCCTGCGCGTGACGATGATCGCCCAGCGGCTGATCGACTCGCGCGGCGAGACGCTGGCCAATCGCATGATCGACCGTATCGCGGGAGGCGACCCGCAATGAATCCGGTCGTATTCCTCTACGGCGACCTGGCCTGCAGCAGCGTCATGCTGGTGGCCGGGTGCTGGTTGCTCACCGATCGCACGCTGCGCCGGGTGAACCGCGTCAGCCACGCCTTCATCGCCGCGGGTGCGCTGGCCAACATCCTTGGCATCATTGCCGACCGCGTCGGCTTCGAAGACATCAGCTACGGCAAGGTGTGGCCGGGCGAGGTGGTGGTCAACATCGGCCTGGCGATGATGATGGCGACCTGGTTCTGGCGATCGCTGAGCGGTGCGCGGCATCGGCGTCGCTCCGAGGTAACCGCCGGTGCTTGAGCACGGCCGGTCCGGCGGGTAGCCTGCATCGACCTGCCGCCCGGACCGCCGCTGACGTGACGCTTTTCGAAAGCCTCCTGCTGCTCCTGCTCGCGGCCATCGTCCTGCTGCAGGTGGCACGACGCCTCGCGCTTCCGTACCCGTCCATGCTGGCCCTGGCCGGTGTCGGCGTGGCACTGCTGCCGGGCGCGCCGGATTTCCCGATCGATCCACGCACGGCGCTGCCGCTGTTCATCGCCCCCGCGCTGATGGATGCGGCGTTCGATTTCCCGCTCACCACGGCGAAGCGCTTCTGGGTACCGCTGGTGATCTTCGCGCTGGGTGGCGTGCTGGACCGCGCTGCTGGTGGCCTGGGCCGGTTGGGCGTACGCGGGCCTTCCGTTCGCCGCGGCGCTGGTGCTCGGCGCCATCGTCGCGCCACCGGATGCCGCCGCAGCCACGGCGATCCTCTCGGGCATGGCCATCCCGCGCGCCACCGACGCGATCCTGCGTGGCGAAAGCCTGTTCAACGACGCGGCGGCGCTGTTGCTGTTCGGTGCCGCCTTGATGGCGCAGACCTCGGGTGGCCTCACCGTCACCCAACTCGGCGGCTTCGCACTGGCCGCGCCCGGCGGCGTGGCGTTCGGCATGCTGGCGGCGTGGCTGATGCCGAAGATCACCCGCTTCGTCACGGGTGCGCTGGACAGCAACCTGCTGCAGTTCGTCAACACCTTCCTGGTCTGGATCGTGGCCGAGCACCTGCACCTGTCGCCCGTGCTGGCCGTGGTCGCCTTGGCGATGACCATCGCCTCGCGGCCATCCCCGACCTCGCCGCGCCTGCGCGTGCAGTCGTACGCGGTGTGGAACGTGGTGGTGTTCGTCCTCAACGTGCTCGCCTTCCTGCTGATGGGCCTGCAGGCCCGGCGGATCATCGGCGACATGAGCGGCGATCACCTGCGCCATGCGCTGGGTTTCGCCGGCCTGGTCATCGCCATCGTGGTGCTGGCACGCCTCGCCGTGGCGCTGAGCTTCAACCGCGGCGTGGCGTGGTGCCGCCGTCGACAGGGTCGCCCGGAGCCCGCCACCTGGCGCCAGGCCACGCTGGCCGGCTGGTGCGGCATGCGCGGCCTGGTGACGCTGGCTACCGCGTTCATCCTGCCCGCCGACTTCCCGCAGCGCGACACCGTGGTGCTGGCCGCCTTCGGCGTGGTGCTGGCCACGCTGGTGGTGCAGGGGCTGACCCTGGCACCGATGATCCGATTGCTCGGGCTGGATCACCGCGCGGTGACCGAGCGCGAGTTGCTGTCCGTGCGGCGCGGACTGGCGCATGCTGCGCTGGGCCGGCTGGCGAACGAGGACAGCGAGGAGGGCAGGCGGCTGGCCGCGCTGTTCCAGGTTGAGGCCGACGCGCTGGACGAACCGCCGCGCGGCGACGCGATGGAGCGGCATTGCCAGCTGTCGCTGGCCGCCCTGGCGGCGCAGCGCGCCGAGCTGGAACGCTGCCGTCTCGCGTTCCAGCTGAGCGACGAGGACTACAATTTCCTGCTCGAACAGCTCGACTGGCGCGAGTTGACCGTGCTGCCGTCCGAGGCCACGCGCATCGGCAGCGGCTGAGCATCCTGTCGATCCGTTCGGCCGGCGGACATGCCACCCGCCGAATTTGCGATAATCCCCGTTCGAACACCCACGGAACCCGACCCATGCTGGATCCTGCCCTCCTGCGCGGCAAACTCGCCGAAACGGCCGAGCGCCTGCGCGCCGCCCGGAACTTCGACCTCGACGTCGCCACGATCGAGCGCCTCGAATCCGAGCGCAAGGCGCTCGCCACCGAGACCCAGGAGCTGCAGAACCTGCGTAACACGCGTTCCAAGGCGATCGGCCAGGCCAAGGGCAAGGGCGAAGACGTCGCCCCGCTGATGGCCGAGGTGGCCGGCATCGGCGACAAGCTGAAAGCCAACGAGCAGGCCCTGGCCGAGGTGCAGGCGATCATCGCCGATATCGCCCTGGGCATCCCCAACCTGCCGGACGAGAGCGTGCCGTACGGCAAGGACGAGAGCGACAACCTCGAGATCCTGCGCTGGGGCCACGCCCTCGCGTTCGACTTCAAGGTGCAGGACCACGTGGACCTGGGCGCCCGCCACGGCTGGCTGGACGCCGAAGCGGGTTCGAAGCTGTCCGGCGCGCGTTTCACCGTGCTGCGCGGCCAGCTGGCCCACCTGCACCGTGCGCTCGCCCAGTTCATGCTCGACCTGCACACCACGAAGCACGGTTACCTCGAGCACAACGTGCCGCTGATCGTGAACCCGGCCGCGATGGAGGGCACCAGCCAGCTGCCGAAGTTCGAGGACGATCTGTTCGCCACGCAGGTGGGCGACGCCAAGCGTTACCTCATCCCCACGTCCGAAGTGACGCTGACCAACCTGGTGCGCGAGAGCATCGTCGAAGCCGACGAACTGCCGATGCGCATGACGGCACACTCGATGTGCTTCCGTGCGGAAGCGGGCAGCTACGGCCGCGACACCCGCGGCATGATCCGGCAGCACCAGTTCGAGAAGGTCGAGATGGTGCAGATCGCCACGGCCGAGACGAGCATGCAGCAGCTGGAGGAGATGGTCGGCCACGCCGAGGCGGTGTTGCAGGCGCTGGAACTGCCGTACCGGAAGGTGCAGCTGTGCACTGGGGATATGGGTTTCGCCGCGGCGAAGACGTATGACCTGGAGGTGTGGTTGCCGTCGCAGAATACGTATCGGGAGATCAGCAGCTGTTCCAACTGCACGGATTTCCAGGCCCGGCGGATGCAGGCGCGGTGGCGGAACCCGGCGACGGGGAAGCCGGAGCTGGTGCATACGCTCAACGGGTCGGGCTTGGCCGTGGGCCGGACGCTGGTGGCCGTGATGGAGAATTTCCAGCGGAAGGATGGGGCGATTGAGGTGCCGGCGGTGTTGCGGCCATATATGGCAGGGGTTGAGGTGATTGCCTGATCGTCGGGTAGAATGACGCGCTGGCGGGGTGCAAGGCCTTGCCGGTGCGGTTGAAAAAATGTGGAGAGATGGCCGAGTGGTTTAAGGCAGCAGTCTTGAAAACTGCCGTAGGTGTGAGCCTACCGTGGGTTCGACAAGGCGGCGCAGCCGCCGCAGGACGCCCGAAAGGGCGGTCCCGACCGAAGGGAGGGATTCGTCGCGAAGCGGCGAACAATCCCACTCGGGGTTTGGGTTACCTCTGCGGTGATCGGAGCTAGCGTAGAATGCGGACGCGCAAGGCGTTTTAGACAATCCGGAGAGATGGCCGAGTGGTTTAAGGCAGCAGTCTTGAAAACTGCCGTAGGTGTGAGCCTACCGTGGGTTCGAATCCCACTCTCTCCGCCAGAGTCTAAGTACCTATAAATACTAAGGTTTTTCTCGGATTTTCGGCTTTGCGGCACTGGTGTTTCTGGGTAGGTCAACTATCCATGCGTCTCGCCCATCATCTGCTGCGCCGCCCGAGTGGCATGTGGTATTTCCGCATCTACATTCCGAAAGACCTTCGCCCAGTCTTCGGCATGACCATTTTCAAACGTTCTCTTGGGACCCACGATCCGGTCTCGGCGCGCACCTGCGCCTACGCTTTGGGTGCTCGATGTGCTCAAATCTTCGCCAGTGCCAGGATTGGGACGAAGGACTTGGGGATGGATTGGGACGACTTGCTTAGCAAGATCGAGCGGTTCGAGATCAAGGCGGGCCCTGAAGGGGTGTCCGTCAAAACGAACGGCACCGACGCGGACAACGCGGCCGGCTTGAAGGCGCTGCAAATGGCGTTGGAGAAGCCGCTTTGGCCGGCGCCCGCGCCCGGGTCAGATGTGCCTCAGCCTAAGCTCACCCGAACTTTGCCGAAGCCACGCAGCGACGCGCCGACGTTGGCGCAGGCGCTGAGGCAATACGAGGACGTCGAAGCCAAGAACATCAAGCCAAACACCTGGGTTCAACGGCAGCGCAGTTCCGCTTCCTTTCTGAAATACATCGGGTCAGGCGTCAAGGTGGACGAGGTCACCCGGCCGATGGCGGCCGCATGGGCCAACCAGCTGCAACGGGACGGGCTCACCAAGCGCTACGTGGCGAACATGGTCTCGCACGTGGCGCAAATCTTCCAGAAGCAGGTTCAGGCCGGGCACCTGGCTACCAACGTCGTGAAGGGCGTGGTGGTCATGAAAGCTGCGGACAAGGCTGCTCGTCGGAACCAGGGGCACGCATGGGAGGCGTTCGAGCTGGCTGATCTGCCGAAGATCTTCAATCCCGTTGCGATGCAGCGGATGCGGCAGCCGCACGTTCGCTGGGGCGCATTGATCGGTCTTTACAGCGGCGCCCGCGTCTCGGAGGTGGCCCAGCTCTATTTGCGGGACTTTGAGGAGGTCGACGGCGTCCCATGCGTTCGCATCACGAACGACAACGACGGCCAATCGTTGAAGACGGAGGCGAGCCGGCGTCTCGTGCCGCTGCATCCCGACCTGATCCGGCTTGGTTTGTGGAAGAGGGTGGAGGCTTTGAGGGAGCGCGGAGAGGAACGGCTCTTCCCGACCATCCCGATCAAACCCAGCGTCAGCCCCGGCAACGCAATCTCGAAGGGCTTCTCCTACCAGCTGAAAGGGGTCGGCATCAAAGCGCGCCGGGCTGCCGGAACGGTGGGTTTCCACAGCCTGCGCAAGAATATGATTCAGACCCTCCAAGGGGCGAGCCTGCCCGCAGAGCGGCGCCGGGCTTTCGTGGGGCACGAGGCGGGAGAGGACGTGCACGAGGCCGATTACATGCGTCCCTGGACGCCCAGAGAGCTTGCGCAATGTTTCCCTGGGATCGGCTGGGGCACGTGGCTCAACTTTGACGGCCTGCTGCCCTTGCTGGAACTGGAAAAGCCTCTGCCGGTCCGAACGCGGTTGAAGCAGGGTGCAAAAAAGAAGGTTGCTTGATCTGGACGACGCGAGGGAAAGGGAATGCACGGCCTCAGCCACATCTACATCGAAAACTTCCGCGCGTGTCGTCGGGTCTTGCTCACGCTCGGCGATTACACACCGCTGGTCGGCCAGAACAACACGGGCAAATCCACGATCCTCGACGCGATCAAGCTTCTTTTGGCGCCGAAGGCGGTTCCCAGGGCGGAGGCATGTGATCCGGAGCAACCCATCATCGTCGCGGCCTGCGTCGAAGGGATTTCGCCCGAACTGATCGGACTAATTCCCGCACAGAATCACCGTGCGGCGATCGAACCCTATTGCGTGGACGGCAACCTGTGGATCCGGATCGTCGCGGCAACCGGGCGACCACGGGCGGAAGTGTGGGAACCCACCGGCGAGCTGGATGAGCTGGGGGTGCCCACCGTCTGGCGGCCCTATCCCACCGGGTTGCCGGACGCGGTCAAGGCCCTGCTTCCGGAGGCCCTGCACGTCGCGGCCATGGACGACGTCGGCGACGATCTGGCGAAAGGTAAAGCGGGGAGCACCATCCGCGGTCTGCTCGATGAGATCATGGCCCCGGTGCTCGAAGCGCATGCGGAGATCCAGCACGCGCTGCAAGCAGTCCGAGACATCCTCGGTGCCGAGGGGGCACAGCGGTCGCCACTCCTTGCGAAGTTCGACACCGATGCCAGCAGCGCGTTGGGTGAACTGTTTCCGGGATTGTCGCTGGGCATGGACATGCCGGAAGTCGAGGTCAAGGAGTTCTTTCGGACCGGCGATCTGTATGTCACCGATCACGTCAGCGGCGAACGTCGTCGCTTCGATCAGATGGGGACCGGCGCCCAGCGGGCAATCCAAATGGCCTTGATCCGGCTGCTTGCCGACATGCGCCACGGCGCTGCCAGGGGCATTGCGCGTCGGCTTCTGTTGATTGACGAGCCCGAACTGTTCCTTCATCCGCAGGCGGTCCGCACGGTCCGCGAAGCCCTGAAAACGTTGTCCGCCGGGGGCTTTCAGGTCGTCCTCTCGACGCACTCGCCGTTGATGATCAGCCGGGACAACGCGCCTGACACCGTGATCGTGCATCGCGCGCAGGCGGGAACGGCCGTCAAACGTCCATTGCGCGAAGCGGTGGTGGAGGCCGTTGAGGCGGGCCCCGATCAGGCGCGCACTCTTTTCATGCTCGGCAACGTCGCCGATATCTATTTCGCGGACAAAGTCATCGTGTGCGAAGGGAAGACCGACCAGCGCCTGATCCCTTTGATCTATGAGAAGGTCCACGGTCGCCGCCCTGAATTGGATCACGTCTGCTTAGTGTCGCTGGGCGGCGCGTCGGGCATCATCAAAGGCATGGCGGTGTTGAGGGCCATGGGCATCAAGTGCGCTGCCATCGCCGATCTCGATTTTGCGTTCGTGGATGCGCGGAAGGGTGCTGGGGCGCTGTTGGATAAGGACGGTGGTGACGTCACCAAGGCCAAGGCCGTGCTTGCACGGCTCCAAGAGCTGCTCGGCTTCAAATTGGGAGGTAACGGCCTCCCTACGAATTCGAACCCATTTACGGCTGCACAGGTCTGGGCTGCCATGGCCGCCGACGAATACGGCGCGATCATTTCAGAGGAGGTTCACGAAGCACTTCTGGCGCATGACATCTGGATCTGGAAGCAAGGATGCATCGAGGACGTAATAGGCGTCCCTGATAAGGGAGAGCATGCGATACAAGCACAAGAAGAACGCATCTTGGCTTTCAGCCCGGAAGATTTGGATCATCAGCTTTCACAGGCGAAGTGCTGTGTAGACTGGATTGTTGCAAGATGACAGGAGCAATCGTGAAAAAGAACACGTCTAGCAAGACGCAGACCGGCAAACTTGATGGCCCTTTTCAGGTTTTTCGCGTGGTTGAGACGGATGTAAATGATGCAGGATCAGTCACTGAATCTGAGCATTTTATCGTCTGTCTGGAAAATTTCGGATTTATCTCTGGTTTCATTGTGGAACGTTTCGCACTTGCGGACGCAGCGGCATTCAACGCAGATTTTTTTTCAAGGATACGCGAAGGCAAGCCGCAAGAACGCATCAACCAGATCTACGAAGCGCTCCCTGCAATGCGGAAGGACCAATTGAAAAAAGCTATGGACGCCGCCACCAAAAAGTTCAGCGAACTTTTTGATCCATCAATTCGGCGTCGGCGCAGGTCAAGTTGAAAACCCCCAAGCGATCGTTACGGACAGGCATCATCAACGGTCAATGCCGGATCCAAGCCCCTCTGCCGCGTTAAATCCGTTTAGTTCAAAGTGATACCCGACAGGATAGTTGTGCTTGTATTGCCACGTCGTCACCGTAACCGGATTCTGCCAATGCTCATTGCAGAGTTCCAGCGCGCGATCGGCGGCTTTGATGGCCTCCTCGGGCTGCATGTGGCAAAGCAGTGACGTAAACGATGCGAGCCAAAGCTGCTTCATCGTGGGTTCGTGGGGAGCGATGTGGTGAGCGTAGGTGTCCATGGGTCCTCCTGATCGAAGAAACCTAGCCGAACGAGCGTCGCTGTCAATGCCAGTGCGCGATCCAAAATAGCCTCAGGTGAGCGTGATGGTTCAAGAAAAGCGGGTATGTGCCCAGTGCGTGGTCGAGCCATACCTGGCTGGGGTCATCACGGCGTCGGGCGATGTCCAAGAGTGCGACTATTGCGGCAATGAGTTGCCGACCATGTCCATTGGCGAGGTTGTGGACCGGTTCGACGTGGTAATTGAGAACTTCTTCGAAGTCACAAGCCTTTCGGACGCCGTGACAATCTATGGGAAAGATCCCACCGGTGATCCTATTGCTGACGTTGTAGAAACTCAGCTTAGTGCGGCGGGACAGGTCGTCGATGATGTTTTAGAGGCACTCACAGATATCTGGTCCGATCACAGCTCCACGGAAAGCAAGTATGGCGACGATCCCTATTTCTCTGAGAATTCGCATCTCGGGGGATCGTATAGTGTTGAATGGCGTGCAATGGTGGAAAGTCTTCGCTCAGAGGCAAGGCTTTTCAACCCGAAGACTAGCGCAGTCCTCGAACGCGTCTTCGGGCCTATCCTCAGCGACAAGACCCGCAAAGGCTCTGGAGTCATCGTCGATGCTGGGCCGAGCACCGCATGCACGACGCTTTTTCGGGCGCGTGTATTCCAGTCGCTCGAAGCCCTGGAACGGGCATTGCATCATCCAGCTCGTGAGATCGGGGCGCCCCCGCCGGGAGTTGGGCGGGCAGGGCGCATGAACGCTAAGGGTATTTCAGTCTTCTACGGCGCGACATCGGCGAACACGGCTGTTGCCGAGGTTCGACCGCCGGTCGGAAGCCATGTCGTTGTCGGGCAGTTCACGATAAGTCGACCGCTCAGGCTGCTAGATCTCAACGCCCTTGCTGACATCGTGCCAGCTGGTGTTCGCAGCTATTTTGATCCGTCGACCAAGGATGTCGTGGCTCGCCACGATTTCCTTCGATCATTGTGCGACCAGTTGGTCATGCCCGTGATGCCTGAGTTTGAAGACGATGGCTACCTAATTACGCAACTGATCGCTGACTTTTTGGCGACGCACCCTAATCTCGCGCTCGACGGAATCCAATTTCAGTCAGTTCAATATGGCGACGCATCGTCGGAGCGCGGGCAGAATGTCGTGTTGTTCAATAAGGCTTCGCGGGCCGAGGGGGCAGGGCCAACCGCGGCCGATCGCGTTGCCTATGTCAGCCTCTACGAACGGGAAGAGGAGAGTGAATACTGGTGGCCTCAGATAACTTTTGTTGATCCTGCCGACTGGAAGGATCCGCCTTATTGGCACCATGATCGAGATGAGCGGAAGGCTGCTCTAACCCTCGATACTCAGTCCTTGGTTATCCTGAAGATTGACGGTGTGAGCTACAAATCGAACACGTCAAAGATCCACACTGATTTTGCTCCATCGAAGGCTGAAATGCAGAAGGTGGAATACTGAGGTCTCTTCACGCTCGGATCGCTCCAAGATAGCCAATGGGTTGTTTGTAGGCATTGCCGTTTTTCTCGCCGAATACGTCTCCGCACCAGCGGTCCTAACCGACGCTAAGTTAAGAAGCGGAACGGACAGCCCCTATTGGCATAGTGCGTGCTAGGGTATTTTGATCAAGAACGCCGGGAAGACTGTAAGGATGAAAGAGGCCAAGCAACTGCTGGTGGGACTCCTGGAATACATCGGTGAGCAAGCAAAGCTTGTGAAGCCGGAAGGCTTTCAGCTATCCAAGCTCGCCGGTCCGAAATTTGGCCCCCTAGATCTGGCGGGTCTCCCGGCGCTGCGATTCAACGTGGCGGAGGCCAGCGGGGCCGCTTGGCTCCGTATGGATCGGCTCGAAGCCATTCAGGCCCCTGAGGTCCCGGCGCCACTACTTCCATTTGCTTCTACATCGCAGGATCCGAGCGGTCAGCCGCCCGCTATCACCGGCACAGCCCTGGAAGCACATCTTGCTGCCAATCCTGAGGTAGACGGCGAGGAGTTCCGCGCAGCCGTAGCCGCCGACTTCGAGCTCTACGCCAGCGAGTGGTGGGGATGGTCCGAACAGGAGAAGCCTCGCCGTCGCTCCATCGACCTCTACACGTCGTTCTTTGCCCTCAAACAACAGATCGAGGCGGAGGAAACGGCTAAACCTCTGGAACTGGTCTGGGGAGTCGGGGTGGCGTCCTGGAAGCTGGCCTCCGAGGAGGGCTCGCTCAGCTACGAATACCCGCTGATGACGCAATCGGTCGAAATTGTCATGGATGAGGAGACCATGGCCATCGAGATCCGGCCTCGTGACATCGAGGCCCGGTTGGAGCTGGATGCCCTGGTGGCCGCCTCTGTGATTGGAGCAGCGGAGGTGGAGCTGACTGCCAAGAAACTGCTGGGCCGAGAAGGGGCGGCCGACCTGTCGCCGTTCGATCCCAGTTCCTACGCTCACATTTTGAAGTTGGTGGCTTCCAACTTGGACGCCAAAGGTTCCTATCACGAGATATTGGCGGCTGGCGAACCTTGGCCGGCGCCCGGGCCGCACTTCGTGGTGACCGATGCGTGGGTTCTCCTGGCACGGCCACGGCAACACAATTTTCTTTTGGAAGATCTGAAACGCCTCAAAACAAAGGTCGAGCAGGCAACCGAGTTGCCCAGTGGTCCTCTATCTCTTGTCACTCCGCCATCTGACCAAACAACGCCTGTTGAGCCAATACGTTTTCGTGGCTTGTCCACGAATGCTGTGTCAGACGGTGTCAGCGATAACAGGATTGAAGAACTTTACTTTCCTCTGCCGAGCAACGAAGAGCAGATCACGATCATTGAACGGTTGGAGCGTGCACCTGGCGTAACCGTTCAGGGGCCGCCCGGGACCGGGAAAACGCACACCATCGCCAACGTCATCTGCCACTACCTGGCAACTGGGCGCCGTGTCCTCGTCACGTCACGGGGAGAGCCGGCCTTGCAGGTGCTTCAAGAGAAGTTGCCGGCAGAGGTCCGGCCGCTGACTGTCGCGCTTTTGTCGAGCGATCGGGACGGCACCCGTCAGTTCCAGGCATCCATTGAGGCCATCCAGCACAGCGTTTCACAGCTCAATCCACGCGAAACCCAACGACAGATTGAAACTCTCAAAGCAGGTATAGATCGCACCCATCATGAATTGTCAGGTATCGAGCGCCGACTGGACGCCATCGCGGCAGACCAATTGGGCGACATCGAGGTGGACGGCGAGAACATCCGCGCGCAGAAAGCCGCCGAGCTGTTGCTGAGCGGATCGGATACACATGGGTGGCTGCAAGACGGCCTGACGCTTTCGTCGGAGCACCAGCCTCCGCTGGGCGAGGATGAGATGGCGGCCCTACGGTTGGCGCGCCGTCTCGTGGGTGACGATCTTGTGTATCTCGGGACGACGCTTGCTGATGCCGACGGCTTGCCGTCCGCGGAGCAAGTGGGAGAGTTGCACGAGACTCTAATTAGCCTGAAAACGCTCGATCGAGATATCGCCGAGGTTCCCGATCTTGCAGTGCGGGGAAACACGCCTGAGGTGCATCAGGCCGTCCAAGAATTGCTGAAAAGCGTGGAACTGGCCCAGCGAGAAGTCGAAATCTTCGAAACAGCAGCGGCTTCGTGGGGTCCGGTGTTTCGGGAGAGGTGCCGCAACTCGTCTTACGGAGCGGAACGGGCTGCTTTCGAAGCCATTTTCGGCGACATTGATCGGCTGGTTGCAGCCCGTGCTGAATTTCTCCGGCGGCCGGTTGTGTTCCCACCCGAGGGATTGAACTCGCCAAAAGCAATCGAAGGTGTCGCGCGGGCTGCCCAGACAGGCAAGCCCTTCGGTTTAATGGCTGTGGGCGCTGGCGACGCAAAGAAGTGTTTGGCGGCCGTCAAGGTTTCGGGCTTGCCGCCGCAAGATGCGGACGGTTGGCAACATGTTCAGCGCTATGTGCTTCTCCATCAGGAGTTGGCTTCATTCGTGGCCAGGTGGAACACTTTCGCCGAACCGCTGTCTTTGCCAACGCTGTCGGAAGGGACGCTCGATCTGAGGAATATCGAGACTTTGGCCACGGCAGCCCGGAAGGTCCACCGGCTCAGCACGCATCTCGACCGTGTCTTGGTCAATCAGGCCTCTTCGGTGTATGCAGACGCGCCGACGTCAAAGTTGCATGGTGGCTCGGATGGTCTTAAAGAAGTCGCCCAGAGTTTGAGGAAATATCTGCAACGGGCGACGTTGGCTCGTGCGGCGCAGGGTGTCACCGCCTTCCAGGAGCGCTTGGCGGGTCGAACAGGAGATATATCCGAAAACCTGCGTCAGTTCGGCCATCATCTGCTCGGCCAATCCCACTGCACGATCGAACAGGTCAGCTCCGAATACGTGAAATTGGTCGCGGAGCTCAGGCGTGTCTCCGGCCTCGGATCGCACCTGGCCCTCATTGCTGCCTCCGCCGATCGGTTGCGAACCGCGGGGGCTGTTTTGTGGGCAGAACGCATCGAACGGGAGCCATGCGGTCATTCCGGCGACGACAAGGTGACGCCGGCCCAATGGCGCAAGAGCTGGACGTGGGCACGGTTACGGGGTCATTTGGATCAGATCGAGGCGCGTCACGAGTTACGGGCGCTCGCGACACGACGATCGGAACTTACCAATGGGCTTCAACGTCTTTATTCTGATCTGGTGGCGAAGTCGGCTTGGTTGGCGACAAAGAACAACGCCACCGGGAAGATCATGTCTGCCCTTAACGGGTATGCGACGGCTATACGGCGCATCGGCCAAGGAACCGGTGCGAATGCGCCGCGCTATCGTCGGGATGCCCGTGACGCGATGAATGATGCTGCGGGAGCCGTGCCGTGCTGGATCATGCCGCATGCACGGATTTCGGAAGCGATGCCGGCAGATATCGGGGCTTTTGATCTCGTGGTGGTGGATGAGGCCAGCCAGTCAGACCTTTGGGCGCTTCCAGCCATATTGCGGGGCAAGAAGATCTTGGTGGTCGGTGACGATAAGCAGGTGTCACCAGATGGCGGTTTCATAGCGGCCCAGCAAATTGAACTTCTGCGCCAACGCTTCTTGGGCGATCAGCCTTTCGCGGCGGACATGACGCCGGAAAAATCGCTTTATGATCTGGCTGCACGCGTTTTCGCCAGTCATCAGGTGATGTTGCGTGAGCATTTCCGGTGTGTGTCCCCGATCATCGCGTATTCGAACCGGTTCTACGGAGGCGCCATCCGGCCGCTTCGCATCCCACTTGCGTCGGAGCGAATTGACCCGCCGCTGGTGGATATCTTTGTTCCCACCGGCCGGCGCGACACTAAGGACTTCAACCGGGACGAGGCCGAGGCGATCGCTGACGAGATCGGAGCAATTATCGCGAACCCGGCTTGGTGCGACCGGACCCTTGGAGTGGTGTCGCTTCTCGGGATCGAGCAAGCAAAATACATTGATGAGGTGGTGCGGGCACGTTTCCCAGCGGCGGAGTTGCTGCGGCGTAAGTTCACGAGTGGTGAGCCACGTGCCTTCCAGGGCAGCGAGCGCGACATCGTGTTCTTGTCCATGGTTGCAGACCGGGACCGCCACCATGCTCTGTCGCGGCTGGGGCACGAACAGCGGTTCAATGTGGCCGCCAGCCGAGCCAGGGATCGAATGTATCTGGTGCGTTCCGTCGAGCTCAGTGACCTTTCTGAGGTTGACCTTCGCCGAGGTCTCATCGAGCATTTCAGCCAGCCGGCGGTGCAGCAGGAGATCGAGGGCGAAAGTCCCATTGATCTGTGTGAGTCAGGTTTCGAGCGGGAGGTTTTCACGAAGCTCACCGAACGGGGGTATCGCGTGATCCCGCAGGTGAAGGTGGGCGGCTTCCGAATTGACATGGTGGTGGAAGGGGCCGACGACCGCCGCCTGGCCATCGAGCTTGATGGCGATGAGTTCCACGGTCCGGACCGCTGGGCTCATGACATGAACCGCCAACGTATCTTGGAACGCGCCGGTTGGACATTCTGGCGGTGCTTTGCCTCGACGTGGTCGCTACACAAGGATGAAGTGCTGGCCGAACTGCTATCGCGGCTGCATCAGATGCAGATCGCTCCCATTGGCGCGCTGGGTCAGTTGGCGACTTTGGTGGAGAGGCGGGTTTGGGAGCCGCGGAATAATCCCATGGGTGAAGACGAAGTAGACTTGGTGATCCAGCAGGCCATTGATGACGCTCGAACGGGGCCGGTCTGACTGCGAAGTGTGCGGTATGCCTAGGCCATCAAGCGATGGTCAATCAAAGCGCGCATGCAGGCGCGAAGGTCGGCGAAAAGACAATTGCGAATGGTCTTGCCGGCTATCTGCCCCATGGACGCAAGGAAACCCAATCGTTTTCCATCCGTGTGCGATCTGGGATAACTTTTTCCAATATTTCCTGCATTTCGTCCAGCCTGAGGACGGCCTCTTCCGGCCTAATTGTTTCGGCTGCGATCATGTCTGCCGTCATTTCGCCGAGTTGCTCGTCAAGCCACCGCACTGCACCAGGGTCCTTGCTGCAACTCTTTAAGAGCGAGCCTAGCACCACGTAGGCCCGGATCGGTCCACTGTAATAGTCAGTGGTTCTCGCGCCAAATGTTAGAAAGAGACTGCTTACGCCGGCAGCGACGAACAGAAAGCGTCGCATTCCGTCCTCGCTTTCCAGTAGATTTCGCGCCTCCATGAAATCGCGGAAAAGAAAGCCCGCTAGAAACTTGCCGGCATAGTCGTCCGCGTCGAACTCCATGACGCGACGGACGCTGTTCCCCTTTGAAATTGGGGCCGGGACGACCTCGTCTATTCTTTTTTCTGACATATGCTTTTTCGAGAAAAAAGTGTGTCCTCGAAGAACGTGTGCAAGCTCATGGCTAAATACGGCAAGCATGCCGTAGCTGGCTCCAAGCACAACTTGTTGCGTGATATTTCGATTGATCGCTATTTGGAATGGTTTGTTTTCGTAATAACGCGAAGTTGCTGTGCGGCTGAATTCTGGGCCGAGCAGTTGTAGTCCTTGATGACCATATAATCTGTGGAGTGAAACAAGACCTTGCAGCAACGATCCCACAGTTACATTGATGAAATGCTTTGGCCATAGGCCACCAAGAATTCCTGCTCGACCATTTGCCGACATGCGATCGCTCATCACGCCAATGATGGGAGAGCTATTCAAAAGTTTTAGTGCATCAGAATTAGAGAATATCGATTTGACGAATCCGAACACCTGTTCGGCAGGAATTCGAACGTTGGCTGGATGCCCGTCGATAACAAGCACATCGTCGGGAATGGTTTGCGAGTGCAGCGGTTTCCCTTGTCTTAACAATGATCGATTGATCCTAAATCGGTCATATGGCGACATAGGTCCGAATTCGAAAGCACGATTATCGAGTTTCTTGTTTTGCTTACGCGCTGTTGCTTTGGAAGCGCTCATGTGAACTCGTTCCCCTATCATCCCTGCTAGTTTGTCGATGCTATCCCGCTGGGTCACTTTAAGCACGATCAAACGATGCGCATTTTAAGCCCGTCTCACTTTGCTTATGGCTAGCGATGTTTGCCTAGGCGTGGCTTTTGCCCGGCGCCACGAGGGATCCGGAGGGAGGATCAACCGCTTCTTCGGTTTAGCTGCCGCTTCCAGCGACAAAGCCTGCGATCGTGCGCGTCAGTCTCGCTCGATGCGACGCCCTCCCGGCATCTTCGCCGCTGAACCTACCTCATCCCCTTTCTGAGGTTAAGCGGCCATCCCGTTGATCTCGGCACTGGGAAATTTTGACCCTTTCATTTTCACCTAAAAGGGTGAAAAGTGGACGCCATGACGCTCCTTCTGACCCACCGCCAGCGCAACGTCCTCGACTTCATCCGAGCCCGCCTCCAGCGGGAAGGGGAGGCCCCCACGTTGGAAGAGATCGGCCAGGCCTTGGGCATCGAGCACGTCAGCGCCGTGCTGAAACACGTGCGCTCGCTCCAAGCGAAGGGGCGCCTGGTGATTGAGCCCAACCGTCCCCGCGGCATCCGCCTGATCGCGGAAACCGACCCCATGGCGGCGGACACCCTGGACCTTCCCTTGGTGGGGCGCATCGCCGCTGGCGAGCCGCTGTTCTCGTCCGAGCGGGTCGAGCGTTCGCTTCGGGTGTCCACCTGGCTCTTCAAGCTGAAACCCGACTACCTGGTCGAGGTGGTCGGTGACTCCATGCGGGAGGAGGGGATCCTCGACGGCGACCTGGTCGGGGTGCACGCCACCCCGGTCGCCCGGCATGGTCAGATCGTGGCTGCCCGCGTCGGTGGAGACCGCTTCACCATCAAGCGCTTGCACCACCAGGGCGACGTGATCCGCCTGCTGCCCAACAGCCCGGGCTACCACCCGATTGATCCCGATCCCACGGACGACTTTGCCATCGAAGGACTGTTTGCAGGCTTGGTCCGGAGAAGCTGATGGGTGCCGTCGTTGCCTTATCGGACCTCGTCGAAGCCCGGCAGGTCTGGCGCGGTCGTGCCGCGCCCGTGCCTGCCGGCGACCAGCCGACGGGCTTGGCCGGCCTGGATGCCGCGCTGCCGACCGCCGGCTGGCCCGATGCTTCGGTCTCCGAAATCCTCATGCCCTTGGACGGGGTCGGCGAGTTGCGCTTGGTGCTGCCTACCTTGGCTCGCCTGACCCAGGGGAAGCGTCCCGTTGTTGTCATCGCGCCGCCCTACGTGCCGTTCGCCCAGGGCTGGCGCCAGCGGGGCCTTCGCCTCGCCCAGGTCCACTTCGTCCGCGCCCCCGACGCCGAGGTGTTGTGGGCGGCGGAGCAATGCCTGCGGTCCGGAGCGTGCGGCGCCGTCCTGGTCTGGCCGAAGCAGGCCGACGACCGTGCCTTGCGTCGGTTGCAGGTGGCCGCTGCGGATGGCCAGGCCTTGGGCTTCGTCTTCCGCGACCGCCGCCACCTGTCGAACAGTTCGCCCGCGCCCCTGCGCCTTGAACTCGCCACCCAGCCCACTTCCGCCATCTGGATCCGGAAGTGCCGCGGCGGCAACCCGCCGGCGCACCCGGTTCCGTTCCCGGACACGGTGCATTGAGGGCCGCCGGCGATGCTCTGGGCCTGCCTGTTGCTGCCATCCCTGGCGCTGGATGGGGTTCTCCGCCGCCAGGCTGATCCTGGACCGTTGGTCTTGGTGGATGGCCCGGTGCAGACCCGGACCGTGGTCGCCGCCAACCGCGAAGCGAAGGCGGCCGGCCTGCGGGTAGGCCAGCGCCTCAGCGCCGCCCAGGCGCTCCTGGCGCAGTTCACGGCGTTGCCCCACGACCCGGCCGAGGTCGAGCGGTGGCAAACGTTCTTGGCCGGGGTGGCTTATCGCTATTCATCGGAGGTGGCTCTCCTTCCGCACGCGCTGGTCCTGGAAGTCAGCCGGAGCCGGGGCCTGTTTGGCGACTGGCCGGCCATCGAGCGCCGGCTCCGGGCCGACCTGACCGACCTGGGGTTCCGGCACCGCTTGGCCGCCGCGCCCACCCCGCATGGGGCCTATGTGTTGGCCGGCATCCGGGATGGGCTGGCGGTGGCTTCCCCGGCTCACCTGCGACGCGCCTTGGAGCCGGTCCCTCTCGGGAAAGCTCGGTTGCCGGTCGAGGCCGAGCGGTTGCCGGGCATGGGCATTCGGACCTTGGGCCAACTTCTGCGCATGCCCCGCGATGGGCTCCGCCGCCGGTTCGGCGGGGCGTTACTCGACACGGTGGATCAGCTGCTGGGCGACCGTCCCGCCGGTCTGGATCTGTTCGTGCCGCCGGACACCGTGGATTGGCGCATTGAGCTGTCGCACGAAGTCGAGAACGTCGCCGCGCTGATCTTTCCAGTCCGGCGCATGACGGCGGACCTGGCTGCCTACCTGGCCTGCCGGGCCGGCGGGGTCCAACGCTTCACCCTTCATCTTGAACACCGGGAAGGGGCCACCGAGGTCACCATCGGCTTGCTCGCGCCTGAGCGCGCGGCCACCACGCTGTTCGAAGCCGCGCGCGGTCGTCTGGAACAGGTGCGCTTGCCGGCGCCGGTGCTGGCGCTCCGTCTGCGCGCCGATCAGTTGCCTTCCTTCGTCCCTGAGGGAAGGGACCTCTTCGATGAGCGTCCGGCGAACGCGCTGCCGTTCGGACAACTGCGCGAACGCCTTCGCGCGCGACTGGGCGACGAGGCCGTCTACCAGCTGGCGACCACGATCGACCCCCGACCGGAACGGTCGCAATGCGTGGGCGCGCGGGACGAGGGCGAGGCCGAAGTGCTGCCGCGGCCGACCTGGTTGCTGGAACGGCCCATTCCGCTACGCGGACCCACGCCCACCGTGTTGGCCGGTCCCGAGCGCATGGAGACCGGTTGGTGGGATGGGGATGTGGTGCGCCGGGACTATTACGTGATCGAGACCGCGCAAGGCCAACGCGCGTGGGCCTTTCTGCCACCGGACGAAGCGCAAGGCTGGATGCTCCACGGCTGGTTCGCATGAGCGAATCGGACGCATCTGCTTACGCCGAACTTCATTGCCTGTCCAACTTCTCGTTTCAACGGGGGGCTTCGACCGCGCGCGAGCTGTTCGAACGGGCCAAGGTCTGCGGCTACACCGCGTTGGCGATCACCGACGAATGCTCGATGGCGGGGATCGTGCGTGCGCTGGAAGCCTCTCGGCTCACCGGGGTCCGGCTCATCGTCGGCACGGAAATCCAGTTGGCCGACGGGCCCAAGCTCGTGTTGCTGGCCGAAACCAAAGCGGGCTACGTCGCCTTGTGTCGGATCATCACCCTGGGTCGCCGCGCTGCGGAGAAGGGCACTTACCACCTGACACGCGCGGACCTGGCGGACGGATTGCCCGGAACGCTCGCGTTGTGGGTGCCGGGAAGAGAACCGGAAGCGGAGCAGGGCCTGTGGGTGGCGAAGACGTTCGGCGACCGTGCCTGGCTGGCGGTTGAGCTTGTCAAAGAGTTCAACGACCCGCGCCGCTGCGCCCAGCTCGAAGCCCTGGGCCGTGACGTGGGATTGCCATGCGTCGCCGCGGGTGACGTGCACATGCACGTGCGGCGACGGCTGGCGCTGCAACACACGATGACCGCCATTCGACACCGGCTGACCATCGCCGAAGCCGGCGCCGTGCTGTTTCGAAACGGGGAGCGGCATCTGCGCCATCGAGCAGTGCTGGATACTTTGTATCCGCCACACCTGCTTGCCGAGACTGTGCGCATCGCAGAACGGTGTCGGTTCTCCCTCGATGAGTTGAGCTACGAATACCCCGCCGAGTTGGTGCCCTCCGGCTACACGGCGACCCGTTGGCTGCGGGAACTGACGGACGCGGGAGTGCGCTGGCGCTGGCCGGAGGGACCGCCGGCTAAAGTGCGCGAGCAGATCGAACACGAGCTGGCCCTCATCGCGGACCTGAGCTATGAGTCTTACTTCCTCACGGTCCACGACATCGTGCGCTTTGCGCGCGGCGAGGGCATCTTGTGCCAGGGTCGCGGGTCGGCCGCGAACAGCGCGGTGTGCTTTGCCCTGGGCGTGACCGAGGTGGACCCGTCCCGGTTCAACCTGCTGATGGAGCGGTTCATCAGCAAGGAGCGCAACGAACCGCCCGACATTGACATTGACTTCGAGCACGAGCGGCGCGAAGAGGTCATTCAATACATCTACCGGAAGTATGGCCGGGAGCGGGCGGCGCTGGCGGCCACGGTGATCTGCTACCGCGGCAAGAGCGCCGTGCGGGACGTGGCCAAGGCCATGGGCTTGCCACTGGAACAGGTGGATCTGCTCAGTAAGGTGTTCGCCTGGTGGGATGGGTCCGTTCCCTTGGATCAGCTGTTGCGAGAGCGCGGCTTCGATCCGAGCAGCCCGGTGATCCGCAAAGTCGTGGTGCTGACCGCCGAACTCATGGACCAGCCCCGGCATCTCTCGCAGCACGTGGGTGGCTTCGTCATCGCCGATGCCCCGTTGCACGAACTGGTGCCTGTGGAAAACGCCGCGATGGCCGATCGCACCATCCTCCAATGGGACAAGGACGACCTGGACACCATGGGGTTGTTGAAGGTGGATTGTTTGGCGCTGGGGATGCTCACCTGCGTCCAGAAGTGTTTGAACCTGCTGCGCCGGCACGAGGGCCAGGCGCTGACGATGGCGACGTTGCCGCCCGAGGATCCGGCGACCTACGCGATGATCCAGAGGGCGGACACGCTGGGCGTGTTCCAGATCGAGAGCCGGGCGCAGATGGCAATGCTGCCGCGGCACCGGCCGGAGAACTTCTACGACCTGGTGATCCAGGTGGCCATCGTGCGTCCGGGACCCATCCAGGGCGACATGATCCACCCGTATCTGCGGCGCCGGCGGAACGAGGAGCCGGTGGACTACCCGTCCGAAGACCTGAAAGCGGTCTTTGAACGCACCTTGGGCGTGCCGCTGTTCCAGGAACAGGTGATGAAACTGGCGATCGTCGCCGCCGGATACACCGCGGGCGAGGCCGACCAGCTGCGCCGGGCGATGGCCGCCTGGAAGCGGCATGGGGGCATGGAGCACCACCGAGAACGGATCATGAAAGGCATGTTGGAGCGGGGCTACACCACGGCCTTCGCCGAGCAGCTGTTCGAACAGATCAAGGGGTTCGGCTCCTACGGGTTTCCCGAAAGTCATGCGGCCAGTTTCGCCGGCATCGTCTATGCGTCGTGCTGGTTGAAGTGCCACCACCCGGCGATGTTCGCGTGCGCGTTGCTCAACAGCCAACCGATGGGGTTCTACGCGCCCAGCCAGATCGTCCAGCACGCGCAGCGCAGTGGCATCGCGGTGCGTCCCGTGGATGTGCGTTACAGCGATTGGGATTGTTCGCTCGAACCCGACCCGACCGGTCGCAGCGCGTGGGCGATCCGATTGGGCTTCCGCCAGGTGCGTGGGTTTACCGAAGGCGTGGCGCAGACGATCGAGCGGGCACGGGAACAGCGCGCTTTCGTGGACATCCCGGATTTGTGCGCGCGGACTGAGCTGGACAAACGCCATCAAGACCTGCTGGCGGAGGCGAGTGCGTTGCGCGGGTTGGCTGGGCATCGGCATCGGGCTCAGTGGGCGATCGCCGGCGTTGAAGCGCAGCTGCCGCTGTTTGGGGAGAGCCCGGCGGAACAGCCCGTGGTGTTGCCTCCACCCACGCAGGCTGAGGACACCTTGGCCGATTACGCGCGCACCGGGGTGAGCTTGGGACCGCACCCGCTTCGGCAGATCCGACACAAGCTGCGCAGCGCGCGGTGGCTGGACAGCCGAACCCTGCGCACCTTTCCCGACGGTCGCTGGGTGCGGGCCGCCGGCATGGTCACTCTGCGGCAGCGGCCGCAAACCGCGTCGGGCGTTACCTTCCTGACGATGGAAGACGAGCACGGCATGCTCAACGTGATCGTCTGGCGGAAGATCGCCGAAGCCCAGCGGCGGGAGCTATTGGAAACCCGGTTGCTCGGCATCGAGGGGCGGTGGCAGGTGGAGGAGGGCGTGTGCAACGTGGTGGCGAGGCGACTGGTGGATTTGAGCCATTTGCTCGGAACGTTGGATGCCCGTTCGAGGGATTTTCGGTAGGCTAAATCACCATCATTGGCTGCCAGGTTAGTGCCCTGCATCGAGGGACCATGAAATTATATTTTGACGAAGCGGGAAATACTGGAACGGACCTTCACAGCAAGGATCAGCCCATCGCAGTGTTGGCATCAACCTGCTTGGACGCCGACGCCTGCGCTTCTTTGATTAGTCCGCTCCTTCGACAGGGGCAAGTAGAGGCGAAATACAGCCGATTGAAAGGATCGAACAAAGGTCAACAGGACCTCTTACGGTTCTTCTCATCCGAGATTTTGACGCCAGAAGTCGTGAAAGCAGAGGTGGCTGACAAGCAGTTCTCGCTCGTGGCCCATCTCGTTGACAAGCTTATCGAACCCGGCTTCGATGCGATGGGTATCGACCTAACAGATGGCGACGGCCAGATGGCTTACGCCAACATGTTGTATTTCGCTGGCCCTGGTATGTTGCCGGCGGGTGGATGGGACTACTTACTGGAACGCTTCGGGCAAGCTATCCACCGTCCCAGCGAAGAGGCGTTTGATGCATTGAAGAAAACGCTTGCGCAGACTGCTCAATATGCCTTTGAACACAGAGATACGAGTGAGCCCTTGCTTGGGTTAACGATGGCTCCTGTTTTCGTGGATCAATACATTGGCGGTCTTGTCGCGACGACTGCGTTTGATCCGATGCCGAATATTTTCACTTCATTAGTGAACTACTGGATGCGGCAAACTCCAGATTGGCTAGAAGTGGTCCACGACAAGTCGAAGCCTATGAAGAGGGCCGAAGATCATTTGCGCGAGCTGATGACCCCTTTGCCAACTCAAAAAGTCGGCCATGGTGATCGTGTTTTTGAACTTCCTCTCAGGATCTCCTCATTGAGCTTCGAGGATTCAAAAGATCATCCTGCGCTGCAAGTCGCCGACTTGGTCGCGGGGGGAGTGATGGATTTCTTCTCGGCCTTGGCTGGATACAAAGAATTCACCCCATTCCATGAAGCTCTTCGTGAAACCAAACTGATAGATTTGATCGTTGATGGCATCGTCCCTTCCCAGGATCTAACGCCAGAAAACGAAGCCAAGGAGGGTGAGACGAGCATCACGGATGGTGTCTTCGATTTTTTAATGCAAGCACGTGCAATGAACAGTCAGCGCGTTTAGCCCATCGAAGCAGTGCGTAAAAATAAGTTGGCGCCGGGGTTTCCCAGCGCCAGAAGGTATTTGAAGCGACGGTGGTCTTGCGAGCAGCCCTAAGCTGCGAATTTACGTGTTGCGATCTTCCGGCGGCAACGCTTGTTCTATCTCGGCCATTACCGCGCGAATGTCGCCCAGTGTTTCGGCCTTATCGAGACTAGACCGAAGATCGTCAACGACCTCCTGGCCATTCAAGTGGGTTTCGATGAAGATGTCCAAGATCATCTCCACTTTTCCGATCAACTTCTGCGAGACGGGTTCGCTATCGAAGCCGTTGAACATGGCCTGATTGGCGATCCGACGTGCGTATGCTTTCGGAGCTTCCCGGAGGGCTCGGCCGAACAGATTTTCCTGAGGACTCGACATGTCCATGGAACGTTCTCATTGATGCCGCCAGCGGGTGCTGCGGGTGCTGCGCCTGCGCCGACGACACGATCACCATACGCCAGGCATTCAGCGACTTACAACCACGCTTTCGCGATGGACGAATAATCGGGCGAGGCCACCAAACACTCATAGATGGATCAGATCAATCCACAGGTTTATGACGATCTACATGCCCGAACTGATAGGTGACGTCAATGGGATCATCCAGGATCGCCACCATGTCCATCAGCCCGCCGGCCTGCGGATCGAGCCAGGCATCCAGGTGCTCGGGCTTGATCGCGATGACGCTACGATCGTGGCCGGCGGCGACAAAGTCGGGCAGGGGATCGCCGGTGATAGCGGCCACCGTGTAAAACCCCGGTTCGTCGCCCTCGGGCTCGACATAGCGCCACAGACAAGCCAGCAACAGGTCCTGATCCGGCTCCGGGCGAAACTCCACCTCAACCGAAATCCCTCGTTCGCCTGGGACCAAGGACCGGTGTTCCAGATCGTGGAGAGCCACCGACTCATAGATGCGGCGTGCCAGCATGATGCCGTGGGTTTTGCCCCAGAGCTCGCGCCAGGCGGTGGTGAGTTTGTCCCTTCGGGCGTTGTAGGTTCCGTCCCACTTCTTCTCATCGGCCGCTGTCCAGCTGGGCAGCCGGCACCGGTAGCGCATCGGCACCACGTGGCGCTCCCCGGTGGCCGGATCTCGAATCAGCACCGGGGTGATGCCGCCGGGCCAGATGCGGGCATAGCCGTCACCCTTGGCGTGATCGTGGACTTCGGCCAGTTTGGCTTTGGCCGCGGCGATCTTCTTGGTCGCAACGCGCTGGTCGGTCTCGGCCTTCTTGGTGGGTTTGGGACCGGCCAAGACCGTCTGTGCCTTCGCCAGCCGGGCGGTCTGCTCGGCCAACTCCTGTTCCAAGACAAGCGTGGCGGCCTGGTAAGCGTCAAGCGCGGCCGCGCGGGCTTCCTGTTCGTCCGGTTTGTCGGAGTCCAGGAAGGCGTTGCGGATGGTCTTGGGGACACTCTGCATCCAGCTGCCGTTCCGCTTCGACCAGCCCGCCATTTTTACGTAGGCATCCAGGTCGAGGTCGCCCCCGAAGCGTTGGTAGGCCTTGAAGTCGGCTTGGATTTGAGCGGAGTAGCACATGGGATGAGGATAACCGCGGCCTCGTCAGAGAATGTCGAGGCTCTGGCCTACGGCAAGCTCGAATTTGCCGGCGCCGCCAGTTCCGCGGTGGCGGATAGCGAATCCGCCGGACTGCAGCCCGACATAAGTAGGCGGCAGGTATTTAGGTGGTGAGATCGTTTAAGCCCGCGGTCTCATAAGCAAGTCGACAGGTCAGAAGGGGATATCGCCAAATATTCGATCTGCCTTATCTGGTTTTCTCAGGGAGAATTTTGACTTGTTCGCCATAAGCCAATCCCATCCGCTTTCTGTGAAACTGTAAACGGTGACTTGATCGCCATCCCGATCCAACTCTTCAACTTGTGAAATAAGACCGTGGTTCACAAGGGCCTTGGCTGCAAGAGCAGCTGCAAACGGTGTGAAGCCCGCCTTCTCCATATCTTTCCGGATAACGTAGAGGCTAACTTTGTCATGCAGCGAATAAATGTTTTCGCCTATGGTAGCGAGCGCTACCATTTCGTGATGTTCAATACCTTCAATCTTCGTCAGTTTTGACAGTCCGTTGGCCGCGTCCCTTAGAGTGATTTCTTTACTAAGAAGAGCGTTTACTCTTTCCGTAATCTTGACCTCTAGATTTTTGAAGTCTTGAGGAGTTCCGGTTCTGTATTTGAGAATATTTCGATGTTGAACGTCGAAAGGATATTTGGTTGGTCGCTGCTCTGAGCAAATCATGACCACCGGCCGATCCGCCGCAAAGGCGAAGCCAAGTTCAAACCACACGTTCGGATTGTCCATGGTGATGTCGGCTAGGCAAATCCTCGCACCCCTTATCTGATCCTCAATTTCCTGGATGGGGATGGACGCCCCAGGATCTCGATCAACCCGGTAAGGTTCCAAGTCAGCCGCAAGGATGGCAGGCGCAAGCACTTGGTCGTAGCGGGCATCGAAATCGCCGCCGTCAAATGGCTGGATAACGAAACATCGTTCCATCGTTTTTGTTCCTAACTTGCTTGTGATTGTCAGTTCATCATAAGGATACTTCGCTCGTCGTCCGTTTATACCGATCAGAATGTTTCCCTGCCAGAGGCTGGCGAACGGCAACACAAAATCACAACGAAGAGCGCGTCTTCCGTGTTGTGCCAACACGACGCTCACAGCCAGATCCAACGTTAAGGCATCGAGCAAAGCCCATGCGCAGAGCGCCACGACTACCCCGGTCCCCGGTTTGCTCATCCCAGCCACCCCGCGTGACGTCGGTCACGTAACGAGCGAAGCGCCATGTCAAGGATGCTTGACATGCCTAAGCGTTCTGGTTGGATGGTTCGCAGGGGCGGGCTGCATTGGTTTGGCCGCCGCTGCATGTTTTTGGTCATGGCTGACCGATCCGTCGCCTGCGCTCAGGCGACTTCATCAGGAGGATGAATGTCTCTGCACGCCCGCCCCCATCTTGAAACCCACCGGCGTTCGTCGGGCCACTCCGCGGTCGCCGGAGTTGCTTACCGCCTCGGACTTCGGCTGCTCGACCGGCAAACGGGCGTCTGGCACGACTATCGCAAACGAAAAATCGGCGAAGAGATCGTCCGTGCGCTCACCATTGCGCCCGAGGGCGCTCCGGAGTGGGCGACGGATCCCGACGAGCTGTGGAACCGAGTGGAGGCCGCTGAAAAGCGGAAGGACAGCCAGGTGGCGAGGGATTACAGGATCCCGATCCCTTTCGGGCTGACCGACCAGCAGGCCGGTGACATGGCGGAAGAGATGGCTCGATTCATTAGTTGCCAGCTGCACACCGCAGTGTCCCTAGGTTTGCACCGTGACAGCCACATGGATGCACTGGGTGCAGAGAAGCCCGAGGGAAAGATTGGCTTTCATGCCCACTTGTATTTCCCGACCCGACGTCTGGAAGAGATCGTTGGTGCGGACGGCACGTCGGAGTGGAGGCCCGGTGCCAAGCTGGTGCTGCTTTCGAACAAAAACACGGCGGGTGCGTTTGTCGAGCAGTTGAACGAGCGCTGGGCCGAGCTGGCGAACACATACACGGCCGCGGTCGGTCTGACGGCCGACTTCGACCATCGCAGCTACGTCCGGCAGGAACTGCCCGTCACGCCGCAACCAACTCTCGGGCCAGCCGTGACTGCCATGGAACGCCGCGGCTTCTTCACCCGTCGGGGCGATGCCCTGCGCGGCGACATCATGGTGCCGTCCCTCGTCTATGAAGCGGCGCATGCCGTGGACCTGGCGGACCAGCGCGCCCGGGCGGCGGACGATGCAGTGAGGGAGGCGATGGCACGGGTGCTTCCGCCGCCACAGGTGATGCCGTCTGCGGCGGATCAGCCTGACGCAGCGACGGTCGCCGATACCCCCGTGGCTGGGCCGGCCGAGCCGGAGCGCGTGCCAGATCCGGCTCCGGTGCCACCGCCACTGGGGCCTCGGCCGGCAGCTTGGGAGCAGGTGGACACCGGTTCCTTCACATCGCGCTTCATGCAGATGGTGCCGCCTGCGGCGACGGCCGAGGAGGAGGAAGTCCGGAGCCGGCTGGAAAAGGTGGTCCGCGCCATTGAGCGGGTGCTGTCTGGCCTCGTGATCTTGGGCAGGAAGCTGCGAGGGCTTGGGGAAGATCGCGAACGCCGGATGGCGGCGAAGCTCGCGGTCGACTATGAGCTCGACGGCGCCCGACAGAGCCGCGCGGCGGCCGAAGGGGGCGTGCGTGCATGGGAGGCCGGCCATCCTTGGCAGATGAAAGCGGCACGAGCGATGCAGGGAGCCGATGGCAAGCCCAAGGAATGGGCCGGCCTTGACGATCAGGTGCGCGTGGCGGACGGGCACGTGCAACGCCTGAAAGCGGCGGTGCGTCGTCACCAAGCCGTGCTGGACGACCTTTCCGGGGACATCACCCTGACGACCGCCGAGCGGGCCCGGCAGATCGCCGCGTTAGGCGAGGGGGTTGGTGCATTCGTGGCGGTCCGGCCGGACTTGGCGCCGCAACTGATGGCGGCGGCTTACGATGATGAGCGGGAATGGCTGGACGACGCGCTGAAGGTCTCGGTTCCCGGCGTAAGTCCAGCGAACGAGGGCCGCAACCCCGAGGAACCAGCTCTTCGGATGCGGGCCGATGTGCCCGTGCGGAGAATGGCATGACGTGCCGCTCTTGCAGCGCGGTCCTGCATGTGTTTCTTCCGCTCGAATGGTGGTGGGGCAACCCCCGCTGCTTCATTGGTCCGGTAAATCCGGCTCACTCTCAAAGCATCCAGGCTGCAAATCAGGGCATGGTGCGCGGACGCTCGACTGCCCTATCTCCTCCCGGAACGGTCTCAGACGATGAGACCGGAAAGCCCTAGTGTGGATTTGAGAACTGTGCCCTTGATTTCTTGCGGTTAGCCTTCATGTGCCGAGACAAGGGGCTGTCCATGGGAATTGCCTGGGATGCGTTCCTTTTCACCAACGGATGGAAATGGGGAGAGTCATGGCGGGATCGAACCGATCGAACACGGGAAAGAAGGCACTGGATGCGGTCTGGATCCGTGCCGCTGGTCATTGTGAACTGTGCAGCAAAGACCTCACGCAGGACCGGATCACGCTGACCCCGGCCAAATTGGGGCAGGTGGCACATATCCTCCCAGCCAGTCCGGACGGTCCGCGGTCGACGGACGGTCATACGGTCGATACCGCAGAAGCGCTGACGAACGATCCTGGCAACTTGATGCTGCTGTGCGCCTCTTGTCATGTAGACATTGACAAGACTCCGCGAGGGTATCCGGCCCAAGACCTGACCTTTCAGCATGAAGCGTTTTTGGCGGCTGTGAAATTTGCAGTAAGTAGCGCGCACTCAAACCCGGGCACTGGATTGATCGTGCTGGGGCGACACTTCCAGACAAAGGTGAGGATCGATCCCAGCCAGCTGCAAGCGGCGATGTGGCGAGATTGCATCAGGCCCTTGGGCGATCCCCTTGTTGTTGAACTGCCTGAGCCTGATGACGAGGGCAGGGATGACCGCTATTACCGATCCGTGCGCAGCCAACTAGGCAAACATATCCGTCGAGATCTCAGCCCGGCCCGTAGCTTGCTAGGCGACGAGCCTTGGGTGGGAGTGGCAGCTATCGCGGACATCCCGAGCTTGGTGATATTGGGCCACATGTTGGGTGATAGGCGGCGGCGAAAAATATATTCGTCTGACCGAGCAACTGGGCTTGTTTGGCTGGATAGTAGTGCGGTCCCGCAGCCGTTCTCATTCGAGTTCAGTGGCGATGGGGATCAGGCACGGCCCGTTGCCCTCGTCATGTCCATCTCCGCGCTCATTCCAAATCGTGATGTCAACGCCGTCCTTCCGGACGCCAACATTGCACGCTTCACCGCTGGTGATCCCGCGTATTCATATGTCCAAAATGCTGATTTTATCGGCCACTTTCGCGATCAACTGCAACGTCGACTGAGCGAGTTAGAAGCGCACTCGTCACAGCCAATCCATGTGTTCCCGGCGATTCCTGCTGCGCTTGCCATCGAATTTGGAGCACTGCTCTCGACCAATCATCAGCATGGCTACTGGATCTACGACCGCGATGGCCCAACCGATGCCTTTCGGCGTCATGTGTCCCTTGATCACCTTTCTAAGGAAAACGCTGCATGAATCCTCGGTTCGATGATACTCAGTTGAAGAGCTGGGAAGCCACACTGTTTGAGGCCGCGCACGCTATATCGCTGCCAGAAAGCCTTTACAACACTATTTCGGAGCGCTACGGCACACTGGAAGGGATACTGCAGGCTGCCGATGACCCGATTCTTCGGCGGGCGCATGTGTTTCCCCAAGGGTCGATTCGGCTGCGCACCGCTATCAAGCCGGCACCGGGCGCGACGGGTGATTTGGGAACCGTGGATGCGGACGCCGTGGTTTGGCTGGAGCATGCGAATGACGCAGACCACAACCATGTTCTCAAAGCGATAACCGAGCGGTTCGAAGAAGGTGCGCGTGTGAACGCGCCAATCGAGCCGCTGCGCCGAGGCATTCGTGTCGTTTACGCAGATGAAAATCCGGGGTTTCACATCGATGTGACTCCCGCCCGGAACGTTCGTGCCAATAGTGAAAAGCACGGCCACGGGGCTCTTCAAGTTCCTGATCGGACAGTAGGCTGGAAGGCGAGCAGCCCGATTGCTTATTGTGACTGGCTGGACGAAGTGGCCAACATGACGCTGCCCGTGCTTGCGATGGAGTCGCTCACCGCTCGAACGATGACGTTCGACGCCTCCCAGGAAGACATGCCAGCTTATGGCGAATATGTGGATGCGAACGTCCTGCGAGCCACCATCAAATTGTTGAAGCGCCACCGGGATATGTGGGCTCTGGAAAACCCGCTGCGAGACTATCGGCCGATTTCCGCAGTTCTCACGACGCTCGCGGGACGCGCCTACGAGCACATGTCGCACGGATCCGCTGTGATCGTTCGCCGTCCGATCGAAGCGATCATGGAACTGGTGGAAATCATGCCTCAATTCATCAACGGCAATTTAGGCCATTGGCAGGTCTGTAATCCTGTGGATGACGGGGAAAATTTCGCCGAGAAATGGAATAGGCCCGACGGCCATAAATACCGGACTGCTTTCTTCGATTGGCACCAGAGCGCGAAAGCATCGTTCCATTTGGGTCTTCGTGAGACTGCGTCGCTCGAATCGTTCCAGGAAGACATGAGCCGATCGTTCGGGACTAGCCGAACCTTGCTTGACAGTGTGTTGAAGGACCTTCCCGCGAATTGGAGCATTCCTGGTTTGGCCCCTGGAGTAACGCGCGCATCGCTTGCATTGCGCGCGCTGAGTGGGGAGGCCGTGGCCAGTCGCGCCTCTCAGCGCCACGTGGGTTCGGTCGATCGCCTTGGCTGAGACGGCGGCGGGCTCGACAATTCAGCGCGGCGTCCAACAACTTAGGCGCTGCTTCGGTGACGCCGCGCTTTATCTCGAAGAAACGAAGACAGCGGGCAGTGAAGCCGCTGCCTTCTATTTTGCTTTGCCACCAGATTACCTTGGGATAAAACGTCGTCTCAGAATTGGATTTCCGACAGCATTTCCCTATCTTCCGTTAGATTTTTCGATTACGCCTTCCCCGCGTGTGGATTGGCCGCATTGCATGGAGGACGGGCTCTGCCTTTACACCGACGGTGAGCAACCCGTTACATCGACACCCGAAGCGGCGGTCGATGAGGCGATCGAAAAGGCTTTCGCGCTGATTCGCTTTTCCCTCGCCGAAGCTGACCAAGGCCGACGCGATGAGGAATTTGCCAGGGAAATTCGATCTTACTGGATGATGCAGCAGGCAGTCACGCCATACCGCTTGACGTTGGTAGGGGTGCCGGCATGCAGCGGACCCCTCTATGTGGTGAGTGATCGATCGGACTTGCAGCGACGAAATTTTCGATACATCGCCGCATCACATTACGAGGAAATCTCTTCTTTCGAGCAGCGATTTGATAGGCGCGCTCTGCCTCAGCGTTCGACGGCCAAGGCGGGTTTTTTCGCGCGACTGAACAGTTCACCGCCGCCTCGGCTTCCGACAGCTGATTTCATTACGTGGTTGATCCCTCACCTCGTCGAGGAAGACATCCCAGCATTCATGCAGTGGACGAAGGACAGCGCCGATCTCGCCTCTCGTTGGCTCGTCGTGAGTCTTCCCGTGGAAGGCCTCGCGCTTCATACGTTTCACCTTCGTAGCTTGGAAATTGACCGCGGACGGGCCCGCGTATACGGGCGTCGGGCAGCCCGCCGAGCATCAATTCGGGCGTCAAATAGGCGTTACGCTGCGGAGTTCACGCCGACTGACGTCATGGATCCGACCGTCATTCATCATCGAGCCGGTCCCGGTGTCCAAGCCCTCATGGGAAGGCGTGCAGTATTGGTAGGCGCCGGCTCCTTGGGAGGGGAGATTGCAGTGCTTTTGGCGCGGTCAGGCGTGGGCCGTTTGACGCTTGTGGATGCGGACCGGTTTGAAGACGTCAACATAGGTCGGCACGTTCTGGGCACGCAGGCGCTCGGCGAAGTCAAAGTGCATGCCTTGCGTGCCCGTATTCTTAGGGACGTGCCCAGTGTCTCAGTGACGGCTATTCCGTGCCCCGTTCAGGCCGGCGGCGCTGCGCTTAAATCAGAACTTGAAAAGGCGGACGTGGTTATCGTCACCACTGCGAACTGGCCATCGGAAGAATATCTGTGGAGTTTGAAGTCGGCCGGGGCAAATTGGTCGTTGATTCATGCGTGGAGCGAACCGCATGGTTTTGTTGGCCACGCGCTGCTGGCCCCGTCGGGCATCTACGATGCCCGTGGGTTGTTTGACCGAGGGAGGTTCACCTCTCGGTTCTCGAATTGGCCGAACAATGGCGTGTATGCCTTGCCCGCGTGCGGGGCAAGTTACATTCCGGGGGCGCCGGTTGCGCTGGCCCGCATCGCGGGAATGACGGCTCAGTTGGCATTAGCTACGTTGACTGGGCAACCTGCGAGTCCCAGGTGGCACTCGACGGTAGGAAATCTGGATCAGTTACTCAAACATGGAGGCTCTTACGAAGGTCCCAGTTTGCCTGAGGGAGCCTATTTTCTTGAACGTGAGATGCCTTGGCCCGAGGCAGTGGTTTGAACGAGTCACCGGTTTCGTGGATTTGGTCATGGCCAGCCTTCGGCGTGGATCTCCTCGTGAGCGCTGCGGCGCGTGACGTATTGCATGCTAACCGTCAAACTCCCGGCGGTATCGAGCGGGGAGGGCTTCTCTTCGTTGATAGCGGCGACGTTCGGGGCCTGATCTTATCCTTAGTGACGCCTTCGCACCCAGATGATAAAGCTGACTCACACGCGCTCCTGCTCAGCGATACTCGCTGCCGGGTAGAGATTGAGACAGCCAATGAGCGCGGGCTGAGGTTGATCGGCTTTTGGCATTCGCATCCCGAGACAGTTCCTCATCTTTCTGGAAAAGACATCGCAAGCTTCAAATCATTCGGTCGTCGAAACCACGTGGACATGCCCTGGCCGGTCGCAGTCATCGTCGGGCGCAGCACCTCGGTCGACGGTCTAAAGGCGTGGTCTATACGACCTTCCGGCATATATGCTGCGCAGTTAGTCGCTCCTGTTTACACGTGCGTGTCAGATTAGAAAGCGACTAGGCTTGGCCGTTAAAATTCTTGCGGCCAGATAGTCTCAGACTGGCGGACCACCCTGACAAGATTATCCACATGTCCAGCATTCCAGAAGTTGGGTCTAGTATCCCTTTCGCCCCGATAAACCACCGCTTCTTGCGGACGTGTTTTAATTCCGTTTCAGCATCGTCGTTCGGACATAGATACCATGAGTAACTCAGAGGATGACCACGGCCTCATTTTCTCGACACACCATTGGGTCGTCGCACACCGACGGGATGCCAGATACCCGGGATATCTGATCGCATCGTCCCTGCATGAGGCGTCGGAGGTTTTTTCCTTGCCGAGTGAGGCGTTGGCTGAATTGGGCCCCGCCCTCGCTCGGACGGAACGATTGCTCAGGAAGGCCTATGCGCCGATGAGAGTGATCTTCTATAAGTTGGGTTTTTCGCCAGGATTTAGCTGTCACTTCCATATAGCACCTATCACCCGCGACCTCATGCATGAGGTGGCTCGTCACCCCGACTATGACAGCGACCCAGACGGGAATGACGCGATCCTTTTTCTCAGTCGTGTCTACTGCGAGCGCGAACTTTCCACGGATGAACATGCAGCCCAGCGGGAGACCGTCCAACGCCTTCGAGCGATCGAGATATTGATGCGTTGATGGCTCGGACTGCTGGTTAGGCGGTTGCTCGACCGTGCAAGATAGTTCTCGCAACTTGGATCTGTTGATCGCCTTGAATTGTGTTTGAGGTGCCCTGGTAACGGCTAAGAACTAGGCCTCAAGGTCATGACTTGCCTATGGAAGGGCTGCCAGCATCAGTGAAGCAACATTACCCATGCTTTCGATCGCGAAACGCGCCTAGGCGTCGGTCACCACACTCAGCCATGGCCGACCGTGCCCGGTGCCTTGTTTGTTGCGCAATCCGTTGATGGCACAAGCCAGTTCGTATGCGGCTCGCTCGGTGCGTTGCAACTCAGGCTTTCCGTTAGTGGGAGGGCCGTCGGGTATAGCAAGATCGATCGCCATGAAAGCCTGAGCCAGCAGGGTGGGAAAGTTGGTGACCTGCGGAGGCCTCCCGAACTTTTGTTCGATCACGTGGCCCGCTGTTGCTTCGAGCAGGTCTTTGGCCGTGCCTGTCAGCAGCGGATTGTCGAGCGCCCCACGTCGGGCTCGATCGGCGTAGGTTCTCAATGCAGCCGTCAGTGCTTTGCCGGTCAGTCCATCCAGGAGGCGAGGTTGCAAAATGCCGTCGTTTGTCAGCTCCCACCCCTCGACGTCGAAGGCTGCGGCCAAGTTGCCGATGGCGTCGGCGATGTCCGAGCTCTGCAGATACCTCTTCCTTCGAGAGACGAGCAAACCGAAATCGTCCGCCGCGTCGAACAGCTCTTCGCCTTCGCCGACCAGCTCGAAGCCAAAATCGCCACCGCCAAACAGCGCATCGACACGCTGACGCAGAGCATTCTCGCCAAGGCATTCCGCGGCGAGCTGGTGCCGCAGGATCCGAACGACGAACCGGCCAGCGTGCTGTTAGAACGCATCCGTGCAGAGACATGTAAGACACATTCCAAGCGAACCAAAAAGAGTTCCGCATGAAGCTGATATTTATCGAGCTTTTTGGCGAGTACAAAGGCTTGCGAGACCAAGCTTTTGACTTTTCATTGTCACGGGAACATGTCGCCGTTCTGATTGGCGTCAATGGTTCAGGCAAGTCCCAATTGATGGAGCTGATCGCCGAAGTCTTTGCCTATCTGGAGCGGAAGCAACGCGCCGACTTCCGCGTTAGAGACCGGCTTGGGTATGACTTCCGCGTCATTTACCAACTCACGTCGTCGACGCTCGAAACGCCTCGCCGTTTTGAGATCGATTCCCGCGGTGGCGACATTCCCCCAAATTTGAGTAGCTGTCCGGTTTTGAGTCCAATTTCCCTGGGACCTTGGACTTTCTTGGTTACGGTTCTTCCGTATCTTCGCCGGGGTAGATGTCAAAGGAGAGGTCTAGACCGAGGTTGGCCACCTCAAGAAGGAGGGAAGAAGGTAGCGTGTCTCCCCCACTTCGAGAGAGAAACCAGCCAATGAAGAACTCCGCACGTCCACCCTCATCGTTCTTCAGTTGATGGAAAAAGTTCCGGTGTATTCTGAGTCTTTCCACGCTTTCACTGAGCATTTCGGGCAGCCAACGGTCATCGTTCTCAAAAAGTCTGAAACTAGCGTAAGAGTTTTCCTTAACACTATTCAATTCTTTTCCATAAGGCAGGAGCCGAGATTCCCCTTTGTTCCATGCAAACAACGGAGTCATGCCTACGGTGGAAATCATGAAATCCGCGGGAATAATGAAGCTCGTCAGCCGGAGGCTGATCGAGGAACGATAAAGTTCATTGGTCATGGCAAGTAACTATCCTTTGGGCCGTTGTTGACAGCATTTCCCTCGTGATCACCGGTGATGGCATCGCCGCTCGGCGCAAGTCCGGTCCAATCTGCTGTACCGGCCGAGACACCGTCCTCTATTTTATGCACGTCACCTCTTGGCCTTCTCGTTCCAGCGCCTGAACGCGCTATCGACAAGGTCCAGCTCGCGGGCAACCTGGGAAACGGACTGTCCTTTTTCCAGCACCAGCGCGACCGCATTGGCCTTGAATTCCGGGGTGAATTGACGACGAACTTTTGATGACATGGGACACCTCTAGGCGAACCTTACGGCTCAGGATGGGTGTCCATCAAATCCGGGCAAGCTCAGCCAGCCCACGTGTGTGGGAGGCTCCCGCAGGACCGGTTTGTAGGGGAAACCCTACAAGCTGTGTAGGTCTGCGCTGACACGCCGCTGACGCAAGATGTTTCGATAATGCGTCACCTCACCTGAGATTGCCGCGATGCCCACGACAAGGACCTGGTCCGCTCGCTCCGTCGCTCGGTTGATGGTCCAGTGTTCGCTCTCGATACTGCTTTTCGTGAGCGGTTCGGCCTGGGCCACATCCACCTATGGCGCACCCTATTACCTTACCAGCGGCTACAACGGCACCTTTTCATCCCTCGACGCCGGCGTTTCATCGCTCGCGGCGCAGATGCGCGGCAATTGCACGACCAATTGCCCCACGCTGTATTACTACTATTACGACAATGATGCTCGTGACTCGGCGGTTTCCGCCACGGTGACCACCCAGCCCAATACGGCGGGTTACGGCGTTTGGGCTACCGAGTATGTTGCGCAGAGTCCCGAGAAAAACTTGGGTGGCTGCGCCGCCGCCAACGGCGGCAAAGGTGGAGCGCTGGGCGGGTCGAGTCCGTTGCGAAGCTCTGGAGACGCTGCGAAAGAGTCGGGGACCATGTGTCCGGGCTCGAATTTTATCGGCGACCCGATCAACGCCTCCAACGGCAATAAGTATCAGCAAGACACGGACTTTCGAGACAACGAGGCGCTGACCTTTCGCCGCTTCTATAACAGCAGCTCCACAGTCACCTCAACTGCCATGGGTGCCCACTGGCGCCACAGCTTTGACCGCTCGTTGTCGCTTCACGATGCCACCGGCGCCGACAATGCCGCAGTGAAGACAGCGGCGGTATATCGCCCCGATGGCTCCGTAGAGCGCTTCTCCAAGAAAATAGGCGCCTGGGTAGGCGCGGCCAATACGGCTAATACCCTGAGCGACGAGACCGATGGCACCGGGCACGTGGTCGGTTACGCCTTGTTCCTTGGCGCAGCGCGCGAGACGGAACACTACGCGCTGGATGGGACGCTCCAGTCTGTCGTGGACCTCTCTGGCGCAGTCACCACGCTTGCCTACAGCACGTCTAGCACCCCGACACAGACGGCGCCCCGTGCGGGTCTGCTGCTGACCGTGACGGGGCCGGATGGACGTGCCTTGAATTTCACCTACAGCAGCGCAGGACGCGTGGCGACGGTGACGCTGCCGGATGGTGCTGCACTTTCGTATGGCTATGACGGCCAAGGCAACCTGGCGTCGGTGACTTACCCGGACAATCACTCGCGCACGTACGTCTACAACGAGAGCACCCTGACGGGCGGCAAGGCCCAGCCCAACGCGATGACTGGTCTCGTCGACGAGAAAGGGGTGCGGTTCGAGACGACTGCTTACGACAGCAGCGGTCGAGCTATTTCGGCGAGCTTCGCCGGCAGTGTTGACACCTATCAGGTCACCTATGGGCAGTTGCGTAATACGGCGACCACGCCACTGGGTGCGACGACAGCACTAAATTTCCAGAGCTTCAAGGCGCAATCGCACGTCACCGGGGGCTCGGCGCCCTGCGGCCCCGATTGCGCGCAACCCTATTCGACCATCAATTACGACGCGAATGGGTGGCCGTCGAGCTTTGTCGCCTTCGCCAATCACGTTACGTCGGTCGTCACGACGCCGGCTGGATTGGAGACCCAGCGCATCGAGGCGAAGAACACCAACGATCAGCGCACCACGATAACGACGTGGGAGCCGGTCTGGCGCAATCCGCTGACGCGTACCATCAGCAATGCTTCGGGCACCGTCGTCGCCAAAATGGGCTGGGCTTACAACGCACGGGGCCAAGTGACGGCCCAGTGCGACATGGATCCGACCGTCTCCACAGCCGCCGGTTATACGTGCTTGGCTACGGGTGCCGCGCCCGCCGGCGTGCGGCGCTCGACCATGACCTACTGCGATGCGGTCGACGCCACCCAGTGCCCGCGGGTCGGACTATTGCTGTCGGTCGATGGCCCGCGTGCCGATGTCGGTGATGTCACCCAGCTTGGCTATTACCTCACCACGGATGAGTCCGGTTGCGGGACGCTGGGCGGGGCATGCCACCGGGCGGGCGACCTGGCCCAAGTAACGAATGCGCTGGGCCAGGTGACCCGAGTGCTTGCCTATGACAAGGCGGGGCGGCCGGTGCGCCGCCAGGACCCCAGCGGGGTTGTGACCGATCTCAGCTACAGCGCCCGCGGCTGGCTGACCAGCCAAACGGTGCGAGCCAATACGAACGGTACGGCCTCGGCCGGCGACGCCACGACCACCTTGGCCTATGACGCTAACGGCGCGTTGACCTCGGTGACGGACGCGGACGGCGTGACGGTCACCTACAGCTACGATGACGCGCATCGCCTGGTCGATGTGGCCGATGGCTTGGGCGAGCACATCTACTACACCCTGGATGCCTCAGGCAATCGGATCAAGGAAGAGACCTTCGACGCCAAGGGCGTTTCGCGGCAGAGCCTCGCGCGGGGCTACAACACGCTGGGTCAGTTGGTCAGTGTCACCGATGGATTGGGCCATGTCGTCTTCGACGCGACGGCCAGCGGCAGTTACGATGCCAACGGCAACCTGGTGTCGGCCAAGGATGCACTGGGTACGGTCCAGAAGAGCGGCTATGACGGCCTGGACCGCGTGGTCAGCAGTGTGGCTAATGCGAACGGCACCGATGCCTCCAGTTCGAGCACGACCAAACTCTCGCTGGACGCCCTGGACCAGGTCAAGTCGGTAACCGATCCCGATGGCTTGGTGACTAGTTACGGCTTCGATGGCCTGAGCAACCCCGTTTCCCTGACCAGCCCTGATACGGGTGCGCAGTCGTCCACCTTCGACACGGCGGGTAACGCGCTGACGCAGACCGATGCCAAATCCACCGTGGCGAGTCAGTCGTTCGATGCATTGGGTCGCAAGACTTCGGTCAGCTATACCGACGCCAAGCCCAATGCCGCCTTTCATTACGATGAGGCCATGAGTGTCACGGGGTGTGTCAGCTCGTTCCCCATCGGCCACCTGACGCGAGTCGTGGAGAACACGGTGACCACCGTGTACTGCTACGACAACCAGGGACGCGTGACCGAGGAGCGCCAGACGCAGGGCACGGTGACTGACACCACTGACTATGTCTACACCAAGGCTGGTCGTCTGGCCGCGATCGCTTCGCCGAGCGGCTTGGTGACCGAATACGGACGGGATGCTGTGGGTCAGGTCACCAAGGTCACGGTTACGCCGTCCAAGGGCGTGGCTACTACCGTCGTCAGTGCAGCCACCTACCTGCCGTTCGGCCCGGTCGCGAGTTACACGCTGGGCAACGGTCAGACCGTCGCCCGCAGCTACGATGCCAACTACCGGTTCACCGATATCGTCAGCCCGGCGCTGAACCTGCATGTGGCACGGGATGCGGTGGGTAACATCGTGGCCTTGGGCAACGCTGCAGGCGCATCGCCGGCCAGTGAGACCTACACCTACGATCCGCTCTATCGGCTCACCGGTGTCAAGAACGCCAGCGGCACTCTCATCGAGGCTTACACCTACTCGAAGACCGGCGACCGCCTGACCAAAACCGCACCGGGTCTGGCCACCGGCACCTACGGATATCAAAGCGGCACGCATCGGCTCACGACCATCGGTACCGGTTCCCGGACCTATGATGCGAATGGGTCGACGACTGGCAACGCCAGCGCCGGCACGGCGTGGGGCTATGGCTATAGCGGGCGCGGCCAGTTGACCGTGCTCCAGCAAGCCGGCTCGACGGTCGCGACCTACACCTACGACGCCTCAGCGCATCGGATTGCCAAGACGGTGGGTTCTGCCACCACCCGGTTCGCCTATGGCCCCGGTGGGCTGCTGGGCGAATATGGCGCCGCGTCCCGGGACTACGTGTGGATGGACGGCACCCCCGTGGCGGTGGTGGACGGCACCACCACGGTGGCCTTCGTGCACGCCGATGGCCTGAACACGCCCCGGGCGGTGACCGACGCTTCCGGCACGGTGCTGTGGACATGGGCCTACCAAGGCAACCCATTTGGTGAGCAGGCACCGACATCGACGAGCGGGTATGTGTTGAATCTCCGGTTCGCGGGTCAGTACTGGGACCGGGAAAGCGGGTTCCTCTACAACATTCATCGTTACTACGACAGCACAACCGGGCGATACATCCAGAGCGATCCCATCGGCTTGACCGGCGGCATCAGCACCTACGCCTATGTCAACAGTAATCCTTTCAATTATGCTGATCCGCTGGCATTGTGCGGCGAGTGCGAGGACATGATGCCGCCTAAGCCTCCTGGCAATAACCTGTCCGCAGACATTTACACCATGCAAGGCCTGCGGCAGCTCACGATCATCAGTGGTGGCACGGCAATGGGCAGGGAATACCTGACCTTTTACGAGAACGAACGCTTACACGGCCCATGGGACTTCAAACAGCAGGGTCGTCAGTATGCGGATTACGGCAACTTCCATTACGGCGCTGTTGGTGCTGCCGGAGGCATCCCTGATACAGTTCTTCTCAGAGCTGCAGGTTGGGCCCAGACGAGGTCTGGAAACGGTAATCCTGCGTTTGGATCACCTTTTGGCAGTGCTCCATACGGGGATGATCCGGCGGATCAGATGCAGATTCGCAATGGAATATGGTGGTACCGCAATTGCTATGGCGTTACGAAGTAACCTCTTTGACCTTCTTGATGACAGCATTTCGCCGACATCCTCTGACGAAACATAGCCTGGATCCACTATGCCCCCCTTTCCACGTAAGTATCTCTGCGCGGCGTGTCTAATATCCTGCTGGATATTGAGTGGATGTACGCCAGATGCTCTTGAGGCCGCTCGGCTAACAAGCCCCGATGGCTCCAAAGATGCAGTCGTGCTCGAAGGGGGGGTAGACGCAACGTCACCATACAATTACATAGTTTGCGTTGTTCCTGTCCGGAAAACTTGCGACAAAGACCACGCGGTGGCTGAAATTTATGGCGCCACGAGAAACGCCGAAGCGTACGGCGTGGATGTGCGTTGGGCCTCACCGGGTCAGTTGGATGTGCGTTATCTGCACGCGAACAAGGCCCAAGTGCTTCAGCCTAGTGGGTCTAATTCTTCGGGCGTTACCTTATCGTTGAAAGATGGCGTTGAAAACGCACAAGCGCCTCCGGGGTCTATGGCGAAGGGCAATTAAGAGCATCATTGCGTGGCTTCGGAACCGAGCGGCGATTTCCATCGTGGATAGGGAGCAAGAAAAGCTAGTGCAATCGCATCAATGGAGTGCGGGCTTATCTGGAACACATCGTGCAATGCTTACGCGGGTCCGGGTCAGCAAGCAGATGCTTTATCGGATTAAGCCGTGACAGATCTATTTATTGAGCGCACGTTGTTCTTGATTCTATGTTTTTCGGCTGCATCTCCTGTGTTAGCGACGACCGATAAACATGACGCACCCGTTCGTCTCTCTGGAGATTTAGATCTCAGCTCTACTCAGCAGGCGACACTGGGTCGTGAGGCCATCCAGGGATCAGTCGACGCTGCTCGCAGGTTGGCCAGCTATCACTCAATTGTGAGGGGTGATCGTGCAGCTATGATCAAGTGGTACACCATTGGTGCCGAAAACGGTGATGCGGGCTGTGCCTATGGACTTTTTGGTTTACTTCACAACAGTGAGGATGAAGAAGAGCGTGGTCGTGCTCTATTTTGGCTGCATAAGGCTGCGGATGCCGGGCTTCAATACGCAAAAGACGAACTAAAGGCGATCGACAAGCAGCCGAAACGTCCATCGGAAGCTCAGCCGGAACATCCGTAGATTTCCAAGCGAGAATGTCGCTGATGCGCAGAAAAGCTAAATCGTGTCGAGCCGGACGGGAAAAATGCGGCGAAGGATCCGCGTCCTTTTGTCGACTCCCCGCAAATTAGTGCCACCCATAACCCAAGGTTGCCGGGTCGTGTTGTTGCCTGAACTCGGCGGGCGTCGGCCCGCTCAAGCTGTCGTGGGGGATTTCGCGGTTGTAGTCGGCTAGCCAGTGTTCCGCCTGTTCACGTACTTCGCTTAGGTTGCGAAAAACGTGCATGTCCAGGACGCCGCGACGGAAGCTGCCGTTGAAGCGTTCAATGAATCCGTTCTGCATGGGTCGGCCCGGCTCGATAAAGTCGAGCTTGATGCCCTTTCGCTCGGCCCACTCGGCAACGGCCAAAGCGACAAATTCCGGGCCGTTGTCCAGGCGAAGCTTCGCCGGATATCCGCGCCAGGCGGCTACGCGCTCCAGCGTGCGGATGACGCGGGAGGCCGGAAGGTTCAGATCGATCTCCACCGCCAATGCCTCTCGGGTGAAGTCGTCGATGACATTGAACGTGTCGCGACCCAGTGCTCGTGGGCGAGACCGGGAAACACCATCGTGAGCTTTGCGCGGTCCGTGTCCTGGAATGGCACGCGGTTGACGGGCGTCAGCAGCCTCTGCGAACGTCTCGGTGCATTTGAGGACAGCGAGAATTTCGGGGTGCGGGTCAGGCTTGGTCATGGCTTACGGTCGCAGACAGCGATTGCACAGGCAAGCCGAAGCGCTGTTGCGCTCCGGCTGAAGGCTTACTTCCGACGGTTTACGTGCGAAAAGTTGATGACGATGCCTGTAAATGCAGTCGACAGGCCGACGGCGAACACCGATATGCCCAGATACATGAATCCGCACATCGCGGTGACGAACGCGACGAATCCCATGGCTACTCCGATCATCGTGATGCGAAAACCGATGTATTGAGGGCCATGGAGGATGACTGCCCAATCAATGTTTTTCACCTTTGTCCTCATTTGCACGTTGGTTGGGGGTCTGGCTTGTTGTCCCTGGCGCAATAGTATTGCGTCCTGCACATCAGTGCTCCGCCCCAGACGCCACCTCCGATACCAGCAAATCCCTTCGCCATCGACATCGTCTGGCTGGACGGGTCGTACTGGACAGAGGCGCCCCCTACTGCACCGTCACCTGTGTCAAATCCAAATTGAGCGGTGTCGGTTTGCCCGCTGGTCAGTGCTCCCGTACCGATGGAAGCTGTTCCCCCAACCGCGCCGCCCGCGCCCACGGCCGTTCCTGCGGATCCGCACACAGTAGCGTAGAAGCAAATATTGGGTGTTGTGTCACCAGCAAAGCCAAACTCCGTCGATTCGACAAAATTTGCGGCTCCGCCCGTTTCACCTATGCCGAGTGAACCATTGGTGGGTGTGTTCGCTGGTGGGAGCCAGCCACACCATGACGGGTCGCGCATGCAGCCTGAGTCGTCACGCCCAAGCCGGTCGACCCGCGCGAGTGGCGAGGAGCGAACGTATCCATATGTAGAGGCGCCTCCCGCAAGTCCAATCGGATCACTCTGGGCGTACCGACCCGTGGCCGCTTCATAGTCCCGGTTGACGTTGTAGCTCAGGCCCGACTCGGCGTCGAAGTATTGTCCGGGGAATCGCAGGTTGAGTGCATAGCCGGACGATGACGTCGGCGCATTCTCACCGAACGGATTGCTGGCGTACGCCCACTGCCAAAGCACCGTACCCGTCGGATTGGTCACGGCGCGCGGCGAGCCCAGACCATCGGCATGGACAAAACTGACAGTGGGCGTTGTCCCCGTCCCGTCGACAATACCCACGAGCAGGTTGTCCATGAACACGTAATCGCGCGTGGCTGTCCCTGTGCTCTCAGACAGAAGCCGGCTGTTCTCGTCATAGTCGAACCGGGTGGCAACGGTGCCTGCGGTCTTCTGCACCCGCTGGCCAAAGGCGTTCAGCACATAGCTACCGACCGTCACCCCAGTGTTCTGGACCACGGTGAGGCGGTTTCGGCCGTTGTAGCCGTACCCATAGGCGCCAGACGCCAGGACATCGGCTGTCGTGTTGCCGCGTGCGTCGACTTGGCGCGTCGTCGTGCCGACACCCATGAGGTGGTGCGTTCCGGAAGCGTAGTTATACGTGCCCGTCAAAAGCCCCGGTGCGGCCTTGCTCAACCGATCCCCGGTCTTGTTGTACGTGTAAGCCTCGATGCTCGTGCCGGTGGCTGCCTTCACGCCGGTGAGGCGGTAAAGGGCGTCGTAGCCGTAGGTCTCCATCGGTGTGGGCACGCCGGCCGCGTTGCCGATGGCGACGATGTCGCCCATCACATCCCGCTTGACGTGCAAAGTAAACGCCGTGCTCGCAATGTCGGTCAGGGCTCCCGTGGCGTCATAAGTCAGCGTCACCGTCTGCCCGTCGCCAAGCTTGTAAGTGGCCACCGGACCGAAGGACTTGTAGGTGACCGCACTGGCTATGGTTGTCGCTGCGCCGCCCGGGGGCGTGGCTTTCACCGTGGTGATTTGGCCGAGGGTGTTGCGCGTGTAGGCAATCAGGGTGCCATTGGGTGTCGTCGTTGACTTGAGCCGATTGGCGAGCGTCCAAGTGTACGCAGTCGTACGGTTAACGATGCCGACCGTCTGTTGCTTTTTGATGACATTGCCACGGTTGTCGTAGCAGAAAACAATGCCACCGTTGCCTTCAATGACGCGGGTCAGTCGCCCCTTGCCGTGGCTGCCCGTGCAACCGGTGACAGAATCGGCCTCGTCGTACTTGTACTGTGCGTTTAAGGTGGTATCGGCATAGGTGGCGGTCAGCAGGCGGCTGTCAGCATCATAAGTGGACGCATGGCTGACGCTGGTCGCATCGGTCGAGCTGGCGATGTTGCCAGCGATATCGAACGTGCGGGCGGTCAGCCCGGTATCCGGGCTATGGAGGCCCTTGACGTTGCCAAGGGCGTCGATGTCGTAGGTGGTGTTCAAGCCATCGGGATCACTGAAGCCCGTGACCCGGTCGAGCGCATCGAATGTCTTCACCGACTGGCTGTTGGCGGTCGCCGTGTTGCCGCCTTGATAATCCCGGAGGATGCTCACCAGCCGGTCAAGGCCGTCGAAGACGTGCTTTTGCTGGACGCCGAGCCCGTCGGCGCTGTGAACCAGATTGCCATTGCCGTCATAGCTGTCGGCAGCCGATGCCGAAAACACGGTCCGTCCGAGGCCATCGGTAACGGTGGTGAGCTGGCCGAGGGCGTTGAACGACTGGGCAGTGGCGCGAACTACGGTGCCGGCTTCGGTAATGACCTGTTCTTTGGTTTTGTTTCCAGAAGCATCGAGCGTGTAGTGGTACCGGCGGTTGCCTGCGTCGGTGACGTCGGTCAGGCGATGGGCCGCATCATACGTGTAGGTGGTTACGACGCCATCCGGATCCGTCACCGAATGAACCGTGCCGTCGGGGTTGTAGGCAACCGTCGTGGTGGCGTCGCTGGTCGACGGCGTCCCAGCCGTGGAAGCGCGCACGGTTTTCGATGCCAGCCAGCCACGCGGGGTGTAACCCAGGTCTGTCAGGACCCCATCCGGCGCCTTCACCCGGGTCGGCCGACCCGCCTTGTCGTAGGCGACATAGGTGGTGACGAGACCGGCACCGTCGGTGACGGTCTTGACGTCGCCGAGATGGTGGCATGCACCGCCGGCCGTGGCACAGCCGGATTCGTCCGTGGTCGGGTAGTAGGCATAAGACACCGTGTCGGTCACGTCCGCGCGCGGTCCGTCGACTTTGAGCAGGAGGCCGAGGAGCGGGCAGGTGGTGCCGTTTACGCTCGTGCAGTAAGTCATCACGGAGCGGCGGACGCCGGCAGGGGCTGTGCCCGTTGCACCGCAGGTGTAAGACGGTGCTGCAACCGGGTCGATAAGACAGGCAGCGGTGGTTAAACCAGAGGTGTTATAGGCCCAGCCGGACTTGCTGACGACCTTGCCCGTGTTGTCTTCGACCGTAGTAAGCACCGGGACACGGAGAGCTGTGTTCCAGGTGGTGTCCGTGATTCGCTGGTCTGCGCTACCTTGCGCGTCGACTTCTTCCGTCAGCAATCCGTTGGCGTCATAGGTGACGGCACGGACACTGCCGTTGAAGTCGGTGTAGGTCGCAGGATATGAATTAGCGTCATAAGTCCGGGATGCATAAGGCTGTCCGCACTCACCACAGGGCTTGTCGAACGTCGCCACGCGGACGAGGCCTTGGACTGTGGTGTAGCCCTGGTGTGAGGTGCCGCCGAGAGGGTAGGTAACATCGGATGACCCGTCGGTATTATAGGCAATCGAAACCTTGCCTGCGCCACCACTGAACTGCGTCGAGGTCGCCCGGCCCGTTCCGTCAAATGCAGTGTCTTCGAAACGCACGCCATTCTCGTCAATGAGCCCGGTCATGGCGGCAGGCAGATCGGATCCACCTGTCAGGGTCGACTCGTTGTAGACATACTGGCGGGTCTTGCCGTCCGGGTACTGGACCGAGGTGAGGTTGCCGGTCGCGTCATAGCCGTAGATCAGCGTGCCACCATCGGGCAGGGTGACCTGATGAATGCGAGCATTGGCATCGTAGGTAAACGAGAGCAAGCGGCCGTCGGGTGCCGTCACGGTGAGTAGCAGGCCCGCCTTGGGCGCAATGGCGGGGTCCGTGAGCGTGCTGCTGTAAGCAAGTGTCGCGCTCTGCCCAGTAGCGTCAGAGATGGCTAGCAGCGTCCCATCCGCGCCATAGGTTTCCGTATGGCGGAGGGCAGCAATCCACAGGGTGTAGCCTGTCGGATTGCCGGACGTGTCATCGGCTTCGGTAAGGCGGTCAGGGTTGTCCGGCGTGGTGGTCCATACGCCGCCCGTCTTGTTGAACGATTCGCCCATACCCGACGGACGGTTGGCAGTTGCCAATGCGGTTCCGTCGCTTTTTGGGAATATGGAGAGCATCCGCTGGAATGAATGACTCCATTTTGTGCCCATAGCGCTTGAACGTGCCGAAGGATGACTGTTGTAAAAGCGGCGGAAGGTCAGCCATCGTTGCGCATTGAAGTCCGTTTCCTGGACGTACTTGTTGCCGGTCGCCGTGTTGATGGGGTCGCCGGCACTTGGCACAGAATCATCCTGAGCATCACCCTTATCGTCTTGGCATGTGGGCCCACTATCTCCGCCACTACCGCTATCGCCTCCATCACCATCATGGCCTTCTCCGCCGTCACAACCGGCACCTGTGCCGTTGTTCTTACCGGCGTCATAGGTGTATGGCGTACCTACAATCTCGTTACCGCCCCCACAGTCGCCGTGCCAGGAGATGACGCCAAACTGGCCTGTGTCTTCACCATCGCCGTTGGGGTCGAATTCGTAATTGCAGTGAAGACTTCCGTATGGTGCAACGCCCCAGCGGCGAGAGTAGTAATCCCAATCGTTGGCAATCTGCTCCTCGATGCTTTGGGTCGGCTCGTACACGTACCAGCCGTCTGTCCAGTACGGTGCCCCGTAGTAAGTGACCGACGACGTGTCGGCTGAGCGCAATGCCGACCGAGTGGCCCTCGGTAACGCCGCGTTTGCGATGGCGGTTGGTGCGCTAGCAGAAGTGGCTCGTGCTGGCCCATCGCTGGCGGTGGCCGACGAAAGCGAAGCGGCGGCAAGGCCAAAGACGACCAGAATGGTCCGAAGGTGTCGAAGCAACATGTCAGCGTCCAGGCACGAGTGGCGGGGCGGTGTTCTTCATTGCAGGTCGGCCCGGTTCCCCAATCGCCGGGCGCTCGCGGCGGATAGTAATCGGGTCATGTCGGGGTGTCTGTCAGGGAAAACTGACAAGAGAAAAATCCGTGAACCCGTTGGCATTGCGCAAGTAATTGCGTTTGGCGTCGACTGAGGTCGGTCTATTGGCTCTGAGGGGTATCTATAAGCTTGCGCACCTGGACAATGAAGGATCGGGACGCTTCGTTGCATTGGCATAGGCGCCGTACCTTATGGCATACGGACAACGCCGGTTTGATTTCGCACCTAGCGTGGATCAGGCGTTTGAAGCGGTGACGATGGAGGCCTCGCTCCGCGAATACGCGAAGTGCGTACCGGGCACGTCCGGCGCAAGTGGCGGAGGTAAGCGGCCGGGTGTCGTCCGTCTGGCGCGGATTAGGCGTTGGTGAGGTGGTAGTTGTGAGTCTCCGCCCAGCCTGGCTGGCGGACTGATTCGCAACAACCGTACCGTAGTAGTCAGCCCATCCGCATTGACTGCGCCGCCTGTTGTTGGCTCTGCTGCATATCGTTCTGCGTTTGAGCCTGCGCCTGCTGCTGACTGGCAACCAGCTCAGCTTGTGCAGCGTGCTGCGACCACGCCTGGCTACTTTGAGCTAGCGGCGTATTGAGCGCCTCAGTGGTTTGCATCTGCGCGATCTGCCGGTCAAGCCCATGAGAGCTCTGCAGGCTTCCCTGTACGGCAAAGGTCTTGCTGCCGTCGTCACTTAGCATGACGTGGTCCACCCGATCCAGGCCCTGGGCCTTGGCGTTCGCGGCAATGAAACCTGCAAAATCCATGTCCCGGTCTGATGCTGCTACACCATGCTTTGCGTTCAGCGACTCGACGCCGCTGTACGCCTGACGATACATGCCGTTGCCCGGATGGAGCGGATCATCCATGCCGCGGTTTTCCTCACTCAGTATCCGCTGAAGGGTACTCTGGTTCTTCGGCATAGGATTGCTGTGCTGGGAATTGAGTTCGCTGCCCGGCACGGGATCCTTGATGCTTTTTAGCCCATCCACGTTGTGGGATGGTCTCAGGGCATCCGGACCGTCCTTCTCCACCGGCTGCTTGTCCCTGCCGACCTCGGTACGCTTGATATTCGCGTGGTTCAGCGCCGACCAGGCGAAGTCGACGCAATTGTGTCGGGCATCCTTGTAGTAAGTATCGAAGCCGTTCTCCTTTGGACGATTGCCATAGTCGTTCAGCTTCTCGTATTGATCCTTCGATACCTCCATGGTTCTCGAATACAGCGGATCCTTGTAGTTGACTACGTCGTCCCGTACGACATGTCCTGGACCATCGATGGACCCGTGCTTGACGGGGGCGAAGCCGTAGCTCTGCGGAGTCTCCCCGTTTTTTTGCGTGGTGTAGTACATGTGCCCAGGCGTGGATGTGGCGCCTGGATCCTTCTCTTGCGTAAGAGGTGTTCCGGGGGCGGCTGCGTAAACCGTAACGGTGTACCTATCCTTGTCCATGTCCGCCCTCCGTTATTCGCCGGTGTTGTAATAGTTGTCTACACGTACGGTGGTGGCAACGCCCTTGAATGCGGGCATCGGCTCGATCGTCGATATCTCCGCGATGTAATGCCCATCGCGCCTGGCGTAGAAGCCGCAGATCGAGAGGTTCGATACGTCATCGAGTCCCGCATAAAGATGGAGACGGCACGCCGTCGGGTCCGCACGGGGGCGTGGCTTACCTGTGTTGCCGGCGATGATCGTCTCGGTGTCTTCGGTTTCGATCGGTATATGGGTGCCATGGTCGTCGTACACGATCCGGACACGGAGCAGTCGGGTGTGGAGTCGCACGTCTTCCACCGCCGGGAAGTCTGCTGCATGGGGTACATCCACCCCAACCATAAGGTGCCGCTTGGCATCCACACTGCCGCTGTGGACGTCGAAGGGGATGGTGATGCTGTTCCCTGCGGCATCGAGCGCGAAAGGGGCTGACACGGGAAATGTGCCCGGTGCGCTGCGAGATTCAGACATGGCGTAGGCTCCCGCTCCGATGGTCATGGCGCAGACGAATAGCAGGCCGATCGTGGCTCTGTTACGCATATCCGTCACCTCTCTCCTGTGGTTCTGAGCGGATAATCTCACACTCGGGCGCTGTGCGTGGTCGCAGGCATCCGTCGTCAATTCCAGAAGCTGATCGAGTCAGCAGGGCATCGACCATTTTCAGCTCTTGCGCGCCATAGAGCTGAACTTGCGCCACGGTCATGCCGCGGGCAAGTCAGCCACGCTTGATCCCGCCGCGCGTTTTCATCGGCAGCCAGGACCGACCGACTGAAGGGATGGCAACGACGCAAGAAGGTGTGGCCTTCGGCACCTTGCGGCATAGGCCTGATAAGGAGCATCTTCAGGTGCCGCGATGGGCGGCGTGTTTCGGGAACAGGTCATGGCCAAGAACGAAACCACGGGTAAGAAGGCTGGCACCGCCGCGAGCAAGACGCTGAAGAGTTCCGCAGCATCGAAGGATGCCAAGACCGCAGCAGCGTCAGCGATGACACAGCGACCAGATAAAAAGAAAAAATGACCGCAGGGGCTCGGGAAACCGGGCCCTTTTCAGTTTGGTCGAGTGAGCTGCCCGCAACCGAGGCAGCGACTCAAATGGCCGCCCCGCCCAACAGCCCGGCCGTCACGCATGGCACGCCCCGGCGGACATACATCATCGTTTCGTTCGTCATTGGTTTGTTCCTCCCTGACTTGGCATTGCACTGGCTGATCTCGAATCGTGAGACCTCCGTCCTGTGGCCGGATGCTAACCAGAGGAACTTTCAGAGTGCCGCAGGGCATCCACTACCAGCCGGAATGCCGGCGTCAACTGGCGCCGGCTGGGGTAATACAGGTGATAGCCTGAGAACGGCGGAAGCCACTCGGAGAGCACCGAAACCAACCGCCCTTGATCCAAAAGGGGTTGAACCATCGTGGCGGTGAGGTAGGCCAATCCGAAGCCACCCAGCGCGGCTTCCAGCATGGGATGGACGCTGTTGAAGGTGACCTGGCCGGCCACACGCACCTGGACGTCTCGGCCGCCCTCATCGAACTCCCAGGCATACAGCCCCCCGTGGGTGGGAAGGCGCAGGTTGATACACCGGTGCTGGGTCAGTTCGCTGGGCGCGTTGGGCATGCCGTACATCTCGATATAGCCGGGCGAGGCAACGACGGCCATGCGCATAGGCGGACCGATCGGGATCGCAATCATGTCCTTGGCCACCATTCCGCCCAAGCGCACGCCAGCGTCGTAACGTTCGGCCACGATGTCGGACAGGCCGTAATCGGTGATCAACTCCAAATGGATGTCGGGATGATCCCGGAGCAGGGCGCGAAGCCTTGGCCAGAGCAAGGTTTCCTGTGCATGCTCGTCGGCTGTGATCCGCACCGTCCCGGAAGGCCGTTCGCGCAGGTCGCTCAGGGCGGCAATCTGAGCCTGGATCTCATCGAGCATAGGCGCCAGCGACGTCAGGAGCCGCTCCCCGGCTTCGGTAGGAGTCACGGAGCGCGTAGTCCGAGCCAGGAGGCGTATGCCGAGGCGTTCCTCCAGACCCCGCAGGGTGTGGCTGAGGGCCGACGGCGTTACCCCTAACTTGGCGGCCGCACGGGTGAAACTTTGCTCGGTGCCCACCGCGACGAAAGCCGCCAGGTCGTTGAGGTTGGGAAGCGGCATAGCGCATGGCCCGATCAGGAATTGCTGAGCGTAGCTCAATATTCCATGAAGTAAAGTCAGGCTTATTCAAGGATGGGTGGCGGCCTATAGTCATGATTCAAACGCCAGAGCGCCCCCCAGCCATGCAGCAGATCATCCGAAACGGGTCCCAAGCCGCGGTCCAGGGCTCAGCCGATTTCTTCACCGGACAGGTTCGGATTGACGCCATCGCGCAAGTCCCGGAGCCGAGCCGTGCGAGCGTCGGCGTCGTGAACTTCGCCCCCGGCGCGCGGAGCAACTGGCATACCCACCCCTTGGGGCAGGCCCTGGTGGTCATCGCGGGACTGGGATGGACCCAGTGTGAGGGCGGACCGAAGAAGGAAATTCGCGCGGGAGACATCGTGGTATGCGGTTGTAACAAGCGCCACTGGCATGGAGCGACCGAGACAACGGCCATGACCCACCTCGCCATCACCGAGGCGCTGGATGGTTCCAACGTAACGTGGCTGGAGCCGGTCAGCGAGGCCGACTACACCGCGCCGGTCGAAGCCGACTGAGCCGCGCAGCCGCTCTCCTCCGATCTACCTACCTGAGGTTCGCAATGACTCCGAAAACACCCACGACCGCTGCGCGCACCGGATTCGGTGATGTCGCCCCCAAACTCGCGCAGGTGAGCGACGAGGTTCTTTTCGACGACGTGTGGGAGCGTCCCGAACTCTCCAAGCGAGATCGCAGCCTGATCACATGCGCTGCGCTGATCGTCACGGGTAAGTCCGAGCAACTCGGCTTTCATTTTCCTCGTGCGGTCGAGAACGGGGTGACCTCCGAGGAACTGGTGGAAGTGATTACGCACATGGCGTTTTACGGTGGCTGGCCCAATGCGATGTCGGCAATCGCCAAGGCTCGGGAGACCTTCCTAAAGGCACCTTGACATCGGTAAGGCTGTGGTTACCTTCCAAAAAAACCAATATCACATGGCTGTGGTGGGCAATCTGTTTCGACCTAAGGGTCAAGGGCCTGACGCTCATAGCGCCGCCATCATCGTCTGTCACCCCATGGGCGCGGTAAAGGAGCAAAGCGCGAACCGAGTGATTGCCAAGCCCCGGCCCTTTGATGCTGCTGGTAGCCGAGTAGCACCGGCTCGTATGGACGTAAAGATCCTGCGCGGCACGATCACTTGCTCGGCGATACAGCCGAAAAGCTCCGCAACACCAAATCGACCACCCCCTGCAACTGCTCGCGGCTAGCGCCGGCGGCAGCCTGTACAGCTATGCCATTCGACGTAGTCGTAACAAGCTTTGCCACCTGCTCAGGCAAAAGATCCGGCGGCAGATCGCCTTCATCCCTGGCTCGCTCGAAGCGAGCGCGCAGACGGACCTCGGCCGCGGCGAGGCGATCGATCAGGGACTGGCGAATCGGTAGCGCATCATCGCTGCATGCGAGTGCACCATTGATCACCATGCAGCCACGTGGCGTGGCTTCTCCCGTCAAGGTATGCGCATTACCGCGCAACAGATGCTCCACCACGCCGCGCGCCGTGGGTTCCTCGAGCGCGGCGTCAAGCAGGGGATCGTGGATGACGCCGTACCGTTCGAGCGCGAGCCGGAAAAGGTTTTCCTTGTTGCCGAACACGGCGTACATGCTGGGCCGGTTCATGCCCATGGCTTCGGTCAACTCGGGTAGCGAACTACCTTCGTAGCCCTTCTGCCAGAACACCTTCATGGCGTTATCGAGGGCGGTATCCGCATCGAAGGTTCGCGGCCGTCCCGTTTTTCGAGTGGGATCTTTCATACCGACCGATAAAAAATGATTGACAGGAGGGGTTGAGGTCTAGATTATTACCGATCAGTAAGAAATTCAACTTCCTAAGAATCCCATGAAAAATCATACCGATATGCCTCGTCCGGTGGGCGAGGCGCAGCCGTCCTCCGCTGTCCATCACTCCCCCTGGCCAGGCGTGATTTCGATCGCGATCGGCGCGTTTGCGCTAGTGACGACGGAATTCCTCCCTGTCGGCCTGCTACCGGCCATCGCCGCCGAACTGGGTGTGACGGAAGGCGTGGCCGGCATGATGGTCACCGGGCCGGGCCTGGTCGCGGCACTGGCGGCTGTCCTGGTGACCGTGGGCATCGGCAAGACCGACCGCCGCTACGTGCTGTGGGGTCTGACCGCCACGATGCTCGTGTCGAACCTGGTTGTAGCGCTTTCGCATTCGTTCCCATGGGTGCTCGCCGGCCGCGCGCTGCTCGGCATCGGTGTGGGTGGATTCTGGGCACTTGGACCGGCGCTGAGCACGCGACTCGCGCCGGGATCGGAGGCGAGGGCACTGTCGATCGTCTTCGCGGGTGTCTCCCTCGGAACGGTGGCAGGCGTTCCCGCGGGCGCGCTGCTTGGCGATCTCTTCGGGTGGCGTAGCGCCTTCCAGGCCGGCGGTGTGGTTGCCGTGCTGGTGCTGCTGACGCAAATGCGGTTGCTGCCCTCGCTACCGGCGAAGCAAAGCGTGACCTTCAACCATCTGCCTCAGCTACTGCGTGTGCCGAAAGCACGGCTGGGCATCTACATCACGGTGCTCGTCTTCACCGGCCAGTTCGCCGCGTACACGTACATCACGCCGTTCCTTGCCCAGGTAACCCTGCTCAACCCGAAGACCATCAGCACGCTGCTTCTGGTCTATGGCGCGGCTGGCCTGGCGGGCAACGTCATCGGCGGCAAGATCCTTTCCCGCAGCGTACGGGCTGGCCTGATCACCACCGGCGTTCTGCTGGGCGTGTCGATGCTGGGCCTGCCGTTACTGGGTTACGGCTTGCCTGGTGCGTCGCTGTCGATCGCGGTGTGGGGCGTGGCCTTCGGCATGATGCCGATGTCGGTACAGACCTGGATCTTCCAGGCGGCGCCGGATGCCATGGAAAGCGGTGGCGCCGTGTTTGTCTCGACCGTGCAGATTGCACTGGCCAGCGGCGCGCTCATCGGCGGCGTGGCCGTCGATCACCTGGGCGTGTCGAGCGCCATGGTGGTTGGCGGCATACTGGCGCTGCTCATGGCCGCGACAGCGGCACGCTGGGCGCATGACGGTACCCAGCCTGTGGGCAAGCTGCAGGCGATGCATTGACCGAACCGCGTCTACGCTTGCGTGCAACCCGCTCAAGTTACGCATCAGTGCATCGATTTCGTCCGGTGACGGGCGTAGAGTCAAATGCCAGGCGGACCGCCTGCATGGAAGGCGTCACTACGAAAACCATGCAATACAGTTATCCAGAGGAGGGGGCGGCTGGTCGCCCCCTCCTTTTTTTTCTGAAAGCACGCGTGGCGCGCGCACTGAGCCTCGCTTCAGAATTGGGCCGACACCGTCAGCACGGCGGTGCGAGGGGCGCCGATGTAATAGTAGCCGGGCGTGGAGTCGTCGCCGAGCGTTGCCAGGTAACGCTTGTCGGTGAAGTTGGTGACGGCGAGGCTGAAGTCCATCGATTTCAGCCAGGAGCCCAAGGCGTACTTTCCGGCAAGATCCCAGTGGTAGCCGACGTTTGCATCGAAGACGGTGTAGGGATTCATCTTCTCGCTGTTATCCAGGGTGCCGTACCGATCACCTACGTACTTGGCGGAAAGTCCGGCGTGAAAGTTATCGTTGTGATAAGTCAGGCCCACGCCGAGCATGCGTCCCGGCTGGCCCGTGACCTTGTTGCCCTTTTCTGTGCCGTTGATACTTTGCAGGTAGGTGGAATGGTTGAGCGTCGCCGACACGTAAAGATCGAGCGCCTTGGGGACGATGCTCCAGTTGAGCAGTCCTTCAATGCCCTTGGATTCGATGCCGCCGACGTTGATGTAGGTCCCCTCGGTGCCCACGGTGTAATTGATGCGGGTGTACTCGGACTCAGGCGTGATCTCGTTGATCTGATTGGCGAAGCGGACGTGGTAGAGGGCGATGCTGGCCTGCAACCTATCGGTCTGGTAGCGATAACCGAGGTCGATGTTTGACGACGTCTCCGGCTTCACTGAGCGGATGTCGGTGCCGTCGTCGGCCGCCTGTACGACGCTGTCCGAGGGAGGTGCGTAGTTCTTGGTATAGCTGGCATAGACCTGCGAATGCGGATCGATGTGCCAGACGGCGCCGGCCGACGGCAGGATGTCGGAATTGAAATCCTTCTCGGCAAAACGGTTGCCAGCGATGAGGTCGTCGCCGGAGATGTTCACGAGGTACTTGCTCACGCCGAGGGACACGTCGATCGGACCCAGGGTCAGGTTGTCTTGAAGAAAGAGCTTGCGCGTATCCGTCTTCAGTTTGTCGTCGAACTGCAGGAAATAGGGCTTTCCCGCGTAACGCCATGAGGCCGCCGTATCGAGCACGGCGTACCACTTGCGTCCGGCCTGGCGGTCCTGGTCTTCCAGCCAGGTACCGGCATACAGATGGTTGCCGCCGATATCCCAATGGCCGTTCAGCAGGAACCCGTATCGGTTGTTCTTGTAGGTGCTCGCACGGAAGCTGTTGATCGGGTTTGAACCGGCGGGATAGCAACTGGCGTCGTAGGGATTGGCGCAACCTTTGGGCTGGGCCAGGGCGGTGCCATCCGGGGAACGATAATACGCGTCCACGAAGTCGGCGCCCTCGGCGGGATACCGATTTACCAGCCCGCCGTCCGCATCGCTCGCATAGAGCTGATAGGGAGGCATCCATCCGCCGTAGCCTTCCTGAAAATGGTAGTACGGATAGAAGCTGACATCTGCATCGTCATTGACCTGGTAGTCGAACTTGACGCCCGCTAGCCCATTCTTGCGCTTGGTGTTCCATGCATTGACGTATTGCTGATCGGTGTTGGGGTCTCCCGTCCAGCGGGTCGTCAAGAAGTCGTAATTCGGATCGTCGTTAAACTGCGCCTTGGTGACGCTGTTGTAGTTGTTTTCGTAACTGTTGTCCCACGACACACGCGAAGTGATCGTCAGGCGATCGGTGGCGTATGTGACCAGCTTGGCGTCCACGTGGTCGCGGCTGGTATGCCCATTGTCCGCCTGGCCATGCCCGATCCAGCGGTTGTTATGCGTGTTGGAGTAGCTGATGTAGCCATAGGTACTGCCGCCGAACAGAGCGCCCGTGTCATAGCGCGCGAACGTGCGCTTCGCATTCCACTGACCGATCGACTCATCGACCCGTACGCCGGCTACCTTGGCGGGGTCGTTGGACACGTAACTCAGGGTGCCTCCCAGCGCCTGCAGGGACGGCGAGCCGATGTCGGCCGTGCCTTGCGACACGCTTGCCGCGCCCAGATTCTCGCTGTCCAGGAAGCGGTTCGGCTTCGAGCCACCGCCATAGCCGGCGGATCCGTTCGGCAGGCCGTCGATGGTGAAGCCCAACTGGTCCTGGGTAAAACCGCGCAACGTGATGCCCGTGGAGTAGTCGTCGCTGTCGAACACGCCGCCCTGGGTAATGTTTACGCCAGGTGCCATGTTGACCGCGTCGGTGACGCTGCTGAGCGGTGGCTCGAACTTCAGGACATCCTTCGGGATCTGGGTGTTGGTGAAACCTACGGCCTTGCCCGTGACCTGGACGGCGTCCAACTGGCTGGCCTTCGGTCCTTCGTGGTCGTTCGCCGGCTTCGGCGGGGCGGCATCGCCGTGATCTTCCTGCGACACCTGCGGTGTGACGTCGCTGCTCGACGGCTCGGTAGCCATGGCGAGCGTCGGCGTGGTCGTGGCGAGCAAAAGGAGACCGATGTGTCCTCGATGGATGAATTTCATGCGTGAGGCCTTTGGTATGTCTAAACGACCGGTGCGATCGGCCTGAAACAAGTGATGGACGGGCGGCGGCCGCTCGGACGAGGGGCCGCGGCGCGAACTATGACGGCCCGATGTGTCAATTCGTGGACATTGGGCAAGTTGGGTAGTCAAGCGGGGCCGCGGCGTCATGGGCATGCGCATGGCGTGGACTTAACCCGTGAAAAGTGCCTTGCGGATCTGTCGTGCTCCAGGCCAGCGGACACATCCGTCCGCCATGCGGCCGGCTCGGTCCACACCGGGCGGTCAAGAGGTGTTCGGAACGTCGGGTCTTCCGACAGATCGATGCGGCACGAGCCGCGTTCGACGAGCGTGTCGCCGAAGAGGTCCTATCAAGGGAGCAGGCAGACGCGGCCGCGGCCATCGAACGTGAGGCGAGGGCGGAAGAGGGTGACTTCGCTTTTGACCGTTATGCGGAAGCGAATGCGCACGGCCAGCGCATCGGACCGAGGACATCCACGAGACCCCGACCGGCATCCTCACCCAACTCGCAGTGGATGTCGTGGGCATCGAGGGACCCGTGCACACCGATGAGATCATTTCTCGCATCCGCGACGCATGGGGTGCCAAGCGCGCTGGCAGCCGCATTCAGGAAGCGGTGGAAAAAAATATTGATGTGGCGGTACGCCAGAACTACGTGATGCAGGATGGTGTGTGGCTCACCATGCCCGGTGTACCGATGGACGACGGCACCGACTGTTTTTCAGTGGCCTGGATTCCTTATATCCGCATGTAGCTGAGCCTCAATGGCGTCCTTGTCAATGACGGACCAGACCTCACGGATCCTTCCGTTCTCGAAGGCGTAGATGACGTTCTCCGCGAAGGCGACGCGCTTCCCATGGATGGGTAGGCCAAGAAAGTCGCCGACGGGCGTGCAGTTAAATGCCAGTCGGGCTGCCAGCATGGGAGGCTCGGCGACGCGCAATTCGGACACGAATTGCAGGTCGGGAATGTCCCTGAAATTCTCCTCCAGCATCCGTCTATAGCCAGCCAATCCCAAGGGTCGGCCGTTGTGAACGACGTCAGGGGCCACGAATTGAGCGAGGTTGTCCCAATCCTGCGTATTGAGGCAAGCGAGGTAGTCGGTATATAGCTCGGAAAGCGGGGCAGTCATGACCAAATCCTTCGATGATTCGCATGCTGCAGACGGTATCATTGGCCGGATACCCCTGCTGTGAACCGGGCTGCTTCCGTCTTCGTGGCAACAAGCCGCGTTGGTTTTCTCCAGGTCCTCGGGACACTGACGTTTATCGATCGATCACTTGCTTACGGACGTCGCGTTGGCCGGTGTCGTAGCGTCGGCCGTCGAAGGGAGAGAGGCCTAAGCGTGGCCGGGCCGCGCCGTGATGCCCACAGCCGGGGCCCAGCTGTAGTCATGGATGTGCTCAATGACAATATCCTTAAAACCGCACGATGCCAGTTCATCTACCCAGGCGCCGACTGTTTGCTCCCAGTTCGACTGTGTGGTGGCACTGAGTTGACCCAAGAGCATGGGGCCGAGAAAACCGGCGGCAACAAGGTTGGCGTCTTCTCCGCATTCCTGGGCGGCCTGTTCGTAGCGGTGCGCCAGTGATCGGTAGAGTTCTTCACTCCGTGCCTCATGCACGGGAAGATCGAACTCGACAACCACCAACACGCCAACGTGGGTCGCCAGACGCCGCAGCGCGTCTTTGCGGACGTCCGGGGAAACCGACTGCAGGGCAAACGTGGACTGCGCCATGTCCCACCGGTCATCGTCTGACAGGTCTTCCGCGAATGCTTCAAAGCCCATCGCATGATTCCCGTGCAGCTCAACGCGTTTGGAAAGACTGCGAAGTAGCTCGGCATTGGGTTCTACGACATCAATGACTTTCGGTGCGTTGGTCGTCTGTGCGAGGGCAGGGATGAGTGCCAACCCGTCGCCGACCCCGATATCCAGGAGCGAGACGGGGCCGTGGCGATCGTAGGCCCGGGCGAGGAAGCAACTCACAGCTTTGTACAGCGCAACATTGCCGCCGCTTCGAATGAATGCTTCAAATGCTTTGGCGTGGTCGTAGGCGCCGGTAGACGTGTCCGAACCTACGAGAGCCAGCAGGGCACGGGCCATGTGCAGCCCGTGCGCGTCTTTGAGCAATGTGGAAGCTTCGGTGCGGCGACCAAGAGCAAGTGCATGGAGCGCCGCCCCCAAGGTTTCTTCGCTTGACATGTCTGGGTGGCCTTCTGCGTTGACAGGCGAGCCATCTTCACTGGCTAAGTACCGTATATCAAGCCGCCTGCGATTGAATCGCATCTATCGTCGGATCCTTTTCTTCAAAGACATTTAGTCGATTAGACTCCGCAGCTCCAGAGCTGGCGTGCCCACACCTATCGCATGATCGCTCACCGTCACGAAGAATCATGCGGTGAGGCTGGTCGTGTCGCAAAGACCTGCGCATTGACGGATGACCATATCAGGCTGTCAAGATATGCTCAGAAACTGGGTTAGGGTGTTGTGTTAGGTGCTATCCGTTCCGACGCCAATCGGCTGCTAATGAAACCAGTCCACGGCTCACGCGTGATGCGGTGGACCGGCGGTTTATGAAGCTTTGGCACCCATGCTCCGAACATGCCGCCAGGGATTCCAGCGTACAGTGCTACACGCGGGGATGATCCATGCAGGAGCGTGAAACACTCGAGTCGACAACGTTGACGGATAGGATTGATGCGACGAGCCGGCTGCTATGTATTTCGTATGTATTTCGCGACCGCTGTGGTGGCCAAGGTAGCGCTAACGAATTGCCATCAATAACGATGACTTGCTACCACTGTTTCGAAGATTTCGGCGATCTTCTCGATGTCGGTCTAGTGGACGAGGCCACGTCATCATGAATAAAAGGGAAGGCGACATGGTATTAAGAATCACAGGTGCCGTAGTACTGGTCGTCGGCTTCGTCTTTTTTGCCGGCGCCACCTATGGCCTGCACGGCATGGAGAGTGTAAGTCGAACCGCGGCACAGTTCGTACCGGCTGCGGACAGCGGCGCGGTTACGTCGGAGGGTTGGAGGACGCACATGGGGATTTACTGGGGGACGTGGATGTTTGCTGCTGCGTTAGCTGCCCTGGGCGGGCTGCTCTTATTGACGAAACGAGTTGCCGGCTTGTCTTTTTGCATGATGGCGGCAGGCATCATTTTGCTCTATCCCCTGATGGTTGTTGTCTTCCCCGGCCGGGTTTACTCATTCGAATATCTTAATGGCGCAACCGGCCTTACTGCACTCCTGTTCTTGTGTCTTCTCATAACCCTGCGGATCCACCTGTTTCGATCCAGGATGCGTTAACGGGCTGTCCGACTAAGGAATGCAAGCCTTCATTCGACGGGAAGCATTAGATGAAGATACGGGCTGAGACAAGGAGGTTTTTCGTTTGACAGCACCGCAGGGGGAGACGACGATGGCCCAGGCGGCCATCGAATGTCTGGTCGGGCGTCGAGGGTGCCGAAGAATTGCCCCTCCCCATCACTCCTGCACAAACGTCGTAACACTCTGCGGTTCGACATAAAACGAAGCCTGCCCGCCACTTAGAGCGTACTTGCCACCATACCCCACGTTGACGCTCGACGACGTCGAATACTTGACGAAATCACCATTCCTGTCGTCTTTAACGTCGACCTTCAACTGGCGCTGATGCGTTCCCGTGTTTACCGCGATCAACACGATCTTCCCATCCGCCGACTTGTAAGCGCTGGTAACGATGTCGGCATAGGGTTGAGCGGTAGCACCAATGCGTACGGCACCGGGACGAACGAAGCGAGCGTACTGGGCCATCACATAGCCGCGCTTGCTGACCATGCCATTCTCACCAATCAAACCGTAGCTTCTCCGTATGTACCACCAGATATAACCGCTGTAATTGGACAGCATGCTTTCGTGTAACTCGGTGGCTACATCCAGCGCATCCGGCCAGGCGTTACCGTCGATATTGTCGACGTAATGCTCGGTCATCCAGAGCTGTTTTCCCTTGCTTCGCGCAAGCGGATACTCCTTCGGATGCGTCCCATACAAATGCCCGCCAATGATGGAAACATAGCGACCCGCCGTCGCGCTGTTGAGCAGCGGGTCGGTGATCGTGGTGTTGAAACCCAACGATTCACCAGCCACCAGCTTCAGGTTGCTGAAGTTGGAACCCTGATCATTGAGGAAGTTGACGAAGTCATCGCCGTTCCAGTCGGCTGATTCATAATCGGGATGCCAGTCCGGCTCGTTCTGCAGGGAGATGGCGTAAAGCGGTGCTCCCTGGGTGGACATGTAGTTCGAAAAATCCAACAAGTGCTTGGTATAAGCCGCGTAGTACTGCTTCAGCAGCTTGCCCCCGTTCCCGAGACTGTTGTTCGACTTCATATAAGCCGGTGGGGACCAGGGCGTCGCCAGAAGCTTCGCGCCAAGCGCGTGAGCGCGCACGGCGGACGGCACCTGCTGGTTCCAGTCAGCGTTGGATGGGGCGATACGCATGCGCATGATCGACAGCCCGATCTGGCCAGCACCGCTGCCGTAAGCCAGGTCGACCTGCGCCGGACTGAGATCCGATATCCATCCCGCCCCGTTCATGCCGCCGAACCCGTCGATGGTCTGGTAGGTCTGGCTCGGTTCGATGGTGACGTTCTGGGCCCGGACGGGTGCGATGGAAAGCATGGCAGCGGCTATGGCCGCTAGCGTACCCGCCAGTTTGGGTAGCGTCATATTCATCTCCGTTGGCGTGTTGCACGCTTAAAAATAGGGTTCCGCGTGAAGCTACACGGTCGCCATGACGTGTACAACCGCGTTTCTCGCATTGTGCGACGCGTGACTCAGATGGATCGTGTACTTGCAAACGTTGTTGGCCGTGCACAAGCGTCAACGCGTGATTTCGCAATATTTCGCTACCTCACGCCTTGCGTGAGGTAGCACGGCGGTAGTTTGGCTATGCTCCGGCCACGTAGAAGCAGCTGAAAGGATGCTTTGGACTGCGCATTCAAGAACAGTCCGTCGAGACGCTTCCACGTGGGCACCTTTCCATGAAGCGATCACGTATGTATCCGCTCGACTTCGAATCGTTACCTGGACAAGAAGCGCATGTGCTGGCTTCGCTGTGTGGGTTCGGCGAGTCGTCGGACATCGGCGTCGCTGATAAGGTCTTCGAAAGCTTATCGAGAAAGGGGCTGGTTGCCGGCTATGGCTATGGTGTATGGATACCTACGCAGCTCGGCAGAACAATCGTTCAACAAGCGAAGGCACATCACGGTACGGGCAATTGGCCTGATTTCTTGCGATTCATGTCGGGTGGGCTTCAATCCGGAGGCCTTCAACGGGACCAGGACGCAAAGGATAGTGAGGCCCACACCCCGGCGCGTGATCTTGACGAGTGTCAAGATCGAATTCAAACCAACCGCCTTCGTAACTTCATGTCCATTCTCAATGAGCTGGGCGATAGAGATCTTCAGCTGCTTTTCCAAAAGCCAGGATTCTTGAGCCTGCCGCGAGAAGCCGTCATCAACGCGTTGGCTGGGGGTGGTCTATCGGACGCCCAGGCTCGCGAAATTGAGTGGGCTGCCAACCGTCCTCGTGGATGGCTGGACGGCGACCATGTCCTGGCTCCATGGATGGCAAGGGACGAATAGGCAATATCGGTTCTACCGCCAGGGCCACGTCCCGGCCTCACCTTGAAAGTATGTATGGAAAGACTCGATAACCTGATCGGTTCCGTCGAGCCCATCCCCTGCCTGTGGTGCCACCGACCCACGGCGCCCACGTTCCCTGGCGTCAGTACCGCCAAAAATTGAAAGATTGAATATCGCCGAGGGGCGAGTAAAGAATCGTTGCGAAACGGCCATGGAAGAAACGAGGGGGACGAGTGCATGGAGCCGTATCGAATTCTTGCCAGGCCAAACCCTACCGTGCTGGAAGTGAGCTGGAGTGACCGGAACCTTGGGGTCGCTGTCCTCCGGTATGCACAGGCCTTCGCACTGGTAGAGACGCCGGAAGTCGAGCGTCTAGGTGTCGGGACCCTGGTGAGCGCAACGCTCGCCGCTCGCGGGCGAATGGTCGCGATGGTTCTGCCTGCCTCACGGCCGATTCGGGTGACGGTCGAGGCCGTCGGCATGACCCGAGCGGAGGCTGACGAACTTATCCGTATCTTGCAATGCTGTGGCCAATCGCTGCAGTGCGCCAATCGTAAGAGCTGACAGGCGGAAGAACAGCCTGATGGGCGTGAAGCACCTACAAACAACGCTGCCCCGCGCCCGGAGGGCACAGAAATCGCTATACCGTCCGGAAAACAAGGCACTGAGTGCGAGTTTTCGGCAAATTCGCCTGGCAACCGGCTTGTCACAGCAGGAATTCGGTAGCCTGCTCGGGCGCAATCAATCCTTCGTTTCGGCGGTCGAGACCGGTGCGATCCGATTGGACGCCTTGCAGATTCGTGACTGGTGCGATGCCGCTGACGTCAGCATGTCTGCATGGCTGCAATTGTTTGAGACCTTGCTTTTTCGACAGGCCGGAGACGAGTGATCAATGGAGTGAAGGCATCTGCCTCCCGATGAAAAGACAACGCCCGCATGTGCGGGCGTTGCTCCAAGCAGTCCCTATCGAGGGGGCGTCTTAGTTCGCAAACCCCGGATCAAAGATAGGCAAGCTATCCCGTTCCGTAAGCACTACCGGTTTCTGGAAGTTGTAACTCGCGTGCAACGTCAGGTCAGCCGACGAAGCCCCGACGGTGATGTCGTAACGCCCCGCATCCACCCTCCACCGCGCATTCCGGCTCACGTAATACGCAAAGGCACGCTGCGGAAGATGAACCACGTAATGCTGCGTGGCACCCGCCTTGATCACCTTCTTGTCGAAACCCTTCAGTTCGCGCACCGGCCGATCCACGGAAGGATTCGTGGCGCCTACGTACACCTGCGCAGCCTCGGCGCCGTCCACCTTGCCGGTGTTCGTTACATCGAAGGCCACATCGACGGAAGGCTGCCCGTCGACGTAACCGTCGGAAACGGTCAGGTTGCCGTACTTGAAGGTGGTATACGACAGGCCGAAGCCGAACGGATACGACGGTTCGACACCGATCCGGTCGTAGCCGCGGTAGCCGAAGTAGGGGCCTTCGTCATACCCGAGTTCATAGGTGACCGCCACCTCGTGGTGGTTGATGGGCATGGGAAAGTTCTCGGCGGCGATGTTGTCGGCCACGTCCTTGTCGATCGTCAAGGGCAGCTTGCCGGACGGATTGATGGTGCCCAGCAGGATATCGGCGAGCGCCGTGCCGCCGTTCTGGCCCGGATACCACGCAAAGAGCAGGGAGGCCACCTTCGACTTGAACGGCCGGAGGTCCACGGCGGAGCTGGAATAGATGACCGCGGTGGTTTTCGCGTTCACGTCGGCGACGTTGGCGATGAGATCGCCCTGGAAGTCCGGCAGGGCGAACTCATGGTCGATACCTTCGCCCTCATACTCGCTGCCAAGACCTGCCGACACGATGACGGCGTCGTAATCCTTCAGCGAAGCATCGGGGGTCAACGACGCAAACGAGAAGTGCGCGCCCTTGATGCCGCCCAGGAACGAGACCCAGGTCGGCTCATTGGTGTATGTGACGGTGATGTCGTAGCGCTGGCCGGCTTCCAGTCGCACCTTGGCCGAGGCGGGTACCGGGAAGCCGATGGCGCCCGAGCCCGTGGCCAGCGTGCTGTTGGTGCGCACCACCAGCTTGCCGTCGATCACCACCTGCATCTGGCCATTGCCATGGACCTTGAACACGTAGTCGCCGGTGACCTTCGGCGTCAGGTGGTTTGTCCATACCGCCGAGCCGCAGCTGCCGGTGCCCGTGGCACACGCCGGTTCGTCGCTTGCCGCCCAGTCGAAGTCGATATGGCTATCCGTGCGCATGACTTCGGGGCTGCCCTGCCAGTTGGGCGTGGCGAAGTAATAACTCTGCCACGGCTCGTCCAGTGCGGCGGTCGCCGGATCAAGGGAGTTCGTCGTGATGTAATCGATCTTCGTGCCCGCGGGAAGCGCCGCCTTGAGACCGGCCAGCTCGGACACGTAATGCGCATACGGCGCCCAGCCGCTGCCGACGGGGCGGGCCGGAGGGCCATCGACAAAGCTGCCGAGCACGGCGACGGATCGAACGGTGGTGCCAAGGGGCAAGTTCCCCTGCCTGTTCTTCAGGAGCACCATGCCGTCTGCCGCCGCCTGCGTGGCAAGCGCTTCGCCCTCCGGGCGGGGTGCCACGGTGCGTGTGGCGGGCGAGCCGACGTTCGGGCCCATCTTGTAATAGAGCAGCTGGCGGATGACCTCGGTCACGCGCTGGTCGAGGTCCGCTTCCGTAAGGGTGCCGGCGTCGATCGCGGCACGGATGGCGCTCTCCGTGTAGGCGGCGCCACCTGACGAGTCGATGGCGATGCCCGCCTTCATGGCCTTGCCCACGTCGTGGATGGCGCCCCAGTCGGACTGCAGGAAGCCGTCGAAGCCCCATTTACCGACGATGAGGTCGTGATCGATGGCGCCGTTTTCGCAGCTGTAGATGCCGTTGACCGACGTGAAGCCGCACATGATGGCGCTGGGTCGCGCAAGCTTGACCACGGCTTCGAACGGCAACAGGTACATCTCGTGCAACGTACGCTCGTCGATCGTCTCGTTGATATTGGTGCGGTTGGATTCCTGGTCGTTGGCGACGATGTGTTTCAGTTCCGCCATGACGCCCGCCGATTGCTGGCCTTGTACGTAGGACGTGCCCAGCACCGCGCCCAGGATCGGGTCTTCGCCGCTGAGGTATTCGGCCTCGCGCCCACCGTAGGGCGTGCGATACATGTTGAGCCCCGGGCCGTTGACCAGCTGGACGCCGCCCATCTTCGCGTCGAGCGCGAGCTGCCGTCCGCGTTCGGCCGCCATGGAGGGATCCCAGGTCGCGGCGAGCGAGGCGGCCGACGGGTACACGATGGAGGGTGTCGCTGTCGCGGCGACGGCGTCGGTACCTTCCGCCGTCGTAAGGGCCGGGAGGTTGAATTGGGGTTGGGCGCCGAAATGGTCGCTGCCGAGGTAGGCCACTTTCTGGGCAAAGCTGAGGTTTGCCACCATGCGGCGGGCGAGCTGGTTGGCCTGCTGCTCTTCCGCGTCCGTCATGCGGTAGATGGACGTGCCTTCCGGTGCCTGCCAGGGGTCTTGCGGCACCTTCGCCTGCCTGGTGGCCTTGGCGAACGGATGCGTTGACGATGCGTGGGTCTTGAACGCCATCCGGCCCTGGAGGAGGGCGGCATCCTGGGCGGAAGCGCTCGTGCAGGTCAGGAGCACGGCGAGGGCGAGCGCGCTGAGCGGCAGGCGGCACGAGTGGGCGCGTGCCACAGGGGAGGGGATTAAACGCATGGGGATTCTCGTTGGATGGGTCTGGCTTGGGCTGGCATGGCTTGCATCGCATCGAGGAGCCCCTGTTCTCCATCGATCCGCAAGGAATCGTCGCAGACATGCGCTAAATTGAGAAATTCGTTGTTTGGATACCAACTATCCACGGCGCGCCAGCGATAGCGGCGGCGCCGGCTTTCAAGAGGTTGCACCCATGCGTTACGACGGACTCGACCTGAACCTGCTGGTCGCGCTGGATGCGCTGTTGACGGAGCGTAGTGTCTCGGGAGCGGCCGCACGCCTGCATCGAAGCCAACCCGCCACCAGCGCGGCCCTGAACAGGCTCAGGGACTATTTCAACGATGAGCTGCTGGTGGTTGAAGGCAGACGGATGCGCCCGACGCTGCGCGGGGAGCAACTGGTCGAGCCCGTCAGGCACATCCTTGCCCAGATCGAATCGACGGTGGTATCGCCACCCGTGTTCGATCCGGCCACGTGCATGCGCCGATTCACCATCGAGGCATCGGATTATGTGAGCGAGGTCTTGTTGGCCGATGTTTTCGACGACGTGATGTCCCGTGCCCCTGGCGTGACGCTTCATGTCATGGCACGCGCGGACGGCGTGTCCACCGAACCGTCGCTGGCCGATCTTGTCATTGCGCCGGACGTTTTTCCCGCACCCGGACAGACGGCGGCACGGCTGTTCTCTGATGACTTCGTCGTGGTGGGATGGAAGGATAACCCCGCCATGCAAACGCGGATGACGCAGGAGTCGTTCCTGGAACTGGATCATGTCGCGGTGGCTTTCGGGCGCTCCCGCTACGTGTCGTTCCCCGATGCCGCCCTCGCATCGCTCGCTGCAACACGCCGGATCGTCCTGTTCGTACCGCGGTTCACCGGCGTTTGCAGCTTTATCGCCGGATCGCAGCGGGTCGCGGTGATGCACCGCCATCTGGCGCACAAGATGGCCCGGCTCTGGCCGTTGAGCATCGCGGAGGTGCCGTTCCGGATACCTGCTTTTCGGGAAGTGATCCTGCATCGCCCGGATCGTGAGGGGGACGAAGGACTGATGTGGCTACGTAGCGTGATCTTGCGCCACGCCTCGCGGCTTCCGCAGCCGAACAGGAAAGGGGCGACTCGTCGCCGCCCCGGTGAACTGTCAGCAGATGTCTGATGCGGTGCCGTTACGGCATCAGCACCTTATCCACCACGTGGATCACGCCGTTGGACTGCAGCACATCGCCGATCGTGACGTGCGCCACGCCGCCCTTCGCATCGGTCACCGTAAGCGCATTACCCGCCTGCATCACCGTCAGCGGCTCGCCCTCGACGGACGTGAGAGAGGCCTTCCCGCCGCCCTTCGACACCAGCGCCATCAGGTCCTTGGCGGTGTAGCGCCCGGAGACGACATGGTAGGTAAGGATCTTGGTCAGGGTGGCCTTGTTTTCCGGCTTCACCAGGGTGTCCACGGTACCCTTCGGCAGGGCATCGAATGCTTCGTTGGTCGGTGCGAACACCGTGAACGGGCCCGGGCCGGACAGCGTATCGACCAGGCCGGCGGCCTTTACCGCAGCTACCAGCGTGGTGTGGTCCTTGGAGTTCACCGCGTTCTGCACGATGTTCTTGCTCGGATACATCGCCGCGCCGCCGACCATCACGGTCTGATCCTTGCTCATGGCGTTCTGGGCGAAGCCCGGTGCCGAGACGGCCAGGCCGAGGGCCAGGGTCAGTGCAGCGATCGATGCGGTCTTCATGCGATTCGTCTTCATGGCAGATTCTCCGTGGGCCCGTCATTGGGTCGTTAGTGATACGCGGGGAACGGAAGCGCGGATGCACGCCGAAGTGTGACGACGCCTTCACGGCGGTCACTGGTCCATTCGCCACATGCCCTGCGCCGAGATGCGCTGCTAGGGTGCCGGCATTACCAGCGTCGAAGGGTAGCCATGTCGTCTCGTCTTGCCTTGCTCGGCTTTTGCCTCTGCCTCCCGCTTGCCGTGGGCGCTTCCGAACCGACTAAAGAGGCCTGGCTGGTAAAGACGGACCTGTGGGGTAACACGTCGTATCAGACCCTGACCTTCGCACAGGAGGGCCAAACCCTGACCGGCGTATTCGACGGCGACAAACTCGTCGGAACCCGGCGCGGTGACGCGTTGGATGTCACCGTTACCGATGCGAGCAACGCGATCCACCACCTCAAGGCCACGATCACGGGCGCGGCTATGACCGGTGTGGCCGATGACCCCGACACCAACAGCCCCGGCAAACGCGTGAGTCACCCGTTCATCGGACATCGGTTGCCGCAGCGTCCGGATGGGCCGCCCAGGGTGTACTCATTCACACCCAGGGATTATTCGAACGAGTTCTCCGCGACACGCGCGCCCGTGCTCACCGTATGGCCGGGCGATGGCATCCGCACCCAAACGATCGACTCCGGCGGCGTCGACCGGTACGGCAGCACGGTGGCGTTGTTCGGCAATCCCCAGGTCGGTCCGTTCTACGTGGTCGGCGCCGAGCCCGGCGATACGCTGGCCGTGCACATACGGCAGCTGCGATTGAACAGGGACTATGCCGACAGCCTGGACAGCATCGTGGGCCCGGCGCTCGGCCGATCGGTCGCCGCCGAGGCGCAAGCGCTGGGCAAGCCGGTGCGGTGGAAGCTGGATCGTGAGAAGGGCCTGGCCTCTCCAATGAATCCCACGCTGGCGCTCTCGCACTACAGCGTACCCGTAAGGCCCATGCTGGGTGGGATGGCGGTGGCGCCCGGTTTTGGCTCTCCGGCAATGTCTACAGGCGATACGGGTCGCTCCGGCGGCAACATGGACTTCAACCAGGTGGTCGAGGGCAACACCGTCTTCCTGCCTGTGTACCAGCCCGGCGCATTGCTGTACTTCGGCGATGCCCATGCGCTCCAGGGCGACGGTGAGACATCCCAGTACGCCCTGGAAACGTCCATGGACGTGGAGGTCTCGGTCGATGTGATCCACGGCAAGACCGTACCGATGCCGCGCGTGGAATCACCCACGCAGATCATGGTGCTGGGGCAGGCCGGATCCGTCGACGAGGCCACGCGCGCGGCCACGACCGGCCTGATCAAGTGGCTGGCCCAGGACTACGGCCTGACGCTGTCCGAGGCGGCGCAGGTGCTGGGCAGCTCGGTGCATTATTCGGTCGCCAATCTGGCCGGCCGCAGCGTCGGCGTGGCGGCCAGCCTCGACAAGGCGTTGCTGGCAAATCTACAGAAGCGCGCCGGCAAGTAGGCCGGTCGGCTGGACCAGGCCGCTCGTTCTATTCAGCGGCTCACTGTCCCGCGGTATGCACCTCAGCCACATACCCACCGGGAAACTGGATCATCGCCGCCCGGCGCTTGCCTTCCGCGTGCGCATCGACCACGACCTTGGCCCCTGAGTCCCGTGCCCGCTGCAGCGTGGCATCCAGGTCGCCGACCTCATACCCCGTCATCTCCGCCCCATACGGCCAGGCGATCTGCCCGTGGGTGATCAGCACAGCGGCTTTGCCAAACCGCGACGACAGCCGCACGCGACGGTACGTGCCGTCCTTCTGCCCGACCTCGCTCCCCGGTGCCGTCTCGTCGGCGTCGACCTTGCCGTGCGCGAACGCCACGAAGGCCTTGATGAAGGCGTCCGCACTCTGCGGTGGCAGGTAGATACGATTCTCCGGAACATGCTCCAGCGCCGGGTAGTTCGGTTTGTTCGTGTGCCAGTACAACTGCATGTTGACGCCGCCGGGCCAGGTAACCACCGCGTCCCGTCCGATCGGATCGTCGAAGGGTGCGACGAGGGTGGCCGCGCCGTGTGCGTTGGCCGCCGACACGGCTTTGTCGACATCGGTGACCAGGTACCCCGTGCGCTCCTGCCCGAACGGGTAGGGCACCGGCGTGCGGAAGCCGAACACGGAGATCGAACCGACCGGGGTCTGCACCAGCTGGGTCGAGGTGCTCGACGCGGTTGGGGTCACCGTAGCGATGCCTTGCCGGGTCGACTTGCCGCCGAAGGTGGTCGCGAAGCTTTGCACGAATGCATCGACATCCGCCGGGGCCACATAGACATGGGTGGTGTCGTACTGCGGGCCGACGGAGACATCCTCCGTTGCGAACGCTGAAGGCGCCGCGAGGGCCAGGCCGAGGATCAGGGTGAGCTTGCGCATGAAGAATCCTTGGTCATGATGGGGAAGGGTGGTCAGCGTTACTTTCTGCTCGTACGGTTAGCGACCTGCCGGAGGAGCGCCCTCCAGCGAGGCGCGCAACGCGACGACGTGCTGCGCGATGGCGCGGGCCTCATTACGCTGTGCATCGGTTGGTACGTCGTCGGCGGTTTCCGGCGCTTCGAACTCGACCAGGGCGGCCCCCTGGTCGCCAAGGTCGAGAGCCATCGAGCAGCCGTAACCGAAGGGATAACCGTCGTATCGCTTCCAGCAACCCACCCAGTAAGCGTGCTCGCCCAGGCGATCTTGCAGGCGGCTTCGCACCGCGCCCTGGTACGGGGTGCTCTGGCTGGGATCCGGGCCCGTGCTTTCCTTCCACTGGTCCGAATGCCCGCGGGCCATGGCAAAGATGCCGGGGTAAGAGGTCGGATCGAGCTCCAGCTGCACTCTCAAACGATCAGGGTGGTAGCCCTCCCCGGAGAGCGTCTTGCCGCTTGTTCGATCGATTTCATAGAGGCACGTCGGCCATGTGGGCGGGCTTTCCATCGAGCAGCCGAGGACGCCATCCACCGGCCAGGCCACGATGTGTCCGTTCGGCAACGTCGTGTGCCTGGCATCGACGTTCGTCTGCCGCCATTGCGCCAACGGCACGTCAGCCAGGGGATCCCGTTTGCCGCTGGTGCAGGCGGCGATAAGCGCAACGACGATGACGAGCGAACGATGAGGTGACGGCATGAAGACACTCGGGCGATAACGGTTGGGCAGGCATGGGACCGCGATGAGGCAGGCCGTGTTCGACACATGCCTGGACCACCTTGGGAGTCCGCTTCGCGACAATCTAGCAGACGGTGCTGCCACGGCATGGCGAGCGGGCCCGTGGTCGCCCTGACGGGGACGCTCCGTTCCCGCCGGGCACCTTAGCGTCGTGCGTCGGGATCGGGCCGGCCGGCGGTATGCCCTTGTGTGACGCAGTTCGCGTCTGAAGCATATTCGTCGAAATAAGCGCTACGTGGACCGCTGTGCCGTATTGAGCACCCCGTTTCATTGGTGCCATCATATTTGTCAGACAACACGCGCAAGGTCACGGCCGTCGCCATGATCCGCCTGGGGTCGACCACAGGGGATCCCAGGCATGACGACTCATACCGTAGCGGCGTGCACGCGTGCGCGGCATCGACGGCTGGCCGCGCTCGTCACCGCGCTCTGCCTTGTAACGACGGTCAACGCGGCCATGGTCGTGCCCTCCGACCGGCTCGACCTGGACCTCGGCGCGCAGCCGTGGAAATACATCAAGCAATACGCGAACCAGAGTGGGCATGCCCCGGTCCCGGCGGGCGATGCCGGTGCCGCACCCACCTTCGACGATACGGCATGGGAGACGGTGGGTATCCCGCATGCCGCCAACGACTTCACCACGTTCATCAACCAGGAGTCCGGCGGTGGCCAGGGCAGCCTCGATGGTGAGACCAGCTGGTACCGCACCACGTTGAAGGACAGTGCGTCTTACCGCGGCCGCAAGGTCATGGTCGAGTTCGAGGGCGCGCACACGGGCGACCGCGTGTACGTCAACGGGCAGTTCGTCCCGGGCACCGGCGTGCTCAACCAGGCGGGGCAGATCGACGCCAACGCGACGCACGTCGTCGGCTTCGTGCCGCACATCGTCGACCTGACGGGGTTGCTCCGGTACGACGGCACCGACGTCATCGCGGTGAAGGTGAGCCGCGGTGGCGGCGGGTTCTTCCAGGATCCCGGCTTCTCCGGGGCGTTCCGCTTCGGTCAGTCGGAAGCGGGCCTGTTCCGGCCGGTCCGGCTGCATGTCACCAACCTCGTGCATATCCCGGAGAACGTCTACGCGGGGCAGAACACCTGGGGCACGTACGTCGGCACGCAGTCGCTCAGTGCCGACCACAAGACCGCCTTGATACGCGTGCAGACCAATGTGGTCAACGATCGCGACGCGCCGGCCACGGTGACGCTCACGACGCAGATCGTGGACGCGAGCGGCAACGTGATCGTCAGCGAGCAGCAGGACAAGACGCTGGCCGCGCACGTGGTGCCGGGCGACGCCACGCCGGTGTTCGACGAGACGTTGATGATCGCCAACCCGACGCTGTGGTTCCCGAACAACTCGCCCGATGGCCGGCCCTACCTCTACAAGGTGGTGCATACGGTGAGCATCGACGGCGCCGTGGTGGATTCGAAGCAAAGCTCGCTGGGTATCCGCATCATCACCTGGGACAAGGATTTCCCGTACGTCAACGGCAAGAAGCAATACACCTGGGGCGCGTCGGGCCGCTACGACTATCCGGCCCTGGGATCGTCCGTGCCCGAGGAGCAGCAATGGCGTGACCTCCAGCAGCTGGCGGCGGCCGGCGGCAACCTGTGGCGTCCGGGCCATTCGCCGTCCAGCCCCGAGTTCGTCGAGGCCGCCGATGCGCTCGGCGTGTTCATCGTGCAGCCCAGTGGCGATGGCGAGAACGGTTTTTCCGACCCCTGCGCGGCCGGCAACACCCCGTGCACGAACATGTGGATGCTGAAACGCGAGCTCCACCGCGACATCGTCATCCGCGACCGCAGCCATCCGTCGATCCTGGCCTGGGAGTCGAACAACGGCAAGATGTACACGCCGTTCGCCCAGGAGCTGCGCACGCTGGCGCGCACGTGGGACGCCATCGCGCCGCGTGCCGCGGCCGACCGCTCGCCCGACGCCAACAACGGCGACATCCTGAGTTGCTCGAAGGCTGGTTGCGAGACCTACCTGCACGCGACCCAGTTTCCGAACAAGCCCGCGTGGGGCGCCGAGTACTGGGGCTATGGCTCCCAGCGCCATGCGTTCGACCACGAGCTGGCCTTTGCGCTGAATTACCTGGTGCCGTATTCGCAGGCCCGCAAGGCTGGTACGTTCGGCATGGCGCAGTGGTACTTCGCCGATACGCCCGGGGAGACGATCGAGTTTTCCGAAGGCACGGAAGACGCCACGCACTTCACCCTCGACGCGAACGGCAGGAAAGCGTTCGTACACAACGTGCGCTCCATCGGCAGCTCGATGGTCGACCAGAACCGCTACCCGCGCCTGCTCTACTACATCTACCAGTCCGTATGGGTGCCGTACGCGATCAGGCCGGTGGTCAAGCTCGCCCATCACTGGAACCGCTCGGGCGATGTGCAGGTCAACGCGTTTTCCAACTGCCCGGCCGTGCGGCTGCTGGTCAACGGCGTGCCGCAGGGCGCGGACCAGAAGCCCAACGCCTGGGACAGCATCGACGAGCAGAGCTACAACGTCGAGAACACCGGCACCGATCCGCGGACCGGCCACATTATCGGCACGGCGCAGGCACAGGGCACCACCAAGCTTCCCGGGCAGGTGCACTGGAACATCCCGTGGCAGTCCGGCACGGCCACCGCGCAGTGCATCGATGCGCTGGGCAACACGGTGGCCGATGCCCAGGGCGCGCCGGTGGAAGACAGCCTGACGACCGCCGGCAAGGCGGACCACATCGCGCTGCGCGTCGTGCCGGAGCTGGTACGCCCCGACGGCACCGCGTTCGCCATCACAGCCAACGGTTCGGATGCGGCCTTCATCGAGGCGCGAGTGGTCGACAAGGATGGGGTGGTGGTGCCGGAGGGTGCCGACGTCAATGTCACGTTCGACGTCACCGGTGGGGCGTCGCTGGTGTCCTACCAGGGCGGCACGCAGCAGCTGGTGGACTGGGCCGGCGGCCACACCACCAACGCCGACGGCAGCCAGGAGCCGGTGCACGGCTACCACGCGCCCGGCGATCACGAGCTGAAGTTCGAGGGTGGCTTGCAGAAAATCGCGCTGCGCACGCGGTTCGCTACCGGCACCGTCACGGTCACCGCGAGCGCGGCAGGCCTGGCGGCGGGTTCCGCCTCGTTCGACATCGTCGGCGTGCCGCAGCCGTCGTCGGGCGCCTCCGGACCGCCGTCGATCATCGCCAACCCCGTCGAGGACCAGGTGACCGTGGGCTTTGCCGGGCATTTCTCGGTAACCGCCACCGGCGCGCCGCCGCTGACCTTCACATGGAAGAAGAACGGACAGGTGATGCCGTCCGCGAACGCGGCGATCCTGGACACGCCGGCCACCACGCAGGCCGATGACGCCACGACGTACACCGTCGTCGTCCACAACGCGCAAGGGGATAGCGAGTCCACGCCGGCCGCCCTGCGCGTGTTCCCGGCACGTCAGGTCAGCATCACCCAGCAGCCGTCGGCCCAGTCGGCGGACGTGGGCCAGCAGGCGCACTTCAGCGTGGCGGCAGTGGGCTCGCCGAAGGTCACCTACCAGTGGATGAAGGGCAGCGCCGCCATCCCGGGGGCCACTGCGTCCACCTACGACACCCCGGTACTCACCGCGGCCGACGGCAACGTGGACTACGCCGTGGTGGTGACCAATCCGCTGGGCAGCGTGCCGAGCGCTCCGGCGACGTTGACCGTCAACGCGGCGCGTCCGCCGGTGATCACGGCGCAGCCGGGCAACGTGCGTGCCAACCCGGGTCAGCCTGCCCAATTCACCGTGGCCGTCGCGGGCACCGCGCCGTTCCACTACACGTGGATGCACGACGGATCGCCGGTGGGTGACGATGCCGCCACGCTTACCCTCGCCGCCGTGGGCCAGGCCGACGTGGGTCGCTACACCGTCGTCGTCAGCAACATCACGGGTGATGCCGCGGCGGTGACCAGCCAGGCGGCGGTACTGACACTGGCGCCGCCGGGCGCTAACCTCGCCCGCGAGAAGGTCACCTATGCCAGCGGCGTGGAGAATGCCCAGGGCACGCCGAGCGCCGGCGCCGTCGACGGTAACGAGACCAGCCGCTGGGCGTCGGAGCAGGGCAACGACGCGGCCTGGCTCACGGTGGACCTCGGGGCCGTGCGCTCCTTCAACCGCGTGGTCTTGAAGTGGGAAGCGGCCCACGCGTCGCAGTATCGCGTGCAGTACTCCAACGACAAGGACAGCGGGTTCAAGGACGCCCTGGTCGTCGATACCAGCCTCGGCGGCACCGAAGACAACACCTTCGCCCGCGTGTCGGCACGCTACGTGCGCATGCAGGGCGTCAAGCGTTCCAGCGCCTACGGTTACTCGCTCTACGAGTTCGAGGTGTACGACTCGCCGACGTGCTGCAGCGTCGATAACAACGACCGCTATACGCTGCAGGACACCAACCATGTGCTCGACCGCCTGAGCGGGCTGGTGTGGGAGCGTGCCCAGCGTGGCTTTGCCGACCAGGGCGCGCAGTACAAGCAGTCCAACGCGATGGCCGACTGCAAGGCGGCCGGCGCGCGGTTGCCGACGCTCGACGAGGCCCTGGCCGTCGCCGGCCCGAACCTGTCCAGCGGTGCTTTCCCCACGGCGTGGACCATCTGGACCTCGACCAACGATCGCACCGACCCGACCTTCGCCTGGCAGGTGGCGTCGGACGGCACGCCGAACCGTCTGGTGGCCGAGAACAATCCCTCCCACGCGCTTTGCGTGACGGGTGCGACCGTCTTGGCGCCAGCTGTGACGGCCGCGCCTGTGGCCCAGAAGGCCGGGGTGGGCCGTTCGGCGCATTTCGCCGTCACTGCCACAGGTGTGGGTCCGCTGTCCTACCAGTGGTACCGCCGCACCACGGCGGCCGACGGCACGCCCACGGACGACTTCGTGGCGTCCACCGCCGATGGCACGTATGCGACGCCCGCCCTGTCGCTGGCCGACAACGGCGTGGCCTACAATGTGCGAGTGATCAGCGCGCAGGGGCTGGCCACCGAGACGACGCTGGCCTTGCTCACCGTCGCGGGCTCCACGGACGGGTTCGATCCGCCGGCATGGCAAAACGGCGGCACCACCGGCGGCACCACGCCCCAGCCGCCCACGACGCCGGACAACCCGGACGGCCCTGGCACGCCGGGCGACGGGCAGGGTGGCGTCAACCTGGCGGTAGGCGCGAAGGTCACCGCCAGCGGTAACGAGAACGACGGCTACCTCGCGCCCGCGGGCGCCGTGGATGGCGACTTCACCACGCGGTGGGGCTCGAGTTTCACGGACCCGGCGTGGATTCGTCTCGACCTCGGCGCGGCAAAAAGCTTCGATCACGTGATCCTCCGCTGGGAGCGTGCGCACTCGACGTCGTACGAGGTGCAGGTGTCGAACGACGACCAGACATGGACGTCGACCACCGCCACGCCGGTCACGGGCAAGGGTGGCGTGGAGCGGGTGAACTTCAGCGCGGTCACGGCGCGTTACGTGCGGGTCTACAGCACGGCGCGCAGCACGGACTACGGCATCTCGCTGTGGGAGTTCGAAGTCTATGCGGCGCCGCCGCCGGTCGTCGTCCAGCCGCAGCCGCAGTCACCGGTCACGACGCCGGCCGACGATCCGTCGCAGGGCTTCAACTACGACGTGTACCCCGGCTTCATCGGCACGCAGCTGCGCAACACCACCCACGGGCGATGGACCGACGACAAGGTGTTCGTGGCCATCATCGGCCGCGACCCGAAGACGCAGGTGTTCTCATGGGTCACGCCCGATGGCACGGTGGTGCCGGTACGGGTTGAAGACAACGATGGCGCGGGTCACCTGAGCAAGAACGGCCAGAACTATCCCGATTACTTCTTCACGCTGGCACAGACGAAGCTGCTCAAGCTCCCCAGGCTCGATTCGGCACGGATCTTCGTGTCGGTCGGTGAGCCGATGTACATCAAGATCGTCAAGGCGGCGGACGGCTCCCTCGGATTTGCCGGGCCCAATCCACTCAACGCGACCGATCCGAACCTCGGGGTGTATTACGACTGGTACGAACTGACCTGGAACGACGACGCCATCTTCATCAACACGACGCAGGTGGACCAGTTCTCGCTTCCGCTGTCGCTCGATGTCTACGGTGGCAAGAAGACCCGCCACGTCGCTTCGGGTATCACCCAGACCCGCGCGCAGATCTTCGCCGCGTACAACCAGGAAGTGCCCGCCGAGTTCCAGCTGACCGAGGCCGATCCGATCCGCCTGCTGGCGCCCGGCAAGGCCGCGTTCGACGTGGGCAAGCCGCAGCAGCACTACTTCGACGGCTACATCGACGAGACGTGGGCGTACTACGAAAACCACGTCCTCACGATGAGCATCGGCGCGAAGCAGTTCGAGGGATCGGTGGTCGACGGCGTGCTCAGCTTCCGTCATACCAACTGGGCGCAGACGCACGAGCCGGACGAAGCCGAGGGCAGGGTGTTCACCGTCGGCAAGCCGACCACGCAGGACGTACTGGAAGGCAAGGGTGCCCTGGCGCACTCGACCGACCCGTGGGGTGTCGAGGGCCAACTGGAAGCGCAGATCTGCGCGGCCTTCAATCGGCACGTGATGGAAGACACCTCGCGCTGGAAGGATGCTTCATCGTTCTACCAGGCGTCGCCGGCCAACTATTACTCGCGGTTCTGGCACGTGCACGCGATCGATGGCAAGGCTTATGGTTTCGCTTACGACGATGTGTCGGACCAGAGCTCCACGCTGATCGAGACGGATCCGGAGCATCTGGAGCTGGGGATCGGCTGGTAACGGCTTGCAACGTCCTGGTCATGGGCATGCATCGCGTGCCCATGACCTTCCGTGAGGTTCCGAGAGCTTCCGTGCGTGACATTCCTATGTCGGTTCTGTGAACGTTGGCCCTTCTTCAAGGGCGAACTTCGCGGGGGCGAGAAATGACAGGTACTGGTAACGATACTGGCCGCAACGCGGCCGGTCAGGGCAACCACACCCGTGCATCGGGCAACACGCTGCGACTGAGCGTGATGGCGTTGTCCCTGGCACTGGCGATGGGGCAGCATGCCGTCGCGAATGCACAGACGGCATGCACGGCCAACGCGTCGGGATCGAACAATGCCGACGCCACGATCTGCGGGCAGGGTTCCGCGGCCACGGGGGAGCAAGCGACCGCGTACGGCAACAGCTCGCTCGCCAGTGGCGACCGCGCCACGGCCATCGGCGGCAGCGCGATCGCGAACGGGCAGGACGCCACGGCGCTGGGTGGCAACGCACTGGCCCGCGGGCAGGGTGCGCTGGCGCTGGGGGCCTCGGCGGTCGCGGGCGTCATGAATTCGGTGGCCGTCGGCGTGGGTGCCCAGGTCACGGCGGTCAACGCCGTGGCGATCGGCGCATCGTCGGTCGCCTCGCGGGAGAACACCGTATCGGTGGGCGATGTCGGCGCGGAGCGCCAGCTCGTCAACGTCGCCGCCGGTACGGAAACGACCGATGCGGTGAACGTCGGCCAGCTCCAGCAGGCCACGCATGTCGCCGGTACGTATCTCAGTGTGGGTGCGGCCGCCGACGATACGTCGCAAGCCGTTACGGGCGGCGATGGCGCGGTGGCGCTGGGTCGCTCGGCGTTCGCATCCGGTAGCGAAGCGTCCGCGCTCGGCTCCTCGTCATTGGCCTTGGGAAACGGGGCGGTTGCCGTCGGCGCGCAGGCATCGTCGATCGGCCAGATGGCCTTCGCAGGCGGTTACGGCGCCTCGGCGTCGAATGCGAATGCGGTGGCCGTGGGCGGTAACGCCAGCGCGGCAGGAATGGCCTCGGTGGCGCTGGGCGGCCGAAACGAGACGGCCGATGGCGCTCCCGTCTTCGGCACGGCCACCACCACGCAGGCCAACGGACTCGCATCGACCGCGCTGGGCGCAGGCGCGCAGGCCAACGGCATCTTCAACACGGCGGTCGGCTCCGGTTCGTATGCGAACGACCGCTCCGCGGTGGCCGTCGGCGGCGTGGTCGACGTGCTGGTGGACCAGCTGGGCGAAGACTTCGCGGGCATCCAGCTGCAGAACACGCAGGCTACCGCTCGGCTCTCCAGCGCGTTCGGCGGCGGCGCGCAGGCCACCGAATACGGCTCGACCGCCATCGGCGCCATGTCGGCGGCCTCGGGCGTCCGCTCGATCGCCATGGGCTACTACACCACTGCCACGGGCTACGACTCGTTCGCCGCCGGCGACCGGACCGAGGCCAACGCGGACTGGGCGACCGCGCTGGGTTCGGGTAACAGGGTCCATGGCCAGGGCTCGACCGCGGTGGGCTCCTTCAACACCGTGTATGGAACAAACGCGACGGCCGTCGGCAACGGTAGCTACGCGACCGGTAACTATGCTGCCGCGCTGGGCAACGCCGCCTGGGCGCAGGCGGACTACAGCGTGGCCATCGGCTCCAACGTGATGGTGTGGCGCCAGAACATTCCCGAAGGCGACGAGGCACCCGTGGCGTTCTCCCGCGATGTCGCCATTGGAACCGATAGCGAGATCAACGGCAGTCGTTCCGTCGCCATCGGGTCGGGAGCGAAGGTCGGCGACAGCAGCCAGCCGGTCGGTACGGCAGGCATCGTCGACGACGCCGTGGCACTGGGATCCAACGCGATTGCGAACCGCAACAATACGATCTCGGTCGGCAGCGCGGGCCACGAGCGCCAGATCGTGAACGTGGCGGCCGGTACGCAGGATACGGACGCGGTCAACCTGGCGCAGCTGCGCACCGTGGTGGGAAACCAGCAGGCGACCAGCGGCGGGCAGCTCACCCAGTCGCTGAACTCGGTGGCGGGCATGGTCGGCGGCGGCGCCGTCCTCGACTCCGCGGGGCAGTTGGGCGGATTCCATGTCTCGGTGCTGGGACAGGACTTCACGACGATCGCCGGTGCCATCGGCGCACTGGACACGGCCTTGGGTTCGATGGGCGCCGGTCCGGCGGGCACGGCCTCGGGCGTGGCGATGGGCAACGGCGCGTCGGTGGCGACATCGACCGGCGTGGCGGTGGGCAATACGGCCAGCGCCGGTGGCGACAAGGCGACGGCGATCGGCGCGGGTTCGAAGGCCGTCGGTCCGTCGGATACAGCGATCGGCGGCGGTGCCGTCGTCGGCGCGGACCAGAGCACGGCGGTGGGCGCCAACGCGACCATTGCGGCTGCGGCAACCCGCTCGGTCGCCGTCGGCGAAGGCAGCTCGGTGCAGAGCCCGTCGGGCACGGCGCTGGGGCAGGGCGCGCAAGTCACCGCGGCCAATGCCGTGGCACTCGGCGCGGGGTCGGTGGCCGACCAGGCCGACACGGTCTCGGTGGGTAGTGCCGGGGCGACGCGGCGGGTGACCAACGTGGCCGCGGGGCAGGGCAGCACGGATGCGGTGAACCGCGGTCAGCTCGACACGGCCACCAGCCAGGCGATCCAGGCGGCGCAGACCTATGCGGATCGCGGCGACGCGCAGACGCTGGGTTCGGCCAAGGCCTATACCGACACGCGTGCCGCGGACATGGTGAGCCGCAGCGACTTCAACGGCTTCGCCAACAGCGTGCAGCAACGCCTGGGCACGTTGGACACGCGCGTTTCCCGGGTCGGTGCGATGGGCGCGGCGATGAGCGGCATGGCCGGCGCGATTGCCGCGGCGGCGGGAACCGAAAACCGGGTCAGTGCGGCGGCGGGTGGCTACCACGGCCAGAGCGCGCTGGCCGTGGGTTACGCGCACCAGCTGCCCGGCAGCGGCGCGATCCTGGTGGGCGGTTCGCTCGCGGGCGGCGGTGAAAGCAGCGGCACCGTGGGCGTCAGCTTCGGCTGGTAACGGGCATCGGGGGAAACGACATGAATCATTCAAAGAACGGCAAACGGGGAAATCACGTGAAAACATCGGTATCCATGGGGTGGATTTGCGGCGTCGCGCTGTCCTTGGTCGCAGCGAACGTGTCCGCACAGGCGGTCGATACGACGCTGAAGGTGGCCAGCCTTCCGCTGGCCGCGAGCGACCGGATCGACGGCTTCATCGTCCGTTTCAAGCCGGGCACGCCCGTGCAGGGGGCGACGGCCGTACGCACGTTCACCGCCGCGCGATCGGCGATGAATGCCAAGGCGAGTTCGGTCATGACCAGCGCCATGCGCTCGGCCGATTTCCGTTATGCCCGCACCACCGCCTCGGGCGGCACGGTGGTACGCACCGGCAAGGCGCTCGACGGCAAGAGCGCGCTGGAACTCATGAAGCAGGTGGCCGCCGATCCGTCGGTCCTGTCCATCGAGCCGGACGTGCGCATGCACGTCTTCCGCGACCTGCGTCCCACGGACGCGACCACCGGCACGCCCAACGATCCCAGCTTTTCCTACCAGTGGCACTTCCGCGCCGGCGACGGCACGATGGAGACGATCGGCAAGGACACCCAGGCATTCGCCAACTACGGCGGTTCGAACGCGGTCAAGGCCTGGTCGCTCGCGCAGGGCGACGGCGTCGTGGTGGCCGTCATCGACACGGGCGCGACGCAGCATCCGGATCTGGATACCAGCCTGACCGACGACAGCTACGATTTTATCTCCGAGGCGTTCGTCTCCGGCCGGTCGGCCGACGGCCGCGCCAAGGGGGCGTGGGATCTGGGCGACTGGACGACGGGCTCGACGTACCTGGCCAGCAACGGTGGTTGCGTCGACAACGTGAACGTGATGCCCGAAGACAGCACCTGGCATGGCACGCACGTGATGGGCAACGTGGCGGAGCTGACCGATAACGGCGTGGGCATGGCCGGCGTGGCCTATAAGGCACGTGTCCTGCCGCTGCGCGCACTCGGCCATTGCGGTGGCAGCACCTCGGATATCGCCGATGCGATCGTCTGGGCGGCGGGTGGCCACGTGGACGGGCTGGATGACAATACGCACCCTGCGCAGGTCATCAGCATGAGCCTGGGCGGCGGCGGTGTGTGCAACACGACCACCGACATGGGCAAGGCGGTCGCCGATGCGATCAGCCGCGGCGTCACCGTCGTGGTGGCGGCAGGCAACAGTTCGCAGGATGCATCGACCACCAGCCCCGCCAACTGCCCCGGGGTCATCACCGTGGCGTCCAACGGCATCACCGGCAAGCCCGCGTTCTACTCGAACTACGGATCGGTCGTGACCTTGTCGGCCCCGGGTGGCGGTGGCTATGCGAACGATGCATCGTCGGGCACGCTGGTCGCCGCGGGTTTTGCGTGGTCGGCGATCAATGCGGGTAAAACCGTGCCGACGACGCCGACCTACGGCAGCATGGCGGGCACCTCCCAGGCCACGCCGGAAGTGTCCGGTGCGGTTGCCCTGATGATAAGCGCCCGCGCCAAGGCCGGGTTGACCGCACTGAGCCCCGGGCAGGTGAAGACGTATCTGGCCCGCACCGCGCGTTCCTTCCCGCAGCAGCCCACGCTCGCCTACGGTGCAGGCATCCTCGACACCTATGCGGCCGTCAGTCGCGCCATGGTGCAGAGCGACCCGGCGGCGGATGCGTTGCCGCTGTCCAACGGGGTCACGACGAAGTTCCAGGCCGACGGCACCGTCTCTGAAGTGTTGTTCAAGCTGGTCGTGCCGTCCAAGGCACGCGCCCTGACCCTGCGCACCCTGGGCGGCAGCGGCGACGTGACGCTGCTGGTCAGCAAGGATACGGCGCCGGCGGTGGGCTCGGCCCAGTACACCTCGGCACACGTGGGCAACAACGAATCGGTCACGTTGACCAACGCCGCCGCCGGCACGTACTACCTGCTGGTCTCGGGCATGGCGGCCGGCACGTCGTTCTCGGCCATGGGGCTTTACACGCTGTAATCAGCCCCGCGGCCTGTTACCGCGCCTCAGGCCACCGTCACCCATTCGGGTGGCGGTGGCTTTCTACCCCTCGTGCGGGTAGCTTAAAGGCACATATTCGGTAACTTGGGGTTCGATGGTGCTGGCACGGGTTGCATTGATCGAGGACGACGAGGAATTACGCGAGAAATTGCTCGGTCCCGGCCTGGAATGCTACGGGTTCGCCACGAGCACGTTTCCCGATGCCACCGAGTTCTACGAGCAATGGACAGCCGACGCCTTCGACCTGCTGGTGGTGGACGTCAACCTGCCCAGCGGTAGCGGATTACGGGTAATCCAGCACCTGCGGGCGAGCGGATCGCAGATCGGCATGGTGGCGCTCAGTGCGCTCCCCATCGAGTCCGCCGGCCTGTCGGCCTTCCAGCTGGGGGGTGACCTCTACCTCATGAAGCCGGTGACCGTGGGATTGCTGGCCTCGGCGCTGCACGCCGTGCTGAGGCGCACGTGGTCCGCGACGTCCGCCGGTGGCGGCACCGTGGTCAGCGACGCGTCCGATCGGGAGGGCTGGTACCTCCATGGCCCCGATGGCGAGTTGATCGCCCTGACCGAGGCCGAGCGCACCATCATCCAGCGGCTGCGCCGGGAGCAGGGGCGGCCGGTGGAACGCGAGGCGCTGATCGAATCCCTCACCGGCAATACCGCCGACTTCGACCCGCACCGCCTGGACGTGCTCATCCATCGCCTGCGTCGCAAGGTGGTCCGCACCACCGAACCGAAGCTGGAGATCGTCACCATCCGCGGCAGCGGTTACGGGCTGCTGGAGTCGTAGGCGACCCCGGCGCGACGCATGCGCAATTCGAAGCGCGCACCCGCGTCCGGCGAGGGCGCCAGGACCAGCTGGCCACCCAGCGATTCCGCCATCTGGCGTGCACTGAACAAACCGAGCCCCGTGCCGCGCTCCGGGCCTTTCGTCGTCCAGAACGGTTCGAAGGCCGTGTGCCGCTGGGATTCCGGGATGCCCTTGCCGTTGTCGGTGAAGATCAGCACGGACTGGCCGTTGTCGGCGCGGCAGGCCAGGTCGACGACCCCGCGACCGTCGATCGCGTCGCGCGCGTTGGTGGCCAGGTTCAGCAGGATCAGGGCCAAGCACGGTTCGTCGAACGCCACCCGGTGATCGCCGGGCCCGATATCGACGCGCAGTTCGATGGCCTGCCCCAGGGTCATGGCGAGCAGGGGCACGATCCCCGGTAGCACCGTGGCCAGGTCGATGGGCGTGGCCTGGCGCGGCGCGGCACGTGCCAGCGAGGTGATGCGCCGGTTGAGGTCCACGGCGCGATCCGCGGCGGCCTCGATACCGTTCAACGAATCGGCCAGCACGCCCTCCGTATGGCGTACGTGGCTCCATGCCTTTTCGACGTAGGCGACGATGACGTTGAGCAGGTTGCCCAGGTCGTGCGACACCGCCGTCGCCAGGGATGCGGCGGCCTCGGACTGGGCGGTCCGGCTCACCTGGCGCTGCAGGCTGATGGTGATTTCCGCTTGTTCGCCGAGGCGTACGAAAAGCTGTTCCGCCTTGCGCCGCTGCTGATCGGAAAAATCCAGGGCATTGCTCAGCACCACGACCGTGCGGTCGACCAGCACGGCGACGAGGGCGATCTGGAAGACCTGGCGAAGGAACGCGACAATGAAGGCGGGATCGATGTCCAGCGGCGCCTCCGCGCCGGCCAGTTCGACGACGGCGGAGAGGAGCACGACCACCTCGGTGGCGGCCATGAAGATCCACAGTGCCCTGCGTCCCGCCACATAGGCGGCGATGATCATGATGACCAGGGGCAACAGCGCCGAGGGCAGGCTGACGACCGGTGTGAGCGCGTAATACCAGGCAAGGTACACGAGTAGCGACGCCGACAACGTCCAGCCGGCTGTACGGACGCTGCGAAAAGTGAGGCCAAAGGCCGCGAACGCCGCAAAACCGGTGAACAGGTCCTTGGCAAACCGCAGGAAGGTGAGGTCCGCGTGGGTTTGCAGGTTGACGACGAAGGCATACGAACCCACGCCGATCACGGCGACGCCGACCAGCAGTCCCAGCACGCGCACCAGGACGCGCCGATGCGCGTCCAGTCCTTGCACCACCATGTTGCCCCCGTGAGGATGAGAAAACTGTAACAACCCGCCGCGACAATACCCGACGCAAGGGCTCCCTTCCCAGCGCACGGGTATACGCATGACTGATCGCCGGCATTTCCTCAAGCTCTCCCTCGGTGCCGCAAGCGCCGCCCTGGCGGCGACGGCACTGCCGATGTCGATCCAGAAAGCCCTGGCCGTGCCCGCCGCACGGCGTACCGGCACGCTGAAGGACATCGAGCACGTGGTGATCCTCATGCAGGAAAACCGTTCGTTCGACCATTATTTCGGCAGCCTGCGCGGTGTGCGCGGCTTCGGCGACCCGCGAACGACGACGCTGGCTTCCGGCCGCACCGTCTGGCACCAGCCGCTCACTGCCGGCAGCGACGACTACGTGCTGCCGTTCCGCCCGCAGGCGGACAACCTGGGCCTGCAATTCATCGAAGACCTGCCGCACGGCTGGAACGACACGCACGCCGCTTTCAACGCAGGCCGGTACGACCAGTGGGTGCCCTCGAAAGGCACCACCACCATGGCCTACCTCACCCGGGAAGACATTCCGTTCCACTACGCCCTGGCGGATGCCTTCACTCTCTGCGACGCCTATCACTGCTCGCTCCTGTCCTCCACCGACCCCAATCGCTATTACATGTGGACCGGGTACGTCGGCAACGACGGGCAGGGCGGCGGCCCCGTCCTGGCCAACGACGAGAAGGGCTACGGCTGGACCACCTACCCGGAACGCCTCGAGGCGGCAGGGGTTTCCTGGAAAATCTACCAGGACATCGGCACCGGGCTGGACGCGGCAGGCAAGTGGGGGTGGGGCAAGAATCCGTACATCGGCAACTACGGCGACAACTCGCTGCTGTATTTCAACCGGTTCCGTGACGCGGAGCCGGGCAACCCGCTCTACGACAAGGCCCGCACCGGGACACAGACCACCACCGGCCAGTCGCTGTTCGACATCCTGCACAAGGACGTCATGGCCGACACGCTGCCGCAGGTCTCCTGGATCGCCGCGCCGGAAGCCTATACCGAGCACCCGAGCTGGCCGGCCAACTACGGCGCCTGGTACATCGATGGCGTGCTGGACGCCTTGACGTCCAATCCCGAGGTGTGGAGCAAGACGGCGCTGTTCATCACCTACGACGAGAACGACGGCTTCTTCGACCATGTGGTGCCCGCCTATCCGCCGACCTCGCGCGACCGTGGCCTGTCCACCGTGAATGCGGACAACGAGGTGTATCCCGGGGGCAAGGGTTTCGATCCCGGCGTGTACGGCCTCGGCGTGCGCGTGCCGATGCTGGTCATTTCGCCGTGGAGCAAGGGCGGCTGGGTGTGTTCCGAGACCTACGACCACACGTCGATCCTGCGTTTCCTCGAGCAGCGGTTCGGCGTGGCCGAGCCCAACATCTCGGCGTGGCGGCGTGCGGTCTGCGGCGACCTGACGCGTGCCTTCGACTTCGATGGCCACGATGGCCGCGTGCCGTCGCTGCCCCCGACCAAGGCCTACGAGCCCGATCAGGCCACCCATGCCGACTACCATCCGGTACCGCCCGGCGAGCAGCGGCTGCCGCGGCAGGAACGCGGCCAGCGCCCGGCGCGTGCGCTGGCCTACGACCTGGAGGTGACCGGGCGCGTCGATCGCGAACAGGGTCGTTATCTCCTTGACTTCGGCAACCGCGGCGCGATGGGCGCGTGCTTCCACGTCACCTCGTCGCTGCGCAAGGACGGGCCGTGGACCTACACCGTGGAAGCCGGAAAGAAGCTGTCGGATCACTGGACCAGCGCATACAGCGGCGATGCCTATGACCTCGTCGTGCACGGCCCCAACGGCTTCCTCCGCCAGTTCAGCGGCAAGCAGCCCGACAAGGGCAGCGACCACCCCGGCATCGCGCTGCCCGAGGTCACGCTGGTCCGCGGGCGGCGCGCTGGCGAACTGCACCTGGTCGTCAGCAACGACGGCGGCCGCCCCTGCGCGGTCACCATCGCCCCCAACGACTATCTGGACGAAGTGCCCCGACGGTACTGGTTGCTGCCGGGCCAGCGCGTGGAGAGCCACTGGGACATCGGCGGCTGCGACCACTGGTACGACCTGACCGCCACCAGCGACGCCGACCCGCTGTTCCTGCGGCGGTTCGCCGGGCATCGGGAGGATGGGCGCCCGTCCGTGTCGGACCCTGCGCTGGGGCGCTGAGCGGGCGCGCCAAAACGGGCGTAAGTGTCTGATACATTGCGGTCCTGGTTCCACGTCAGTGACAGGAGAGCGACATGTATCCACGATGGTCAGTGATCGCAGCGGCTTTTCTGATGTCCACACTCGGCCCGATGGCAAGGGCCGGCACGCCAGTCACCGCACACGCGGTGGTGACAGGAAGCGCTCAGTCACCGCTGGCCGGTACATGGTCGCTCGATACGTCGCGTATGGCGATGCCGCCCGGCCAGCGACCGAAAAGCGTCACCTTCTCGTTCGCCGACAAGAGTGACGGAACATGGGCCATCCATGTCGATATCCTGTACGCCACCGGCGAGCAGGTCCATTCGGACTCCAGGGTCTCGCCGGACGGCACGTATGCCCCGGTAACCAACAGCCCGGAAGCCGATCAGGTGGCCCTGTCACACCCCGTTCCCGGTGTACTGGTCATGGCGCTACGCAAAGGCGACATCCTGGTTTCCACACGCGTCTATGCCGTCACGTCGGATCGGAATCACCTCGTCGAGACGGCGGTCTATCCGGGATCGGACAACCAGCAGGTCATGCGGACCAACTACTTCGAACGTAGTCATTGAGTCGGACGCCATGATCCTCGACAGCGATGCATCCGCGTGACCGAGCGCCGAGGGAATCGGGGAGCCGCCGTGCGCGTGGGCTGCGCCGGCTGGGCCCTCTCCTCGAAAGTCGCGTCGGTGTTTCCCGGGGAAGGCAGCCACCTCGAGCGCTACGCCAAGGTGTTTCCCTGCGTCGAGATCAACTCGTCGTTCTATCGCCCGCACCAGGAAAAAACTTACCGCCGCTGGGCAGAGAGCGTGCCTGAGGCCTTCCGCTTCAGCGTAAAAATGCCCCGCACGATCACGCACGAGCGGCGTTTGCAGGCGGTCGAAGAGCCCCTCGAAGCGTTTCTCCAGCAGGCCGGCGGGCTGGGAAACCACCTCGGCTGCCTCCTCATCCAGCTTCCGCCCAGTCTTGCACTGGACGTGAAAATAGCCACGGGCTTCTTCTCGGCCCTGCGTCGAGCGACACGCATGCCGGTGGCGTGCGAACCGCGCCATGCGTCATGGTTCACCGATCGGGGTGCCGCCGTTTTCGACGAGGCGGGGGTCTCTTGTGTATGGGCCCACCCGTCGCCGGTCGCGGATGCCGAACCCCCCGACGACGGGCGCCTGTTGTATCTACGACTGCACGGTACGCCGCAGGTTTATTACTCCGCCTACGACGAGCCCTTCATCCGGAGCATCGCTCAGCGGATGGAGCAGGCCCGTCACAGTGGTAAGGACGTCTGGTGCATTTTCGACAACACCGCGCGGGGTGAGGCGGTACCGAACGCGCTCTCGTTGTTGGGCATGCCTGGCCTCACATAACATCTTTGGTGCGTGACCACGGCCCGTACTGAAACCGGAGCCGCTGTCTCTCATAGGGTGCGGGGAGGTGGGGGGGGGGGGGGCCGGGGGGCCCCCCCGGGGGGGGGACGGGCGCCGGGGGTGGGCCGGCGCGCGCGCCCACCGACCGGCGCC